>NZ_NMQW01000026.1 GCF_002234615.1 Paenibacillus rigui | reverse complement strand
GTTTGTGTAAACTCCAAAACCTATTAAAATGGAAGTATAAGAAAGGTTGGGGAGAACACGTGGGATTATGGACAAAGCAGCAGCTCCGCGAATTTATCAAAGAAAACAAGTTAGTAACGGCTCAAGATGCCCAAAACGCATTAAAGAATCTATTTGCAGAGACAATTCAAGAAATGCTAGAAGCGGAAATGGATACGCACTTAGGCTATCAAAAGCATGAATTGGAGAACAAAACAACAACAAACAGCCGCAATGGAAAGAGCAAGAAACGCGTTACGAGTGAGTATGGAGAGCAAGAAATCATGGTTCCGCGCGATCGGCAAGGTGAGTTTGAGCCCCTTGTGGTAAAGAAGCATCAGTCGAATGTGACGGGTATTGAGGACCAAATCATAGCCTTATACGCCAAGGGAGTCAGCACCAGAGACATTCAAGATCACCTGGAAAATATGTACGGTATTGAGGTCTCACCAACCCTCATTTCCAACGTAACAAACAAGATCGTTCCACTCATCAAGGAATGGCAAAACCGCCCGCTGCAAGGCGTTTATGCCGTTGTTTTTCTAGATGCCATTCACTTCAAAGTCAAGCAAGACGGGGCTATTGTGAACAAAGCTGCCTACATGGTGATTGGGATTGATCTGGACGGAAGCAAGGATGTGCTGGGTATGTGGATCGGTGAGAATGAGTCTGCAAAGTTCTGGCTAAGTGTCTTAAACGACCTGAAGAATCGCGGCGTACAGGACATCCTCATTACCTGTGTAGATAATCTAACCGGCTTCACACAAGCCATCTCGGCCTGCTATCCGAAGACAGAAATCCAGAAATGCATCATCCATCAAATACGTAACTCGACCCGCTATGTTTCTTACAAAGATTTGAAGAAGGTAACGGCTGATCTGAAGCCCATTTACAAGGCAGCTTCAGAAGAAATGGCACTCGTCGAGCTTGATCGGTTCGAGGAAACCTGGGGAACAAA
>NZ_NMQW01000025.1 GCF_002234615.1 Paenibacillus rigui | reverse complement strand
TCAGTTTTCAAAGGGCAATTCAACCGCTCATTCGACTCATGTCTCAAAAGCGACTTTTATAATATATCACACTTGCCTACTCGATTGCAAGTACTTTTTTTCATTTCGTCGCTTTTATAGATGAGCAACTCCATGATCGTACTCTTTATCGACCAGCCTCTTCTTGGCCGGAAGACCAATATAGCATGTCCAAAAAAGAAATGCAACCCTTAATTTCATTTTATTAATATCACAACCTCATAAGAAAAAGCAGTCCTGAGCAAAGCCGCATGAGCTTTGGCATAAAGACTGCTTCCGATACAAAGCAAACCTTCTATAATGTTCCTACGGCATTAGCTGCTGTAAGTTCTTTTCGGAGCTCCTCGTGAACGGCACCATTCGATGCGAGTACATTTCGCACGCCTAAAGAATAAGGGTTACCTAATGTATCGGTCACCGTACCGCCTGATTCCATAATCAAAAGAGCCCCCGCAGCCATATCCCATGAGTTCAACCCGATCTCCCAGAACCCGCTTAACCGACCCGCAGCCACATAAGCCATATGCAAGGCGGCCGATCCTGCAATTCGAAGATTGCGTACCTTTGGAGCAAGCGCCTGTACACCGTTAAGGTTGATCGGTAACGCATGGTTGCGATCTGGAGGCAGTCCGGTTGCAATAAGGCTATCGGATAGCTTTTGCTCGGAGGATACTTGCATTCTCTTGCCTTTGACGTAAGCGCCCTTGCCTTTCTCAGCTACAAAAAGCTCATTGCTTATGGGATTGTATATAACCCCAACGATAACTTCACCTTTATGGGCCAAAGCAATCGATACACTAAAGAACGGAAATCCATGTACGAAATTGGTTGTACCGTCTAACGGATCTACAATCCATAAATACTCGGCATCACTCATTGCCTCCAAAGCCTGCTGGGAAGCTAGAGGCCCCGGCTCTACTCCCTCTTCACCCAAAATGGAATGATGGGGAAAATGCGTTAATATCAAATTACGAATCATCTTCTCGGCGCCCTTGTCCACTTCGGTTACAAGATCGTGAGAGGAATACTTCGTATGTAAGCTATTGAAGTCTCCTAGCTTGCTCTGAATCCACTCTCCCGCTTTGGACGCGGTGTTAATGGCTACAGCGGTGAAGCTTTTACTCCCTACGGTAAAGGATGGATTGCTATTGGTAGACATCTCAATCAGTCCTTTTCTTATCCTCTAATAATTCAGGTTTTAATGTACACTCAGTATATTGAATATACGTTGTAAAAGCTACAGCGTTTCACCCAAAAAATGCTATGGTTTGTGACAAAAAAGTTACGCACTCATGCGTAAATCACTATCTGAAAGGATTGGATTCAACCAGTTCCTTCTTGTCTTGGCGTTGGGCGACATGATTTATAACATAAGAGAAAAATTCAAGCCTCTGCATGCGCAGGGCGTCTTCATTATGTGCAGAAGCAGCCTCAAGACTCCGACCGGCCAGCCGCCGCTGCTTGGTGGTATCATTTATTAAATCGCAAATCAACATGGCAAGGCGATTATCATCCTCAGGCTTCATAAGCTGTTCAGGAGAGAGAAGCTCAGAAATGCCTCCGACTCTGGAGCCAAAAACGGGTACCCCCCTGCCCATGGCTTCCAGCATAACTTTCGGCTGGCTATCTTGACGGCTAGGCTGAATGTACAGATCCAGGCTGTCCAACCAGTCCTGCCTCATCGTTCTTTGGTTCATGATCCCTTTAAAATTTACGACATCTTCAATATAGAGCTCCTCAGCCAGACGCTTCCAACGAGCGGGATCACCTTCCCCCACAATATCCAGCTTGACCGTTTTCACTGTGAGCTGTTGTACTTTTTTGAGAGCCTTTAATGCGATATCAATTCCTTTACTTTGCCCTGACAAGGTCCCACCCAGACCAATATGATAAACTTCCCGTTCATAGCAGGTTGCTATACGCTGCAGGCGATCTGTTGAAATATGCGGAAGATGAGCTTGAAACTGACTGCTCGAACGTGAAATCATGCGGCCGTTGCACGGGTAGCGGCGCTGAAGAAAATGGTTTGTCGCATACAGGGCAGCGGGAGCCTGGCCAATCATTTTTTGGAGACGAAGATTCATAATTGGAGATAAGAGCTTTCCAAGCGAGGTATCATAGTACTCTTCGGCCGAGCTGACAACTTCAACTGCCCACGGCTTGTTTAACAATTTGGCAGCTTGAATGGCTATGAAACCAACCTCACTCGGAAGCCTGGCTATGAGAACATCTGCTTTTTGCAGAGCTTTTTGTACGATCTTCATCGTCTCAAAGCGATAATTAAGCATTGATAAGGGGCCGTTTAATGGAGGTAAATGATAGAAAGAGACACGGGAATCATGATGTAGAACAGGGGAACTATCATGGGGTACATACGAACAGGATGGATAACAAACCATAATCTCACTAAACGCTTCTAAGTAAACATACCAGTCCGTGTCGTTTCTTTCCTCGTTCTGGACACAGCTTGAAGTCATGTCTTTATTGGTCATATAATCCGATGCAAATACTAATTTCACGTGATACTGCTCCTCCTCAGGCGTCTAAGAAAAGACAGATACAGGTAGACGGTTGCTTGATCCATCAGAGAGCGTCTTCTCTAACTTTTCAACATCATCATTTTATGTGAGAGGGAAATATGTAATTTACTTACAGCAACACAACAACCAAATAATACCATAGCCTTTTTAAAATGGTAAATATTAAGAGTAGTGCTTTTGTACTATATTATTATCAAATTTATGTTAAATTAGGCCTGTATAAGCATAATTTTAGAATTCACAAAAATAAAACGCCTGCACCTGATGCCGGGCAGACGTTTATACTTCAACCTATTATATGAAAGGGATTCTCTTACACTCCTACTATATGATAGCCATTATCTACATAAATAACTTCGCCAGTAATCCCTCGGGACAGATGGCTCATCAAAAACATCGCCGTATCTCCTACCTCGGCAACCTCCGTTGTACGGCGCAGCGGTGCTTTCTCCTCAACGGTTTTGAGAATCGAATTGAAATCCTTGATCCCTTTGGCCGCAAGTGTGCGGATCGGTCCGGCCGAAATGGCATTCACTCGTATATTGAACTGGCCCAGATCTCCTGCCAAGTAACGGACACTCGCTTCCAAAGCAGCTTTGGCTACGCCCATGACATTATAATTTTTCATGACCCGTTCCGCACCCAAGTAAGTCATGGTCATGATGCTTCCGCCTTCTGTCATGAGCGGATACATTCTTTGAGCTACCGCTACGAGTGAATATGCGCTAATATCTTGAGCCAGCGCGTGTCCAGCCCGCGAGGTATTCACAAACAAGCCTTCCAGCTCCTCTGTTTTGGCAAAAGCGATGCTATGTACAAGACCGTGCAGTACGCCAAAATGTTCCCCCACAGCAGCAGCAAGACCATCAATTTCCTCATCTACCGTGACATTACAAGGCAGAACCACCGAGCCGGGAATCGTATCCGCCAGCTTCCGGACCCGCTCCTCCACTCTTTCGCTCTCAAAAGTAAAAGCAAGGCGCGCTCCTTGCCCGGCTAACGATTGAGCGATCGCCCAAGCAATGCTTCGTTCATTGGCAACACCCATAACCAATATATTCTTACCTGTGAGCAGTCCGTTCATAAAGCCAAGTTCCCCTCTCCAGCTTGAAATGAGGCCTGTTGATTATGTATTCTCCCTCCATCAAAGTACCCCATTTTTCCCGATTTTTCAAGAATATAAATGAATTGGACGTCACAGTTCAAAAGAAGCCTGGGTCAACACTCTTACATCCGGGTGTGCACGCACATCCTCCATTAATTTGAATAGAGCTTCATCTTTCTTTTTCGCTTCAATCATGACATCAAGCCTGGGCGTAATGGCAGCGATCGAACGCAAAAACTCCATCAGGACAGATGCCTCGATAAAATCCGCATGTCCCCGGGGGTCCTTTTCGTTTTTCGGGCTGGAGACATGGATTTTCGGGGGTAAGGGCCGATCCGAGTGTTGTTCCGTTTGCCCGTCCCAAGTGTGCATAATACGGGGCCATAGCTCCGTCGCGGATTCCCCGCTGTGATTAACCTGATGATGATGAATATCCAGAACCATCGGCGCACCCACTTTTTCGCAAGTTTCCAGCGTCTCCAGGGCGGTGAACGTTTTATCATCATTTTCAAGAGTCATTCTAAGACGCACACGATCCGGAAGGTTGGTAAACCGGTCTATAAAACGTTCAAGAGCGGTTTGCTTGTTGCCGTAAGTCCCCCCGATATGAATGTTGTTTTTGGCGGAAAGATCAAGTCCCATGGCCTCCAGCATAGATGCATGCTTATCCAAATCAAGCAGCGAATTGCGCAGCACTTCCTCTCTGGGTGTGCTTAGCACTGTAAAATGGTCCGGATGAAAGCTGATACGCATGCTGTGCTCTTTGGCATACGCCCCCAGCTCTGCAAAATTGTCTTTTAGAACGTCTATCGGATTCCAGCCGGCCAGCAGCTCATGGTTGAAAAGCGGAATCAGCTTGGAGGAACAACGGTACAGCTGAATATCATAGGCCCGATTATGTTTAAGCAGGCGTAAGGTGTTATGAATATTTTCCGAAGCGATGCGCTCGAGCTTGCGGATTGCCGCTTCACGGTCTTCCAGCTTGGCAAAGCTCGTGGCCGTCATCGTTTTGGAAGGTGAAGCGTTCTGTACCCGCATGGACATGGCGACGTAGCCAAGGCGAACGATCATAAATGGACTCACGCTCCGCGTTTCATTTTACTTGCTAGCAGCTAGGATGCCCATTTGCTCTATACCCTATGAAGGTACAGCCATTACCATGTCCACGAATAGAACGGCGATCCTCTCTTACGGGATACCCCTTCTATTAAGGTGTTTCGATGATGTGCGGCCGCGTTAGTTCAAAAAAAAGCACCTGTTCGCTTGTGCGAAAAGGTGCTTTTGTTACTTATTTTTTAGAATCTGAAGAATGAAGGCCAAAAAACATCTCATGGGCAAGTGCCGTTTGAACCCGTGCCTCTTCTTCGGTTAATTTACGTACCAGCTCCATCTCTACCTGTGTGACCTCTTCTCCCTGGAAGTTAATCTCCGCGATTGAAGCGACAATCTTCACAATGGCAATAGCCTGATTATCAGGAGAATACGCAATTACCATCTGACCTGTAGGAAAAACGCGGAAGCCGGATTTTATCATTTTGCCCCGGCCGTACTCCAACAGCTCGTAAAGCTCCTGCTCCGACTTAAATTTACATACCGAATTGAATTCCGTTTGAAAACCCAAAAGCCTCACTCTCCTTTTAGATAAGTTGGAAGTCCGCTGAAATGATTTACTGTACTCCTAGCATACGTGATGCAGGTGCCCGAAGCAAGGGAATCAAGAGACCAGCCAACCCGGATGGCACGAATACTACTCTACATCAAAAGAGTACTGCAGCCGCTGCTTATCCGCATGCCGTTGAAGCGCAAGTGCTATCAGATCATCCAGCAGCTCCCCGTAAGGCTTGCCGGTTTCCTTCCACAAGAGAGGATACATGCTGTAGGGCGTAAAGCCCGGCATCGTATTAATTTCGTTAATGAAAATCTGGTTGTCTTCTTTTCTTAAGAAGAAGTCCACACGGGACAAGCCGGAGCCGTCCACGGCCAAAAATGCCCGTACAGCCAGCTCGCGAATTTGATCGGACAACTCGGCCGGAATGTCTGCCGGAATCATCATCGATGATTTGCCGTCGATATATTTGGCTTTATAATCGTAAAATTCATTCGATGAAGTAATTTCCCCTACGACTGAAGCTTTAGGCTCATCATTCCCGAGTACCGCCACCTCGACTTCGCGGGCATTGATATTTTCCTCTACGATAACTTTACGGTCATATTGGAAGGCAACCTGAATGGCTTGGAGCAGCTCGTCGCGATTTCTTGCTTTGCTGATTCCGACACTGGAGCCCAGGTTAGCCGGCTTGACAAAGCATGGAAACCCGATGGCAATTTCAATTTCCATCAGAAAGAAGGCTTGATCCTTCTCCCACTGTGTACGGGTGAAGTGACGGAACACGCATTGCGGCAGACCCTCTTGGGCGAAAACCTTTTTCATCATCACTTTATCCATGCCAACCGACGAAGCAAGTACCCCTGCACCTACATAGGCAATGTTCGCCATCTCCAACAGCCCTTGAATCGTTCCGTCTTCGCCGAAAGTTCCGTGCAGCAATGGCAGCACTACATCTAATTGGACCTCAGAGGAAGAAACCGCTGCAGGTGCAGCGGCTGCCGTATCCACTTTCACAGGAGAAGTAGATTCCACAGTGCTAAAGAACGGCTTCAAAGCAAAAGCGGCCGCCTGAGAAACCGCATCACTGCCAAAAGTAAGTTCGGCTGCAGTCTGGACGGGACCCGTCAGCTGTGGGCCTGACCTCCACTCCCCTTGCTTCGTTATGTAGAACGGGTGGACTTCATATTTGTTCATATCCATCGCTTTAATTACAGCAAGCGCCGTTTGCAGAGACACTTCATGCTCGCCTGATTTGCCGCCGTAAATTAACCCGATGCGAATTTTGTCGTTCATAATAACCTCCGAAAGTCGATATGAGTAATGACGATTGTTTTTACTGACTGGCATAAGGCATAAACTAACCCTGTTCGAAGAATACTTGCTTGGTAGGGCTCGTGCGGTCACATAAAATCGGTAATCCGCAAAAAACGGTACCGCGTCCGCTCGGTCCAAGCTACAGAATCTTTATAGCTCCAGTAGCGGTGATGACTTGCCGTTGTATGGGCGTTAACCAAAGGCATGCCGTTACCATCTTTGGCCGTCACGATCGTGCTGTGCTGAAAGCGTCCGTCGCCGTCCCAATCGTAGCTGATGACATCTCCGAGCTCCAGCTGATCGGCGCTGGAAGCCTCTTCGGCACGCAGACCCGTCCGGCTCATTAACAGATACCATTGCAGCGCTTGGGCAACAGACCAACTGAAGCTCCAATGCTCTTGCCCGTTGAAGCGGCCCTTGTACCACCAGCCAGAAGTTCTTTTCCCAGTATAGTTCATTGGCCCCCCGCCTGCAAAGAGGCACTGGGATATAAAATTACTGCAATCCACTTCGAATTCAATGTAAGCGGGATTTGCCTTATCCCACCATAATTCGGCGTAGGCTGCCGCTTTAAGTCGGTCGTAGTGCTGTTTTCTTCCGTTCGCTTCCAAATAGGGTAAAACGTTATGGTTAAGATAAGGCATGGACGGGGCCCGCATGAGCCCATAATCCGCATAGTGCTCATCCATCTCCAGAAGCCCGCCTGGCGGTGTACCCCTTTTCAAGGGTACGGCCTGTTCTATGCCTTTCGGTTCAATGCTTGCAATGTACCATTTGCCGTCTACCTCTTCGAGGGTCACGCGTTCCTTTTCCAGACGCTGCTCCTCCTGTTCCGTACTGCCGATAATGCCGACGGAGGTGCGTCGAAGCAGCAGGTCCGCCTTAACTCTCGAGGGCTGCTCGGACGCTCCGATAATCGTGAGCCTGGTTTCATTTTTCATTGTGAAAAAATTCCGGTCTTGATCCGAATGTGCGGTGCGGGCCAGCCGTTTGACTTGATCTTGCAGATAGGCGGAATCGGTAACAATGGACAGTAAGGGCTCAACAGAATAATCCATTTCCATCTGATTTTTGTGATGTACGTAATCATAGATCGTTGTTTTCCAGGACATGGCGGCTACCTCCACAAAACGGATTGAAAATCATAAAATCGGCATAAAAAGGGCATTTACCGGTCTTATAATCATTCCAAATATATGTGCTTACACGGGCAAAAATGATTGAATTTGACCTTTACGTAGAATCATTCAGCATGTATACTTAAGATATCACGAATATGAAATCGCGTTTCAACAGATGAAACAATATAGATTTCAAAGTTGAGTCTTTATCATAATGAAGGAGGAAATAAACAGATGGCTAAAAAAGACCAATATTCGGTCCGTAAATCGCTGGACGTGAACGGTAAAACGTTCCACTATTACAGCTTGCCAGGACTCGAAGAGCAAGGCCACGGCAGTATTTCGTCATTGCCTTTTTCCATCAAAGTATTGCTGGAGGCTGCTGTGCGTCAATTCGACGGCAGAGCGATTACAACGGATCATGTAAAACAATTAACGAACTGGGCTAGCGAACGCGACGATAAGGAAATTCCTTTCATCCCTGCCCGTATCGTACTTCAAGACTTCACCGGCGTACCTGTTGTTGTTGACTTGGCGGCTATGAGAGATACCATGAAAAAATCCGGCGGAGACCCTAAACGGATTAACCCGCTTGTTCCCGTAGATTTGGTTATTGACCACTCCGTTATGGTTGATGCCTTCGGCTCCAGCACAGCTCTGGAAACGAACATGAACATCGAATTCGAGCGCAATGAAGAGCGTTACCGTTTCCTTCGCTGGGCACAAACGGCGTTCGATAACTTCCGTGCCGTTCCACCGGCAACAGGTATCGTTCACCAAGTTAACCTGGAGTATTTGGCAAGTGTAGCAGCAACGAAAGTGGTTGACGGCGAAACAGAAGTATATCCTGACTCCCTCGTAGGTACTGACTCCCACACCACGATGATTAACGGTCTTGGTATCGTTGGCTGGGGCGTTGGCGGTATCGAAGCGGAAGCGGGAATGCTTGGTCAACCGTTGTACTTCGTTACTCCTGAAGTTATCGGCTTTAAATTGACAGGCCAGCTGCCAGAAGGCGCTACGGCGACTGACTTGGCATTGACTGTTACCCAAATGCTTCGCAAAAAAGGCGTTGTTGGTAAATTCGTTGAGTTCTACGGCCCTGGCTTGAGCAACATTTCCTTGGCTGACCGCGCAACGGTAGCTAACATGGCTCCTGAGTACGGCGCAACGATCGGCTTCTTCCCTGTTGACTCCGAGTCCTTGAACTACCTGAGAAGCACAGGCCGCGAGGAAGATCAAATCGCGCTGGTTGAAGCTTACTATAAAGCACAAGGCATGTTCCGTACAGACGATACACCGGATCCTGTATTCAGTGATAAAATCGAGCTGGATATGTCCGCAGTTGTACCAAGCTTGGCAGGTCCTAAGCGTCCTCAAGACCGTGTAGAGCTGACAGCTATGAAAGAATCGTTCAACACCATCGTTCGCACGCCGATCGAAAAAGGCGGATACGGCTTGAGCGACGAGAAAATCGCTGAAACCGTTGAAGTGAAGCATGCAAACGGTGAAGTGAGCAAAATGGGTACAGGTGCGGTAGTTATCGCGGCTATCACAAGCTGCACGAACACGTCCAACCCAAGCGTAATGCTCGGCGCAGGTCTCGTAGCGAAAAAAGCGGTGGCACGCGGCTTGAAAAAGCCTGCTTATGTAAAAAGCAGCTTGACTCCAGGCTCCCTCGTTGTTACCGAGTACTTGAAAAATGCCGGCGTCCTGGAATCCCTGGAAGCTCTCGGCTTCCACGTAGCAGGCTATGGCTGCGCAACCTGTATCGGTAACTCCGGTCCATTGCCAGAAGAAGTAGGTCAAGCGATTGCCGACAACGATATGACGGTAGCGGCTGTATTGTCCGGTAACCGTAACTTTGAAGGCCGCGTTCACGCTCAAGTGAAAGCCAACTACCTGGCATCGCCTCCGTTGGTTGTTGCTTACGCTTTGGCAGGTACGGTTAACATCGACTTGGCTAACGATCCAATCGGCTACGACCAAGCAAACCAACCAGTTTACTTGAAAGACATCTGGCCAACTAAAGATGAAATTCAAGAAGCTATTACTACAGCGATGAGCCCTGACATCTACCGCGACAAATATTCCAACGTATTCCGTGCGAACGAGCGTTGGAACGCTATCGACGTACCGGAAGGCGAGCTGTACGAGTGGGATGCGAAATCCACTTATATTGCAAATCCTCCGTTCTTCGAAAACCTGGGTGCAGGCATTGCCGACATCGCCGATATCCGTGGTGCGAAAACATTGGCCTTGCTGGGCGATTCCGTAACGACGGACCATATCTCTCCAGCGGGTAACATCAAGGCTGACAGCCCTGCAGGTAAATTCCTGATCGAGCACGGCGTGAAAAAAGAAGACTTTAACTCCTACGGTTCCCGTCGTGGTAATCACGATGTCATGATGCGCGGTACTTTCGCGAACATCCGGATTCGTAACCAAGTTGCACCTGGTACTGAGGGCGGCGTAACGACTTACCTGCCAACCGGCGAAGTGGAGTCGATCTACGATGCTTCCATGAAATATCAAGCTCAAGGCACGAACCTGGTTGTTATCGCAGGTAAAGAGTACGGTACAGGAAGCTCCCGTGACTGGGCAGCTAAAGGTACGTTCTTGCTGGGCGTTAAAGCCGTTATCGCTGAGAGCTTCGAGCGGATTCACCGTTCCAACCTCGTAGGTATGGGTGTACTGCCTCTTCAATTCATCGATGGTCAAGGCTGGAGCACGCTCGGTATCACCGGTACCGAAACGTTTGACATCACAGGCCTGAGCAACGATGTACAGCCAGGCCAACGCGTAACGGTTACAGCTACCCGCGAAGACGGAAGCAGCTTCAACTTTGAAGCAGCCGTACGTTTGGACAGCATGGTGGATGTAGACTACTACCGTAACGGCGGTATTCTGCAAACTGTACTGCGTCAAATCATGGCTTAATCCTGCTATATCATAAAAGAAGCTCTCATGGTCCTTTCGGGACCGTGGGAGCTTTTTTGGTGTGCAGTAAAGTCCGCAGCAAAAAAGCCCGGTATCCCCTTTACATTCCGGGGATACCAGGCTTCCGCTTTATTTGAGCATTTTACCCATGCGGCGGGCCGCTTCCATCAGCACCGGCGCATGCTCCATCATCTTCTCCAACGTG
This sequence comes from Paenibacillus rigui, assembly GCF_002234615.1. GTDB lineage: Bacteria > Bacillota > Bacilli > Paenibacillales > NBRC-103111 > Paenibacillus_S > Paenibacillus_S rigui. Next base: position 221,582 of record NZ_NMQW01000025.1, on the reverse strand, counting down.
AGCCGGTTGGAGGGTCCGCTTACCGCGAGCGAGGCAACGAGCCGATGCGCGCGGTTGAAGATCGGCACCGCCACAGCAGCGGCGCCGGGCTCGCGCTCCTCGACGCTCGTCGCGAAGCCGAGCGTCTTCGCCTCATCGAGCTTTTGCAGGAAAGCGCTGCGTTCCAGCCCCGGCGGCCATGCCGGGCCTTCCATCAGCGTCTCCTGCACCTGCGGCTCGGCGAAGGCGACCAAGATCTTGCTCGACGCGCCGACATAGAGCGGCAGTCTTGCCCCGATCGGTGCGACGCGGCGGATCGCCTGATTGCTCTGCACCGCTTGTACCCTGACGCGCTCCATCCCGTCGCGGACATACAAGCTGATCGTCTCATCGAGCTGATCGCGAAGCCGCTCCATATCCGGCAGCAGGATCAGTGCCGGATCGTCGCTGTGATTCAAATTGGCGGAAAGCTCCCATATGCGAAAGCCAAGCCGATATTTATCCGAGGCTGCGTCGCGCAGCACGAAGCCTTTGCCCTCCAGCGAAGCCAGCAGCCGATGCACCGTGCTCTTGTGCAGAGAAACGCGGGCAGAGATTTCGGTTAAGCTCAAATCCTCCGATTCCGTAAAGCAAAGCAATATATCCAAAGCGCGTTCTACCGCGCGGACGGTCAATTTTCCATCTTCCATTCGGCCATTCCCCCCGATACTTCAGTTTCACTTGATGAAACCAAGTTACATATAGTATAACTCAACTCCTAAAAAACATAAAGCATATCTTTCATGGGGAGTGCCAATTCCAGCCAAGTATTACACGAAGATTACAGCAAGTTTACATTTTTCGCGATCAATTGACGCCACTTGCTGTACGTCTTACTATAGTAATAAGACTAAACGATTTGCTTAGAATCTACAGCATTAACAACTTCATAACCCATCGATATCTCAAGCATATATCGAGTCATCTGTACAGTTTATTAAGTCATCTTAGTTACTAAGGAGGGATTCCGATGGAAACCAACCCGCTCACTTCATCTTCTGTTCCTATGCACCCCACTGATATTGAAACCGCTCTCAAACCCTCCGTTGTCAAGAGTCGCTTCAGGGGACTATGGATCTCATTGCTTTCCTTATTACTCCTGTTCTTAAGCCTGGTCCTTGCTTTTCACGGCTACGTCGCCTGGAAGCTGGCCCGACCACATATTGACCCGCTTCGTTCAAATCCGGCGCTGGCCTTCGGCGCAGCTTATCAGGATATCGAATTTCCGAGCCTGAACGGCAGCTCCACTTTGTCCGGCTGGTATATCCCGGCTGAGCATCCCATTCCGTCCAACAATAAAACCGTCGTCTTCTCTCACGGCTATGGCGGGAACCGCGAGGAAATCTGGGTGCCTCTATATGATCTGGCCGCAGAATTGCACAAGCAAAATTATAATGTCATTATGTTCGATTACGGCTTTGTTCAGCCCAAGGAAATCGTTACAGGCGGAATCCGCGAATCACAAGAGCTGCTTGGAGCTATCAAGTACGCGAAGCAGCAGGGTGCCAAGCAGGTGTATGTATGGGGCTTCTCCATGGGAGCGGGAACCGCGCTTCAAGCCGCATTACAAACCAAGGATATCGACGGCATGATTCTGGACAGCACCTTCATTCTGGAGCCCGAAACACTGTATCATAATATGAAGCAGGAAGCGAATTTGCCGAAGTTCCCTTCCGAGCCTCTGGTTAAATTGTTTTTCCCGCTGATTAATGGCGTAAGCCTGAACCAAATCCCTTACACTAAAGTAAAAGAGACGAAATACTCCATACCGATCTTTTTTATTCACGGTGAACAGGATATGAAGGCGCCCTATGAGATGGTTCAAAACATTTTCAAAAATCAATCGAATACATCAGGCTCCCAGCTATGGCTGCTGCCTAAAGATACACACGAGCTGATCTACCGAGCTCATCCCAAGGATTATTTATCGCTTGCGACGGGCTTCCTCAATAATCTCCCGGTACGGTCAAGCGAGCCTACAAACCAAGGCCATTTGGAGCTTAAATCCTCCTAAATATTAGACAAAACCAAAATCCCCCTTCTCCCGGATCACTGCAGCAGTGCAAATCGCTGTCAGCGAGCCCATGGAAAAGGGGGATTTCTGTTTAGTCCTTAATCAGAGATAAAAATTCGGCTCTTGACGCCGCATCTTTACGGAACAAGCCGCGCACTGCGGAAGTGACCGTCTTGCTGCCTGGCTTCTTCACACCGCGCGCGCACATGCACAGGTGTTCTCCCTCGACAACGACCATGCAGCCGTGCGGAGACAGCTCAGTTTCGATAATATCCGCAATCTCGGACGTAATCCGTTCTTGCACCTGCAATTTGCGTGTCACAGCTTCAACCAGACGGGCGAATTTGCTAAGTCCGGCGATTTTACCGCTGGGTACATAGCCGATATGGATTTTACCGAAGAATGGCGCCATATGATGCTCACACTGACTGTAGTATACGATATCCTTGACGATGACGAGCTCCTCGTGTTTCTCATCAAAAGCAACGCCCAAAATATCTTTATAATCGGCCTCATAGCCTGCGAAAATTTCTTCATACATCCGGGTTACCCTGGCCGGTGTATCCAGCAAACCTTCGCGATCCACATCTTCGCCGATTAATCTTAAAATCTCGCGGATGTGGCCTTCTATAGCTGCCCGATTCTCTGCGACGCGGGTATTTTTATATTCTTTTGCCGGCATGTTTTCCCCTCCTAAGGGCTTTGTGGAACAAAGCCTGCTACGAAAAGTTTACGGACGAAACTTTTGTTTTTTCATCATTTGCTGTGCTCTTTGCATTTGCTGTTTGTTCAAGTTATAGCCCATTTTCTTGGCCATTTCCTGAAGCATTTCAGGGTTGCTCTGCATTTTCTCCAGCTGCTTGCGCAAATAATACACCCCTGCGAAAAATCCCCCGACTGCACCTGCCACTAAAGTTACTATAGGAATAATATAGCTCCACATTGTTAATTATCCACCTCATCAAGAAGTTATCAATGTACATCATAGCAAATCCTAGGCTTGCATACAAATACGATTTCGTTGTCCTCTATGATCCGTCCTTGGCGGCGGAACAGCTAGCGTTACAGCATTACGCTCTCTATAAAAACAGTCGTCTGCTTTGCCAAATCGACCTCTTTAATGTCCAGTTCACGGTCTGTCGAATCCGACTTAACCACTCGGATTACCGGACGTCCGGGCAAGCCCCTGTGCTGCCCAACGACAACTCCCGTTTCCCGTGTCGACAGCTTTACCGACGCTCCCGTCGGATATACCGACACGGTGCGGAGAAAATGAATCACAATCTCCCTGTCCAGCTGCGTTCCCGCCAGTGCTGTCATGTGCTCGCAAGCCTCATGCGGCAGCATTCGACGACCCAACGATAAGTCAAACAGCAGGTTATCGTAGGTGTTAGCAACGGCTACAATTTTGGCGTACAAATGAATTTGCTCACCGGGCATCCGCCGAGGCAGCCCTTCACCGTCAATTCGCTCATGATGCTGGAAAGCGACATGGGCGATGAGCAGGCTGAGCTCCCTTTTATTCTTCAACACCTCAAAGCCCCGCCAAGTGTGATGCATGCGCGAATCCTCGGCGCTGTCGTTAGTTATTTTCTCGACCTTCCCAATATCGTGCAGCAGCGCTCCCACTGCGAGCTCACGCAGCTGATTCACAGGCAAGTCCATTTGAATTCCGATCATCACCGACATCATACATACGTTCAACGCATGTACGTACATCGCATTATCTTGAGTACGAATGTCGGAAAGCTGGACGAGTACCTCTTTATTTTTCAGCAATTCCTCAAGTAAATGATCAATACTCCCGTTAATATGCCGGGTATTGAAATCTTTGCCTGACCGGATGGACTCAAATGTTTGCCCCATCTGCTGCATGACGGCCCGCTTTGTTTCGTCAGAAGCCACATCGGTAATTTCAACGTCTTCGAACAAAGGATCCTTAATATAGATCATCGTCACGCCAATCCGCTTAAGGGTCGTAATCATATAGACGGTGAGCTGCACGCCCTCCGACAAAAGAACAGCCCCGCTCCCTGAAAAAATGGTCCGGCCCAAATATTGCCCCTGCTCGACTTGCTCAATATGAATGTATTTCATGTCGGTTATCTCCCAAAAAGTTTTCCCGCAGGAAACACTTGTATCGTAGACAGTTATTTTACGTGCAACGCTTATTTGCCAATCAAGGATAAACGGCTTTCGCCGTCTTTCAAGATGGCATGCGTGTGTCAAGGTAGACGAAGGTTGAGAAGCTTATACTCCCTTATCTGCGAACAAAGGCAACGACCAACTTATTCGTTCGAATGTGTCCTTCATGCTTAAACAGTGATGCCCTCATGCTGCAGCAAAAAGCTTTTGATCTCCAAGCCTCCGCCATATCCAACCATCGATCCGTCAGCCCCGATCACCCTGTGGCAGGGTATGATGACGGGAATCGGGTTTTGGTTATTGGCCCCGCCTATGGCTCTAACGGCTTTCACAGAGTCAATCGTCTGACCTATATCTTTGTAGGAGCAAACGGTACCGTAAGGAATCCGACCTAAGGCGTCCCATACTTTCAATTGGAATGGAGTTCCTTGCAAATCCAGCTGCACGTCGAACCTCTTCCGATCCCCATGGAAATATTCCTTGAGCTGTACGGCCGGATCCCTGAGATCGGCCTCATCCTTGCGCCAATCCCGCGTGCCGTACCATCGCTCTGACCAGCTTTGCAGCCGGGCTGCCGTTAATTCGTCAAACCGGCCGAATTCGATATGGCATAGTCCGCTGCCGGCGCTTGCCAGCACCAAAGGTCCGATGGGAGAATCCAGCTCCATATATTGAATCGTTAAGACAGACATAGACTCTTTTCCAGCTCCCTTATGACAACCTGGTCCTGCTCCCGCTCCATAGCGCGGCGCAGCCCTTCCATCGCTTCCGATCCGCCGATGCGCCCGAGCGACCAGGCCGCTGCCGACCGGATCTCCGCTCTCTCATCGTGCAGCAGCAGCTCACTTAAAGCAGCTACGGCCGAGGCATCCTTAAAATGCCCCAGCGCCAATATGGCGTTGCGCTGAATCGGCTTTCTGCCGCGCCATGCGGCAGAGCTTGTACCGAACCGCTCCTTGAATTCGCGGTTCGTCATCTTCAATAGAGGGAGCAGAAGCGGCTTCGCCTGCTCCGGATCCGGCTGCAGCTCCGCATGCTGCGTCCAGTGCTTGCCCTTATTTTGGGGGCATACCGTCTGGCACGTATCGCAACCGTATAGACGGTTGCCTATTTTTTTCTTCAGCTCATCGTCTTCGATATGCCCTTTGGTTTGGGTAACGAAAGAGATGCAGCGCTGGGCATTGAGCTGCCCTGGGCCTACTAATGCTCCTGTCGGGCACGCATCGATGCATAAGGTGCAGTCCCCGCAGCTTTCGGTCACCGGGCGGTCCGCCGGCAGCGGTAAATTCGTGATCATTTCCCCGAGATACACCCAGGAGCCGAACTCAGGGGTGATGACGGAGCAATTTTTACCTAACCATCCGATCCCCGCCCGTTCGGCCACCGCGCGATCCACCAAAGCACCGGTATCTACCATGCTCTCCATACGGGCATCGGGCACTTGGTCACGAATCCACGCCTCCAGGCGCTGTAATCGGTTGCGAAGCACCTGATGGTAATCAAGCCCCCAAGCAGAGCGGGACAATATTCCGCGGTATGCCCCTTTTTCCGAACGGGGAGCGTCGGTGAGCTTGGAAGGATAAGCTACAGCTATAGATATAATCGAACGCGGGGCAGCAAAACTTAAGCCCGGATCCGTCCGTTTGTCCAAATCCTTCTCTTCAAAGCCTGATTCAAAGCCCTTTTCCCGGTGGCGCAGCAATATTTGCTTCAGCTCCACGAATGGATCCGAGGACGCCACTCCAATTTTGTCGATACCTAACGATTCGGCTGCGGCTTGCATATCCAGTTTTAGCTGCTGCCAATCGTTGCTGTTCATCTCCGCTATTCCCTTTGACATGCATGTTGCACCTCCTACAGCTTCTTCATTTTATAAAACGGCCACAGAATCCACTCCGCCCGGCCCTCTAACTTGGCGAGCGGTACGGCTCCGAAGGAACGGCTGTCCAAGCTGGCATACCGATGCCGGTTATCCCCCATCACGAAAACCTCTCCCGGCTTCACTTGATAGGGCTCGATCCGTCCGTCCTCAATCGGAGAATCGGTATAGCTCTCCTGTGCCGCTTCACCGTTAATATACAGCTTTCCCTGCCGTATATGCACTTCGTCCCCGGCTACAGCGACGACGCGCTTCACTAAATAAGGATGCGGGGATTCCTCGTCCCCTTCCCCTTCTTCAGGGTCTCTCACGACGATAACGTCTCCACGCTCCGGAGAGCTGACATAGCGAAAAGCCTTATTGATAAACAGCCATTCCCCTTCCTCCAAGGTAGGCTGCATGGACCCTCCCTTAACCATGGAGAGATGAAATATATATTGATGAACAAGCATCACAATACACAAGGCAACCACCAATGACTTCATCCATTCCCATATTTCCTTCAGAAAACCGGTAGAATGCGCCTCATGTCTATGCTCTCTCTCTCCAATTCGTTCGCTATCCGGCTCCTTCGGAGTAGAAGAACTCATGGTTATGCCTCCGTCCCTTCCCCTTTCCACTTACACCAATGCTTGTAATAGTCCAAAACCCAATCATCGCGGAAAGGCGCCTTGCCCTGCTTGATGCGCTCCAGTAAATCGTGAAGCCCCTGCTTCACCTTGCTGTCAACGATATCCGAGTACCGGTAGCTGATTTTGTGCCGCTCGTATTCTTCCTGGTCAACCACATGGACCGCTCCTCCAGGCATCCGGATGACGTCCAAATCATAATCGATATAGGTAATCACTTTGCCATTAACATAGGGAGGAGACGCCACATTGCAATAATAGCGTACACCGGATTCCTCCAGCAGCGCCACGACGTTAAACCACTGATTCGGTATGAAAAAGGAAACGCCGGGAATACGGCTCACCCATTGCTTTCCATCCGCTTCAACGATCTTGGTTTGACTGTTAATGAGTACCAGCATCGATTCTGCCTTATGAGGTTCGTAAAGAAGCGACTCGGGCACAAGCCCGTTTTCCAGCCACATCCGGTGAACATGCCCATCATGCTTGAAGCTTTTGATAATATAGGATGTAAAAGTCGCCATGCCGTCCAAACCCTTCTATAGTAACGTACGCATCTCGTTTTCTTCTTAGCATAAACTTATGTCCGGCGGCTTTCAAGAGTCGTAACACAAAAAGCACAGCCTCGACTTATGCTCGCGGGCTATGCTTGGTAAAAAAGAACCGTATCTTCTTATTCTTGTAGAGATTATCCGTTCACGATGCTCAAGCGATGGGTTGTCCGGGAAAAATCAGCCGCTTTATATCCCGCCGACTCATAGACCGGTAAAACCATTTCGTTATGCACATCCACTGTAATCATAATGCGTCGAACTTTTCTTTGTACAAACCGCTGCCTCATAGCTTCGATCAGCTTTGTTCCGATGCCTTGACGCTGATACTCCTGGCTGACAGCAATGCGATAGTAGTACCCTTCCTGATTGTCGATCGTGCCGATAATCACACCTACCATTTGATTGTTCGCGATAGCCACGAGCACCAGCTCACTATCCCAAGAAAGCTGTCTTGCGAAAGCTTCCATGGTTTCTTCGTAGCAAGCCTCAGATAATACTTGTTTGAACAACTCGGTACAGGAAACATAATCGGACAATTGAAAAGAACGAACGAGCATAGTGAACTCTCCCCGCGTCTTGATTTAGTATATATAAAATACGACAAATCTCGCAAAATTCCTGCTTAATGTTCGAAAAATCCTCATAAATCTTTATAAATATTTAAAATTCTATTGTAAGCGCTATATATTAAGCGTTTTCATAATATTTTGATACTTTTCGTCCCTTTTCCTTCCATTTTCGGTTAAACTTATCTAAATGACGATTACTTGATTCAAAAATGAGTTGACATTACTTTCTTTCGTAAAATGGTAACAAAATGGATAATTTTCCGTATAACCTTGTAACCGACTATTTCCGACAGGAGTGAACCGATATGACCAGTCAGCCTCCATCCCAAGCATCTTCCACGAAATCCAAGGCTCTTGTTAGCCTATTCCTTGCCACTGCACTTGCTGCGGCCTCCGGCTGTTCTCCTTCCACACCCAAGCCTGTCCAGCAAACGATCCCTCAGCCTGCCGGTGCGACGGGGCCTGCCGCACAAGCTGCGGCCCCTACAGCCGACTATTGCAGAGATACAAATAACGACGAATTGTGTGACGACGACGGCTCCAGCTACGTATCCTCCGGATCGAACCGGTACTATTACAACGGAGCTACCTATTACCGTCGCAATACAAGCGCCCCCGTCGTTTCCCAGCCGACTACATCCGTGCCGAGAACAGGGGCCAGTACCAACGTCACGGCACCTGCCGCAACCGGAGGCACCACAGGAATAACGCCTGGCAGCTCTTCGAATACAGATGCGGCGGCAAATACTCCGACGACCAGCTCAAGAACAGGCACATTCACGACCAACGGCTCAAGCGGCGCAGGAGGAGCGGGATCATCTGCTTCAAACGGGATAACGGGTACATCCGGGGACAAGCCCACCTCGAAGCCGGCCGACTCCAGTACGAAAAGCTCGGACAAAAGCAATATCAGCAGTTCCAAAAGCTCAAGCAGCTCTACGGATAACAGCAAAAGCAATAGTTCTTCCTCAGAGCTGTCCAGTTCCCGTTCCAGCGGCTCCACATCGTCAAGCTCCTCGAAGAGCAGCGGTATTTCCTCGGGCAGCTCCTCCTCCTCCCACGGGGGGATTGGCAGCTCGAGCGGAAGCAGCAGCAGCTAGAAGAACCGGTGCTTTCCTGCATCATTCGATGAAATGCCGAAGCTCCTTTCAAACTTCATTGAAGCTGAAGCATAATCTTGCATCTGCGGAGACATGATATAGCTGGAAAATGAACCGATGAAAGGAGGCTTTCACCCGATGCAAAATGTCCGCCGAATTCATGAACTGAACGATATCAAGACTTCGTCCTGGACGGAAGAGGAGCTGCACTATCACCAACGCGTCATGAGCGACCTCTCCCCATGGCTCAATGCCCAAGGCACCGCCATGCTGAGTCAGATCATCCATGAGATTGAAGACCGCGGCTAAAATCACACTTTTTATACATACGTGTTGATTTTATATCAAATATAAGGGATAATAAGCTTAGCTGCTGCCGGACGAAGCTTGGCTGCAGCCAGCTGGCGCGATTCCGTTGGAATTGCCGCAAGGTTCAAGGCCAACGATTTTCGTACCGGACACTACATATTATTAGGAGGTTTTTTACGAAATGGCACATCAATTACCCGCATTGCCTTACGCTAACAACGCACTTGAACCGCACATCGACGAAACAACGATGATGATCCACCACGATCGTCACCACAACACATACGTAACGAACCTGAACGCAGCTTTGGAAGCTCACCCGGATCTGCAATCCAAAAGCATCGAAGAGTTGATCTCCAACATCGACGCTTTGCCAGAAGGCATCCGTACAGCGGTTCGCAACAATGGCGGCGGCCATGCGAATCACTCCCTGTTCTGGGAAGTTATCGGACCAAACGGCGGTGGCGCACCTGCCGGCAAATTGGCTGATGCTATCAACAACGAGCTTGGCGGCTTCGACAAATTCAAAGAAGACTTCGCTAAAGCAGGCACAACTCGTTTTGGCAGCGGCTGGGCTTGGCTCTCCGTTACTCCACAAGGCAAATTAGTCGTTAGCAGCACACCTAACCAAGACAGCCCGATCATGGAAGGCAACACGCCAATCCTGGGTATGGACGTTTGGGAGCATGCCTACTACTTGAAATATCAAAACAAACGCCCTGACTACATCGCAGCGTTCTGGAACGTTGTCAACTGGGCTGAAGTTGGCAAGCGCTACGAAGCGGCTCTGTAAGTGCCGTTTTTCGTTCCATCCAAGGGAGAGAACATCACTGTTCTCTCTCTTATTTTATATTCGGTTACACATTTCACAGAATTTTCGTTCCCAATATGAAATAATATACATAATGTCTGTGAACACTGAGGTGGTATAAGCCCTAATGCGATTACTCCCTATATCCATGGTTCAGCCGGGGATGCGCCTCGGTAAACCCATCATGTCCGAGGATGGTCAACTTTTGCTCGAATCCGGGGCTGAGCTTTGTGCTGTCCGTATCCGCAAGCTGGTGCACATGGGATATCAGCAGCTGTATATCGAGGACAAACAGACAGAGGACATACAAATTCAAGACGCCCTGCGCGAAGAAACCCGGGCGGCCGTGAGGCTCCACCTGCTTCGAGCCTATCAGCGCCTGCATCAAACCGGGGAATGGAGCAGTGGGGAACGGCAATTTTTGTCCAACGCCGCCTTGCACTCCATGAAAATCATTTATGATGATTTGAAGCACCAGAACCTGACCTATGATGATACCATTTTTTTGATGCCGGCAAACCGGAGCAGCTTCTCGATTCTGGAGCATCTGTGTCAGAACGCGCTGAATACGTGCGTATATGCCACGCGTATCGGGATGATCGAGAATTTGGACCGGGAGCAAATTTTTGCTCTTGGACTGGGCGCCATGCTTCACGATATCGGCAATACCCAAGTATCCCCCAAGCTTTTGTTAAAAACGACCCCTCTCACGCCGCTGGAGTATGAAGCGATTCAAAAGCATACGGAATACGGCTTCCGCATCGTCAAGGAGATGCCGGGCATTCCACTTTTATCGGCGCATTGTGCGCTTCAGCATCATGAGAAAATTAACGGCTCCGGCTACCCTGCAGGTTTAACGGATGCCGGCATCCACCCTTTTGCCCAATGGGTAGGTTTGCTGGACGCTTATGACGCGATGACGAACCCCAGGCCCTACCGACCCGCCATGCCGCCGGATCATGCATTGGAAAATCTTTGCACGAGAGCCGGAACATTGTATGATAGAGAAAAGGTCGATACCTTTCGAAGTAAGGTTGCCATATACCCTGCCGGACTGACCGTCCGCTTGAGCACCGGTCAAATCGGCATCGTATCCAAGTACAATCCGACATTCAAGCAGCGCCCCGTGATCAGGGTCCTGACCAATGAGCTGGGAGAAAGCTTGAAGCAGCCTATGGAGATTGATTTATCGCGCCATCTGCATATCATGATTGACCGGATCGGTGAAGATGCAATGGTCCATTAAGTTTGGAAAAGAGATGAGCTTAGGCTATGCAAATCATGATTCCTTTGCTGAAAAACGTACCTTTGTTTCAGGATATGACGGACTACGAGCTGGATGCCATCGCCCCGTTGTTCGTAGAACGCAAGTTCAGGAAGAATACCGTTTTGTTTTTTGAAGGAGATTTGGGAGAAGAGTTTTTTATTATTGAGACAGGCTTGGTCAAAATATACAGAATTGATCATGCGAAGGAAATTATTTTATCCCTGTTCGATCGGGGAGATTTTTTCGGAGAAATGTCTTTAATTCAAAAAGGGCTTACCCGCTCGGCTACCGCCGAAACGCTGGAAGCCACGACGATGTACAGCTTGAGCCGGCAAGCCTTCTATCAATTTCTCGAGCGTTCGCCCAAGCTCAGTCTGAGGCTGCTGGAAATGACGATGGACCGGCTTCGCAAAGCCAACGAGCAAATCTATGACCTAACCTTCCTCGACGTCAGGACGCGAACGATCAAAGTACTATGCAGGCTGGCTGAGGAGCACGGCATTGCTCAAAGCGATAGCTTGCTGATCAACATGAAGCTGACGCATCAGCAATTGGCCAATATGGCAGGCACCGTGAGAGAATCCGTTACGAAGGTGCTTCAGGAGCTTCAAGAGGAGCAGATTATCGGCATTGAGAAAAAATTAATCTCCATCAAGAACATGGATGCGTTAAAAACCAAAACAGCTCCGGAATAGAAGCCGATGAATAAGCGATGGAGCGGACGAGCGGTTTGCTCTGATAACGATCGGCGAAGCGGGAAAGTATCTGCAGTCCGTTGTTCGCTCACGAATCCCGCCCCGGCACGCTTATGCTTCTGCAGAATCAAAGTACCGGTTCAGAATGCGCAAAAAAACATTCGGAAACGCGTACTGCCCCATGCTCTCCCTGTCGAGCCACTGATAGTGTGAAGGCAAAGGCAGCTCCGTGGCGGAGGCTAGGACAGGAGACGAAAGTCTGCCGGTCACGATCTGCATATCCCAGTGAATATGGCTGAACGTATGCTCCGCATGCATAAACCAGCGTTCCGCCTCGAACGAAACCGTCTCCTCCGCAAGCCGTTCGGCCAAAGCTGCTATCGATGGCTGCAGCTCACCTGGCGTCGGGGAATCGACTGACGCGTAGGCGAACGGCACCTCCGCATGAGGCAGCTCCCACATTCTGGCGAGCAGCCCTTCTTGCGGACGCTGGCGGATCAGCACGCGGCCCTCATTCGCACCGGCACCTTCGATCAATGCCGCCATCCGGTACTCGGGACGCGGCGGCTTGGCCTTTTTCTTCACAGGCAGCGCCTCTTCCATCCCCGCTTCCCTGGCTGCGCAATGCTCCATGACCGAACAGGTCAGGCAGTGGGGTGAACGCGGGGTGCATACGAGCGCTCCCAGTTCCATCAGGCCTTGATTGAAATCCCCTGCGGCCCCGTCAGGAATGAGCTCCTTCGCGAGCTTTTCCATCAGCACCCTCGTGCTCCCTTTCATAATATCTTCCTCGATTAAAAAGTATCTGGAAAGCACCCTCATAACATTACCGTCAACGGCAGGCTCCGGTACATTGTAAGCAATGCTAAGCACAGCGCCAGACGTATAAGGGCCTACACCCTTGAGTGAGGAAATCTCTTCTTTCGTGTTCGGCACAACCCCGCCATACCGTTCATGAACCTCCCGTACGGCTGCTTGCAAATTACGTGCGCGGGAGTAGTAGCCCAGTCCTTCCCACAGCTTCAGCACGTCCTCTTCCGGTGCATTCGCCAAAGCCTCCGTCGTCGGAAAGCGTTCAATAAACCGGTTAAAATACGGTATGACTGTGTCCACACGTGTTTGCTGCAGCATCACTTCGGAAATCCAAATATAATACGGGTTGCGGCTCCGGCGCCAAGGCAGATCACGGCGATGCCTTCGGTACCAAGCCAGCAGCTCCGTTGAAAAGTACGTTTTCTTCTGTTCTGTATCCATTGAGTCTCCTTCTAAATGCAAACGATTATGGTATAATAATGGAAATATCCATCGGAGGAGTGAGCCCTATGTTAACTCCCGGTGAGCTGGCCGCGCGGCTGAATAAGCTGGTTATATCGATCCTCCTGGTCGGGCACCAGAAATGCAGTCCGGAATGGCACCAGCTGCCCCGAACCATTCAGCACCATTCCATCTGGCTGGTTATTAAGGGCAAAGGCACCTTCACCATCAACGGCACACATTATCCTGCAGAGCCGGGCAAGTTCTTCGCCTTCAGTCCCGGGATGATCGTGGAACGGCAAACGGACCCTGAACAACCGCTGGAATACTACTTCCTACGTTTTCATTATACGGAAACTTACGAGGAGAAGGAACAGTGGATTTATCGCAGCGCTGCGGAATCGGCCTTTCCGCTGGAAGGCATGTACACCGTCACCAATACCCCGCAGCTTATTTATTTGTTCGAGCAGTTGGATATGCTGTGGAAGCGGAGAGGCCATATGACCGCGATGCGGCGCAAAATATTGCTGCTTGAAATATTTCTCACACTGATTCAGGATTTCCGTGCGCAAAAAATCGCAGGCGACACGACCGCAGCCATTGAGCTGACGCAGGACTACATGGTCGGACACTATCAGGAGCCGTTAACCCTGGAAGGACTGGCACAGATGGCCGGATTGAGCGTAAGCCATTATTCCCGCTTATTCAAAAAGTTTATCGGCTACAGCCCCATCGATTACTTGACGCATCTGCGGGTGGACCGCGCCAAAGAGCTGCTCGTGCTCTATGATTACCGGTTAAAGTCGATCGCCAACAGTGTAGGCTATACGGATGAGTTTTACTTTAGCCGTATTTTCAAAAAGGTGACCGGCGTGTCGCCCCGCGATTATGCGAAAAAACACCGGTTCGCCCCTGTCGTGGACCGGGGATGAACGAAAGCGTGAACAAGAGAACAAGCATCGGAGGACTGATCGGAATGAAAGGTTTCACATCAGGATTGGGGCAGCGGGGACTTATCGCTCTGCTGCTCGTCATGGCACTGGCCGGCTGCGGCAGCCCTGCAAAAAATGGAGGCGAGCCGTTCGGAGGCGATAAAAATCCGAATGCAAGCTCGAATGCGGCATTAGCCGAAGCGCCGGAGCAGGTGCAGGCGCTGTACAAGCAGACATGCCTGTCATGTCATGGAAATAATCTGGAGGGCAAGGTAGGGCCTACCACCAATCTGCAGAAGATCGGCTCCAAGCTGAGCAAGGATCAGATTGCGAAACAGATTACGAACGGCGGCAACGGAATGCCGGGTTTCGGCTCCAAGCTGAAGCCGGAGGAAGTCGATGCCCTGGCTGCCTGGCTCGCCGCTAAAAAATGACCGGTGCGCTGCGCTCGCATCGGCCGCTTCGGCCGTTGTACAAGCGTAAAAGACCCCGCTGTACAACGGCACGGATCCGCGACCTTTATCGAAGCCTTGCGAAGATGAGCGGCAGCCGCGTTCAGCGGCTGGTTTTATCGCCAATAAGCCTGCAGCCCCTTGTATGAAGGGGTGCAGGCTTATTTCTATAACGCGGGAGCGCAGCCGCGCTGCTGTTGCTTTATGCCCTATGCCTCAGGTAGGCTCCAGGCTCCAGGCTCCAAGCTTCAGGCCGATGTGTCGCGGCCGCCCTCTGTCCGTTCCACGATGGCATACGCCATCGCCATCGTGTCCGTATGCGTGATGCTCAAATGCACCGCCGTCGCACCCGGCTCTAGCTGCAGCCGCCTGAGCGCCGCGTCAGCTATGCGGCAAATCGGCTTGCCGAGCGCATCCGGAAGCACTTCCATATCCTGCAGCGACAGCTGCTTCCCGATACCGCAGCCAAAAGCCTTGCTGACGGCCTCCTTGGCTGCAAAGCGGCCGGACACGAACTCGGCCAGCCTTCCCTGCCTTCGCGAGGCCAGCTCCCGCTCAGCAGGCGTCAGCACCCTCTCCATAAATCGGTCGGCGACCGAATTGCCGAGTATGGAGCGGACCCGCTCGATGGCAACCAAATCGGTTCCAATCCCGATAATCATCGTGAACGCTTCCCTCGTTTCAAATCAATTCGTTAAATGCCCGGAATGCCGGCACGTTTATGCTCGGTCTTCAAGTACTGCTTCTCCAGCTTTTCTTTGGCTGCAGCATCGATATCCTTACCTTCCAAATAAGCGCTGTTGGCATCATAAGTGATGCCGAGCTCGGCCTCATCCGTCTGCCCTTCCCATAAGCCTGCGGTTGGAGCTTTATCCAATACGCTTTGCGGAACGCCCAGCTTGGCTGCAAGCTGGCGAACCTGACGCTTGTTCAAGGAGCTCAAGGGCGTAATATCGACCGCTCCGTCTCCGTATTTGGTGAAGAAGCCTGTGATCGCCTCAGAAGCATGGTCCGTTCCGACAACGAGCAGATTCAGCTCGAAGGCCAGTGCATATTGCAGCACCATCCGGGTTCTTGCCTTAACATTGCCCTTTCCGCCACGGCTCAGGTGACGATGCTCACCAATCGACTTCAGCCCGTATTCCGCCTCCAAAGCAATTTCATTGACGGCTTCCTCGATGTTCGTCTCAATTTTATACTTCAGCGCAAAGGCATCCGCTACCGCGTAGCTGTCGGCAATATCCGCTTGCTCGCCATAGGGCTGAAAGACCCCAACGGTTTTGTACTCCTTCCCCTTCTCTTCCGTCAGCTCGTTCGTGGCTTGAATACAGAGCCCTGTTGTAACCGCACTGTCAATGCCGCCGCTAATCGCAATCAGCAGCCCGTCCACTCCCGCTTTCAGCACGTATTCCTTCAAAAAATCAACGCGCTTGCGGATTTCCTCATCCACGTTAATTTCCGGCTTCACGCCAAGCTTCGCGATAATTTCCTGCTGCAAGCTCATATTGTCCACCTCTCCCCTTCGTCCGTTTACTATTAAGTATAGTTAACTCCGCTTCCCCAATGCAACTATACAAAGCTAGAAGGCATCCATGGATAAACGGCTTCGCCATCTTTCTTAATCTACCAAAAAAACTCCCGTATACCCGGATCATTATCCAGGCTTACGGGAGCTTCTTGATGCGTTATTTGCAATATTCTTCGAAAGCGGAGATCAGGTCGTTCGCAATCATTTCGGCCGAACGGTCCTCGATCTGATGACGCTGAATGAAATGAACCAGCTGTCCGTCCTTGAACAAAGCGATGGACGGAGAAGAAGGCGGATACGGAGCCAAGTACTCGCGAGCTTTAGCCGTTGCTTCCTTATCCTGTCCGGCAAACACCGTAAACAGGTGATCCGGCTTCACTTCATTTTGCAGGGCTTTGGCTACACCTGGACGGCATTGGCCGGCGGCACAGCCGCAAACGGAGTTAATGACGAGCAGGGCCGTGCCCTCTGCGTTCGGAAGATGTTCAACAACCTCCTCCGGTGTACGAAGCTCGCTAATACCGATACGGGTCAAGTCATCGCGCATCGGCTGAACCATATCTCTCATGTATGAATCAAATTGAAATTGCATAATATCTTTCACTCCTTTTACCTACATAAGGATATACAAACTATCATATGTTCCATTATACATCGGCTAGGAATGAAAGCAAAGCATCTGTGTTTAAAAAAGGGCATTCTATTTTTTTGTAGACTTTTTCATCGCTTCGTTGGGGGCGTTATAAGCAGGGTAAGCTACGTCCTTGTCGGGATGCATAAATATTCCCCCTTGGGGAGGGATGCCTTTTTCAAACAAATCTTTATTCTCGCTCGTATGAAAACCGACATCTTTGTACGGATGTACCCACTCGTCTCCAGCCATTACAACCGGGTCTACGTCCTTGGACCAGTTCTCCAAAGGCGATTGCGGGGATTCATAATTATGATCTCCAATGACTACGCCCTGTGAATTAACAAAAGGCTCCTTCGGTTCCGTCCCTTGCTTAAATTCCGGTAAAAAGTTAATTTCAAACGGGTCCAGCTCGCTGTTATCTTTGCTTCCGGCAACAGGGCGAACCGGCTTACCATTCTCATTACGGTCCATCAATCTTTCCCTCCTCATCCGTGATGCATCTGCCTTCGTGGCTTCTGAATTAAACTGAGGGACGGTTCGGTCCCCGCAGCTTTTTATCGGTGCCTGCCGCATCGGATACCCGCTGTGATATCTTTTTATTTTGCTCTGCCTGCTGCTCTTGCTCCTTGGACTCCGAAAGGTGATTGTTCATCGATAAGCTCCTTTCATCTTTTTAGCTAGTATGCTTCCGCCGATTGATTTCCAACCCGGGCTTCAAAAATTGGAAGGTGAACGATTTCTTGTTGAGCACGTCGAAACGATAGCCCTGCTCCTTTAGATGCCGAATGATGTGCGGCAGAGCATCCACCGTCGTCGTTTTCTGATCCAGATCGTGCATTAAAATAATTGCCTGCCGCTTCCCTCTGCTATTTTGCTTTACAGCCTCTACGATCTGCTCCTCACTGACTACCGCACCGGCCGCATCGGTCGAGCTTACATTCCAGTCGAAATAGCTGTACCCTTGCTGCGATATGTCACGGATGATGTTAGTCATTACATTCGAGCCGCCGTATTTCCGGCTCTGGTGATTGTTCGAGCCTCCCGGAAACCGCATGATCCGGGGTTTGACGCCAACCGTCTGCTCCAGGAACCGGTCCAGCCGCCGGACATCCGCTTGAAATGCCTCCGTAGAGGCATAAACGCGATTGTAATCATGGGAATACGTATGATTCCCCAAAGCATGCCCCGCTTCCACGATCGCTTGCAAGCTATGCTTGTCCGCGGCGGCAGCCCGGCCAGTTACAAAGAACGTCGCCCGAACGCCATGCTCCCGCAAAATGCGCAAAATGCGAAGCGTATTTCCGGAAGGGCCGTCATCGAACGTCAAGTAGGCCGTTTTCTCCATCCCTATACATTCGTTCTTGGACATAGACGGCCCACATGAAGCGCAGAGGAAGCCCCCAAGCTGCAGCTGAGTAGTTACCCGTTCCTCCTCCCCGGCAGCGGCTCGTACCTCCCCTGTGGGAAGAGACGATGGAGCGGGAGGTGCGGCGCGCGGCGATTCCGTCATGCTTTCGGAGAATAAAGGCATTCGGGTCAGCGGGATGAGTCCCAGCCCTACCGCTAGGAAGCATCCCAAACAGCTTATGACCACGCGAAGGCCAAAGCGAAGCTTCATGTTATCCGTCCCCCTCACGATACCCTCACTGTAAAGGCTAACAGATAGTATGACCCCTATGGTCTCCTTTCCTGGCTGGACGTTATTGGAAAGTGATGGGCAGACGCCGTGCCCCCTCTAGGCCAATGCAGCATATATTAAGACAAATGCCTATCGTTCGAGGAGGAATCCCCTTGCGTATTGCCAGTCACAAAAGCTTGCTGAAGCTTCAGGGCCGCTTTTATGTCGTTCAATTCAGTGATTCATTATATTTAATCTCACAGCGATTCGGCGTGAGCGTATCCGACTTGCTGACGTATAACGACCAGCTTCAAGGATCCAGTACCTTGTTTCCCGGAGAAATCTTATATATCCCTGAGCCCATGTCCAACACCTTGCGCAGAGGAACCGAAAAGCATCAGAGCAAGCACCTCAGTAAGCACATTAGTAAACATCTCAGTAAGCCGGGAAGCGGAAGGCATCAAAGCAAGCAGCACGGTTCAAAGAAACGGCTTTCCCGTCCGTAGACGGCAAAGCCGTTTTTTCTTGAATCGATTTCCATTGGAGCACCAGCCGCCGCTTGGTCCGTGACCGTGCTATGCCGCACCGGTGGATTAAACCGTGTTGGAAGTGGCGGCACAATGACTTTCTGCAATGAATTCTGTTTGCTTCCATCCGAATAAAAGGAGTAAGATTAGACAAGAACGGCTGAAAGCCGCTTATAATGGATATTATGGATATTATGCAACGGCAAGGAGTTATCAGATATGTCATATGATGTTATCGTCATCGGCGGCGGGCCCTCCGGCCTGATGGCCTGTATCGCTGCCGCCTCGCACGGGGCCAAGGTGCTGCTG
The DNA here is from genome assembly GCF_002234615.1 of Paenibacillus rigui. GTDB lineage: Bacteria > Bacillota > Bacilli > Paenibacillales > NBRC-103111 > Paenibacillus_S > Paenibacillus_S rigui. The sequence goes on along the minus strand of NZ_NMQW01000025.1, from coordinate 202,338 downwards.
ATCGATAAGGGCGATAAGCTGGGCCGCAAGCTGGGCATTTCGGGAGGCGGCCGGTGCAATGTTACGAATGCCAAGGAAATCGACGAGCTGATCCAGCACATACCGGGCAACGGGCGGTTTCTTTACAGCGCTTTCGCCCACTTCAGCAATAAGGACATTATTGCTTTCTTTGAAGGGCTCGGAATCCCCCTGAAGGAGGAAGACCGGGGCCGGATGTTCCCCGTCAGCGACAAGGCGAAGACGGTTGTCGATGCGCTGGTCGCCAAGGTGCGAAGCCTTGGCGTCGATATCCGGGTGAACCAGCCGGTTCACCGCGTGCTGTTCCGCGATGAGCGGGTCGCGGGTGTGGAGCTGCACGACGGGCGGCACATCGAGTCGCGCGGCGTGATTGTGGCCACCGGCGGCAAGTCGGTGCCGCATACGGGCTCTACCGGCGACGGCTACGCCTGGGCCGAGGCAGCGGGGCACACGATCACGGAGCTGTACCCGACGGAGGTACCCCTGACGTCACGGGAGCCATTTATCCGCAGCAAGGAGCTGCAGGGCTTGTCGCTGCGCGGCATTACGCTTTCCGTGTGGAACCATAAAGGAAAGAAGCTGATCGAGCACGAGGGGGATATGATCTTCACCCATTTCGGCCTTTCCGGCCCGGCCGTGCTGCGCTGCAGCCAATTTGTCGTGAAGGCGCTTAAGCAGCAAGGAGGAGGAACCGTACGGTTAACGCTGGATCTGTTTCCTGAGCAAAGCGTCGAGGAAATTTATCAGTCTACCCTTCGTCTGGCGAAGGACGATCCGAAGAAGCAGATCAAGAATGTGTTGAAAGCCGCCGTATCCGAGCGCTTGGTCCCCCTTTTACTGAACAAAGCGGAGCTTGCGGGCGACATTACATACGACAACATTCCGAAGGCGCCTTGGATGGAGCTCGCGAAGCTGCTGAAAGCTTTTCCCATCGAAGTGAACGGGACCTTGTCGATTGAGGAAGCCTTTGTAACGGGCGGCGGGGTCCACCTGAAGGAAATTGATCCAAAAACGATGATGTCCAAACAAAAGGAAGGGCTGTTCTTCTGCGGCGAAATTCTCGATATACATGGATATACAGGAGGATATAATATTACAGCCGCTTTTACGACGGGGTACACGGCTGGGATGAGCGCCGCATCGGCAGCTATCCCTTCCGCATCATCGAAACCATAGCAACGGGAGGCCATAACCTTGGGGAAATTAAGCAAAATACTTGGAATTATCGCCAGCGTAGTGACTATCGCTATCGCGGTGTCTTATTTTATGGATAAACCCTCCATGGACCAGACGAGACTATCTTGCTTGATGCTGGCCATGTGCGGTTCTTTGATTTTCAACGGAGGCGCGTCCTATTTAACGAAGAAGGACAGACAAGGCTTGCTATCGGTTGCAGTAGGTATCGTTATTGTCGTGTTTGTACTTCTTCAATACCCTTTCTAAATGAATTCAGGCGGTGCCCGGACAGCATTCCACCGAATGTGTGCCTGGGTACCGCCTTTATTTTATCCGTCAGACTAGCTGCGCTGCCCCTCCGAGTAGGGTTCGATGTGCACGTGCACGTTATTGATGCTATGCTTCACATGCATACGCCGTTCAATATCGTCGCTAATATGATGGCTCTGCTCCACGCTCAGCTCGGCGCTCACCTCCACGACCACATCGAGAAGCACACTGCTGCCGTGCACACGGGCGCGAATATCCTTGATCCCTTTGACGCCCGGTGTTTTCCGTACGGTCTCTTGGAAAACCTGGAGCCGCTTCTCGTCGAAGCCGTCCGTGAGAGCATGTGTCGCCTCCGAGAAAATAGACCAGGCTGTCTTGCAAATGACAAGCCCCACCGCAAAGGCAGCGATCGGATCCAGGATCGGAAACCCGAGGCGGGACCCGAAGATGCCCACTGCTGCACCAATGCTCACCAGGGCATCCGAACGGTTGTCATAGGCAGCCGCCATCAGCGATTGGTTATTAATCCGCTTTGCCAGCCGATGATTGTACAGGTAAACTCCCCACATGCATACCGCAGCAATTAGCGCCACCCAGCCTGCAAGCATGTCCGGTGCCTGACGGTCGGAAGCCAAAAAGCTTTGGCCCGCTTGAATCAGCACTTGAATGCCGGCCGCGAACATAATGAAGGATGCGACAAGCGACGCAATCGTCTCTGCACGCAAATGGCCGTAAGGATGATCCTCATCGGGCGGCTTGCGGGATATGCGCAGACCGATCAGAACGGCCAAAGAAACGATAATATCGGTTGTATTGTTAATACCGTCTGCAGTTAATGCTTCTGAGCCCGTGATATAGCCCATGCTGATTTTGAATACAGAGAGGATGATATAAGCGACAATACTGACCCATGCGCCCTTTTCCCCCTGCTTCAGGTTATCATATGTGTCCACGTGCGGCTCTCCTCCAGTTCCATTGTCGAAACAAGCTATTTCTAAAACCGACCCCATCATAACAAACGAAACCGTTGTGGGTCTAGAGAAACAGTTTTCCCCCTGCAACGAAAATTAGGAGAGAGGCAACATTGTTTTCCGGGGTCAATTTTGTAGGACAAGGCAAGGATTAACGGCTTCGCCATTTTTCAAGGCGTCATGCGTTTGTCTCTTGTCAACTGAAAAAAAACAGCGGTCCGCTTTCATACGGTAGCCCGCTGATTTTGTCTTACATATGGACTCCGGCATCAAAATAGCCGTAATCATCGCCCGAAGGGTCTAACGGCTGCTTCCCTTCATCGTCAACCGAGTGCACAGCCTCACTTCCTATAGCCCCTTCATTGGTCGCATAAGAATCATCCCAATCCTCATTCACCACATGTGCCGGAATCCGAATATAATCGGCTTCATCATAGGCCATCGCATAGGTATCCAGCTCAGATGCTCCATCCTCTCGTTCCACCAGCCGCCCACCATAAGCCTGCGCGATTTCGAGAGCGGACGTAAGCTCGCTGTGGTCCACCTCAAGATGAACTGTCGGATGCTTCATCTCGGTATGTACACCGGCCCGGTAGCCCAATTCTTCCAACGTCTCGCGAGCCATGGCCGCAGACTGCTCCGTATCAAACTCAAAAAATATCGGTGCGGAACTCATACAGAATCGTCCTTTCTTTATACAGGAATAGTCTGCCTTATCATTCCCTGTTAGTGCTTCATTATTCCGGTGACGGATTGGGGTCCGGCCTCGTTTCATTCGAAGAACAGACATACCTTGTGAACATGAAGCATAGGATGGTACCAAAGAACAAAGGCTTCCCACTTTAGCGAAAGAGGTGAATGCGTTGTCCCCCTACAATGAAGATCCGAATGAAACCGACCCATCGGCAAACGCTGCTTCGGTCACAGACCCTTCGGACGTCAGCGAGAACAAATGGATAGCCGTCATTGCCTACATTGTATTTTTCCTGCCGCTCCTGGTCGCCAAGCAATCCCGTTTCGCCATGTATCATGCAAATCAGGGGCTCGTACTGCTTCTCTTCTCCTTAGCCTCCAACATCGTGCTGGGGCTGATTCCAGTGGTCGGCTGGATCCTGCTCCCGATCGCCAACCTGGCTACACTGGTCCTGGCAATCATCGGCATTATTCAAGCGGCCAACGGACAATTGAAACCGCTCCCGGTTTTAGGTAAGATCTCTATTATCAAAACGCCTTAGGAGCCAAGGGCAACCCGCATCGTGTGCCGGGTAAGGTAAACCTGGACCGGAGGTTCTCTGCTTACGCTTATCTAGACAATAAGCCGTTCCCCCCTTATGGAGGAACGGCTTATTTCATTGCAAGCAGACGATCAAAGAACAGAGGAATCGGGTCACAGCTGAGCAGAGTGCCCTCTTGAAACTTACACCTGTAATCCAGACAATCGGCCGAAGCGAGCATCGGACCGAGAAACTGTCTCACGTGTGCAGGCACCCCTTGATTATCCGGACGGGTCACCCATTCCACCGTCTTCCATGCCAATGTCCCTTCTACGGTTTCACGAGGCAGCATCAGCGCTTCCGCGTTGTCCTCAGGCAGCTCGGCAATATACACATACATCCCTCCGAATTCCCCCGGATCGGACTCCCAAGTCACCACACCGGAAAACCTGGCTTCGTTCAGCGTAATTCCGGTCTCCTCCCGAACCTCACGAAGCACGCTCTCGAAGGGCGTCTCCCCAGGCTCCAGCTTCCCCCCTACGCCATGCCAAAGTCCAACCAGCGGGGGCTTGGCCCGATTCAGCATCAGCAGCTCCGCTCCTCGGCGAATAAAGCATAAATTGTATTTCAGCATCACGTACGCTCTCCTTTCTCGGCTTTAAAACAAGCTCCTTTATTGGGCATCCGTTTCCCTTGAACCGGACTGATTCTTAACATGTATAATTATTTATCTCATTGAAGGCTCCGGGTTGTCAACGAGGAATCCATTTGTTATCATTGACAAAGTAGTTAAGGATGTGTAATGATATATTCAGAAAAAGTTACTTTATCGCTTGAAAGCTAAAAAGCTACAAAGCCACAAAGTCCTAAAGAGCGGAGCCGGCAGTAGGTCGTCCTGCTGCAGTTAGGCTAAGGCGGCCATAGATTGAGAGGAGCAAAAGTATGATGACAAGAGACAACAATCACAAAATTTTGGACTGCACGATCCGCGATGGCGGTTTAGTAAACAACTGGGATTTCAGCGTGAAAATGGTACAGGATATGTACGCAGGTTTAAGTGAAGCCGGCGTCGAATATATGGAAGTTGGTTATAAAAACTCGGCAAAATTGCTGAAAGGCGCCGATGCGGGCCCTTGGCGTTTTCTGAATGAGGATTTCCTGAAGGAAGTTATCCAAACGAAAACCGACACGAAGCTTTCCGCTTTGGTAGATATCGGCCGCGTAGACGAGAATGATATTTTGCCGCGCGAGCAAAGCTTCCTGGATATGATCCGTGTCGCTACCTATATCAAAGATGTGGACAAGGCTCTTGAGCTGGTTCAGAAATTCAACGGCTACGGCTACGAAACAAGCATTAACATCATGGCGTTGTCTCACGTTATGGAGAACGAGCTGGCCGAAGCTTTCGAAGAAATTAATAAAAGCCCTGTAGACGTCGTGTACATCGTTGATTCCTACGGAAGCATGGATTACACCGATATCGACTACCTGGTAGCCAAGTTCCAGCGTCTGCTGCCTGAGAAAAGACTTGGACTGCATATGCACAATAACATGCAGCTGGCTTTCTCCAATACTTTGCAAGGCGCGAGAAAAGGCGTAGAATTCCTGGACGCTTCCGTTTACGGTATGGGCCGTGCTGCAGGAAACTGCACAACCGAGCTGCTGCTCAGCAACCTGAAAAACCCAAGATATGATGTGCGTCCCGTGCTCGATCTGATCGAGAAACACTTGGTGCCTATGCGTGAAAAAGTAGAATGGGGCTACAACATCCCTTACATGATCGCCGGGGCGTTGAACGAGCATCCACGTGCCGCTATGGCGCTTCGTGCAAGCGACGATAAAGACAAATACGTTGAATTCTACGATAAATTGACTTCTCCGGAAGCGATGCCGACAAATCATCATTCCGATTAATTAATGCACCATTGCTTATTGCTTGTTCATGGAAGACGGAGGCTGTCCTTCATAGGTAGTAAGCCGTCAGGCCTGTTGAGAACTTCTCAGCAGGCCTTTTTCCTATTACTGCCCGATCCGCAGGAAATAAACAGGGTCTACTTTTTTACCGAGACGGTACTCGTTCGGGGTTGCTCCTACAAATGTGCGAAACACCTTGCTGAAATAATTCGCATAGCCGAAGCCCGTTTCCTGTGCTATGGACTCCACGGTTTTCCCAGTATGCCTCAGCAGCCAAGCTGCCTGCTCCACACGAATTTTCCTTAAATATTGGTTCGGCTTAAGTCCCGTCTTCTTCAGAAATTGACGGCAGAAGTGAAACTTCGTCAGCCCTGCCGCCTCCGCCATATCGTCGATTGATAAATCATGCGCATAACGCGCCTTCATCAGCTTGACCGCCGCCCGGATCGATTCGGGCAAATCCTCTGCCGCACGTACGATATCCCGCCCCTCCGCGAGCCGGTGCAGTCCCATCAGCATCTCGTACAACCGGATGGCAATCGTATACTTGTCCAGCTGCGGGTCACGGTATACGTCGGCATACAATCGGCTGAGGGCAAGGACAGGCTCCATATGGTCTTTGAACGAGATAACCGAGCCCAGCTTCTGGATAATATCGGAAAAGTGATTGGCTGCATCCATCCCGTTGACAACTACATACAGGAACTCCCATTCCTCGCTATCGTGAGGCAAATAATATTCATGCTCGCTGGGAACGGTGACAAGAAAGCCTTGTTCTCTGGTGAGTGCATATTCCGTCTCCCCAATCTTCAATGCGCCCCGTCCCGACAGCGTATATTGAAATACGGCATACCCGCCTCCCCGCTCCATCCCGTTCCAGCGATACGCTGGCGAGGTCACACGGTCCCACCCGATATTCAGAAGCCGAATCGGCAGCGAAGCCGGGCTCAAATATTTAAAACCATAGCTGGATCGCTCACATTCCTCATGTTGAAACAGCAATATAGTATCATCCTTTCGAAAATATGTTATCCTTGTAAGCCTTTCCCGTTTATTTTATTATGAAACTGTCCGAATCGGAAGTCAACGAAAAACAACTCTTTTCCTATAAAAATAAAGCAGGAGGTACGTTTATTTATGTTGAAAATCGCAATGATCGGTGCGGGAAGTATCGGCTTTACCCGTCGGCTTGTCATGGATATTTTGGCAGTCGAGGAATTCAGGGATGCGCAATTTCGTTTCATGGATATCAATGAAGAAAGCTTGGAGATGGTAACTCAGCTGTGCAAACTGATGATCGCCAAAAACGATCTCGCTGCGACCATCGTCGCAACAACGGATCAGCGCGAAGCGATCGCCGGTGCCGATTATGTCTTCTGTACGGCCCGTGTCGGCGGACTGGAAGCGTTCAAGCATGACATCGAAATTCCGCTGCGCTATGGCGTCGATCAATGCGTAGGCGATACGCTGGGACCCGGCGGTGTGTTCTTCGCGCTGCGGACGATCCCTGTGCTGCTCGACATCGCACGGGATATGAGGGAGCTTGCCCCGAATGCGCTGCTGCTTAATTACAGCAATCCGATGGCTATGAACACATGGGCGGTTCGTCGGGCAGGAGGCGTTCGCGTCATCGGCCTATGCCACGGCGTCCAGCACAGCCACGCCTTGATCTCCAAGGCACTCGGCCTGCCTAAGGAAGAAGTCGACTTTACCGCCGCAGGCATCAACCACCAAACCTGGTTCGTGCAGGTCGCCCATCAAGGCAAAAGCCTGCTGCCGGACATTCTCGAAGCTATGGAGAATCACCCCGAGATCTCGAAGAAGGAGCCTTGCCGCATCGATGTGCTCCGCCGCTTCGGTTACTTCTCTACCGAATCGAACGGACATTTGAGCGAGTACTTGCCTTGGTACCGCAAGCGCGCGGGCGAGACAGAGCAATGGATCAGCCGCGACTCCTGGATCGGCGGAGAGACCGGAGGCTACTTGAATCATTGCTTGAGCCGTGGGGATGAATACAAGGAGAATTACCCGAAATGGCTGAATGGAGAGCTGGAGTTCATCAAGCTCGGCGAGCGTTCCGAGGAGCATGGCTCGTATATTCTTGAGGCGTTGGAAACCGGCCGCGTGTACCGGGGGCATTTTAACATTGAGAACCGAGGGCTCATTACGAACCTGCCGGACGGCAGCACCATTGAGATCCCTTGCTATGTGGACCGCAACGGCATTCAACCGACGTCCATCGGCGACCTGCCGTTAGCGTGCGCCGCCACATGCCGTACCAGCATTTCCGTGCAGGAAATGACCGTCGAAGCCGCGTTGACCGGGAACCGGGAGCTGGTGAAGCAGGCGGTGCTTCACGACCCATTGACCGCAGCCGTCTGCACAACCGAGGAAGTATGGCGCATGTGCGACGACATGTTCGAAGCACTGGGGCCTTGGCTCCCGCAATTCAACGGCGAGAACCGGACCTGGAGCGATATACCGCAGCCGAACGGCGGGAAGCTTGCTTTTGTAAAATAAGCGATCACTTTGGCATACGCGGTTTCATGGGCCGAAGCCCCCGCTTTGGCTTGCCTTAACGGGCCATCGTGGACTGGAACCAAGCCTTGGATGTGGCATAGCAAAAGCTTAAGCGTCCTAATAATTTATATACTAAAAAGAGGTCATCCTTCGAAGGATGACCTCTTTCGCTTATTATTTATCTGAAATCAGGCGGAATCCGGTTTGCGACACCCGTCTTGATGGCCGCTTCAATAACGGCATGACGCACATTTTGCACCACATGATCATTGAAAATACTCGGTATGATATAGAGCTCGTTCAGCTCCTCTTCCGACACGACAGATGCGATGGCCCGGGCTGCCGCAAGCTTCATCGCCTCGTTGATCCGGTGCGCTCTGCAATCAAGTGCCCCGCGGAAAATGCCGGGGAAGCACAGCACGTTGTTAATCTGGTTCGGGTAGTCACTCCGCCCTGTTGCCATGACTCGAACATAAGGAGCTGCCAGCTCCGGATCAATCTCCGGCTGCGGGTTCGCCAGCGCGAAAACAATCGGATCTTTGGCCATCGCCTTCACATGCTCTACCTTCAACAGCCCTGCACGCGATACACCGATAAACACATCGGCTCCCGCGATCAGCTGATCCAAGCCTCCCGGTACCGCCTCAACCTGCGGCTGCTCCGCAAGCCACTGCCACATCGGCTGATCATAGGAACCCCCCCGTACAATGGCACCATCCCTGTCCACCGGCACCAACCGCTGCACGCCGGCCGCCAGCAGCATTTTACATACGGATACCCCCGCTGCGCCAATGCCGTTGACAACAACACGAATCGAATCGATCGGCTTGTCTACTACCTTCAAGGCATTCAGAATCCCTGCCATCATGACCACGGCCGTGCCGTGCTGATCGTCGTGGAACACAGGGATGTCCAGCTCCTCCTCCAGCCTCGCTTCGATCTCAAAGCAGCGCGGAGAGCTGATGTCCTCCAGATTAATGCCGCCGAATACCGGGCTGATCGCCTTGACTGTACGGATGATTTCTTCCGTATCCGTCGTATCCAGGCAGATCGGAAAGGCGTCCACATCGGCAAGCTGCTTAAACAGCATCGCTTTCCCTTCCATGACCGGCGCCGCAGCCTGTGGACCGATATCCCCTAGACCCAATACCGCTGTACCATCCGTTACGACAGCGACCGTATTTCGTTTGATCGTCAGCGAATACGCTTTCTTCGGGTTCTCATGAATGGCAGTACAAACCCGTGCAACGCCCGGTGTGTACACCCGGGATAAATCGTCTCGATTTTTGATCGGCATGCTCGGCTGCACGGATATTTTGCCCCCCAAGTGGGCCAGAAAGGTTCGATCGGACACGTTAATTAGCGTAATCCCCTTCAGCGCTTTTATCGCATCCACGACCTGGGCTTCTACCGAATCCTGGACATCCACCGTGATGTCCCGTACCGATGATTCCTTACCTACCCGGATGACGTCAATGGAAGTGACGTCACCTCCAGCTTGGCTGATCACCGAGGCTACATCTCCAAATGTCACCTGATCATGAGCCAGCTCTACCCTTAGAATGATACTCGTATTGGCCAAAACGATCCCCTCCACCGCAAAATATACAAATTCATGTATAAAAATGCATCATTATGTATCGGAGCTATCATATCACGCTTGATTTGCTTCGAGCAATGCGATGATGCGCCGCTTTAATGGGACGTAGAATGTCCACAGGAGGGATGGGCTGCAGGAGCTAGAATGATTTTACGGCCTTTTCCAGCATCGCCTGGTCCATGGCGCCAGGATGCTTTTTACGAATCTTACCCTGCTCATCTATGACGTAAGTGGCGGGATAAGCCGTAACCTGATACGTTTTGCCGATATCTCCCGTCGTATCCAGAACAACCGGGAACGTTAAGCCCCAGTAATCAACGAAGGCTTGTACCGGAATTTTACTTGCCTCCGTATGCGTCGCGTCCACCGACAAGATCACGACATTGTTATCCTTATACTCACTGTAAAACCGCTGCATATGCGGCATCTCAACCCGGCAAGGAGGGCACCAGGTCGCCCAAAAATTCAGCACAACCTTTTTCCCGCGAAAATCCGACAGCTTAACGGGCTGCCCCTGCAAAGTTAACAGTTCAAAATCCGGGGCCACCTGCCCGAGCCCGATTCCCGTCTGCTGTCCGGCTTGGTCCATTGCTTGACCACCGCCCCATCCGGCTTTCTCCCACGTGTTGACCGCAACGGTGCTGATTAGCACGTGCACGACAACGAAGGCCAGAACAAAGGTCGGCATTCTCCTCAGCTCCAGTGGCGGACGCTTCCTCAGAAGAATCCCTGCCGCAGCTGCTCCAGCAGCCGCTATCAGCCCTGTCGTGGCAGTATTTACCTCTGAAAAAAAGAGCTCAAAAATCCGATAACTGGTGTACCCCACCAAAATCGAGACAAGCCACGAATCTATATTTATAGGGAAGCTTGGCGATTTTTGGTCCCTTAACCATACATAAGCAGCAGCGGCAAATGAAGCTAACCATGCACCTTCGGTTCCACCGCTGAAATACAGCAGAGACCAAGGGCTATCCAAACCGGTCTGGGGATGAAATACCCATACGCTCAGCTTCCATACGGCTAACCAAAGAAGCAGCACTTCAAAAAAACGATCCGCCGGCTTCTCTTCGGCATTCGTTGAGCGTAACCGCCATCTCATTGCCACATAACCAACGGCCACAGCTGCCGCTATCATCAACATCTGTTTTTGCAACACTAGCGGGCCTATTGTCCATACATCCACTTTCCGTGCCTCCTTACGCAATTCACTATTCTCATTGTGGCCGGAGGACGGGATCATGTCAACTTGTTAAGCTTCCCCAGACATTGTGAATTTCTCTCCAACTCATCATGCCGTTCAGGCAAGCCTTGGCCAAGCTGTTCTTTGACAGCGAAGCGTTTACATATAAGGTTTGAACACTACATCATAGAACAACTGGAGGTAATCAACGACGATGAAGAAACAACTTGCCGCACTACTACTTGCCACAACACTTACGGCCGGAATCGGCTACTCGGTTCCAACCTCAGCTCAGGCTGCCTCTGAAGCCGAAATTGTCAGCACGGTCAGCTTCAGGGAGAAGGCTTCCACCTCTTCGAATGTCATCCGTTATTTGAAGAAGGGTGAAAGTGTTGATTTGATTTCCAAGGTTAATGCTTATTGGTACAAGGTTCGCGATGCCAAGGGCCAGACAGGCTATGTATCCTCAAGCGCTAAATATATCAAGGTCGACTCGTCAGGCAGCGGTAGTACGGGTGGAAGCAGCGGAGGCTCGGGCAGCGTATCGGACAGCACCGCTCTTCGCAACAAAATTATTAATGCAGGTAAAAAATATCTCGGTACCCCGTACGAATACGGCTCTGACCGTTCCAATACGAAAACATTCGACTGCTCCGACTTCGTACGCCAAGCATTTAAGGATGGTGCAGGCATCACTCTTCCCAGCGATTCCCGCGGGCAGGGCGATTATGTGAAAAAGTTCGGCAATACCACAACGGATTGGCATAAATTGAAGCCGGGCGATCTGATGTTCTTTATGGATTATAAAGGTACCAGCAAATCGGCCTATCCGAAGGATACGTCCGGGCAGCGTATTACCCATGTCGCCATTTATTTAGGAGACGGCAAAATTCTCGGCACGTACTCCAAGGAATCCGGTGGCGTACGTATCGATAGTATTGAGGGTAGACACTGGGAATACCGGTTTATTTTTGGCGGCAGCGCACTAAAATAATCGCAGCAAGCCCAAGCACCGTATATGACGGTCTTGGGCTTTTATTTTTTCAGGGCAGGCTCGGTAACATGACGGTCATGCTCGTCCCTTCTCCGACCTTGCTATCCACTTCAACCATCCCTTGGTGAAGGGAAACGATTTTTTTCACGATGGCCAGACCCAAACCGCTTCCTCCATTACTGTCGGACCGGGAGGGATCCCCTTTATAAAATTGATGAAAGACCATAGACTGCTCCCGGTCAGGAATACCGATACCGGTGTCGGTAATGACCACTTTGACCCGGCTCAGCTCAGCCTCGATCCGGATCTGTATTCTGCCTCCGTCCGGTGTAAATTTAATACTGTTGCCCAGCAGGTTCATCCACACTTGACTCAACAAATCGCGGTCAGCCGAGATCGTCGTTTTGGGGAGGTCCAGATCAATTTGCAGCTGCTTTAAGCTCCACACCGGCTCGCATACCACGATAATCCGCCTTATTTGCTCGTCCAGCCTGTACGCTGTTTTATGAAACGGGTGATGCTCGGATTCCAACGATGCCAGCCGAAGCAGATTATCGCTTAGCCTCGAAATCCGCTCACTCTCCGATTGAATGATGTCCAAATAGTATAAGCGGTCGCTCTCCGTCATCTCGTCCGTACGCAGCGCTTTGGTGAACCCGATAATCGAAGTCAACGGGGTCTGGATTTCATGGGAAACATTCGAAACAAAGTCCTGCCGCATCTGCTCCAGACGGCGGAGCTCGTAGGTCATCTCATCGAAGCTCTTCGACAGCACACCAATTTCATCCGTCCGATTCAGCTTCATCTCTACGTCAAAATCCCCTTTGGCCAGCCTCCGAGTGGCTAAAGTCAGCCTATTCAGCGGCTTCACCAAATAGCTGGCAACCAGCAGCATAAACAAGCCTCCCACTACCAGCACAGTGAGCACATGAAGATTAAGTGCCTTTCGGAAATCGACTGCCTTTAGCGGATACGTCGGTCGAATAAATACGGCAAAGGTCTGATTTCGCTGCTCAATTGGCAGGCCATAGATCCAGGAGGCCGGCGTTCTCGGCCCAATCGCCATTGTATTTCCCAGCATCACTCTTTGTACCTCTTCTGCTGTCAATCGGTCAGAGACATCCCTGCCCGCGGCGAGATGGATTGGACTGTCATATACACTGATGGAATACGATTTCATATGCTCCATCAGCTCTACAGTCTCCTTCCAACGATCCGGCGCCGTCTGCTCTAATAAGGCTGCAATATCACCTGCAGTGCTGATGGTATCCTGCTCCATCCATTGTTGAAACTGCTGCTCAAAAAAGCGGCTCGTCAGGATGAATGCCGCTATCAGTCCAATAGCCACTGCCGCGATAAATGCCATCACCACTCGAGTGTACAGCGATTTGAACATCAAGTCACCTCTATACGATAGCCTAAGCCGCGGATCGTGCTAATTTTAAAGCCGGCCCGGTCTTCCTGAAACCTTTCTCTTAGCCTTTTAATATGTACGTCTACCGTCCGTTCGTCTCCTTCATAGCCGATCCCCCATATTTGATCGATCAGCTGCTCCCTTGTAAATATTTGTCCCGGATAATTAGCAAGCTTAAACAGCAGCTCGAACTCTTTTAGCGGTAAATTGATGGTCTCCTCACCCATTCTCGTCTCATGTGACGATTGATCCATCAGGACCGTTCCGATTTGTACAATATGGGAGGACGAAATTTTATAACGCTTCAGCAGCGCCCGAACCCGGACAACCAATTCGATCGGATCAAAGGGCTTGACCAAATAATCATCTGTTCCCAGCTGAAATCCTTTCACCTTCTGGCCCGTCTCCCCTTTGGCCGTCACCATCAGCACAGGGATGTCATACTGGCTTTTCACCTCATGACACAAATCCCAGCCATCCATCTCAGGCATCATAATATCTAATATGACCAAATCTATTTTATGGGATTCCAACCTTACCAAAGCTTCCTTCCCATTCGCAGCTTCGATCGTGTCGAATCCTTCCCTTTTCAAAAACAATGTGATCAGTTCCACAATATGCCGATCATCATCGACAACCAATATATTTGGCATCCCCAGGCGCACTCCTTGCTACTCTACGGTTTATTTCCCCTAGTATACCCTGCAAAAATGAACGCAATATGAACTGATGGGTAAGTTTACCATTGGGAGAATGGAAAAAGACCTTAGCGCCATTCACAAGGCCTAAGGTCCCTTTATTAACTATAATGATAGTTCAAATCCCACTGTATCCCATAACGATCGATCAGCTTCGCGTATTTGGCCCCCCAGAAAGTTTGCTGTAGAGGCATTCTCACCTCGGCTCCGACCTTGAGGATTTCGTACACTTGATCCGTTCGTTCCTCAGAGTCGAATTCAATCGTCAGACTGACTTGGTCGCCTCGGGTGACCTGTTGTCCCGGGAACGTATCGGAGAAATAAAAAGCCAACGTTCCCGCCTTTAAACGGCCGTGAAGCACTTTATTCGCGTAATGCTCCGGGATTGTCATCCCTTTGCCATCGATATATCTCTGAATCATTTCAATTTCTCCGCCAAGCGCATGCGCATAATAATGCATCGCCTCCTCGGCGTTTCCTTGAAACATGAGATAGGGTGTCAGTTTCATGGCTGCTCCTCCTTGATATTTGAACGATGAGCGAATGGATATTCGGCAAGTCCTATCGTAAGTTTTCTGCTCAATCTATTCTTTTATACCCGGAAACAGCTTTTCTGCACATCGGATCATTTCATCATACGCATCACGTAAATCTTGAATTGTCGTTAACTCCGGCGTCTGCTTGATCTCCTCTTCGCTATGCTGCTGGAGCACACCATTCAATCCCTGGTAGTTAAACTTCAAATCTTTGTAGGTTTGGTCCAGCTTCTCTACAACGACACCAATCAATGTTTGATAATGCTCCATTCTATCCCTCCTGAAGTAAGAACTGCTTATCTATGCCGCTATTAAAAACAGATCCCGCCATCAGCGAGATCTGTTCATTGTTTGAAAGTCTATAAGCCTAATATGGCATCGATCATAGGCTTCGTATCGCCGCCCGGGTACATCACATACAGCAAAATGTACACAGCCACACCGGTTGGAGCGGTTAGCAGCCAAATGACTGCCGTCCAACGGCCGATTTTCTTATGCTTGGCAAATCGTTTATTGAATGCGTGCAGGAGTGTAACAATCCCGAATACACCGCCGATGGTAGCCAATGTAATATGGAAAAACAAAAACAAATGGTACGGCAGCTTTAAATGCTCCGGGCCGCCAAAGCTGGTATTCCCTACAAATACGGTCCGGGATGCGTATATCAGGAAGAAAGCAAGAGCAAACGCAGCGCCCCACAGCATCAGCTTCTGATGCGTTTCCCGGTTTCCTTTCGCAATATAGTACCAGCCGAAGGCTACAAAGATAGCACTGATAACTATGAAGCTCGTGCTGATCGTAGGTAAAATATGCATTCTTCGCCCCACCTCATCGATAATAGATTACGCCTGATTCGGATTCCCCTGAGACCGGGAATAGCTCTCCATCAGCAAATCCTCTTCCTCATCCTTTTTACGCTCTGTGCGGTACCAGCGGAAGAAGGTATACGCCAATGCGATACCATACACAATCTCTTGTACAATTTTCATGATGACGCCGCCCAGCTGCTGGTCATTCAAGACGGACATGAACAAAAATTGCTCCGACACATTTTCGTAAGAAGCGTACATCGGCTCACCTGCGAAAATAATGAGCGCACAGGCCGGCGTAAGCAAAACACCATTAATAAAAATATAAGCCATTTTCCACAGCTCGGACATCTTGTTGTATTCCGGCAGCGGAGTGAACACGGGAAACCACATTTGAAACGCGGCCAGCAGAAACACGGTATTATACACATGATGCAGCAGCTCGTTCGCCATCAAGGTATCCATAATAATCGGGATATGATAAAAGGAGAATACCATGTTAAACGTGAACAGCGAAACCAACGGGGAAGTTACGAATTTCATTAGATTGTGCATCGCTTTATTTCTGAACAAGGGACGGAGCAACCAACCTGGTATTCCAAGCAGAATCAACGAAGGCATAATCAGATATAAAATCGACTGCTGCAGCATATGGGCGCTGAAACTAAAGTGGTGTCCGTAATAACTGAGCGGACTCCCCTCTGCAATATAATATAAAAGCAGTCCTGTATAAAAATACAACTCATGCTTCAGCTTAACCGGTTCTGAATCGGCTATTCGATGTCGCCATTTACGAACAGCCATCCCATACAACCACGCGATAATAATCAGCACAACCAGCGTTGCAGGACTCCATAGCTCTGCAAAGCCTGCCGTTCCGGTTGCTGCCGAATGGCCCATGTGCCCCATTGGCTCTGAATTCATGTATAACCTCTCCTTTCTTGATGCGCCCTTTCATGCATCCACCTGAATCTGAGGGTAAAGAAAAAGAGGGGCTTTCATTGCTAAAAGCCGCCTCCTTGTTCCTATTACCACCAAACCCAATATACTGCCATAATTACAGCTGTCAAAGCAATGAATGCTCCAAAAGCCAGACCAATGATTGGAAACAGGTGACCTCTGTCTTTCATGTGCATCCAAAAAGCTAACTGGAAAACGGCCTGAACAATTCCGAGCCCTACCAAAAAGATGATTAAGAACGATTTATCGAGCCCGCCGTACAATACCGCTGCGAAAGCAAGAATTGTCAGTAGTATCGAGATGATATACGACAAGTAATGGTTCCTTGGGCCTTCGAGCCTGTGTCGTTCACCCGAAGAAGTGTGTTGATGACTGCTCATTTACGGTCCCACCTTCCCCAATAAGTAAACTACGGTGAAGATAAATACCCACACAACGTCGATAAAGTGCCAGTACAAGCCGGCTACGTAGAACTTAGGCGCCGTAACGACCGTAAGTCCTTTCTTAAAGGAAGAGATAATCAACAGAGCAATCCATAATACCCCGAACGCTACGTGAGCTCCGTGGAACCCAACTAACGTATAGAAGGAAGTGGCGAATGCACTCTTCGAGAACACATGACCTTCGTGGACATACTCTTTAAACTCATAAATCTCAAGACCCAAGAAAGCAAGACCGAGCAGGATCGTGATTGTCATCCACATAAGCAGCTGATTCAGCTTGCCGCGGTGTAAAGCCATCGTACCGAAAACACTGGTCAAGGAGCTCGTCAACAGGATGAATGTTGACAGAGCTACTGTACCCAGTTGGAAAATTTCTTGACCTGTTGGACCATCCGGTACTTGGTTGCGCAGCGCGATAAACGTAGCGAACAACGTACCGAACAATACGCACTCTCCACCAAGGAAGAGCCAGAAGCCCATAACTTTATTTTTACCTTCTAAGGTCGCAGTTTCTGCGTGAGGTGGCAGGGCACCGCCTACTTCGTGATGTGCACTCATGCCTTTACCCCCTTATCGTTCAACTCTTCAGGTTCAATATGATACCCGTGATCGTCGTATACAGATCTCAGGAACATCGTCAAAAGCATAATCCCCATACCTACGGCCGATACCGAGTACGTGTGATACATAAAACCAAAGCCTGCAATAAAGAAACCGATGGAGAAGATTAGCGGCAAGATGGAAGGTGACGGCATGTGAATCGAACCGATCGGTTCTGCTGGCGTCATCTCTTTATTACCTGCCATTTTCTCTTTCCACAATGGATCCAAACCGCGAACCAATGGAGTTTGCTTGAAGTTATACTCCGGCGGAGGCGAAGGAATCGCCCACTCCAATGTACGTCCGTCCCATGGGTCGGCTGGAGCATTTTGCGGCAAGCGGGATGTTGCAATGATATTAATCAAGAACACGATCATACCGATACCCATCAGGAATGCACCGATCGTCGAGATAAAGTTACCTTCTTCCAAACCAACGCCAGGTTGATATGTAAATACGCGGCGAGGCATCCCCATCAGACCCAAGAAGTGCTGAGGGAAGAATGTCAGGTGGAAGCCGATAAAGAACGTCCAGAAATGAATTTTACCCAAAGTTTCGTTCAGCAAGCGGCCGAACATTTTTGGCCACCAGTAGTATGCACCGGCGAACAAACCAAGCACCAAGCCCCCTACGATAACGTAGTGGAAATGCGCTACAACGAAGTAAGTATCATGGTATTGGAAGTCAGCTGCAGGTACCGCCAGCATAACCCCTGTCGTACCACCCATAACGAACGTCGGAATGAACGCTGTTGCAAAAATGTTTGCAGTGGAGAACGTAATTTGACCGCCCCAAAGCGTAAACAGCCAGTTAAAGATTTTAACCCCTGTCGGAATCGCAATAGCCATCGTCGCAACTGCGAAAATCGCATTACCTACAGGACCGATACCTGTTGTAAACATATGATGGACCCAAACCATGAAGCCCAAGAAACCGATCAGCGCTGTAGCGAATACCATCGAGCTGTAACCGAACAAACGCTTTTTCGAGAATGTACTTACAATCTCCGAGATAATACCAAATGCCGGCAAAATCAAGATATATACTTCGGGATGACCGAAGATCCAGAAAAGATGTTCCCAAAGCACCGGGTTACCGCCCTTGGATACTTCAAAGAACGCGCCGCCGAACAGGCGGTCAAACATCAATTCAACCAAACCTACAGTAATGGCCGGGAAAGCGAACAGAATCAAGGCCGACGTGATGAATGCAGTCCACGTAAACAACGGCATTCTCATATATGTCATACCCGGAGCACGCATGTTAATGATCGTTACGAGGAAGTTAATCCCCCCGATCAGCGTACCCAAACCTGCAATTTGCAAGCCCAAAACGTAGAAGTCAACGCCATGGTAGCTGCTAGTCGAATCAACGATACCCGCAAGCGGTACATAAGCCGTCCAGCCCGCTGCCGGTGCGCCGCCTAGGAACCAGCTTGTGTTCAGCATGACACCACCGAAGAAAAATAACCAGAATCCAAGCGCATTCACGAATGGAAACGCTACGTCACGAGCACCAATCTGAAGCGGCACGACCGCATTCATAAATGCAAAGATGATCGGCATCGCAGCGAAGAAGATCATTGTCGTTCCGTGCATTGTCGTTAATGCATTAAACGTATCGCCGATAAAAATCTTATTGTCTGGATACAAAAGCTGAATCCGAATCAGGATCGCTTCGACACCGCCCATGAGGAAGAAAAGTCCCCCGGCGATTAAGTACAGAATACCGATTTTTTTATGGTCAACGGTTGTGAGCCAATCCATTAAACCGGTGTAATGCTTCGCTTTATGTGAGTGAGCCAACGTATTTTACCTCCTTTGTTCCAAGATGTTCATTATTTCAATGAATTTAAGTATTTGATTACATCGTTGATCTGGTCATCCTTCAAAGGAACCTGCGGCATTTTGTTGCCCGGTTTCACGGCTTGAGGATCCTTGACCCACTGTCTGATGCTGTCATCGTTGTGAGGTAAAATACCTGCTACAAGCTCACGAGAAGCAAATCCGTTCAAGTTAGGTCCAAAACCAAGGCCTTGCGCGTTCACTGCATGACAGGACAAGCAATTTTCTTTAAACACTTGCTCACCGTTTTTCGCATCCGCAGGAATCGCTGCAGGGGTTTTCATTTTATTGACCCACGCGTTGAAATCCGCTTCGGATTTGGACACTACTTTGAAGTCCATCAACGCATGAGATGCTCCACAGAGCTCCGCACATTTCCCTTTAAACGTATCCACTTCATCCGCTTCCAAATAGAACGTGTTCGTCATACCCACGTTCGTATCCTGTTTACCGCCAAGGGACGGAACCCAGAAGGAGTGAAGGACATCGGCAGAGGTCAATTCAAAAGCAATCTTTTTGTTCGTAGGAATGACCAAGTCCTGAGCCGTAGCAATACCCAAATCCGGATATTCAAACTGCCACCAGAATTGATGGGCCGTTACTTTCACGTGAATGGCATCCTTGTCCTGCGTATGATTCTCCGCAAGCTTAACCGTGTAGCTCACCGTCGGAACCGCCAGGATGAGCAACAGGATAATAGGAATAACCGTCCAAATAATTTCCAGTGTGTGCGAACCTTCTACTTGCTTCGGAATAATGTCTTTGTCGCCTTTTTTCTTCCGGAAGCGCACCAATACATAAACGTAGATAACGAATACAACGATTACAACCAAGACCATAATCCCCAAGGAAAGCTTCATCAGAAACAGTTGGTCTCTGGCTACCGGTCCTCTGGGCTTCAAGGCGGAAATCGTTTCGTCTCCACATCCTGTCAGAAGCAGCATCATCAGCCCGAACAGAGGGATGTAACGCCACAGATTTTGCCATCGATTCATCTTATCAATCCCACCTCTAAAGCAAATATTTTTCGAACAAAAGGTCATATATTGTCAATGAACCTAATCACCATATTAACTATAAATTCGCACCCTACAATTGTCAATGAATCTTAACAAGTTCACAAATTGTTCTCAATTGTTTGATTTCATGGGCTTTTTCTCCTTCGTCTCTCTGTTTTATTTCCATAATTCAGGACTTTTATGCATCCAAACACGATGGTGAACCAATGCATATTTTCGTCCATTTGATGAATCCTATTATTGAAATAACGCATCTGGATTCACTAAAAAGGAGGCTTCTATGAGCTATTTTCGACTTATTACGACAATCTTATGTACAAGCTCTCTCATCATTCTGAGCGGATGCTTCAGCTGGTACGATTACAACAGTGCGAATAACTATGGGAGCCGACGCGACGAGCCTAGGCAGGACACATCCAGAGCCTACCAGACCCAGCAGCAATATGCCGTTGTCTCGCATAAACACAGCAACCTGGAAATGAATCAGTTTCTGTCAGATCAAGTGGCCGCTATGGACGGCGTGAACAGTGCGATTGTTATGCTGGCAGACAACATTGCTTATGTGGCTATTACAATTGACAAGACAGCCACCGGCACCCACAGCGCGCCGAACGAAACGAATAACGCCGGGACGGTTCGCGGCCTCTACAGCCCCTATACTCCATTTAACGATTCGGCGGATCCGAGAAAGCTGGCGACAGGCAGCAATTCCTATGATACGGTCATGAATCACGATCAAATTACCCATCTATTCAAGCAAAAAATCGCCGAGAAGATCCGTTCCCTGCAGCCTACTGTTGCGGACGTATATATCTCAGCAAATCGCATCTATATAAATGTAATGAACCGATTAGCCCAATTGGCTTGGAGCGGGAATGACCTTAAGCCTTATTTGCCGGAGTTTGACAGCATATCCGAAAGTATCTTCGGAACGCAGCCAACGGTCCCTACGCAATCGGAAAGCCATTAAGGACTTTCTGAAAAGCAACGCAATTGCCCCTGACTATCGCTTCATATATATATGAAGCGAAGCAGGGGATTTTTATGCTGGTTTCTTTTTCCTCGGCCTTCCTGTAGAATGCAGGTAGTACAACTATGATGCGTGAGCAGCAGAAAGAGCAAAGGTATTTTTATATGAAGAGTCCGTTACAAGCCATGATGAGCTTCTTCCATACAGTACCTGACTCGACGGCAGCATCCGACAAAGGCATATGTCAAGGTCTGACCCGTTGCTCTCGACGAATAATGAATGAACCCATAGATAAGGAGACAATCTATAATGAAATCCAAACCATTTGCCGCACTCGGCATTAGTGATGTACTGTCGGAGGCACTCCAGCAGCAAGGGTACACAGAGCCAACCCCCATTCAGCAAGAAGCCATTCCTGTCGTTCTCTCCGGAAGCGACGTCATCGCCCAGGCTCAGACCGGTACAGGAAAAACACTGGCGTTCGTCCTTCCGATTTTGGAAACCATCGATTTGAAAAAAAACTACACGCAAGCCTTGATCGTCACACCAACCCGGGAACTGGCGATTCAAATTGCCGGAGAGGTACAAAGATGGGCTCCGCTTAAAGGCGTCGGTGTGTTGGCAGCCTACGGCGGGCAGGACGTTGAGCGTCAGCTCAAAAAGCTCGAGGGTACGGTACATATGATTATCGCAACACCTGGCCGTCTGCTGGATCATCTGCGCAGAGGAACGGTACAGCTGCAAAGGCTTTCCACCCTCGTTCTCGACGAAGCGGATCAAATGCTGCACATGGGTTTTCTCAAGGAAGTCGAAGAAATCATTATTCAGACCTCTCCGAAAAGACAAACGCTGCTGTTCTCCGCGACAATGCCGGGCCCGATCCGCAACTTGGCCAAAAGCTACATGAGAACCCCGGAGGAAATCAAGGTAAAATCCAAGCAGGTGACACTGAAGGAAATTGAGCAGGTTGCCGTAAAAACAACGGACCGCGGCAAGCAGGAAGCATTAATCCGGTTAATTGAAGAATATAAGCCCTACTTGGCGATGATTTTTTGCCGGACTAAAATTCGCGCCTCCAAATTAAACGAAGCTTTGCAGGAGCGCGGCTTCGCTTCCGATGAGCTGCACGGCGATTTAACCCAGGCCAAGCGTGAGCAAGTCATGAAGCGATTCAGAGAGGCCAAAATCCAGTTGCTTGTGGCAACGGATATCGCGGCGCGCGGGCTTGACGTAGAAGGCATCACGCATGTATTCAACTACGACATGCCTCATGATGTCGAGAGCTATATTCATCGGATCGGCCGTACGGGCCGTGCCGGACAGCGCGGGATGGCGGTAACGATGGTGGCCCAGCGGGATCAAGGCACACTTGAAGCCATCGAGCGCGGCATCAACGAACAGCTTCCGCGGCGTACCGCCAATGCGGACGGTGAGCTGAGTCCTGCTCCAACTAAGCGCGAATCGAGAGCGGACATGAGCACCACCCGGGACAGCGAACGCTCCGCCCGGGGCGGACGCGGTGAAAGCAGAGGCGGGCGATCCGGCGCACGCGAGCGTCAAGGCAGCAAGCGGGGAGACAAAGCCGCAGCCGGATTTGAACGCAGCGGGCGTGGAGCAAGCAGCAAGCTAGCAGGCGGACGCGGACGCTCGGAGGATATCGCAGGCGCATGGCATCAGCGGGCGGAAGAAAGCGAAGCATTGGAGCGCAGCGAACGCGAGCTGGCAGAAGGCGGCGGGAAAAGAGCCGGTGCTAGAGGCCGTTTCCAAGGCATTGCCCGGACCAGCAAAGCGGCATACAGCGGCGACGAGCAGCGCCGGGGCGCGGGTGAACGCGCCGGTGCCAGAGGTGCTTCGGGGCGCAGCGACGCTAGCGCGCAAGGGCGCACGCGCAGCCAGGCCGCCGCGGGACGCGGACGCGCTGCCGGTGGTGAGCAGCGCTGGGGCGCGGACGAACGCGCCGGCGCCAGAGGTGCTGCGGCACGCGGCGATGCTAGCGCCCAAGGGCGCACGCGCAGCCAGGCCGCCGCGGGACGCGGACGCGCTGCCGGAGGCGAGCAGCGCTGGGGCGCGGACGAACGCGCCGGCGCCAGAGGCGCTTCGGGGCGCGGCGACGCTAGCGCGCAAGGCCGCGGGCGCAGCCAGGCCGCCGCGGGACGCGGACGCGCTGCGGGCGCAACCGCCGGCAAGCGCGATCAAGGCGGGCGGACGACCGGCGCTGCGGGCAAGCCGCGTGCAGGGCGCAGGCCAGCCGGAGGCGGAAGAAGCGGGCGTTAGGACAGCTATTTTTTTCCAAATTAGGGTAAATAACGTTAGGGTTCAGCGGTGAAAGCCTTTACCTTCCGACGTAAACCATGTAAAATAAGGTATACGGTACTCGGCAAGGAACTTCCAAAACTAAGGAGGGGTTTCCATGTACGAATTAAAAGATCATGATATTATCTTTATTTTTACCGGACCCAACGGTGCCGGCCGTAAAACAGTTGCACAAATGTCGGGCGATACACTCGGTATGAAGCAGGTCATTTCGTACACTACTCGGGCACCTCGATCCTCAGAAGTGGATGGACAGGATTACCATTTCGTCTCAAAAGATGAGTTCATCGCAGCCGAGCGTAATCAAGAGTTTGTCGAAGTCATCGAAATCGACGGGAACCGTTACGGCGTGAAGGAGCAGGATGTTGCCGACATGCTGCAAAAGCACGGAGCCATCTACCTGGTGCTGAACCGGTTTGGCGCCGAGTCGTTGAAGCAGCGTTACGGCAGGAAGGCTGCACGCATTTTCATCTATGCTGATCTGAAGACGATCGTAAAGCGCGAGGAGGAACGGGGCGACTCCCCTGAACTGATCGACCGCTACACTTCCCATTACGATGAAGAAATGGCTTATAAAGATCATTGCGAGCACATTTTTGAAAATCTCGATTTGGCGCATACAGTCTTCGATCTAACCAAAACGTTGGACGATAACTATTTGCACCGTAATCTGGTGGACAAAGACTAACGAACAGCGAACAAACAATTCAATATAAAATGAAAAGAGACCGATCCCCTGCGTACTCCACGCGAGACGGTCTTTTTTTCATAGCGAAAAGAAAGGTGAACCCTTGTATGCATATTGTTTCGATTGAACCGACCCCTAGTCCGAATTCGATGAAAATTAATTTGAGCGAGCGGCTTCCCGAAGGTGCCCGCCACACGTATACACCGGGTGAGCCGCAAAAGGCTCCTGCCGCCCTTCGCGGCATTCTTGCGATCACAGGCGTCAAAAGCATCTACCACGCCGCCGATTTCATCGCAGTGGATCGGCTGGCCAAGGCCGATTGGCAGCCGATCCTGCAGCAAATCCGCGAGCTGCTCGGGGGCAGCGAAGCCGCGTCCGCAACAGCCGCTCCATCCGCTGGAGCGGCCACCGTCTCTACTGACGAAGCCGAAGCATCGCTTCCCTTCGGCGAGGTTCACGTGCTGCTGCAGCATTTTCGCGGCATCCCGCTGCAGGTGCGGGTGCAGAGCGGATCCGAGCAGCAGCGGATCGCGCTGCCGGAACGCTTCAGCGAGGCCGCCATCCGGGCGGCAGCGGCATCCCCCAATCTCATCAAAGAGCGTTCGCTCGAGGATTGGGGGATCCGCTATGGCGAGCTGAAGGAGGTGCTGGACGAGGTGGCGCAGGAGCTGGACGCCACCTACGATGATGCCCGCCTGCAGCAGCTCGTGCAGCAGGCGCAGCAGCAGACCGGCGCCCTGCCGGAGGGCGCCGCAGCCGTTCAAGCGGCGGGCCGCACGGTGCCGACGCCGGAAGAGCTGGCGCGGGACCTCACCGACGCCGACTGGAAGCGGCGCTATGCCGCGCTGCAGCAGGTGAAGCCTTCACCTGCGACACTGCCTCTTCTCGTCACCGCACTCCGTGACGAGAAGTCGACCGTACGCCGGCTGGCTACAGTGTACCTCGGCGATTTGAAGGAGGAAGACGGAGTCGACGTGCTGCCTTATCTATATCAAGCATTGAAGGATGATTCGGCGTCCGTCCGCCGCACGGCCGGCGATACGCTGTCGGATATCGGCGACTCCCGGGCTACACAAGCCATGATGGAGGCCTTGAAGGATCCGAACAAGCTGGTCCGTTGGCGGGCTGCCCGATTTCTTTACGAAGCGGGTACGGATGAAGCTCTGCCCGCACTGAAAGAGGCGTTAGATGAGCCGGAATTCGAAGTTCGCATGCAAATGCACATGGCTATCGAACGAATGGAAGGCGGCCACGCCGCTGAAGGGTCGGTATGGCAGCAGATGACCCGGCGTTCGCAGTAACCTAAAGCCTAAGACATCCCTGACCTTTTATGCGGCATACCCACATCCATGCGTGAGATACGAACATACGAATAAATACTAATACCCAATTCCCTGCACCCACATCATAATACAAAGACGCCTCACTACCGCGAACCACGTGGCAGTAAGGCGTCTTTTCATAATCAATCACGGATTATCGGATTCCCTAGGGGGACTTATACCGTGTAATATTTTAAAACATGATGGAGCTTATCGCTTCTCTCATTCAGCGACTCGGCGGAAGCGGCGATTTCCTCCATCGAAGCAAGCTGCTGCTGAGTGGCGGAGGCGACTTCCTGCGCGTGAGCAGCGGCATTGCGGGAAATCAGGACCGTTTCTTCCATCGACGCCGTCACCTGCTGCGAGCCTGCGGACATTTGCTGCGATGCGGCCGATATTTCCTGAATTTGCTCGGCTACCTGCTGAATGGACCCAAGGATACGGCCGAATACTTCGCCGCTTCGCTCAATCGTATCCGTTCCTTTGTCGACTTCCTTGACGCCAACTTCCATTTTCTCAACCGCCTCCTGACTGCGGTCCTGAATCATTCGGATGAGCTGTACGATCTGCTTGCCGGAAGCTTCCGATTCCTCGGCCAGCTTCTTCACTTCCGCCGCTACAACCTGAAAACCCCTGCCATGCACCCCGGCTCTCGCTGCTTCAATCGAGGCATTCAACGCCAAGAGCTGAGTCTGCTTGGTAATGGCATTTTGCGCTTCGGCAATCCGATTGATTTGGCTGGAGGCATCCCCAAGCAGGCGGATCGTCACCGCCGTTTCCTCCACTTTTTCCTTAATGGACGACATCTGCTCCACCGCTCGGCTGACGACCTCATGGCCATGGTTCGCATCCGCGGCTGCGCCATTAGCAGATTCCGAAACAAACGCAGACGTTTCCGCAATTCGCTGAACCCCTGCCGCCATTTCCTGCATAGCCTGCGACGTCTCCTGAGCCGTATGCATCTGCAGCTCCGAGCCGGTAGCAACCTCCTGGATCGTCCTTGCTATTTGCTCGGAAGAACGGGTCGATTCCAAGCTTGCCAGGGACAACTGCTGCGAAGAAGTGTTTACGAGCTCGGCCACCTGCTTGCTCTCCCCTACAACATGCTGGAACGAATCCGCCAAAGCATTGAAGGCATGCACCAATTGGCTCAGCTCATCCTTGGTATCAACAGGCGCCCTAGCGGTTAGCTGCCCTTGGGACAGCAAGGCGGACGTTTCCTTCAGCTGGTCTACCGTGTGCTTAACGGAACAATAAAATGCAATAAACACATAGGCCGCAATAAGAATAAATAACAAAGTCATCGCCAGCAGCGTCACTTTACTCGATTCCGCCTTATGGATTCGCTGTACTAATTGTTGATCCAGCTGTTGGAGCTCCGTCTGATACAGCACGCCTGATGCATCGAACGCTTTGGCCGTCAGCTCGTCCAGCTCCGCGGTTTTCATAATAAACGAAAAGGATGCAACAATATTCGAGTATAACGAATTATTAAAGAAAGTGACGCCTTCCATCGCCTGCTTCAAGGCTGCGCTCAGTTTTTCTTCTGAAGCGCGATTGTATTGATAGGAAATTTGCGTCGAATCCTTCAGCTTATCTAAATAAGCGCTGATGTCTCCTGTTGAAAGGATCATCTGCTCCTTCTCGACCGTATTGTTGAAATTCCCCCGTTGAAGCAGTTCCCCGCTTAGACTTGCGGCTTTGCCGATACTAAACCACAAATACGGCATCACGTTCACCGTGGAATCCATCAAATAATAGCTGTCCATCTGGGGATCCAATATAAGATTGGACTCATTCTTGACTTCGTTCACCAGCTTGGCAATCGACTTTTCCATATCCATGTGTTTATCTTCATTATCGGTCGCATTAAAGCTGCCTGCGGACGACTTCAAATCATTCCACTGGCTCATTAATGGCTTGAGCGAATCCGAGACATCGAGAAGAGCGCGATGAGACGTGTTTTTTTGATCCAATTGGGCAAGGACCTGATCTACCTGGGATTGCCATTCAGTTATCTGCCCCGTGGCGGCTTTATTCCCCCTGATAGAGGCTGCCGCTGTAAGCCTGTGCTTCTCCACCGCCGTAATCAGCACATTCAAATCTTGAAGAAGTTCCGTTCCCAGGCGCTCCTGCTCGGCAAAGCGAATTTCTTCATCCAGTTTATTGAAATATTGGACCAGCATGAACGTGATGGGAATAAGAAAAATAAGTCCGATCAGTCCAAACTTGATCGAATAACGAAGACGGTTTAGCACAAGCATAGCGGGCTTAAACATCTGGCTCCAGTGTCTCATCCGATTGCCCATAAGGATCATCCCCTACGATAGTATTACGTCACAAAATATGACATAATATTATTATATAGGCTGAAATATCCAAAAAACAAGGATTATTATGTAAGTTTATGTCACATGCACAAAATTAGAGTACCGTTTCGCCTAATTTTAGGACCTGCAAGGAGGATTCATTTAGCCCCCTTCGTTCCCATTCCGCATACAGCCGATCCAATGCCTCTTTAGGCGTATCGTCCGCAAGCCGAAAAGCACCGTAATGCATCGGAATAAACAGCTCCGCCTGAACCTCTACAAAAGCCTGCACCGCCTCCTCCGGCGTCACATGCTGCATTGACATGAACCATTCCGGCTCATAGGCCCCGATAGGCATCAGCGCATACCGGATCGCGAAACGCTCGCCGATCTGCCGAAAGCCCGGGAAGTAGCCGCTGTCTCCCGCAAAATATACCGCTTCACGGCCGCTGTGCCGCTCCGGCTGAACCACCCAGCCGCCCCAGTGCGAGCGGTTCGTATCCCACAAGGTGCGGCGCGTCCAGTGCTGCGCCGGTACAAAATGCAGCTCCAGC
The DNA here is from genome assembly GCF_002234615.1 of Paenibacillus rigui. GTDB lineage: Bacteria > Bacillota > Bacilli > Paenibacillales > NBRC-103111 > Paenibacillus_S > Paenibacillus_S rigui. The sequence goes on along the minus strand of NZ_NMQW01000025.1, from coordinate 174,002 downwards.
CCTCCGAGCTGCGCCTGCTCCCACCAGCCCAGCTCCGTGACATGAGCGAAGCCCTGGGCTCGCAGCTTGGCCCCGAGACCCTCGGGGACGAACAGCTGCGCTGTTTTGAATCTGCGCAGCGATGCCATATGCATATGGTCGTAGTGACTATGCGACAGCAGCACCGCGTCGATATTAGGCAGCTCGGACAGCTGCAGGCCTGGAGGCGCCAGCCGCCTGGCGAAGCCCATCCGCTCGGCCCAGACCGGATCGGTCAGCAGGTTCAAGCCGCCGATCTGGATCAGAAACGTGGAATGTCCGATCCACGTGATGGACGTTTCCGTCCGATTCGTTCGGAGGAAATCGGTTCTTTTGTCCAGGCATTGAGGAACGACATAGGATAAGTCCTTGATCTTTCTTCTACGCTCCGCCTGCCACTGCCGAAGCCTGCGAAAATTATTGTCCATTTGGACACCATTCATATTCTCGAATCTTTTGCCAGCTATGGGTACCCTCTCCTTCATGACACCGGAATAACGCTATTATCTCAATATATTTCACTATAACGGTTTCCTTAGGGTGCTGTAAAATTCTAGCCAAACAGTATAAGCAGGACAAAACATTCTGTCGCAAACAAAAAACAGGCGAGAATACCACTCCCCTGTCCCTGTCGGATTTAAAAACAGCTGTTCTCTCAAGCTGCCTGTACTTTTTATTTTGTGCTACAATAATTTCACAATGCCCTGAAAGGAACGGATGCCCCCTATGTCTCACCCTCGAATCGTCATTTACAGCGGCGGCACGCTCGGAAGCTGGGCGCTTCCCTATGCCGATGGCGCGGATCTGCTCGTCGGAGCCGACCGCGGAGCGCTATTCATGCTCCGCCACGGATTAAAGCCCGATATCGCCCTAGGTGATTTCGATTCGGTTTCAGCCGATGAACTGGTGGAAATCGAACGGCACAGCACCCTTTTTCAAAGCTGCGATCCTATTGATAAAGACTATACGGATACCGAGCTTGCCTTCGCATGGGCACTAAGTCAGTCCCCTTCCGAGATTATTGTGTGCGGTGGGCTCGGCACCCGCTGGGACCATTCCTTGGCTAATATTCATTTGCTGCGCCAAGGCTTGCAAGCCGGTGTTCCTTGCCGCATGCTGGACGAGCATAATGAAATTATGCTGATCGACCAAACAAGGCCCCTGCAGCTAACTGCCGGGACCTACCCTTACGTATCACTGCTCCCGTTGACATTGGACGCAGCAGGAATTACTTTGCAAGGTTTCTTGTATCCTCTCACGGATGCCAGGCTGACGATAGGACAGTCTCTCGGCATCAGCAATGTATTGACAGAACCGACCGGAACCATCACAGTGAAGGAGGGACTCCTCCTCGTTATTCAAAGCGGCGATCCCCGACCAATCGGCTAGCTGAGCCTGCGGCCATCCTTCGGAAAAACAAAGCACAGGGTCTCGGCTCATCGCTCGATTTCGCCCCGACCACGCCATACATGCTTAGCTCCGTTATCCGACGGATTGACCCGCCGCAGGCTTTTCGCCGCCCTTTTGCAGCTGGTACATCCGGTAGTAGCGGCCCTGCTGACGCATCAGCTCGTCATGGGTGCCCCGCTCCACGATTTCCCCTCGATTCAGTACAAGAATGAGATCGGCCTCCCTTATGGTAGATAAGCGATGGGCAATCACGAAGGTCGTCCGGCCCTCGCTAACGACCTGAAGCGCCCGCTGGATCAGCCCTTCCGTCTCACTGTCGATACTGGCCGTAGCCTCGTCTAGAATGAGAATCGCGGGATCGAAGGCCAAAGCCCTCGCAAAGGAAATCAGCTGCCGTTGACCCGCAGATAAGGTGCTGCCCCGCTCCACAACCGGCTCATTGTAGCCCCCGGGGAGCTGTTCTATGAAAGGAGCCGCCCCTACATCAGCCAACGCCTGTCTTACCCGGGTCTCATCAATTCCTTCATTATAGAGGCTCACATTGAATTTGATATTTCCGGCGAACAGGAACGGGTCCTGCAGGACGATTCCCATATGCTTGCGCAGTGCCTGCTTGCTCATGCCCGCGATATTCGCTCCGTCGATACGAATGCTGCCCGAGCTCGGCTCATAAAACCCCAACAACAAATTCATAATCGAGCTTTTGCCGGAGCCCGTGTGGCCAACCAAGGCAACCGTTTCCCCCTGCTTCGCCTCGAAGGTAATGCCGCGCAGCACCGGCTCCCCTTCCTTGTAGCCGAAGGTCACGTTGTCAAACACCACATGCCCTTGCGGCCGGGGCAATCCAACCGCTTCCTCCAGCTCCCTTCCCTCCAGATCAAGCAAATAAAACACTTTTTCCGCAGAAACCATGGCCCGCTGGGCATTCATCAGCTGATCGAAAATCCCGATGATCGGCTGAAAGAATCGTCCCAAGTAGTCGATAAAAGCATAAAAGACACCGAACGAGATGGCGGTTTGCAGCGATTGGCCCCCAAAATACCAGATCGTCCCTGCGGTAAACAGCGCTCCTACCAAGCCGGTGAAGTTCCGCGACGATAGCGAGAACACACGGAATTGCTTGACGTTATTGCGGTAGCGGTCCTCATTGAGCACCTCGAATTCATCCAGCCGCGCACGTTCCTGCCGGAACGCCTGCACGATCGGCATAACGGCGATCGACTCGCTGATCATCGCATTCATATCGCTCAGCCGCGCCCGCATGACGGTAATGTACTTGCGCGAAAATTTTAAATGTACATACATCACGACGATAAACACCGGAATGAAAATCAGCGTAACGAGCGCCAGCCGGAAATCGAGTAAAAACAACGCAATATAAATACCGCCAATATTGATCGTACTGACGACGAAGGTCGCCATAAAGCTCATGAACAAATCTTTGATCGCTTCTGTGTCATTAGCAATCCGGGACACAACCTGACCTATCGGCGTATTGTCAAAATATCGGATCGGAATTTGCTGAATGTGCCTCATCAAATCCATCCGCATTCTCTGAATGATGCGCAGAGCCGTCGATTGAAGCGCGTAGGCCTGCACGTAATGAAGTACACCGGCCAGCACCAGCAGCCCGACGAACAGCCACAGCCACCGGAACACCGCACCCGTATCGTACTGATACAGAGAGACGACCTCCGATGCGCTCAGCTTGCGTGCGGGGTAGGCCTGCGGCGCTTCCCCGCTGCGGCTAACCTGTGCAACGGCTTCCCCCTGCCCCGGCCCGGTCTGCAGCGACCAGTTGCCGTCATACCGGTCCGCACCGCCGATCAAGTACATTGCGCCGCCCAGCTGCATGAACCGAACTTCCTTGCCGGCCCTCCTTATGGCATCCGCTCCGAAAAGCTTGGCATCCTGATCGCCCGGCTGCGCCCAATCGTTCCGGACATAAGCCTTGCCGTCCAACTCCACGTAGGGCGTACCCGAACCCGCCGCCTGCTGCAAGGATATCTCATACCAGGGCAGCTGTACGCTGCTGATATGCTTATCAATTATCGTCTTGGCGATATAAGGCCCTGCAAGCTCTGCGCCTACAGCGCAGCAAAGCACGAGCAGCGCTGCGGCGATCCGCAGCTTGTAAAGCAATGCATAACGGGTTAACCGTCTGATGACCGACGATTTCGTTGATTTTTGCTCCGACGCCATACTTCACTTCCTTTCTTCCTCCGTTCGCTTCTTCCGGAACGTGTGCTCAAGCCTGCCGCTTCGCCACCGGACCTCCGGCAGCATCAGCCGAGCAGACTTGCCTCCAGCTGCTGCCGCTCGAACTGCTCCTTGTACCAGCCGCCAAGCAGCATCAACTGCTCATGCGTCCCCTCTTCGATCACTCGCCCTTCATCCAATACCAGAATCCAATCCGCATGCATGACGGCGGACAACCGGTGGGTAGCAATAAAGGTGGTTTTGCCTGCGCGTTCGCTGCGCAAACTTGTTAGAATAGCATGCTCCGTTCTCGCATCAACAGCGGATAAGGAATCATCAAGTATCAAAATATCCGGATTGATCAGCAGCGCACGGGCAATGCTGACCCTCTGCTTCTGCCCTCCTGAAAGCATGACTCCATTCTCGCCGACAATGGTTTCAAGACCATCCTGCAGCTGTTCAATATCGCCAGTGAACGAGGCAAGCTCGATCGCCTTCCAAATCGCATCCTCACTCGCCTCCGGCTTGCCGAGAGCGATATTATCACGGATCGACTTGGACAGCAGCAAATGCTCCTGCGGTACATAGCCGATCCAGCTGCGCAGCAAGGAGAGCCGGATCCGCTCAACCGGGATGCCGGATAGGCGAAGGCTCTGCGGTTGAATGGGATACTGGCGCAGCAGCTGCTTGAGCAGCGTGCTTTTTCCACTTCCGGTACGGCCTACCAGCCCTAGCGTCTGCCCTTGCTCCAGCTGAAACGAGATGTCGATCAAGCTATCCTTGGCGGCACCGGGGTAGCGGAAGCTCAGCTTATTCATCACGATCTGTCCCGGAGTGTCCAGTGTGATCGCCTGTTCGTCGTCCTTCACATCCGCCTGCTGGGCGAAGCTCCCGGACAGCCGGTCTACCGAAGCGGTTCCCCGCTGCAAAATGTTAATAAACTCCCCGAACGCAATCATCGGCCAAATCAGCATGCCTAAATAAATATTGAAGGAAATCAGCTGCCCCAGCGTGATCTGGCTATGAAAGACCATATAGGCGCCGTACCCGATGCCTATCGCGTAGCTGAGCCCAACAATGACCGAAATCACAGGGTGAAACAACGCGTTAACCGCGGCAACCTGTATATTTTTGTGCATCACGTCTTTTGTCACACGGTCGAATGCGGCAATATCATGCTCCTCCTGGACGTAGGATCGAATAACCCGCATACCCGATATCGATTCGAGCGCCTGATCGTTCATTTGGCCAAAAGCCCGCTGCGCCGCCACAAAGCGCTTCCGCATCTGCTTTCCGAGCACGCTGATCGCCACGGCCAGAAATGGCATCGGAATTAATGCGGCAAGCATCAGCTTATAGCTGATCAGGGAAACCATCGTAACCACGACAACACCTGTACCGACCAAGGTATTCACCAGCGTCATAACCCCATAGCCGGCGGTTTGGCTGACAGCCAATACATCATTGGTTGCCAGAGCCATAAGCTCCCCCGTCGTATTCCGCTGAAAAAATGCTGGCGACATCTTCGTCCAATGCTTCAGCAGCCGGCCGCGGAGCAGCTTCTCCAAAAGAATCGAGTTGCCGAACAGGGTCGTCACCCATATGTAGGACATCACATAAATCGAGGCGGCAAGCGCAATTAACAGCAGTACGCTTTGTTGGAGCAAATCCCCGGTAAGCGTCCCCGTCCGAATCTGGTCTATGACATTGCCTATCATTTTAGGCGGAATAATGCTCAGAAGACTTACCGTCATCATGAGCCCGATGGCAAGGACATATTTGCCCCATTGCTGTTGAAAAAACCACGATAATCTCGAAATAAATGACACGTTACACAGCCCTCCTTTACTGAACGAAACCGAGCCTCCATCTAAGATACCATATTTTACCTTGCGCAAGCAGCGGATTTTATCGTTGCAACAAAAAATCCCCCTGTGTACCTACTCGTACAGGAGGATGTCCTATTTCCTATCAGCTTTGGATGAGAACGACAGCCAAAGCAGCCACAAGCAGGGACGGCAGCAGGTTAGCCACATTGATTTTGCGGATTTCCAGCAGATTTATACCGATACCCGTGATCAAGATACCGCCGACAGCGGTAATCTGAACGATAATTTCATTCAGCAGCTCTTGCTGGATGAGGGATGCAATCCCGGAGGCGCCCAAAGCAATCACTCCTTGGTACAGAAGCACCGGTAAGGACGAGAACAACACGCCGACCCCCATCGTCGAAGCAAAAATAATGGCCGTAAAGCCGTCGAGCATAGCCTTCGTGTACAAAATATCGTGCTGGCCCCGCAGCCCGCCATCCAAAGCGCCGAGAATCGCCATCGCGCCGACGCAATAAATCAAGGTCGTATTGACAAAAGCCCGCGCAATGCGGCCTTGCTCCTTTACCGGCTCTGCCCGCTCTGTCTGCTCTGTCTGCTTGGGAGCAGCAGCTGCGCTTCCGGCCGAGAGCACAACGCCTTCCCTCGGCCGCTCCGCCCCGGCTGCTTGCTCCTTCTGCGCCTGCCCCAGGGCCGCCTCCGGCTTCTGCTCCGGCGATTCCTGGCTACAGCGGCGCTTCCTGCTCCTGCCAAGCCGCGAGAAAGCTTCAACGGCTTGCTCCAGCCGGCCGCCAAGGCGCTCGAGCCTTTGTTCTATGCGCAGCAGCTCGCCTGCGATTCCGCCTATAACCAGGCTGGCGACCACCAGCAAAAAGTTAGATGATTTTAGAGCCATCGACAGTCCCAGGACGACAAGCGCCAGTCCGATCCCCTGCATCACCGTATTCCGGATGCCCTGACTCATTTTGTTAAGCATCAAACCTAGCAAGCCACCTGCAATAATGGCAGCCGCATTCACTATCGTTCCCCATAACGCCATATCTCTCAAGCTTCCCCTTCTTGTCCATCTGTCAGCTATCACTTTGTTTTATTCAAAACCATGTCAAGTATACTTCATCACCGGGAGTGATGAACATGTATGATTATTCCAACGCTTAATATCCGCGCAGTCCAAGGAAACGATCCGGCCTGACGGGGGTCAGCCGGGTGCAGGGTGACCTCTCCGGCCGATCGCCAAGGGCGTTACAAGAAACATAATCCATCCCAATCGGGGCATACTAACGATCGAAATCATTTCAAGGAGGTTTTTGGCAGCTATGGCAGAGGATAAAAGCATGCAGTCGGTATCGGGAGAAGAAGTCGAGACGGACGGCATTTATGAGAACGAATGGGGCCGCGAGGAAACATTAAAACGCGGTGACGAGTTCCCTTATGACCCGACGATGGGTCAAACCGAGTGGGAGCTGACGAGCCTGCCGCTCGAGAGCCAGGAGCAGGAAATGTACAAGAATACGAAGGGCAACACCAAGTCCCGCCTTCATATCGATCGCGGCGATAAATAGGCAGGACGCGAGCCTTCCCAAAGCGTGAGCTGCCGTCCGCCCAAGGACCAGCTCTCCTTTGTCAGCAAAAAGCACCTGATCCGGCCCTCCAGCCCTTCAGGTGCTTTATTTTTATCGATGAAGCCCATCCTTTTCCCGTGCTATGCCGTTTCGTTCATCGTTTCCAGCTCATGGGTCCGCTTCCGGTCATACAGACTTTTGCAGCTGCTTGTACATGCGCGCATTTTCGAGAGCAACCCCTGTAGGGAGCGTCATGGCTTCCAGCAGCTTCACATCCTGGTCCGTGAAATGCTTTCCTCCTACCTTGTTCAGCACCTGGATGACGCCCAGAATGCTGCTGCTCGTCTTGATAGGAACGCAGATCAAATTGCGTGTCTCGAAATTCGTCTTGTCCGCGACACGGGACGACCAGCGGAAATCATTTTGCACCTCGTCGACCCTTAAAGAGCGCCCCTGTTGGGCCACCCAACCGGCAATGCCTTCCCCCATACGAAGGCGAATGCCCTTCACGACTTCTCCCTTTTCCCCGTTGGCCGAGCGAAAATACAGCTCATTGGTCGTCTCATCCTTCAAGATGATGGATGCCGCTTCCGCCTCAATAACTTGGGTAGCTGTATGCACCACATTGGTGAGCAGCAGCTCCGGATCGTGCATCATGGAATTCAGCTTGATGCTCGCATCAAGCAGCTTGTTCATATTGCTCAGTTCCATCTGCAGCTTCCTATACTTATGTACCAGTCTCCAGATCGCTGTTGAAATAGTAATAAAAATAATGAGTAAAGCCAGGATCGCAAGCTGGAGTACATCCTCCATCTATGTCACATCTCCTTCTGCTGATGAACAAACGGTTCTATAACAGATTGTAGCACATATTGTCGGAAAGCTGTCCATAGTTCGAAGGATATATTAACCCCGCAGCTGACAAGCCCATTTTATAGATTTCAAGAAACCAACCAAGACAAATGCCCATAGGATACACAGTCAAATCACGATATCCTATGAACATGGAAGACAGCACAAATGAATCGAGCTTTTGGCTTGCCCAGTAATACAACGTTCCGCGGCCGATTCTGGATTCAGGAGCCTCATACCCCGGCACCTTTGCAGGGCAGGAAGCACCGTACCCGTATAGCGGCGTTTCTTCCAGTAGTCTGACGGAAGCGCACAAAGCAAGGAGATTATCCCTCTACCCAGACGATAGTCTCCTTGCTGCTATGTACGGCGGTCTTCCTATTTACGCCGCAGTCTATTATGTAGTGTACCAATACCGGTTACATTACGGGTGACGGTTTGCCTTTTGTTAAAGTGGCCTCAAACATATCAATGATAAAAAGAAATCTTTCGGCTTCACGAAATACATGATCCGCAAGCAGAGGATGAATAATGCTTTTTATTCGGCAGGCTTCAATGAGCTCCTTTGCCGTCTTTTTAAAATCCCGAAGGGAAGCAACAGAAACCCGATTCTGATCCAGGAATTGGTCGAGCAGAGGGACCGTTTGAGATTGAGGCCGCATTCCGCTCAAATCAATTGCTTGGAATAGTAATTGGTCAAAATCGTGACTAAAATTTCGCGTTTGCTCAATCAATTGCCGTTCCGACGGGTCAAGAAGATGTCCAATGAACTTGGCATGATCCGCCATAATTCGTAAAAAGAACACATTTTCGTCTATAATGGCGTCCGGCAGCGGCTCTAGCTTCCCTTCATTAAGTTCACCCAAGCGATTCCTGAAGTAATTGGCTTCTCTGCTTATATGGTCTACTAATAAGGGGAAATTGTTCCCCCCCGGAAGCTTGCATTGGATAATTAGCCCTAGAACTTTTCTTTTAAACGCCCATATGCGGGTTGCTGCAGATTGAACATCCTTGTTGAATTGTTTGATTTGCTCAGGATCGGTTAACTCGGTATACGAATGAGACCTGGCTTCTATTTGTTCAAATAGCGCATAGAATTGGTTCGCCTCTTGTATCAACTGGGCATCATCACATCGAAATCCCAGCTTTAGAAAAAGTGAATGTTCTTTCATAATCCGGGACCAGAATCTGATTTCATCTAATGAACGTCTGACAAACTCATTGGACAATTTCGAACCCCCTCTCAGAAATAAATCATACAATATGTATAATGTCTCTGATGAAGGTATATGCCACTTGGTTTTGCAGGTTCATCCTTGAGAAAAGCGCTCTTTTTAAAGAATGTTATTTACGCCCGTAGTCCGCCTTGATCTCGCCCCACGCCTTCGTATCCCACTTGATGATTTTATTGCTGTACGAATTATTATGAAGCCATGCCAATGCCCGGTCCACCAGCGTCCAAATCTCTTTGGTCGACCCGTCCCGCGGAAGATTGGTCGCAACCGCCTTCTTGCGTACCCAGCTGATCGCCGTTACGGAGTCGCTGTAGATTGTTTTGGAGCTGCCCTGCTGCTTAAGATACGCCAGCCCGTGAACAATCGCCAAAAACTCCCCCAAATTGTTCGTCCCCTTAGCAATCGGCGGGTGCTGGAAAATAACTTGCCCTGTCCGGGTATCGACGCCCTTGTACTCCACAATGCCCGGGTTGCCCCGGCTGCCTACATCGACCGAGATGCTGTCCAGATCGGCTGCCACTTGGGCGCCGCCCTTCGATGCGCCCCGGCTCGTACCGGACGAGCCCGCACTGCCGCTGCGTCCGGCTGCCGATGCACCTGCAGCTCCACCGCTGCCGTTCGCCAGAGCAAACGAAGCTTTCCAGCCCCGCGACATGGCGGCTTTCGCCTCCGCCTCGCTTTCGTAAGCTTTGAACCGCGCCTGCGGGTATCCGTTCGTCTGTGCCTGGCATTCAGCCCATGTCTTATAAATGCCCGGTACCTTGCCCTCCCACACGACATAATACTTTTGCTTCGCCACGAGTCCACACACCTTTAGGTTGAAGAGGATGCGGAAAGCCGAATCGGTTGCCCGATCCGGCCGCCAGCCCAAACCCTCTTACAGATTTTTGAAAAATTCGATGAAATACGCTCCATATTTGAAAAACTTCGCTTCCCCGACCCCTTTGATCTTGAGCATCGCAGCCGGATTCGTCGGCTTGACGCCGCACATGTCCCGCAGGGTGCTGTCCGGAAATACGATGTAAGGCGGAATGCCCTCGCGCTTCGCAATCTCCGTCCGGAGCTTGCGGAGCTCGTCGAACAGCTCCGACTCCACCTCGCGGACGGCCGGAGCCGGCTTGATGCGCATCTTTTGCACGACGCGCTCCTCGCCGGACAGCACCGCCTGGGCCTTGGCCTGCAGCCTCAGCACCGGGTACTTCCCCTCGGTAATGAACAGATAGCCCTCCGCCACCAGCAGCTGAATGAGATCGACGATCTCCTTCTCCGTCCGATCCTTCAGCAGACCATAGGTGCTCAGATCGTGGAAGCCCATCTCGATAATCTTCTTGCTGCGGGAGCCCTTCAGGACGGCAGCGACCGTCGTCGCGCCAAACCGCTCCTTCATCCGGCGGACGCAGGAGAAAATCTTCTGCGCCTCCACCGTAATGTCCGTCAGCTGCCGCTCCGTGCTGCAGCTGCTGCAGCGGCCGCAATCCTCGCAATCGTCGCCGAAGTAGCGGACGATATAGCGCTGCAGACACTGCGACGTATGGCAGTAGTCCGCCATCTGCTGCAGCCTGCGGTACTCTTGTCCCTGCCGCTCGGGGTCTCCGATGGACTGCTCAATCAGAAACTTCTGAATGTGAATGTCCTGCGGACTGAACAGTAGCATGCATTCGCTCGGCTCGCCATCACGCCCTGCGCGTCCGGCTTCCTGGTAGTAGGCTTCCATATTTTTCGGCATATTATAGTGAATGACGTACCGGACGTTCGACTTGTCGATCCCCATCCCGAACGCGTTGCTCGCCACAATGACGCGCACCTCGTCATATAAGAACTGCTCCTGTGCCTCCGCGCGTTCCTTGTCGCTTAGTCCCGCGTGGTATTTGCCCACCGGCACCTTCTGCCTGCGCAGCAGCTCGTACAGGTTGTCCACTTCCTTGCGGGTGGCGGCATACACGATGCCGACCTCATCCTCATGCTCGCGGATGTATTCGAGCATGACGTCCCGCTTGTTCTCGCCTTTGATGACGGAGAAGGCGAGATTCTCCCGCGCGAAGCCGGTCACATGCACCCGCGGCTCACACAGCCGCAAGTGCTTGACAATATCTTCGCGCACCTGGTCCGTCGCCGTCGCCGTAAAGGCGGCGACCATCGGCCTGCGCGGCAGCTGGTTCACCAAGCGGCTGATCGCGAGGTAGCTCGGGCGGAAGTCGTGTCCCCACTGCGATACGCAGTGGGCCTCGTCCACCGCCACCATCGGCACCTCCAGCTCGGTGAGCAGCTCGATGAAACGCTCCGATTCGAGACGTTCTGGAGCTACGTAGAGCAGCTTGTACTCGCCGCGTCTCGCATTGCGGATCCGCAGCTCCACCTGGGCATAGCTTAAGGAGCTGTTAATGTACGTTGCCGGGATGCCGATGCTGTCCAGCCCGTCCACCTGGTCCTTCATCAATGAGATCAACGGTGAAATAACGATGGTCGTCCCTTCCAGCAGCATCGCCGGAACCTGATAACAGATCGATTTCCCGCCGCCCGTCGGCATGATGCCTAAGGTATCGTGCCCGTCCAGCACGCTCTGAATTACTTTCTTCTGTCCGTCCCGAAATGTGCCGTAACCGTAATATGATTTAAGCAGCGCTTCCGCTTGCTGCATCGTTCCTATCAAAACGATCTTCACTCCTTCCCCTTGCCCTAACCTTCAGCCTTACCCTCTTGGTCAGCCAGCGCCCGGGCATAACGCGAGACGAAAGGCTCTCCGTCCCACAGCACCTCTGTCTGCGCCTTGCGTCCCTGCACCTCCGGCTCCTCCAGGAGCACGAAGAAATTTTTGGTCGGCAGCTCGCCAAGCCCGTGCTTGGCAGACAACCTGTCGAGGTAAGGCCGCATGTCCTCGTGGCTTCCCGACATATTGCCGCCCTGCTCGGAAAACGCGTACAGCGCGCTTGCCGAAGGCACCCTTTTGACCCGGAATTGCTCCGCAGCCCGAAGATAGAAATCCCAATCCCAATAATGGTGCATATCGGCATCAAACCGGACCAGCTTGTCCAATAGGGTTCTGCGAAACAAGCAGCCGGATGAAACAAACGTCGAGAACCGGCGCATTGCCGCCAAATCGCTGTCATATGCGAACACAAACCGCTTCGTCGCCCGCCGCGTCGCACCTTCCAGCACATAATCGAAAATTTCCACATCCGAATAGACCAGGTCGGCATTGCCGATTTCGCGCATCATCCGCTCCACATGCGTCGGCAGCAGCAAATCATCATCGTCGCACAGCATGATATACTCATCCTGAACGAGCTCAAGGCCGCGGTTGCGGGCATGGACATGCTTCTGATTCGTTTCCATATCGACAAGCGTTATATCCAGCTCGGGATACAGCTCCCGGATGGCATGCAGCGGCTCCCCCGCATCATTGACGACAATAAGGTGCAGCTTGCGGTACGTCTGCCTGCTTAACGATTCCATCAGCTCGCTCACCATGCCGAGCCGGTTATATGTAGGAATAATGACCGATATCCACGGTTGTTCCATCGTCTGTTTTCCCTCCGCCCATCGCTTTTGGCTTCACAAGCCGCTAATGACAAGATACCAAAAAAACAAGGAAAGGGGAACCGATCTTTTGGTTCAGCCGGCCTTCTTCTATGGAGCCGAAGGCAATCCCATTATTTAACTTGGGGTACGCCCACATAATTCTTTATAATAGAATGATAACCTTTTGGCGTGTCAGGCGTATGAGTATATACAGGCGATATTTCATTACAGCTGCAGCTGCTTCTGCGCCTGACAAAAATAAGCTTCACGCGTTTCAACTCTCATGGATTCGGGTAATAGGTTAAGATGAGAGGTTTGGTTGTTTGGCACGAACAGGACTCATCCAGGAGGAATATTCATCATGAGATGGTTAAAGACAGCACGTTTACCCCTTATGTCATTGCTCACCGGCATCGCGTTGTCTCTCCAGACGCCCGCTATCACCCATGCTCAAGAGCTGCAGGAGACGGAACCCGAGCCGGTTCACATTTATATCGGGCAGGAGCTGACCCGCTGGGAGCTGCCGCCATATGTGGACCAAGGCAATACCATGGTGCCGATGCGGACCTTGTTCGAGAAGCTCGGATTCACCGTAAGCTGGGATCCGGACAACCGGGCTGCATTGGCTCAAAAAGGCGATGTCAGCATTTCCCTCGGTATCGGCAAAAGCACCGCAGCTGTCAACAGCGTTCAATACTACCTGGACGCTGCACCGGTCATTAAGAACGGCAGCACGTTTATGCCGCTGCGCTTTGTTAGCGAAGCTGCCGGAGCTGAGGTGCTCTGGGATCAGACAACCCGCTCCGTTACCCTGCAAATGAACACCGATGCAGACCAAAGCATCCGTCATCTGATCGGTCGCGTAACCTTAAGCAGCAGCTTCCTGCAAGAAGCGATTGCCCTTACCGGCGGCGACGGCATTACCCAGAACGGAACGGACGTGAAGTCCATTGAGCTGAGTGAGCAGGGCGACTCCGCCAAGGTTACCTTTGAAGCCGGATTTACCGTATCCAAGGCGGTAAAATCCGATCATGGCGTCACCATTTCCCCGGCGGAATCGGTCGTCTATGCATTCACCGGCGAGGTGTACAAGGACAGCGAAGGGCAGTGGGTCCTCAAGTCGGGCATTGATTCGCTGAATTCCGAGCTTCTGGACAAGAAGCCTTTTATGGAGTCTGCCTCCTAGAGCGGCTTAGCGGCCGGACGGCGCCCATTTCCCTTTCGCTGCTTCAATCGCCTCCTGAACGGCCGCCTCGCCGTATCGGTCGTATAAATGCAGCCTGCGAAAATAATCCTTGGCATTCGTATGATTCATCTGCTGGAACGCCACATTCAAGCCCCCGTTCAAGACGGCTCCCGCAATCGGAATGAGCAGGCCCAGCTCCTTTTCGGTAATGACGATGCCGAGCCGCTGCGCAACATAGCGCATGAGATGGAGGAGCTGAGGGTAGGCCGCCTCCTTCGTCAAGCCTTTGGCCAGCTCACCTGAATGCTTGGCGGCAAATTTGGCCGTTTCGCGGATCTCTTGGAGCGCAGCCGCCTTCGTCACCATAAACCCCTCATCCGAGGAGGCAGAGGTAGGTGCCATGGCCGCCAAAACATGGGGGATGTTGGCAGGATCGCTCGACGGATAGCCGTAGGCTCCGGCAATTTGGCAAATGTGCCGCGACATCATCGTCATAGAAGCCGCGACATCGGCTATGACCACGGAAGGAATGGCAATCTGCGCGAAAGGAACTGCCTCCAGCAGCGTCGTGGCCGCCCCCATCACGGCCCCCTCCGTCGCAACGATAAAAGCATTGCTAATGTCGAACGCATCGGCTACTTGGTCCTTGTGCTGTAAAGAGAAGCTGCGCACGGCTTCCAGCTCGGCGACGTCCAGCTTAAACTTTTTCTGGTATTCCTTGCGGATGCTGTCCGCATTCGTCAGTCCATTGGCCGCCTGGATCGTTTTCCTTAACGATTTCTCAATCGTATCGTCTATGGAATGCACGGCTTTCCGAATATATTTGTTATCGGAGCGATGGGCGATCTCCAATACTTTGGCGACTGGCTTGCCTGCCAGGTCCAGAGCCGCCTTCACCGGACTCGGCTTCACTTCGTTCCTTGCAATTTGCTCCACCACTGAAGCGTCGTAAGCCTCAAAAGCCTCCAAGCTTGGCATAAGTCACCCTCCCGTCTATGTCAAATCCATACTCCTTATCTCTATATTATACCCGCAAGGAAAGCAAAGCGAAAACGAAGGGAACCGGGAAGTCCCCTATAAGCATAAGGAAGTCAGCCGTTAGGTTGAATCCCGGGATACACGTTCCCGAGCCGCCCAAGATCGGGCCAGCCCGACGAGCTGGGTACGTCAATAAGACCGAAAGGCATTCCCATGCCCATGACAAAACACCCGAACGTTGAGGAGAGCCCCTCTTTCGCGTCCGGGTGTTATTACGGTTATGCTATTCCCAAGTAAACCTACAGCGGCAGCAGCTTCACCTGATCGCGCTGCTTCAACTGTGCAACCATGTCGTACCAAGCCTGAGGCTTATTCGGCAGTACCTCGTAATACGTTTCCAGAAAAGTGGAAATCAGCTGCGCAGGAATGGCGGCCTGCTCATCGGCATCTGCGCCGAACGGCATGAAGCCCAGATCCAGCTCCTGAACCGCGGCCCCATCCTGCTGCCAGGAGGGGTGCACGTAGGCGAGCTCCAGCTTGCGGTAGCCGAGATGCGCCAGCACTTCACGCCGAACGAACGGATCCATCGGCTTCACGCCGCCGAAGCTGTGATCCTGTGCAAGGTAAGGATTGTAAATTTCGGCAAACATCCCGCGCAGCTGCCCACCGTTCCGGCCGACAAGCGCCAGCAAATCCTGCGTGCGCCGCTTGACCAGAAAGGGCCCGATGCCCAAGCCTTCACGGCCAATAATCGTAAAATCCGTCATGGCCACCTGCATATCGTCGTAATACCGGTATTCCGTTGCACCGACGACGGCTCCCTCATGAATCGCTACGAAAACACGGATGCCCGGGTCCTGCAGCGGCTCTGCCCAATCTTCATAGGCGAGCACCTCCTCCGGAGGAAACACGGTCTGCATCAGCTCATGCATTTGTTTGAAATAAGGGTCTGCAATATTCGTAATACGGTGGTACTCCATCGTTACTTCCACTCCCATCGCTTATATACGGCTAGTATACCAAGCACAGGCATTCATTGCCAGATCGTGAAATCATCATAAGTTATGAAATGGCCGGCAGCGTAACTCTTTGTCCATAGTCATTCGCACAACCGAGCATTACAGCATATATTGTAGCCAAGGAGGACGGCTTGAACGTCATAAGAGCGCCAGCTTGACCAGCCGATGCCATCATCATGCACCGCTTCTCTCCCGAAACATGTATCACGATGGCCAAAGGATTCCCGCTCCTCCACTTCATCCCGGGATGTGAATCTGAATGCCCGCCTCTTCCTTCAACACCCGCACGGCTCTTTTCCTTGCGGCGCTGTGTCACCAGACCTATGTACAGTTCGATAGCCCGGAAGGGAGCTTTATCGTCCCGTGCGGTTATCGCCATGTTCTTTCTTTTACAGCGGAGGCCTTTCACAATACGACTGAGACGTTCGGCTTCCTCCTGGAATCGGAGCATCAAATCATCATCGCATTTCGCGGCTCAGCAACCCCGAACGACTGGGTTTCAAACGGCATCGCCCGGCAAATATCCGACGGCGGTAAGGCGGGTGCCGGTTCAGGCAGCGCCTCCCATCAAGGCTTCACCCGGATGTATGCTTCCGCCAGCGAACAGATTCGCACCGCTCTACTGTCCCTTTCGCCGGATAAGGAGCTTATGATCACAGGTCACAGCTTAGGCGGCGCCCTTGCTACCTTATGCGCAACCGACACGGCGCTCCGCCCGCCCCGCCGCAAGCCTGTGGTTTATACCTTCGCCTCTCCGCGGGTAGGGAACCCGGAGTTTGCGCGGCTTTTTAACCGTTCGGCAGCAAGCAGCATAAGAATCGTAAATCCGAACGACGTCGTCCCACATGTTCCGCCGCTCGTGTATCGTTCCCCTGCCACGAAGGAGCTTTATTATTATTTGCATGTGCGAGGACGCAGCAATCTCCCCTTCGAGGGAGGGTCCGTCAGCGCGAACCATGCCCTGACGAACTACTACACTGCGCTTGCCAGCCTCGATCCTGCCTGCGCTTCCGAGCTTCAATCGGCAAATCCCGGACTGTGCCCGGTTGTTACTGAAACAGCAACAGCTTGAGAAGGATAAACGGCTTCGCCGCACTTTAAGCATGGCATTTGCAAAAGGGCCGGGCACCGGGTCCCTATCTATTTCCCCTGATCCGGTGCCTTGCGGAATTCCGAAGGCGTGCATTGATTCCATTTCTTGAACGTGTTGCTGAAATAAGCGACGTCCGAGTATCCGACACGGTCCGCGATTTCGCTGATCCGCAGAGAGGTGCAGCAAAGAAGCCGCTTCGCCTCCTCCATACGGACCTCGACGATGTAATCGACGAAATTACGGTTCAGCTGCTGCTTGAACAATTGGCTCAAATAACTGGGGTTCAAGTGGACTCTTGCAGCCGCCTCGGTTAACGTGATTTCTCCGGCTAGATTGGCCTGCACATACTCCTGCACCTTAGCTATCGTTGATTTCTCCAACGGATCAGATGTCAGCTCAGGCTTGGACGGGGCCCGATCCTGGTGCTGCATCATCCACTGCTGAAGGCAGCGCTTCATATCGACCACCTCAACCGGCTTCAGCAAATAATCGAACACGCCCGAGCGGAGCGCCTGCTGCACATAAGGGAAATCATCATAGCCGCTCACCACGATCATCTGCTGCTCACGGCTCTGCTTCCTCACCTCCTGGACAAACTGGAGGCCTTCCATGACGGGCATTCTCACATCGGTAAGAATTAAATCCGCCTCATGCTCCTTCAGCCAGTCCAACGCCTCCAACCCGTTCGAAGCCTCGTGGATGACGGTAAACGGCAGCTCCGTCTTCTCCATCACTTTCTTCAACGAGGTGCGAACCCAACGTTCATCATCGATCAACAACACCTGATACATCCTCTGGCCTCCCTTATGCAAGCTTATCAAGCACACGCTCAGGACGAGCATGCTTCCGATCGCTTACGCTGCTTCATGACCGATAACTTCCCTATTCACTCGGCTTCGATTCGACCAACGGCAGCCGGATCCGCACGGCAGTCCCTTTGCCCGGAATGCTGTGCAGGGTGACTCCGTAGGAGGGGCCGTATAAGTAAGCAATCCTCCGGTGCACGTTCGCGACGCCGATATGATCGCCCCCCGCCAGCACGTCCTTGGCCTCCAAATCCTGATGAATCTTATGAAGCTGCTGCTCTGACATCCCCACTCCGGTATCGCGGATGGCGACAAAGAACGAATCGTCCGTATCCCTGAGCGCCGTTATCCGGATATGCATCAGACCGACTCCCGGCTCAATACCGTGAATCATGCTGTTCTCGACAATCGGCTGCAGCGAAAACTTGGCGATATGCTGATCCAGCGCCCACTCCGGTACATCGAGCTCATAGTCGAGTTTCTCCTCGAACCGGTACTTCTGAATCCGCAAATATACCTCGCAAATACTGAGCTCCTCGCGCAGCGTCACCGTAGGCGTGCTGCTCTTCAGGTTATACCGCAGCAGCTTCGCAAGCGAGGCTGACATGGCGGCAATATCGTCCATATCCTGCTCCAGCGCCATGCCGCGCAGCGTTTCCAGCGAATTATAGAGGAAATGCGGGTTCATCTGCGACTGCAGCACCTTCAGCTCAGTTTCCTTCTGCCGGAGCGACGCTTCCGTTTCCCTTAATCTTGTAAAATAAATTTCCTCCAGCAGTCCTTCGAGCTTCTCCACCATCTTGTTAAAGCCGTGCGTGAGCAGTCCCAGCTCATCCAAGGACCTGACCTCGAGCTTGCCGGAGAAATCGCCGACCTCGACCTTTTTCATAAAATGATGCAGCCTCCGGATAGGCCGGAGCAAGCTGGCAGCGAAGCCGATCCCGAGCAGGTAGGCAACCGCCAAAGTAACCAATAGCGTCCAAAAAATGGTGCGGCCGATATAGCTCGCCCCGCTCGTCAATTCGGTGTAAGGGATAGAGGTCACAAGCCTCCAGCCCAGGTAAGAGGAGTAGCTGTAGGTCAGAAAATTGCGGGGCTGATCCTCGGTAATCAAGGAGCCGTTATCCCTTGCCCACATTTGCATCTGATTGTTGTAGTTAGCCGGTTGTCCAATCTGGGTCAAGTCCGGATGGTACACATAGTGGTTCTGCGAATCGACAATATACAGGAACCCTGTCCGGCCAATCGTGACCTTCTCGGCAATTTCCTGAATCCGCTTAAAATTCACATCCATAATGACCAGCCCGATCGGCTGCAGCGTCTGCGGACTGATCAGCCTGCGCACGATGGAGATCACCTGCTCCTGATGATCGGGCCACGGAATGACGCGGCTAATCAATTGAGGGGAGCCGTCCATCGGAATGTTCGGATACCAGTACTCCTTCTTCAGCTCCTCCGCCGGATACGGGCTGTCGAAATCGACGGCATCCACCACTTGCACATTATTCAGGATGACCGTAATATTCGAAATATCGGAGCGGGAGTATGCCGCATTCTTGAGCACCTGCTCGATGCTCGCCCGAATGCCGCTCTGCTGCACCTCCTCCAGCGTGGACATGCGCATAAACCGGTTCATATCGGGATGATTAATGATGCGAAGCGTGCTGATTTCAAAATCTTTTACATAGTACTCCATATGCGCCTTGACCTGCTCGATGATTTGCCAGCTGTATTGCCCCGCTTCGCGCTCAAGCTCATCGGCCGACCGCTGGTAGGAAATGAGCCCCACCGACAGCAGCGGCAGCACGACAATCAGAGCGGAGAAGATGAGCATCTTCGCGGTTAGCGGCAGATCGCGCAGCAGGATATAGCGTTGGACGCGGGTTATCACTTTCATGGGAACCTCCGGGAGGCAGACGTTAGATGTAGAAAAAACTAGCCGTACACCTGCAGTTGTATCTAGTTAGTATAACACCATGAAAGCGGTTCATAGAAGGAACAAATAGCGTGCCCCTTGGTCTTCAGGGGCACGCTATTGCATGCAGAGTGACGGGCACCGGCTTATTTTTTGCGGGCGGCGTCGATTTGATCCAGAACCTCTTTATACTCGGAGCGGTATTTATCGATGACCGGCTTCACGGCATCCTGCCAAGGCTTCACGTCTTTGACCTCGGTAATGGTCGAGCCTGCAGCACGGACTTTGGCTTCGGCTTCTTTCTCATACTTATCCCATGATTCCCGTTGGGTTTTGACAGAGTCAAGCGCAGCCTGCTTCACAATTTTGCGGTCTTCCTCGGACAGCTTGTTCCAAGCGGCCTGGCTGATCATCAGCACTTCCGGCACGCGCTGGTGACCGTCAAGGATCATATTTTTGGCGACTTCAAAATGGTTGGAGGACTGGTAGCTCGGGAAGTTGTTCTCCGCCGCATCGATAACGCCGGTCTGCAGCGAGCTGAACACTTCGCCGTACGCCATCGGTGTCGCATTAGCGCCCAGCGCGTTCATCAAGTCGATATTGATTTTGTTTTGGATAACGCGGATTTTTTGTCCCTTCAAATCGGCAAGGCTTGCCACCGGCTTACGGGAATAAAAGTTACGCGCCCCGGAGCTGTAGTAAGCCAGACCTTTCATCTTCGAGCTTTCTAGGCTGTCGAGCAGCTTGGAGCCGTTCTCGCTCTCCAGGAACTTCCACAGATGCTGGTCGTTGTCAAATACGTACGGCAGACTGAATACGCCGAAGTTTTTGTTGAATTCCGCCAGCGGACCGCTGCTGACACGGGTGAACTCGATCGCGCCGAGCTGAACCTGCTCGATGACCGCTTTTTCCTCACCCAGCTGGGAGGAAGGGAACACGTCAATTTTGATTCGGCCGTTGGTGCGTTCGTTCACCAGCTCGGCGAATTTTTTGTCCCCGACGACCGTCGGGTAATCCGGCGGGTGGGTATCCGCCAGTCGGAACGTATACTTCTTGCCTTCCGCTTTCTTCTCACCGCCGGCGGCTGGCGCCTCATTCTTCCCACCGCAGCCTGCAAGCACACCCCCTGCAATAACAAGACAAGAAATCGCGCTGACCGTTTTCGTTAACGTTTTCATTTTGACCTACCCCTTTACCCTATTAATATATGCAGCGCGGGACAAGAGTCCTCCTGACCCAGGCTTTTTTCCCAATGCCAGCTCTATCAATGCTTCATCATATTAGGCAGCCACATGACCAAATCCGGCACATACGTGAGGAGCAGCAGCACGACGCACATGACGTAGAAGAACGGCATCATGGCCTTCGTCCCTTCGCTGATGGAAATGCGGCCTATCGCACAGCCGACGAAGAGTACCGTCCCGACCGGCGGCGTCAGCAGCCCGATGCCCAGATTCAGCATCATGATAATTCCGAAGTGAACCGGATCCATACCCAGATGGGTAACCACAGGGAGCAGAATCGGCGTCATGATCAAAATCAGCGGCGCCATATCCATGGGAGCGCCCAGGACCAGCAGCAAAATGTTAATGATCAGTAAAATAATGACCGGACTGTCCGAGATCGACAGCATCAAATCCGTAACCATAGCAGGTATTTTCAAGTAAGCGAGCAGCCAGCTGAACGCATCGGATGCCGCGATTAAGAATAAGACCATCGCTACCGTGCGGAACGTTTTTTTCAAAATAAGCCACATCCGGCTGACCGGAATGTCACGGTAAATAATAAACGTTAGGATGAATGCATACAAGCAAGCCAGCGCGCCGGACTCCGTAGCCGTAAACCATCCGCTGAAAATGCCTCCGAGAATAATCGCTGCCGTGAGCAGCGACATGACGCCGTCGAGCACGATCTTCGGAATATCCTTGCGCTGTACCGGATCTCCCTTCGCATACCCCCGCTTAATAGCATACACATAACTTGTCGCCATTAGCGATACGCAGAGGATCAGCCCCGGCACGATCCCGGCCAGGAACAGACTGGCAATGGAAACCCCGCCGCCTGCCGCGAGCGAGTACAGCACCAGATTGTGGCTCGGCGGAACGACCACCCCTTGGATGGCCGACGAGACCGTAACGCCGACGGCATAGTCGGTATCGTAGCCTTTTTTCTTCATCATAGGGATCATGACGGAACCGATGGAGGACACATCCGCTACCGCGGAACCGGATATATTGCCGAAAAACATACAGGCTACCGAGTTCACCATCGCCAGCCCGCCCCTCACCCCGCCTACGATCAGCTGGGCGAAGTTCACGATCCTGAGAGCAAGCTTCCCTTCACTCATGATGTGCCCTGCGAGAATAAAAAACGGGATCGTCAACAGGGAGTACGAATTGATCCCTTGAATCATGCGCTGGCCGACAACGGCTAGCGGAATCTCCAAATACATGACTGTGATGAGCGTACACAAGGCCAGCGTTAAGGAGATCGGAAAGCGCAGCATCATCAGGACAACAAAGCTGACGCAAAGCAGCAAAATCGCAATCGTCGTTTCTTCCATTTAATGCTCACCTTCTTCCATGCCATGGTGCCTTCTCGTATCGATGCCGATAAATTGAAGGAAAGAATAGATACAGACCAGTGCGCCGGTAATCGGCATAATCACGTACACAACACTGTTGGGCAGCTTCGTTGCAGCCAAGGTGCTTTCGTTCATCAGCTCCGTAAACTCCGTACCCGAAACGACCAGATATACCCCGAAGGCAAAGGTGCTTGCATAAATAACCCGGTCCAGCAGCCAGTTCACCTTATCCGGCAATTTGCTTGTGAACGAATCAATCGCCAAGTGCAGCTTTTCCCGAAAGCCGATAGCGATGCCGAGAAACGAGAACCACACCAACAGCAGCAGCGTCACTTCCTCCGACCAGAACAGCACGAAATTAAACAGCTTCCGGGTCATGACCTGCAGCGTAACAATCAAGATCATCGCCAGCAGCGCAAGCATCGAAAAGCTTTCAAAAAAACTGTCAATCGCCAGAGCGATTTTTTTGAGTCCCTTCATTATCAATACCCTCCTTGCCCTTCTATCATGTAAGTGCTTTCATTCTTGCTGACAAAACTTATTGTAATGAATTTGGCGAGTCAAAGGTACGCCATTGGTTTTAGGATTTTTTGTAATATTTTTAGGTATTTTTCGGGGACAGCCTGGATTAGTTCTTAAGAGCAATTTGACGCTGCCATGCGGATGGATGGGCAAGCAGCTGCAGCTGCTTCACCCCTCCCGTTAGGGTTTGTTAATAATTACCACGGAAATCCGGACAAATAACATTGACTGCATGGTTTAAATCTTATACAATTACTTGGTTTAATAACCCATGGTTAATTAAAATCGCAGCATTAAATAGATGGAAAGTGCAAAAGCTGGTATACAGGAATCAACGGCCTCGCCGTCTTTCAGGACGGCAGGTCCTTGTCAAAGTATGCTGCCAGGAAAAGCTGCTGCGCTCGGGATGAGGTGAGCCACGAAAATGATACGATTGCAGCACATCAGCAAAATTTATGAAAGCGGCGGGCAGCAGACCGCTGCGCTCCGCGAAATCAATCTGCACATCAAGCCCGGAGACATCTTCGGTATTATCGGACATTCCGGCGCCGGGAAGAGTACCCTGATCCGCCACATCAACCTGCTGGAGAGACCTACGACCGGTCAGGTCGTCGTTGACGGTGTTGACATGACGGCGCTAAGCTACCGCAAGCTGCAGGAGGAGCGGCGCTCCATCGGCATGATCTTTCAGCATTTCAACCTGCTCTCCTCCCTTACGGTGAAGGAGAATATCGCTTTCCCGCTGCGGCTCGCGAAGCTGCCGCAGGACAAGGTGCAGCGCCGCGTGAAGGAGCTGCTCGGGCTGGTCGGGCTGGAGAGCCACGCCGACAGCTACCCGTCCCAGCTGTCCGGCGGGCAGAAGCAGCGCGTAGGCATCGCGCGTGCGCTGGCGACCGAGCCGAAGGTGCTGCTCTGCGACGAAGCGACCTCGGCGCTCGACCCGCAGACGACGCAGTCGATTTTGTCGCTGCTGCTTGCGATCAACCGCAGGCTGAACATCACCATCGTGCTGATTACGCACGAAATGCAGGTGATCCGGTCGATCTGCGACCGGGTTGCCGTGCTGGACGGCGGCGTCATCGTCGAGGAGGGCGCCGTCGCCGACGTCTTCTTGAAGCCGCAGCACCGGACGACACGCGACTTCGTCGCGCAGGTGGCGGACCTCTCGGAGATGGACGTGCCCGGGGACCGCTCGCCGGGCAGCCGGACACGGGTACGGATTACGTTTATCGGCGAGCAGACCTATGAGCCGGTGCTGTATGAGACGATGAGCGAGATGAACGTGCCGTTCGCTATTTTGCAAGGGACGATCTCCCGGCTGAAGGAAATCCCGTACGGCCAGCTCGTCGTCGAGCTGCATGCGTCGGGCAATGAGGCTGCGCAAACGATTGCCGCGCTGCAAAGCCGTGGACTCGATGTGGAGGTGCTCACTTATGAATAAGCTGTCCCTCTGGGAGCTGGATTGGAATGAAATCGGACAGGCCGCGCTCGACACGCTGACCATGCTCGGCACCTCGACACTGTTCACGGTGCTGATCGGCCTTCCGCTTGGGGTACTGCTCTTCTTGACCTCAACCGGCCAGCTGCTGCAGCAAAAGGCCGTGTACGGTACGCTTTCTTTTATCGTCAATGTCCTGCGATCCGTACCGTTCATTATTTTGATGATCATCATCATTCCCTTCACGAAGCTCCTGGTCGGCACCTCGATCGGAGTGCCCGGCTCGATTCCGCCGCTTGTCATCGGAGCCGCACCGTTCTTCGCCCGGCTGGTCGAAACGTCGATGCGCGAGGTTGACCGCGGCGTCATCGAGGCGGCACAGTCCATGGGCGCCACCCACGTGCAAATCATAGGGCGGGTGCTGCTGCGCGAAGCCCGTCCCGGCCTGATTGCCGCCATCACCATCACGGCGGTCACGCTCGTGTCCTACACCGCCATGTCCGGCGTCATCGGAGGCGGCGGCTTGGGGGATTTGGCGATCCGCTACGGCTATCAGCGGTTTCAAACCAATGTCATGATCGTCACCGTGCTGATTCTGCTCGTGCTGGTGCAGCTATTGCAAATGCTCGGCGATCGGCTTGTCCGCCGGTTTCAACGCAAATAATATGTTCTGGAGGTACTATGATGAAAAAACTAACTTTAACGGCTCTATCCGTTGTTCTGGCCTTCTCCTTGGCCGCTTGCGGCAAAAAAGAAGCGGCACCTGCCGCTCCGGCTGATAACGCCGCCGGCGGAACGGCAAAGGAAGTCACCTTGAAGGTGGGTGCGACCGCCGTGCCGCATGCCGAGATTTTGAACTCCGTCAAAGCAAGACTGAAGGAGCAGGGCGTCAATCTCGAAATCAAGGAATTCACCGACTACGTTCAACCGAATGTGCAGGTTTCCGAGAAGCAGCTGGACGCGAACTTTTTCCAGCACACGCCGTATCTGGAGCAGTTCAATAAAGATAAGGGTACGAACCTTGTCAAAGTAGCCGGCGTTCACATCGAGCCGTTCGGCGCTTATTCGCAGAAAATCAAAGCGATCGCCGAGCTGAAGGACGGCGCTACGGTAGCGATACCGAACGACCCGTCTAACGGCGGCCGCGCGTTGGCTTTGATGGAAAAAAACAGCCTCATCAAGCTGAAGGATGGCGTAGGCGTAAACGGCACCGTAAAGGATGTTGTGGAGAATAAGAAAAACTTGAAAATCAAAGAGCTGGAAGCCGCTATGCTGCCGCGCGTGCTCGGCGAAGTCGATCTTGCGCTGATCAATACGAACTATGCGCTGGAAGCCAAGCTATCGCCCGTGAAGGATGCATTGTTCATCGAGGATAAAAATTCGCCTTACGTCAACATTCTCGCTGCCCGTCCGGATAACAAAGATTCCGACGCCATGCAGAAGCTGGTCAAAGCGTTAAATTCCGAAGAAACCCGCAAATTCATTCAGGATAAATATCAGGGCGCAGTCGTTCCTGCGTTCTAATAAAGCAAAAAGGCAGTCATGGAGGGGGAATCCCCTTCAAGGCTGCCTTCTTTTTATTTTCCCAATGGCACAGCTTGTATGCTATATGCTAGCCTTCCGTCCGTCTGAGCGGGACGTACAAGGTGAATTGGCTCCCCTCGCCTTCCTTGCTCTGAAGCTCCAGAAATCCGCCCAGCAGCTGAGCCAGCGCCCGGCTAATCGACAGCCCGAGTCCGGTTCCGCCGAATCTTCGGCTGATGGACCCGTCCGCCTGGCGGAACGCCTCAAAGATCGCGGACTGCATTTCTTCCGGGATGCCGATTCCCGTATCCTTCACCCGAAAGGCAATCCATTCCTCCTGCTTCCCTTCATGCTCCAGCACTACATGCTCCATACGGAGCGTCACCCTGCCGCTAACGGTAAATTTGAGTGCGTTCGATAGCAGGTTTCGAATAATTTGCTGCAGGCGCAGGGCGTCGGAGTATATCACATCCGGGAGCCCTTCCGCTTCCTCCGTCACGAAATCCAGTCCTTTTTGCTCTGCGACATGGCGAAATTGATGCTCCAGCGCATACGCAATTTCACTCAGAATCACCGTTTCGACCGTTATCTCCATTTTGCCGGCCTCGACTTTGGATAAATCAAGCACGTCGTCGATCAACCGGAGCAGCTCTTGACCTGACGTGTGTATAATGCCAGCGTACTCCACCGCTTCCGCCGGAGACGCCTGCTTGTCCCGGTCCCCGATCAAGCCCGATAATGCAATGATGCTGTTCAAAGGAGTTCTCAGCTCGTGAGACATATTGGCCAGAAACTCCGACTTGTACTGCGACGCCAGCAGCAGTTGCTTCGCCTGATCCTCCAGTTCTTTATGCGCTTCCATGAGCCTGTCCGTTTGCCTTTGCAGGGCGGCGTTCGTATTCTGGATTTCGACGACACGGTAACGCTCAATCTGAAAATCACGCAAAATAAAAACAAAAAACGCACTCAATCCCAAGCTAAGCGGAAGTGCTACAGGCACAATGGTCGACATATATACTTGAAACGGAATAACGCCCAGCACGGCGATATCCAGAAAATTCATCACATTCACGATCACGATGACGATGGTTATTTTTCTGACGAAGCTCCACGGCTTGTTTCTAAGCCATATATTCAGCAGCATACAGACCAAGCCGAGCAGTACCATATTCCAAAAGCCTGCCCAAGCCGCCTGCTGGAGACCGAATGTCAGCCTCGCCAGACCGATCCCCAAGCCTATAACAAAAATCGTCACAGGGCTCGAATAAGCCAAGGTACAAATCAGAAGCGGCACAAACCGCAAATCAAAAATAATATTGTCGGTCAGCTGAAGACCGAATACCATGGTTGCCCATCCGGCACCGATAGCGAGCAATACGGAAAACGCATATTTAAACAGGCCCGATGCTTCGTTGAACCAATATTTATGCAGCAGCATGGCCACGTACACCATCGTTGTCAGTACGCAAATGTTCATTAGAAACACTTTGGAAAACTGCATCATTTCCCCCCTTTTCCCATATCTGAACTGCTCTATTATACCATACGGGCAAAAGGAAATGGCTAAGCGCGCCGCTTAGCCTCTTGGTCTCCTGCTTATTTCAACTGATTCGCAACAAACACCAGCTCCTCCTTGGTCACCTCTCGGGAAGGTGAGGATACATGGTAAATACTCGTTTGTCCGGATTCGGCTTCAAGCCATTGAATATCCTTGTATAAGCCCGTCTCGCTCAGAAAGTTGTTCGCATTCACCGAATAATAAGCATCCTTGCCAGCTACCTGCACTTTCTCGGTGCTAGAGCCCTCCCCCATCCCGAGCTTCACATGGATAGACCGTTCCGGCTCCGTAAGCCGGGTAACAGAGATTTCAATTTGCTCCTGGCGGATATTGGTAAAAAGCAGCCGAGGCGACGCAGCACTTTCCGGGGATGAACCCGTTACTTCCTGCCATGCCATAGGCTTGCCTTCCTCAGCGGCTTTTTTCTTCAGAGGCTCGTAATAGCTCTTTACCTCGGTTGCGGAAACCGGCCCTGTCAAGCTTTCCAGCTCACCGCGGTTGAATTGAAAGCCTTCCGGAAGTGCAGCAGGAAGCTTCACTCTCCCCAAGCTTTGTTCCGCAAGCTGTTTCCACTGATCCAGATCTGTATAAGAAATCGGATGATTGACCCGGATCAGGCCCGTTCCCGCCGGAGCATTCGGAAGCTGGATGGAATCCAATGCGGATATGTATACCCATGCCGATTGTCCAGGGGCTAATTGATCCCTTACCTGCTGCATCGAGTGATAGATTTCCTGTAACTGACCCGTAGTGAATCTCAATTCGGCAGCATTACTCACCTCCATGGAGAAACGATCCGAATACAGACTATATAGCACCGTGGAGCCATAGGCGATTCCGGAGAACAAAAGCAAACAAGCGGCCAGTACGACTACGCGGCCATAAGGTGTCCTACTCCGTAACGCTTTAACGCTGGGGACGTCGTGGGTGGATACACTCTCTTGGTAGATTTGCTCAATCCGCTCATCCAGCTGCAGGGGACGAACCATACTGTCGGCTTCTTGACGAAACTGTACCTTCAATTGCTGTTCGATGGACATAAGGATGCTTCCTCCTGTTCTTTTCTGAGAAAATTCGCTTGAACCCGCAGCTTTGCCAGTGCAGTATGATGCCGCGATTTGACGGTCCCTACCGGAATGTCGAGCAGCTGTGCGATCTCCTCCAATGAATGCTCGTGAAAATAACGCAAAACGACGACGACCCGCTGTTTGAACGGAAGCTTCCGGACGAGACCGATTAATTCGTTCCCCCGCTCCTTTGACAAATGAATCTGTTCCGCATCGGGTGCTTGCGCAGTAAAATCCATCAGCTGTTTGCAGCGGTCCAGCAATCGAAATCGCCGCCAAATCCGCCGGTTCCAGTTGTGCGTCTGTCGAATGGCGATCCCGTTCACCCAAGCAAGAAACGGTTTTTGAAAATGGTAGCTGTGCAGTGATTTAAACAGCTCTGCATACACTTCATTCACGACATCGCATGCATCCTGCCCGCCGACAAGAAAATGAACCGTTTGAAACACGTGATCTTTGCTGTAGTTATAGATCGTCCGGAACGCCTCTTGATCCCCCGTATTTACACGTCGAATCCATTCGTGCAGTTCAGCTTCCAGCATCGGCTTTGCCTCCCTTCTTGTAAATTACACTATATATTGGTCTCGGGCTGGAAAAAGGTTCATTTCGCGCCTTACTTGTATTTAAGGGGTTCCTTTGTTATGATCGAAATACGAACATATGTTTCCATTCCTATTACAATGGGTGATACAATGAATCCCTTTTCCAATTCAAGCACAAAACCGATGCAATATGAACCTGTGGCAGCGAAATCGATTCTCAACCCGGTCAAAGCTTCCTCAATGCCCTTCGATTGGTCGATCAATCCATACCGCGGCTGCCAGCATGGCTGCAGCTTCTGCTATGCCCGCTCCACACACTCCTTCCTTGGGCTGGAGGCCGACGATACATTCCAGCGCCACATTCTTCTAAAGGAGGGCGCTCCCGGGGTGTTAAGAGAGCAGCTTCGCAAGCGGCAGCGCAGCCGGAAAGGTCTGGAGGGCCTTGGCCCTGTGGCAATCGGTACGGCAACCGACCCGTACCAGCAGATTGAAGCCAGAGCCAAGCTGACCAGAGGCTGTCTGGAGGTGCTGGTCGAGTATCAGGTGCCTGTAACCATTACGACCCGCTCGCCGTTAATTCTGAGGGACCTGGACCTGCTGAAGCAGCTCCCCGTCTCCTCGGTCAATATCAGCTTGTCTACCCTGAACCGTACCGTGTGGCGGCAGTTTGAGCCGTTCACGCCGGCTCCCGCCCAGCGTTTGAAGATGCTGAAGCAATTAACGGACGAGGGGATTCCCGCAGGCATTTTCACGGCGCCGATTCTCCCTTATCTCACCGATCAAGTGGAGGACTTAACCGAGCTGATCGCCTCCGCCTCCGAGGCCGGCTCCCAGTTCGTCATGCCCTCCTTCCTGCGGTTCAGTACCTCGGAGGTCAAGGTGTGGTTCTTCCAGACGCTTCAGCAGCATTACCCGCACCTTGTTGAAAAATATGCACGGCTGTACGCGTCCTCGCAATCTGTGCCGTACAGCTTTCGCGCCCCTGCGCTGGAGGCTATCGATAGGCTGCTTTGGCGCTATCCGATGCGTTCGAGAAAGCCCGAACGGCAGGAGGCACACCTCGGCACGGGCCCGTTGCGGCCCGATCCGGCAGCGGCGCCCTCGGCAGAAACAGCTGCCGGAGCTGCCGGAGCCGAATGCTGCGAGCCTGTGCAGCTAACGCTGTTCTAGCCTGTCACATACAGCGTAAATGCTGCACCGTCCGTCCTTCAATGAGGAGCTCGCGGCATTCCTTTCTTGGCCGGACATGAGAAAACCTTTATCGAAGCGTCTCGAAGATGAGCGGCCGCGTTCAGCGGTTGGTTTTATCGCCAATAACAATTTTGTTTGCCGCTTCATCGAAAAAAAACGCCATCCCTCCTGACCCCAAGGGCAGAAAGGATGGCGCTGTCTATTTCTAATTTTAAACCGGATTCAGCTCAAGCTGGTCATCCTCTTCTTTATTGAACGCATCCCGGTCGAACTCGCCTTCCGAGTTGGCTACCAGTACGGAGCAGACGGTCGTTCCGGTCGCATTCACCGCTGTCCGGCCCATATCCACCACCGCATCGATGGCCAGCACCAGACCTAAGCCTTCCACAGGCAGCCCGAGCGCAGTCAGCACGACGGTCGTGGAAATTGCCGCAGGACCCGGCACGCCCGCTACACCGATCGAGGAAATCATGCTCACGACAACAATCAGAATATATTCGGAGATACTGAGCGGCACGTTATAGACGCGTGCTACGAAAATCGCTACAACCGCAGGCCATACCCCGCCGCAGCCGTTCATATTCATCGTCGCGCCAAGAGGCGCCACGAAGCTTGCAATACGGGAAGATACGCCGAGACGCTTCGTAATCACCTCCAGATTCACCGGCAGGGTGACATAGCTGCTGCGAGTCGTGAACGCAACGGCGATCGTCGGGTACGCCTTCCGGAAAAATTTGAACGGATTCACCTTAGCCACGAAAGAAATCAGGCCGCCGAACGTAACGACGAAATGAATCAGCAAAGCGACATACGTAGCGAGAATGACTTTAACCAGCGGCGCCAACGTTTCCAAGCCGTATTTGGCCGCCATCGTTCCGATCAAGGCGTATACGCCGTAAGGTGTCAAACGAATGATGTATTTGGTCACCTGGTGCATAATTTGTGCGAACGATTCAACGAACTGCTTCACCGGCTGCACGATTTCCGGTTTCTTCGAGCCGACATGCACCATGGCTATCGCCACGAAAATCGCGAAGATGAGAACAGGTACGACCTTGCCGCCTGCCATATCGCTGATCGGATTGGTTGGAACCAGATCGAGAATCACCTGCGAGAAGGTCGGAATGTCGCGAGGCTTGAAGTTTTTAGGCACCGCCTGTTCAATGCCTGCACCCGGATCGAAAGCCAACGCAACGAGAAGCCCGATCAAGGCTGCAATTCCCGTTGTTATGAAAAATAAGGAAATCGTCTTGATTCCGATTTTACGCAGATGCCCCATATTCGATATGGAGGTAATACTATTGATAACAAGCACGACAACCAATGGAATGACGAGCATTTTCACCAGGTTCACATAGATGGTGCCGATGGTTCCTACGCTGGTCGCGTCGAATTTGAAAGTGTTAAAGAAAATCCCTGCCGCCAAACCGAGGCCCAGTGCCAGCAGCACGCGCGTTCCGAAGCCAACGCGTTTTCTCGCCAATAAATAAAGAATACCGATAATAACAACGGAAATTAGCAAGCTGATCCAGTTGGATTGGATGGCTGTAATCAAGTTGTTCTTCATGTGACTCATCCCCCTGTATACCCTACTAATTCAGTAGGAATTATGCGTTAAAAGAATAGTACTGCCAATCGTTCCGACTGTCAAGTAAATTTCCAATAAAATATTTAACACTAAAGCTTTAAGGAAAGCCCCTCCTGTCATGAAAGGCTTTGACTCCCCTTCCCAAAACGAATATGATGAAGTAAGAACCGAGGTGAATCATATGGTGAAAAAAAGAAAGCCCCTCTCCTCTTCGGCGCCTGCCTCCCAGGATAAGGATCAGCCTGCAACCTTGAAGGATTTGCTCGATCCTGAGATTCTGAATAAGCTGAAGGCTCAAGCGGATCAGATGAAAGCAGAGGAAGCCGACAAGCGGGAAAAAGAAAGAAAGCAAAAGGAAGAAGCCCGGAAAGCCGAACAAAAGCGTCTGGACAACAGCTTCGAGCATTTGCTTGCCAACAGCTCTATGGATTGGAAAAAATATAAATAAACCATACACGAACAGGCTGCCGCGGGGCAGCCTGTTCTTTCCAGTTCCAACAAGCATACGCTTATTGAACTTATCGAGCTCAAATTCATTTCATCAGCACACGTGCTGTCCCAACAGCCAAGTTATATATTCCTATTCCAGAGGTGAGCGTCCTATGCCAATTCATCTTCAGACCCAGCTGTGTGAGCTGTTCCGTATCCGCTACCCGATCTTCCTGGCCGGCATGGCCGGCGGCCCTTCCACTCCGGAGCTTGTTGCTGCCGTATCGAACGCCGGAGGGCTCGGGACGCTGGGGGCAGCCTATATGGAGCCGAAGGCCATCGGAGAGGCGATCGATGCCATCCGTCGGCTGACAGACGCCCCTTTCGCCGTGAACTTGTTTGTGTACACGGCGTCCGACAATAACGAACGCATCCTGGAGGTGCAGACCGGGCTGAACGAGCTGAGGGACGAGCTGGGGATTCCGCATGCAGGCTTCGAGCCGGTGCGTACGCCGAACCGGTTCGAGGA
This sequence comes from Paenibacillus rigui, assembly GCF_002234615.1. Taxonomy (GTDB): domain Bacteria; phylum Bacillota; class Bacilli; order Paenibacillales; family NBRC-103111; genus Paenibacillus_S; species Paenibacillus_S rigui. Next base: position 141,409 of record NZ_NMQW01000025.1, on the reverse strand, counting down.
GCAGCTCGCTGTCTTGTTCGACAAGAACGTGCCGGTGATCAGCACGGCCTTCGGGCTGCTCTCCGCAGCAGCCCTGAGGGAAGCGCGGCACGCCGGCATCCGCACCGTGGCCATGGTGACCACGGTGCGCGAAGCCTTGCTCGCCGAGCAAGCCGGCTGCGACGCCATCGTCGCCCAAGGCACCGAGGCAGGGGGACATCGGGGCACCTTCGATGTCAGCGAGCAGCCGATGGGCGCCAACGTCGGCACCTTCGCTTTGGTGCCGCAAATCGTGGACAGCGTGAAGCTGCCTGTCCTCGCCGCCGGAGGCATTATGGACGGGCGCGGGCTGGTCGCAGCCCTTGCCCTTGGGGCGCAGGGCGTCCAGCTGGGCACCCGCTTCCTCACGGCGGCGGAGTCCGGCGCCCATCCGGCGTACCAGCAAGCGCTGCTTGCGGGTACGGAGGAGAGCACCGTCCTCACCCGGGCCTTCTCGGGACGACCGGCCCGGGGCATCGCCAACCGGTTCATCCGACGCTGGGACGCAGGCGGGATTGAACCGCTTCCTTTTCCAACGCAAAATACGCTGACGCGGGATATCCGCAATGCAGCGGCAAGCCAAAGCCAATCGGACTATATGTCCCTCTGGTCGGGCCAGGGGGCCCGTCTGCTCCGCTCCGGCCAAACCTCGCAGCAAATTATCGAGGAAATCATCCACCAGGCTAATCATTTACTGCATTAACCAATAGTAAGGCAGCCTCTATGCCTGCCTTGCTTCCAATCTTCTCGCGACTAGCGACAGGCTGTAATTGACTGCAAAATACATGACGGCCGTCAGCAGCAGAATCGGAATCACGAAGTTCGCATCCTGCCCGTTAATAATTTGCGCATTATGCATCAGTTCTGCGAGTGAAATAACGACCGCAAGCGACGTGTCCTTCAACAGCGAAATAAACTGGCTGACCATGGGCGGCACCATTCGCCGCAAGGCTTGGGGCAGTACGATATAACGCAGCGTTTGGATGTAAGTCAATCCTGAAGAACGGGCGGCTTCTATCTGTCCTTTATCAATCGAGTTCAATCCGCTGCGTACGATCTCGGAGATCATCGCGGCTTCAAATACGGTCAAAGCGGCGATGGCCGCACTTTCCACACTCAGCTTCACACCGATTTCCGGCAGGGCGAAGTACGTAAAGAAAATAATAAGGAGCAGCGGCAAATTACGAATCGTCTCCACAAACAGTGCCGCAAGCTGCGATACCCCGATGAGCTTTGTATAGCGAACGATCCCAAGCAAGCAGCCTGCAATAAAACTAAGTACAATGGCAACGATTGATACCTTCAACGTAATGCCAAGCCCCATCAGCAGAAATCGGATATGCTCCCAGCTGTACGCATCGATAAAATTCACCCGGCATCCCTCCTTTCGCGGCCTCTAATGCTGTCTCGCCATGCGGCGCTCCAGATACGCAACGCCAAAGCTAAGCGGGATCGTAATCACCAAATAAAACAGTGCCACGAAAATATAGACACTGAACGTCACGAAAGACTTCGTCGAGATTAAATCCGCATAGTACATCAAATCCAAACCGGCCACCACGCTAAGCACAGACGAATTTTTAACCAGGTTAAGGAATTGGTTGCCCAGTGGCGGGATAACGATTCGCATCGCTTGCGGCAGCACGATATAGCGCATCGTTTGGGCATAGGTTAAGCCTGAGGAACGCGCTGCTTCCGTCTGACCTCTCGGAATCGCCTGAATACCGGCACGAACGGCCTCCGCAATGAAAGCGGATGTATAAATGGACAATCCAAGCGTGCCCGCCGCAAAACCGCTTAGCGGAAATCCAAGCGAGGACGGCCCCAGGAAAAACAGGAATACAATCAGCAGCAGCGGGATATTCCGAATAAACTCCACATAGGCCGCTCCCAGCACATTCAACGGCTTTACCGGACAAATGCGCAGAACCGCGACCACCGTCCCCAAAATAAAGCTGGCAATCAGCGCGATGATGCTTGCCTCCAGTGTGTGGATGAAGCCCTCCATATACATCGGGCCATATTTCTCCAACAGCTTCAAGTCGAACAGCTTCTCCAACGTACCGTCCCTCCTCGCTCCTTTTGCTGCAAGTCCAATTTATTACTGCCCGGCTTCACGAAAGTCCCAGAAAAAGTTACAGCTGCATGGGAGGCCACTGAAAACGGCACCGCTGCATGTACAGATCGTTCTTCCGATCGCCCGCTTTTAGCAGGTATAATCCAGGGACAAAGACGAACGCATACGCTTCTGCAGAACGATTCTGTCCACTTCGCTACTTTTTTCAGTGGCCTCCTGCATGGACGGATGATCATTCTTCAACTTGGCGCTTCTCCGGAACGATCGATTCCCCCGCTCCGCTCCCTTGCGTGCATATTCACCGACTTATAGGCTGCGAATCTGACAATAGGATGAACAGCCCTTACAAGGCCATTCATCCTGGGGTCAAGCGATATGCAGCGGTTAGGGGGCCGGCTTTTCCCCGATCCACTTCTCATACGTCTTGTCGTACTCCCCGCTGGCTTTCATCGCCTTCAGGAAGTCGTTCACATATGTAACGAAGCCCGTGTCGCCCTTGCGGATTGCCATGCCGTAAGGCTCATCCGTAAATGTACCGCCTACGACCTGGTAGTTGGGGTCCTGCTTCATCATGCCGTACAATATGGCATTATCGGTCGTCAAGGCATCCCCTTGACCCGCCTTCAAGGCCGTGAATGCCTCCTGATAATTTTCGAACTCCAGCACAGTGGCATCAGGCGACTTTTTGCGAATATTGTCTGTGGATGTGGAGCCTTTGACGGCAAGCACCTTCACACCCTTTTTCACGTCAGTCACGGATTGAATCGGGCTGCCTTTTTTGACCAGCAGGGATTGCCCGGCTTTGAAATATACATCCGAGAAATCAACCTCCTGCTTGCGCTCCTCTGTGATGGTCATCGTAGCGATGATCATGTCGATATCGCCGTTTTTCAGCAAAGGAATCCGAGTCTTGGACGTTACTTCCTTCAGCTCGACTTTGTTCTCGTCACCTAATATTTTTTTGGCGAGCGCTTTGGCCATATCAATATCGAAGCCCTCTACCTTACCTGTTCCGGGGTCCTTGAGCCCGAACAGCTTCGTATCATACTTCACGCCAACGACAAGCTTGCCGCGCTTTTGAATGTCCTCGAGCGTTTTACTTGCCGTCTTCCCCGGTTCCGATTTCCCTGCATCGCCATTTGTCTTAGGCGGGTCGGCCGGAGCTGGCGTAGTCGTTTCCTTGGATCCGCAGCCTGCCATCATCAGAGCAGCAAAAACCATCATCAAGGTAATCGAAAACCAAAACTTCTTTCTTAGCATTGCGCATGTCCCCTCTCCACTATATATCAGATCGCCAGAAGTACCGGCACCTTGTGCCGCTTCTCGCGTGTGTTAACCTACGTTCTTAGCATTAGCATGCGAAGCCCGCTCAGCCATGCAGCAGCCGGCTCAAAAACAGCCGGGCCCGCTCCTCCCGTGGATTCGAGAAAAACTCCAGCGGCACCGCTTCCTCCACAATCTGACCCTGATCCATGAACACAACCCGGTCGGCCACCTCGCGGGCAAAGCCCATCTCATGGGTGACGACAACCATGGTCATTCCCTCGTGAGCCAGATCCTTCATCACATCAAGCACCTCGCCGATCATCTCCGGGTCCAAGGCCGAGGTCGGCTCATCAAAAAGCATGATTCGGGGCTTCATCGCAAGCCCGCGAGCAATGGCTACGCGCTGCTGCTGCCCGCCGGATAGCTGAGACGGGTAAGCACCCGCCTTCTCGGGAATACCTACCTTGCGCAGGTAGTGCATGGCCGTCTCCACCGCTTCCCCCCTGGGAATGCCCCGAACCTTCATAGGAGCCAGGGTAATGTTGTCCAACACCGACATATGCGGATACAGATTGAAATGCTGGAACACCATACCGATATCCCGCCGGAGCCGGTTCACGTTCGTTTTTTTGTCGTGAAGCTGGACATCTTGTACAACTAATTGTCCGTCCGTGATCGGCTCCAGCCGGTTAATACAGCGCAGCAGCGTGCTTTTCCCCGAACCGGACGGCCCGATAATGACGACAACCTCGCCCTGTTGAATGGTCAGTGAAATTTGTTTCAGTACGTGAAATGATCCGAAATGCTTATTCACATTGCGAAATTCAATCACAGGCGGCCTCCTTACCTTATTCGATGATAGTCAACGGATCATGGAAGCATTTGTTAACATGAATATGTCACAGCCCGCTTTGACCCTCAAGAAAAATGACTTATATAAACCTATTACCCTAGCTTCCAAAATATGACTCATGCGCATTACACCAAAGATTTCCACCTATAGCAGCAGCCTTAACGGGCATTCTATATAGTGCAGCAATCAAATTCAGCGAAAAGGAAGATAATCTCACATGGCTCAGCTCTTATACATTACCGCCCATCCGAACGATGATACCCAATCCTTCAGTATGGCGGTCGGAAAAGCTTTTATCGATGCCTATCGCAAGGCTCACCCGAACGATGAAATCGTCACACTCGATCTGTACAACACCGATATCCCGCATATCGATGCCGATGTTTTCAGCGGATGGGGCAAGCTGCGTTCCGGCAGCTCCTTCGACCAGCTTTCCCAGGAGGAGAAAAACAAGGTTTCCCGCCTGGGCGCGCTAACCGACCAATTCGTAGCAGCGGATAAATATGTCTTCGTATCCCCGATGTGGAACTTTTCATATCCGCCGATCCTGAAGGCATATATCGATTCGATCTGTACGGCGGGAAAAACATTCAAATATACCGAGAACGGCCCGGTCGGTCTGCTGCCGAATAAAAAGGCGCTCCATATTCAAGCAAGCGGCGGTGTCTATTCCGAGGGCCCTGCAGCAGCTATGGAAATAGGGCACAAGCATCTGGGCATCATTATGCAGTTTTTCGGCATTCCTTCCTTCGAGGGGATTTTCGTAGAGGGAATGAACCAATTCCCTGACCGTGCGGAGGAAATCAAAACAAAAGCGATAGACAAAGCCGTATCCCTCGCTTCAACGTTCTAAAAAAGCTTCTGGGTTTGCAAAAACAGGCACGCATCCTCCTTAACGGAAGATTCGTGCCTGTTTGTCGCTTTCCCGTCATAACGTAATTCGTTAAGCAGGCTCTCTCAAGCGCACATATAGTGTATCCACAACAAAAACGCAGAAGAAGAAGTCAGGAATGAATTTAAGCATTCCAGCTTGTACGGATCTGCTGCCGGCAGCTGCTATACCTTTTGTAAAAACGTATGCTCGCTGTTCAGCTCAGGCCGCCAGCAGTTCGACTGCCTCACCTGCAGCCGCCGGTCCACCAGCCTAAGCTCCCCCTTGGACTCAAGGAAAGCGCGCACCAAACTTACGCCTGTTCAGAAACGGCACGAATGGCACAGCAAGAGAAGGTGAAGCCATTATGCCCCAAGGGCAGCACGAGATAGGGAACAAAAAGACGCCTCCAACACCGCCAGACAGGCGGGATGGAAGCGTCTTTTTGTAATAACAAATGGCCTTTCATCCGTCCGCTCAGTTCTTGCCCGGGACGTAATCAACGACCTTGTCTTCGCTGACTTGCAGCTGATCCTCAAGCAGCTTCTCATTGGCTGCATTGAACTCTTCCCGGCTCAATGCCGGCTGCCCTTCTTCGGTCAAGCTTGCGTTTGTCTTTCTTACGGCTTCTTCTTCATGAAGTCCCATAACCCACACTCCCTTTTAGTCCGGGAAACCGCCTCGCCCCGAGTCCTTTTGACCCGGGAGAAAGCCATTCCTCTTCCTACCACGTTACAGGGATAATATGGACAAGAAGGCATGGAATTATGCCAGCGGCAACCCGCCGATTAGAAGCGTTCGTGAATCACTTGCTCTTGCAAAGGCAGACGGTCCGTCGCACGACCCGGCGCTTGGGCCTTTCCGATCGGAAGAAGCATAATTGGCACGTAGCGAGCTGGAATATTGAATTCCTTGATAAGGGCTTCTTTGCTGTATCCACCCATTGGAACCGTATCATAGCCTTTCACTCGCGCAGCCAGCATCAGCTGCATCGCCGCCAAGGAAGCGTTAAGGAAGGCTTCGTCTCTGCCAAGACCAGGGTTATTCTGGTAGGCGCCGTTAATTTGACCCAGCATCATCTCACGGATTTGCTCCGTTGCATTCTCATATACTTTCGGAGCGACGAGATTGGCCTCCAGATCGCCTAATACGACGACAACGACCGATGCATCAACCACTTGCTGCTGATTGTATGCGATAGGCAGGAGCTTCTCTTTATTGGCTTGCTCGCGGATCACAAGGAAACGCCAGTGCTGCAAGTTCCAGGAGGAAGGCGCACTTGCCGCAAGCTCCAAAATTTCGTTCAATTCCGCATCGGGAATTGTGACTCCAGGCTCATATTTACGAACGGAATGACGGGATAAAATCAATTCCTCTGCGCTCAATTGCTTCTCAGTAAGGCTCATTAATAAACACTCCTTTTCATGTATCGTGCATTTCCAATAAGATCATATCACAATTACTTACTTATGTTAAGTAACTAGGTTTATGTAAACAATCAACCACCTGCTTCATTGTTTACAAGAGCCTTTGATTAGATTCACCCTCTCCCACAGGATTATGTAACGCCTCGCCTGTTAATGACTGGTGCTCTGAACCTGTTTCCTATAACTAATATTCTCCCTAAAAGAAGACCTTTCTCCACGCGGAGAAAGGCCCTGTTTAAACTCCGGTTATACATTGAACCGGCTATACTTTGAACTTGATAACCAACTGATGCAAGTCTTCCGAAATCCCGGATAACGCATTGGCTGAAGAGGTTATCTCCTGAATCGAGGCAAGCTGCTGCTCCGTCGTTGCTGCGACCGTCTGAGCCAAGCCTGATGTCTGCTCCGCAATTTGCCCCATGCTGAGCACCGTTGCGGCAACCTCCTCGGAGCTTGCCGACATTTCCTCCGCCGCTGCTGCCGCTTCCTGAATGCGCTTGGATAATTCGCCTGTGGAATGTACAATAAGCCCGAACGTGGCTTGGGCTTGCTCCACAGCAACCAGCCCCTCGTTCACCTCAGCCAAGCCCTCTTCCATCGACCGGACGGCTTGTCCTGTACTTAAGCGGATGCCCTCAATGACCTGATTGATCTCTTGAATGGAGCTTGCCGTCTGATTCGACAGCTTGCGTATTTCGCCCGCAACAACCGCGAAGCCTTTCCCTTCTTCCCCCGCTCTGGCCGCTTCAATCGCCGCATTCAGCGACAACAGATTGGTCTGCTCCGCGATCTCACCGATAAACAAGGAGATTCGGTTAATGTTATGCGAGTGCTCTTCCAAATTGCGGATCACGTCGCCTGCCTTGCCTACCGCTTCGCTGATCGTTTGAATTTTGTCCGATGCCTTCCGAATCGACTCGGCTCCTTGCTCCGCCTGCTGGGAAGCTTCATTCGATATCTCCGCGACATCCGATGTCGTTTCCGCTATGCGCTGTATGCCGATAGCCATTTCATCCATAGCCCGGCCGCATTCCATCGCGTTCTGCGCTTGATTCTCCGAGCCTGCGGCCACATCCTGAATGGAGCTTGTGACATGCTCGGATGCCGATGCGTTCTGCTCAGAGCTGGCTGACAGCTCCTGGGCCGATGCCGCTACAAGATTCGAGGCTTCCTGTATTTGCAGCACGGAGGACCGTAACGAATGGGACAAGCGGTTCACTGACGTAACTAGTACCCCAATCTCATCGTTGGACGCATGCCGGATTGCGTTTCCTGTCAAATCGCCCATGGAGAGGTGCTCCAAGGCCTGGGATGCCTGCACAATCGGCCTCGAAACGATCCTTGTAACCATATATGCGATGAGGACAACGAGCAGAAAGGCAATTACGATCAGCACGATAAATTCAATCACGCTTTCCCGATGTAAGGCCGCGCTATTCAGCTCCGCCTGGATTGCACCCTTATGATTATACTCTACGATGACGGCGATGCTGTCCTGCACGTCCTGGAACGCCTTGGATACCTCGGCACTCGCTTCCGCTGACGCACCTTGTGCCTTAGGACGGCTATTAACTTCCTTGAACGTATCCCACCTGGCTTTCAGTTGTTTTAAATTTTCTCTGTCCTGGGCGTCTGCGACGGAAGCTTCATAAGCAACCAATTTCGCATCAATATCCGCATACGTAGCGGCCAGCTGTTTTGTAAATTCTTCTTGCTTGGCCGGATTTTTCTCCAGAAGCCGCTGGTAATACAGCGTCAGGATGTGCTCCTTCGAGAAATTAACCTGGTTCGCGACCTCCGTTCCGATGAGCCAGCTTCTAGTAATTTCCTTTGTGTTGTTTTGCAGCGCATTCATATTTCTGAGATCCATCCACCCCATAATGCCCATCATGAGCAGGATGCAGGCAAATGCGGCTACAAGCTTTCTTCCAATCGTCCACGACATCAACTTTGACCCCCCAAGTAAATAAAACAGTCCTTCAGTTTCTCCTCTTATCATAATAAGAATTGTTTAGTTTTTTTATTTGAATTGTATTTGCTATCTATGAATTTCACTCATAGTTGTCTAACAATTAGGCTTATTCTACAATGAAAAGAAAAGGGGGAATTGAAATGAGTATCAAATGGGACGGGCACACCCACACCCGGTTTTGCTACCACGGCAGCAGCGCGCCTCAGGAGGAATACTTGGAGCAGGCGATTCAGCAAGGCTTCGAGCGGTATACGATCAGCGAGCATCCGCCGCTGCCGCAGGGCTGGGTAGCTGACCGGAAGCTGTTCGAGGAGCTGGCCATGCCGGAGGAGGAGCTTCCGCAATATATCCGTTACGCGCAGCAAATGAAGACCCAGTTCAGCGGACGCCTCGACGTAACTGTCGGGCTTGAGCTGGATTACTTGCCGGGGAGGCTGGACTACACGGAGCAGCTAGTGAGCCGGTGGCAGCAGGACCTGGAGGATGTCGTCTACTCCGTTCATTATTTGCCCGGCAAAGAAGGCATGCGGTGCATCGATTTCACTGCGGATGATTTCCGCGAAGGACTCCTGTCGTACTATGGCACGATGGAGCGGGTTGTCGAGGAATATTACGATCATGTGGAGGCTGCTATCGAGTGGGCGGCTCAGCTGCCCATGCGCAAGCGGATCGGTCACATCAACCTGATCGAGAAGTTCAGGCTGGCCCTCCCCGAAATTGATGAAGCCCACATTCGGCGCCGCCTGGAAGCGATCATTCCGAAGCTTGCACAAACCGGCGTCGGCATCGATGTGAACACGGCGGGCTTGCGCGTCGCCACCTGCGGCAAGCCCTATGCGCCGGACTGGTTTATCCAGCAGTGCAGACAGCAGGGCATTGCCTGCATCTACGGCTCCGACGCCCACAAGCCGGAGCATGTCGGAACCGGCTGGGACTGGTACGCTGCTTTAGCCTAGAAGAGGCTCAGCCTCAACCCTGCCCTGCTGCGCTGATTTTACTCTTACCGCGCATAGACCATCGTCCTGCCGCCGATACGGCCAATAACCGTACCCGCGGCAGGAGATAGGAGCGGGACCGGCTGCACAAGCAAGGGCGGAAACGGGGCTGTCGCCGTCACGGAAGGAGGGGCTCCCGTATCCTGCTGCCCGGTGTCGGCCATTTTCTCCCAATAGCTGAAATCCGGATACGTGACTTGATCCACCAAGTAGGCCGAGACCGTGCTGCCCGGTTTTCTCAGCCTGTTGAGCCGCTCGATGATTTGCTCCTTGGACAGAACGCTGATGCCGTGGCCGAAAAACATCGATTGCTCCATCTTTACGACATTCTCCCCCTGCCACTCCGGCATTTTGGGATCGACATCAGGGTTTTTGAAATACATCACATCCCCCGAAAAAGCCTCCTGCTTGCCATTTACCGTAATCAGCTTCAGGTCGCTGTCGAAATTCCAGGAATACAGAAACAATTCCTTGAACATCTTATCAAACACTTCGTCCCCCAGTATCTCCAAAGCCGCTTTATACAAAATAATAATAATAGCTGTCGCGCATTCGAATCCGTATTGATTCCCGTTGATGAAAATGTCGCGTACCGCCTTGCTTGGAAGCACGTCCTTCTTCAGCAGGAAGCCGCCGTTCTCCTTGCGTATCCAATACTCATCGTTGCATTGGGATTGCTTGAATGTGGCAAAACCCGCAGCGCTATTGTTAAGGGCCATGGCCGCGTCCATAATCGCCACTCTCGCCCTCAATTCGAACTGGAGCGATTTCCAGGAAGGGTATGTAAATTTCGTGGCAAGGTGCTCCTTCTGGTCAAAGATCGCTCTCTCCCGCTCGGTAAGCGAATCCCAATTGACTTTCTCATTCGGATCGGTAAACTTGATCACAACGCAACCCCCGCCTTTCCTAACCGTCTTATCTATCCTATGTGCCGCGTGAAGCAAGAATGATTAAACAAGCGGAATCACGCCTTTCCTTGGGATTTGCCGGATTTCGGGATCTAGGGACGCAAACAAGCCCGGCGGTACGCCCGCCAGGCTCGTTTCATCTGCATCTTATTTCTTTGCTTGCTTTGCGTAAGCTTCCTCGTATTCCTTAATCAGCTTGTCGCCGCCCGCTTTACGCCATTTGTCCACCTCGGCTTGCCAGCCGGCATCGTCGAGCTTACCCATAATGTATTTCGTTTGCGCATCCCAGATCATTTGATCCAGCTCTTTGCCCCGCTCTGTATTCGTAGCGGAGGTGAGGGTCAACGCAGGGTTAGGGACGGCATATTTGCCGTTGTCACGCGTCATTTTCGTTCCCTTTTCACCAAGCGGCGTATCCTTCAATGAAGCTACATTGTAGCCTTCCACGTTGACCATGTTATCGCGGTACGGCTTGATTTCCCGTTGGAATGCCGTCAAATCGGTCATTTCCGTTTTGCCGCCGTCGATATTTTTGTAGTGCTTGTTCTCGATACCGCGAAGCTGCAGCGCGCTCATTTGCGGATCCATCATTTTATCAAGGAAGGTCAGCACCTTCTTCAATTCCGCTTCCGTTTTGACCGACGATTTCGGAATGGCCAGGAAGCCGAAGTTGCCAGGCTCACCTGCCAGACGCGGCCCCTTCGGACCTGTGAAAGGCTCAACATCGAACACCGCCTGAGGATTTACCTTCGTCATGCGGTCCTGAAAGCTTTTGCCGTTATTGGCCACGCCATTCAGCTTCATTGCGACGCGTCCCGAGTCGACCATTTTATCCGCTTCCGATTGATCGAATGCGGCAAAATCCGCATTAATCAGCTTTTCCTCGAACAGCTTGCGGAACAGCTTCATCACATCCACGTATTCTTTGGTCATAAATTCCGGCGTAAATTTGCCGTTATCTACACCCCAGCGGTTAACCCCGCCAAGACCGACTGCAATACGGGTCAGCACCGGCTGCGTACCTTCGTTATACTTTTTGAACAAAACCGTTCCATACGTATCGTCCTTGCCGTTTTTGTCCGGGTCCTTCGTGGCGATAGCTTTCATCACATTGTACCAGTCATCCAGACTGGCAGGGATTTTCAAGCCAAGGGCGTCGAACCAATCCTTGCGGTACACGATGGCCGCACGGCCGATATCCCGGAAATTCGGCACCCCGTACACTTTTCCGTCTACGGAAATGTTCTGATAATATTGCGGGTCCTGTGCGGACAGATTCTTATAATCCTTCAGCAGCGGGCCGATTTCCCAGAACTGGCCTCCCTGAATCGCATTGATCGTCGTAGGTACGTAGTTTACCTTCATGATCTTCGGCATTTCATTGGAGGCGATCATAACGTTGACCTTCTCGTCAAAGGCAGCCTGAGGAATCCATTGAATATCCAGCTTCGTATTCGTATATTTCTCTACCGCCTGCTCGAACTCATTGCCCTTATTCGGAATATCGCCTACCTGCAGCAAAGCCATGTTGATCGGAAAAGGACTGTCATCTTCCTTCCCGCCCGCTCCCGGAGTCGCGGAATCCTTCGCTCCGCAGCCTGCCAATAGACCTGTGGCCAAAGCGCCTGTACATGCCAAAGCAACCCACTTTTTATTGTTCATCTTTCTTCTCCCCCAGTAATACGAATCTTCGTTTTTATTTCTTGTTTACCTTCGCGTACTCGGCCTTGTATTCTTCCATCAGCTTCGCACCGCCGGCTTTTTTCCACTTTTCAATCTCTGCCTGCCAGCCCGCATCGTCCAGCTTGCCCATAATATACTTCGTTTGTGCATCCCAAATCATTTGATCGAGCTCTTTGCCGCGCTCCGAATACGTTGGTGAAATCAAGGTCAGAGCCGGGTTCGGCACGGAGTTTTTCACGTTCTCCTGCGTGATTTTCGTTCCTTTTTCGCCGATCGGCGTGTCTTTGAGCGTTAAGGTGTTGTAGCCGTCCACATACAGCATATTATCGCGGTAAGGCTTTACTTCTCTCTGGAATGTGGTGAAATCCGTGAACTCCGCTTTGCCGTCCGCCGTCTTGGTGTAGTGCTTGCCTTCGATGCCGCGTGTCAGCAGGTTCGCCATGTTCGGCTCCATCATGCTGTCCAGAAATTTCAACAGCTTTCTGACCTCGGCTTCTGTTTTCACTTTCGATTTAGGAATGACATAAATACCGGAGTTGCCTGTTTGTCCCGCTACTTTAATCCCGCTTGGGCCCGAGATCGGCGCCACATCTACAACCGCTTTCGGGTCGTTCTTCGCAAGGCGGTCCTGCTGGCTCTTCGCTGTCGTAGCTACCGCAATCTTAAACCCGACGCGTCCGGCATCGAACAATTTATCCGCTTCCGTTACATCGAATACGGCAAAATCCTGATTTAGCAGCTTCTCTTCATACAGACGCTTGTAAAGCTTCAATACGTCGGTGTATTCCTTGGACGTAAACTCAGGCTCGAAGCTGCCGTTGTTCACCGCCCATTTGTTAGGACCGCCCATACCGACGGCAAAACGTGTGGTCAGCGAAGCTTGACCTTCGTTATATTTTTTGAAAAGAAGCGTTCCGTACGTGTCGTTCTTCCCGTTTTTGTCCGGGTCGTTCAAGGTCATCGCTTTGATCGCGTTATACCACTCGTCAATGGATTTAGGCACCTGCAGGCCCAGCGCATCCAGCCAATCCTTACGGTATACGATACCTACCCGGGCAATGTCCGAAAATACCGGAACGCCGTACAGCTTGCCGTCTACCTTAATGTTGTCGAAGTACTGCGGGTTCTGGGCGGACAAGTTTTTATAATCCTTCAGATAAGGGGTGACATCCCAGAACAAGCCGGACTGCATCCCGCTGATGATGTTCGGTACGTATTGCACCTTCAGAAGCTGTGGCATCTCGTTGGATGCGATCATTACGTTAATCTTATCGTCATAAGCCGAGCTTGGAATCCACTGAATGTCCAGCTTTGTGTTCGTGTATTTCTCGATCAACTGCTCCACTTCATTGCCTTTATTAGGAATGTCGTTTACTTGCTGCATCGCCATGGATATCGCCATCGGACTGTTGTCTTCCTTGGCATCGCTGCCTTGGCTTGTAGCCTCCGGCTTGCTTGCACATCCTGCGATCATCCCCATCGTCATCACTGCCGCACAACAGGTTGCCACCCATCTCTGTTTATTTGCCATTTCACTGCCCTCCACTTATCCTAATTAAATTGTTCTTTAACCGCTTTCAGTGAGCGGCCTGCCTCTCTGACCTTCATTATCCATAATCTGTCGTCGATAAGCTATCCATCGGATTTAACTACTTGTCGAGCAGAGGCGGGAACCCTATAGGTATAAGCATTGAGCGGGATACCATGAGCCAATTTTAACTTGAGCTGTGCCGGATTTAACCTTGGGTTCAATTCAGCATATATGGGGCTTGTTTAGCCTGCAAATGGTAAATTGTTTTACATGTTTTTTTCCGAAACACCCTGTTATAAGAAAAAAATGTGTGTTATAATGAATTATTGGTATAAAAGGAACGTATAATTCACATATTAGAAAGGGTTATCACTTCAGCTTAAAGGGTACTCTTTGTAATGTGTGAATTTTTTTATTCATACAAATATGAGTAACAAATTATTGGAGGGTTTTAAAGAATGGAAACAGGAACAGTAAAATGGTTTAACGCAGAAAAAGGTTTCGGCTTCATCGAAGTGGAAGGCGGCAAAGACGTATTCGTCCACTTCAGCGCGATTCAAGGAGATGGCTACAAATCTCTTGATGAAGGACAACGCGTTCAATTCAATGTTGTTGAAGGCAACCGCGGTCCTCAAGCTGAAAACGTTGTGAAACTGTAAGGTTTCATCTATGGAGAGAACTGCTCCTTGATCGGGCAGTTCTCTTTCAAATTATTTGGCCATCATTGCCTGGAGGAACTTACAGCTTACCATAGGAGGGGTTACATTGTATTTCTCAAAGAAAACCATGGAACCGGTTCAAGAAGAACAAACATCCGTCTGGATGTGCAGTAATGAAGAATGCTCCTGCTGGATGAGAGAAAATTTCTCTTTAGACCGTACTCCGGACTGCCCCATTTGTCATGCTTCCATGGTCAAAAATATCAAAATGCTTCCCCTGCTTCAAAATCACCATCAAAAAACTTATTAACCCCTTTTGGGAATCGATGGATTCCCCGGGTGTACTACGACAAAAGGCACTAACCCCCCAAGGTTAGCGCCTTTTTTGTGCTCATTCGCGGCCCATCCTAATAGATGGCCGCCGCAAAGCGAAGTCCTTTCTCCGATTGCCTATACTTAAGAACCCACCCTGCCGCTGGCATCCATCTTATCCGTGGCAGGCAGCCTCGAGTCGTCGAACTCCGCGTTGTAATTCGGGAGCGTAGACTTGGTTAAATAATCCTGATCGATATATTTGGATAAAAACTGTTTGCCGAACAGCTGGTCATACTGCAGCTCTTTATATTGATTGACGAGCTCCCGGGAAGCCTCGGGCACGGTCTGGTGCAGACCTCCCTCCGCATCCACCACCAGGTCCCTCAAAAGTCCCGGCGTTTGCCGTCTCAGCTGGTCGCCAAGAGCAAACGATGCAGGCTTCTCCATCTGCAGCGTATCCAGAACGAAGGAGCCGAGGAACGAGTCACTTATGGTAGGCACCTGCTGCTTCGGCAGATCCAGATTCGACCACATCACGAAAGGCACGCTATGCATGCGCCGGTTCTCTTCGAGCGACCATTGGGCCGACTGGCTGATCAGGCCGCCTTGCTTATACACATCGTAATCCATCCCCAGCATAGGGAGATGGTCCCCATAGAACACAATGACCGTCGGTTCATCCGACTGCTCAAAATGATCGATGAGCATTTGGAGACTTTGGTCCGCATCATGTGCGCCATGCGTGTACGTTTCGAGAATGCTGCGCGCATCCTCCGTCAGATTCCCCTCGGCTTTAATCGGGTTGCTGTCATAGCGCTTCGCATCGTCATAAGGCCCATGATTCTGCATCGTGACCGCATAAATAAACATCGGCTTCTCGGTGTCATCGACTTCCTTGATAATGCTTCTCGATACTTCGTCATCCGAAATAAAAAATCCCTTGTATTCCGGATTGTCGAAGCGCTCCTTACTCTTGAAGCTCTCGAAGCCCATTTGCTTATATACGTTTTCCCGGTTCCAGAACCAGCCTTCGTACGAATGAATCGCCATGCTTTTATAATCCTTGCTCTCAAAATAGCTCGCCAAGCTTGGCAGCGGCTTATTAATGTATTGCTGATACGGTACCGAGCCGCCCGGCAGGAAGCTCATGGAGTTGCCTGACAGCACCTCATATTCGACATTGCTGGTGCCGCCGCCGAACTGCGGCGACAGCAAGTAGCCGGATGTGGATTCCTTTTGCAGCCGATGCACAGTCGGCACCGGATCTTCGCTGAATTGAACATTGGGCAGCAGTGTCGGATCCCAGAACGCCTCGTTCATAATAAAAATGACGTTAGGCCGCTTCCCTTGAAGCTTTTTTTCAAGCGGAGCCGTCTCCTTGGAGGATACGACGGTCATTGCCGTCTGCGTTGCGGCGATATTTTGCGCTACCGCAGCCATCGAAGGCTCGCTGTATCCTTCCGGCTTGGCGACCACGATGTTCTTCACATTCATCGTAAAAGCGAGCGCCAGCCCGTTGTCGCTGTAATTTTGCTTCTGGTTCCATACGATCTCGTTGGCGCCCATCCGATCCATCCACTGTGTGGCCCAAGGGGTTCGCATGCCGAAGGAATACAGGGCCAGCAGCGACAGGACGCCGACGACAATTCGGCTGCTCCATTTCAGCCTGAGCCGCGGCAGCAGCCAGCGGAGCACGAGCAGAAAGATGATCACGCCGGCAAGGGCGGCGATTCTTTTTAACGCGGAGGGTCCCGTGACTAACGGGATGATGTTCATACTTTCTTTTTTCAAAAATATATCCCACGGAAAGAAAGGCTCTCCAATTAATTTCGTTTTGAAATAGCTGATTAACGCCATCAAGAATAAGAGCAATGCGCTCACGGCCACCCCGGTCATCAGAGAGCCGAACAGAGAGTAACAGACAAGCAGTACAAGCAGATCGAGTGTGCCATTCATGATCGCAAGGTCCCGATGCTGGGTAATCCATCCCACCGTATCGGTCCAAGATCCTCTTTGAATCAACTCTACACCAAGCAGCAACAAGGGGGGGACGGCTAGCAGTAAAATAGTCATTAAGCTGTATCGTACGATCCGGTTCTGTTCCCACCTGGATGGTTGCCTTGCCCGGAAATACGGAAATAGCTTCACCTTCATCACGCTCCTTCAAATCAAAGTACGAGCTTCAACACCCGCTCAAAACATGGACCCTCATTGTACCCGCTCCATATTAAAAGAACCTGAAAATGAACTGAAATGTAAAGAAATTGTTAAGTCATATGAAGAAAAAGGAGACATATGGAAAAATTCCGCGTCTCAGGTATATCCGGAAGTAAATTGGAGCATCCTGTTTAGTAGATTCATAGAATCGGCAGGAGGCGCTTGAGGATGAAACGATCGATCACCCTGATTCTGGTTGCATTCAGCTTGCTTATCGGCGCTTGGGCCGTACACGTACAAGCGCAGACCGTACAGACGGCGGGCAGCGCCAGTCTGCAGCTGCTGCTTCCGGTGTCCAAGCAGGCCATCGGCACGGAGCCGCACCTTATTTTAAAGCATACAAGCACTTATAAAACGTATCCTAATGAAGAAGAATTTCTACGCATCGGGCAGGAGCTGAGCCGGACGTTCGGGATGCCGGAGCAAACCGTCTTCACCCGGGAGCAGGACCATCTCCTGTACAAATCGGAGGCTGCGCTGCAGAACCACGTTCAGTTCACACTGACATGGATCGGCTACGCAGACGGTACCACCACGTTCATGATGACCGCGCAGACGGAAGACGGGGCTGCAAGCGAAGCCAGCGAGCAGTCGATGGTACAGCTTCAGCAGCAGCTGAGCGGCAAGCTTCAGGAGCTGGGGCTGGCGCCCCACTGGAACGTCATCCTGCAGGGCACGCTCTCCGATACGTTCGCAGACACGGAGCAGGATCAGCTCTCCGTCTACCGCTGGCTGTCCGAACAGCTCCAGCTGAAGGAAGTAGGCAGATATCAGGACAAGGGTAGCACCAGCATCTCGTATTACTCCCAGCTTCTGCCTGCCGAGCCGCAAATAAAGAACACCCAGCTAGGCCAGATGAACGTGCAGATTGCTATTCACCGCAACTCCGTAACGAAGGAACGCCGGATCACGATCGGCACCCCGGCCATTTCCGTAGAGTATTGAACGCGAAGCGGTGGCGGTCATATCTTCTCATACAAAGAACAAGACCACGCTCTACCCGAATGTAGAAGCGTGGTCTTGTGTTGTTTTGTAAATGATTTTTGACTATAACGCTTAGTTCATCAGCTGCTCATACTGCAGAAGACGCTTCAGCATGACTGCAGCTTCGGCACGGTTCGCCTTGGCTGCCGGTACGAACGTATCGCCCGTCACCCCGTTGAGGATCCCTGCATTGACGCATTGGGCGACTGCTTCCTTCGCCCATCCACTGATGGAGGAGGCGTCTGCAAAGCGGGACAGCCCTTGCGTATCCGCTGCGGCTCGCTTGCCCGCCGCATGCATTGCGCGTGTAATCATCACCGCCATCTGCTCGCGTGTAATGTTCGCGTTAGGCTGGAACGTCCCGTTCTCGAAGCCTTCCACAAGTCCGGCCTGGCTCGCTGCGCCAATCGCTCCCGTGAACCAGTCGTTCGCTTGCACATCGTTGAATTTCGCAGCATTCACCTCGGTTAAGCCAAGGGCACGAACCAGAAGCGCTGCGAATTCCGCCCGCGTAATTTCCTTTTGCGGTGCATAGCTGCTGTCTGTCGTTCCGTTCACCACCAGCTTGGAGGCGAGCAGCTCGACATCCGCCTGAGACCAGTGTCCTTTCAAATCATCGAACGTTTTGGAGAACTCCACTACCGTATAGATGCTGTTGCCCGGCCGCTTCAGAACAGCCTTGGTCGTTCCTCCTGCTGTGACGAAGGTAGCTGGAACGAAGCTGAACGTACCCGTCGTCGGGTTAAACAGAACCGCAGTCGTTTGGTTCGGATCAACCGGCTGGGCAAGCTCTATCGTCCGGGATACATAGGTACCGCCGAAGTCATGCATCGTCAGCTGCTTGCCGCTGCTGTCGCTTGCAGTGACCGTAAAGTCTACGGCCGGCGCCAGCGGCTTCAAGCCAGCTTGCTGAGCCTTGGCTTCGATAGAGGCTGCGGCAGAGCCGCCTACCTTTTCAATCGTAAGGGTGATTGCCACGTCTTTCGCTGCGCCGCCCAGCTTGCCTGCAAGGGCTGCCGTGTCGATGGCCTGCAGCGGCAGGTCATACGAGGCACCGCCGTATTGCAAGGACAGTACGGCATCCGGAGCTTTCGCTACCAATTGTGCCAGGGAAGCGGCTGGGATCTCTAGCTTGCCGACCGGTTCGCTGCCTTGCAGCTGCAGGGCGGCCCGCATGCCGGATGAGCCATTCGAGGACGCCGCAAGGGCTTCCAGCAGCTGCATCAAAGCGCTGCCCTCGATCTTCGCTTGGGCCGTCGATTTGCCGTCTTCGCCCTTGCCGACAACCGTCGGCAAATTCAAGATTTGCGCACCGTCCTTGGCCGGCTCTACCGTCGGCTCCGGAACAGCTGGGGAACCGCCTCCCGTGCCCCCGCTGCTGCCAGCCTTGTTATCGTTGCTTCTGTGAGGCATGGCGCTCGCTTCCGCGGAGGCTGAGCTTTCGCCGCCTGCATTCGCTGCGGTTACGACATAGTAATACGTGGTGCCGTTCGTCAGGCCCGTGTCGGTGTAGGCGGTAGCTTTCACATTAGAGGCTATCGTCGTATAAGCTCCGCCCTTCGTCGTGCTCCGCTTCACTTTGTAAGAAGCGGCATTCGCCACCCCGCTCCACTGCAGGAATACCTGGGCACTCCCTCCGGTAGCCACGAGGTTCGTTGGAGCCAAAGGCGCCGCTTGGTTATCTGCACCCGCCTGGGCTTTGACAATGGCAGGCACCTCTGCGGTCGCATCGACCTGGGTGAACAAGGTCGGCTTCCAGCTGACCGGACTGAGCCCTCCTTTGCTTTGCCCGATTTGGACTGCTTCGCCATTCAGAATAGAGCCAATATCCGTAAAGGCAGTACCGCCTGGCGATACTTGAATCAACGAGGCCGCCGTTGTTCCCGCGTCTTGAACGAAATAGTTGTTCTCCGCGTAAATTTGCGATTCGAACCCTACGCCCATGGAGTACAGGAACGGATAGCTTGCGTCATTGAGTGTGCCTTCATAATAGTTGTTATAAATATGAACTTGCCCGAAGCGAACACGAGGTGCGCGCTGCGTCACATTTTGATAATAATTGTGGTGGAACGTAATTCTTTCCAGCCCGCGATCGGCCGTATAGCTGTCACTGCCTCCGATAAGCGTCGTTTTGTCATGATCATGGAAGTAGTTATAGGAGACTGTAATCAGATCGGAAGCATTCGTGATATCCATTGCGCCGTCGTGCTGCTGATATTGACGTCCGAAATATTTAACACTGTAATCATCCCGGTTGGTTCCGTCGCTAAACGTGTTGTGATCGATCCAAATATGCTTCGCGCCCTTCACGGTAATACTGTCAAAGGCTGAATTCCAGTTGCCGGAGTCGCCGTCCGTCGGATCCCATTGCGGGAAATAATCGATCGGGGCTTGAAAATCAATGTTTCGGATAATGACATTATCCACGTTTTGAACCATTAGGTTCCCGCCGAGTATCTTGGCTTTCGAACCAGGCAGACCTACAATCGTCGTATTCGAGCCTACATTGATTTTCACTTTGCTGCCTTGGTTCGCTTCAGATGCGGCACGCGCCGTTTCCAAAGGACCGGATGGCACTGTTGCCGTCCCCCATACCTTAGGGTCATAGGCCGCCAGGTAAGCATTAAAATCATATGCAGAATCCTTGTAATAATCCATGCCCACCGGATTGTCGTTATCATCCACATTCATATCGATCGTGCCGCTGATGTAAATGATTTTCGGTGTCGCATTCGTTGCATTCGTCAAGTTGTTGCCGCCCAGGGCCTGGATCAGCTCGCTGCGTTTGGTTACGGTAAACATATTAGCCGCAGCCGCCTTGGAGCCCCCAGAGGTCCCTGTAGTAAAGGAGCCCCACCCATCGTTGACCCCAAGCACCTGCTTGCCGATGTCCGATGCGTCCGTGTTGATGACGTTCACGGTTAACGGAATCGAAATCGAACCAAAATTGAAATTCAATACCGTCGTGCCTTCGGCCAGACCGGCAAGATAAGCTTTATTCAGCGTGACGACTTGGCCTGTCACCTTGTAATCCGATGCTTGAAGAGCCGTCGCACCATTCGTGATGCTCGTCAATGAGCTGCCATTGAACTGTACCGTGACGTTGATGTCCGTCTGCTTCGCGGTGTTCTTATCAAAATTGGACGATGCCGCGGATACCGTAGGCAAGTATTGCACCTTCGGCATCGCAACCTGAACGGACGGATCCCAGTCGCCAAAAATTTGCGGAATGGTTACGCTGGCCTCCGCACCTGTCAGCTGTGTCGAAATCGTACGGGCTGACGGGTTCGCTCCGGTTCCATAGCTGTTATATTCCGAGAAATAGTTGGTAACGCAGCTGCCTGCGCAGGAGCTGGCCCAGCCCTCGGCAAGAAACTTTTTCGAATCAATCAAGGTATTGATAAAGCTGACTCGCGCGTAGTCCTTCCACCCGCGTCCCAAATCATATACACCTTGTGCGGAAGCATCATCTACGATCTGGGAGTTCAGGAACACATACCCTTTGTCCGTCGGATTTTTCTGCGCTCCCGCCGTGATGTGTCCGCCGCCGCCGGAATTGCTGACCAGCACCATCTTCACATTGTCCATCACAACGGCAGTGCCTTCACCGAAGATGAAGTCCACATCGCCCTGAATGATACTATTGTGGAAATATTGGCGGCCTTTGTTGCTCGTATTCAAACCGTTGTACAACGTATCTTGATACCCTTTCAGCTTCACCGATTCGAACGAAGCCTTGTCACTGTAAAGGGACAGTGCTACCGCTTGCGCTACAGCCGAACGTGGACCTGAGCTGTTCTCAATCGTCAAATTCGATGCGGTAAAATGATCCCCTGTTACTTTTACCGTCTGGCTCAAGAAGGTATTGCCCGTATGGCCCGGCTGGCCCGTCGTTGCGGACGTTCCTGCGTAATCACCGTACACAATGGTCGTCGCATCCATTCCGGCGCCGACAAGACTGACATAGGGCTGGCTGATGGTCAGCTTCTCCGTGTAGGTTCCAGGATGAATATAGATGACCGTTCTTTCCGTATTCGTCGCCGGCACGGTATTCACCGCGCTTTGAATCGTGTTGAACAGCGTCGCGCCGAAGCCTGCGCTGCTGCCGGTCGCATTCTTATCTACGGTAAGCACTTTGGCCGGCATTGCTGCGATCTCGTCTGTTGCCGGGCTTGCCGCCGACCCGTTATTTGCAGTCAACACATAGTAATAAGTGGTTCCATTCACTACATCGGTATCGTCATACGAGGTTTGGCTCGTCGTACCGAGCGGCAAATAGGAACCGCCGCTGCCTGCAGCCCGTGTCACAGCGTAGCTCGTTGCACCCGCTGCTGCATTCCAGGACAGACTCACCTTGCCCTCATTGGCTACTGCTTTGAACCCGGTCGGTTTAAGCGGTGCACCCGATACGGCTGCGTAAGGAGTCGCCTTCAGCTGGTTGGAGATCATGCTCTCCTGTGCCAGCTGGGCTCCCGCAGCGCGTGCCGCGGTAATAACATAATAATACGCTTGACCATTCCTCGCGCCGGTATCGGAATAACTCGTACCCCCGGTCACATCGGTCACTTTCACATAAGGCCCGCCGTTCACTTCACTTCTCTTGACCGTGTAATAAGTAGCGTCGCTCACGGATGACCAGGACAAATCGACCTTGTTGTTCCCCGGCTCGGCGCTAAGCAGCACCGGTACGGCCAAAGGCGCAGCAGGAGCGATTTGGAGCTGCTGCGAGCTTGGGCTGGAGCCCCCTGTGTTTTGACCTGTAACCTGATAATAGTAGGTCGTGCCGTTATTCAGGTTTTTGTCCAGATACGCAGTGGCTGCAAGGTTCTGTGCCACGGTAATAAACGGACCGCTCGGCGTGGTGCTCCGGACGAGCGTATAGGTCGTCGGAACGTCCGTACCGTCTTCATCCTTGCCTGTAACAGCGCTCCAGCTCATCGAGATTTGGCTGTCGCGGATATCCGTCTGTATGAATTCCGGTGCAGCTGCCGGAGCCTGCACATTGTTCGGATAGCCTTTGGCTTCGTTGGAGTATTCGCTTTCGCCATTGGCATTCACACTTGTGACAACATAATAATAACTCGACTTATTGATCAGACCCGTGTCCGTGTACGTAGGCGATGTAACCTGCGCGGCAATTTGCTCGTATGGACCTCCTGCTGCCGCACTCCGGTAGACGTTATACGAATCCGCCCCGCTGGCTGCATTCCAGGTCAATATGACCGTCTTGTTCGAGCCCGCCGTCACCAGACTTTGCGGCGTGACCGTAGCTTGCTGGTATACCTTCACATTATCGACATACAGGCTACCTGTAGAGGAGCCGGCTGTTCTTGCTTGAATTTTGGCAATGTTAGTGTCCTGCGTAGCAAATTTGTAATTGCCTCTGTATTTGCCGTTGAAATACACATCCGCAGCGTTCGTACCCGTATCGGCTACAAATTTCAGATTGTACCAGGAGACTACGTTGCCCGGGTTAATCGTTTCGAGGGCGTTCAGATTCGTTACGCTGAAGGAAAGCACGGTTTTGCCCGAGCTGTCAATCAGCTCCAGCGGATAGGAGTCACCGATAATCTTCGGCTCCATGAAGCTTAGCTCCGCTGTGAGTCCGCTTTTGCCGGACACCGGCGTGAAAGCATTCGTAAATCCGCCTCTCCGGCCTGCATTGGCATTATCATTAATCCATAGCACATTCGTCTGATTTCCCGGAATCGCCGCCGACTTGTTGTTCGCCGGGGCTACCTCGGAAGGAGAGTAATATTTATTCGTCAGATTATTATTATTGATGACGGTAATATTGTTAATCGTGCTATCCGCAGCATTGGCGATAGACACATACCCTGAAGGCGTATCCCCCAGCGTGCTGGCTTCAAAGTTATCGTTGATGAAAAAGACTCCCGGCTTGGCCGATACTTCGAGCGAGTCCGGTCCTTCGCCAATCCCGTTGACGGCACTTACGACATAATAGTAAGTCGTCCCATTGGTCAGGCTGGAGTCGGTATAGCCGGTGCCCAATGTCACATTAGCAATTGTGGCGTAAGGCCCGCCAGGTGCCGCGCTCCTTTTCACATGATAGGAAGCAGCTCCGCCTGCGGCGTTCCAGGTCAGGCTCACCTTGGCATTGCCAGCCAAAGCGGCTGCATTCCCAGGTGCGGCCGGAAGTGCCGGTACAGCCGGCGTAGCCGAGGCTTGCCCGGAGTTGACACTTTCCGCTGAAGCGTTGACAGCCGTAACGACATAGTAGTACGTCGTGCCATTAGAGACAGCCGTATCGCTGTAGCTTAACGCTTGTACGTTGGAAGCGATGGTCGCATAGCTGCTGCCGTCCGTACTCCGCTTCACATTGTAGGAAGTCGCGTTGCTTACACTGCTCCAGGCCAAGTCCACCTTGGCATTGCCTGCAGCTGCAGTCAGGCCGGCTGGCGCAGCAATAAGAACAGGTGCGGCCGGCGTAGCGCTGACCTCGTCAGAGTTCACGCTTTCGCTGGATGCATCCGAAGCGGTGACGACATAAAAATATTTCGTACCGTTGGATACGCTGCTATCCGTATACGTCACCGCCGTGACGGTGCCCGTAAGATTTGTAGCAATCAGCGTATAAGGACCGCCGGAAGTCTGGCTGCGTTTCACGCTGTAATACGTTGCGCCTGTCACGGTCGTCCAGTCCAGCTTCACTTGGGCATTGCCGCTGGTGGGTACAAGACCCGTTGGAGCCGCCGGAGCTGGCTTCGGCTGATACACCTGTACGTTATCTACCGACATCGTCCAACCAGGACTCGCAGCGGTACCTGATTTGGTCGCCAGCAGGATCGTTTTAGCCTTCAGGCCTCCGGCCGGAACATTTTTTAAAGGCTGGTTTTTCAGCGTACCGATAATGGAGGCATCCGATTTTTTGGACAGGGTATAGGTCGCTGTTTTATTCGTCAGGTCCAGCAAAGCCTTCAAATGGTATCCGGTACCGTTGGCAATCGTGGATGTGCCGATAGGCGTGTAGCTTCCGTCCGCATTCGTCCACACAGCATAGGCCCCGCTATAGCCTGTGGGATTGTTTTTATTCTGGATATCTGCCAGCACCGCACCGCTCGCATCCAGCACCTGCAGCAAGTAACCATTCTTCGTGACATTCGACAAGCTGAAATCGAATTCTACTGCCACCTGTCCTTGCGAAAGGCCCGCGCTGTCAAAATCTCTTTTCACGCCAACCGTGGTTGTACCTGTTTGTGCAGGCGTACCGCTGCTTTGCGTAAACTTTAAAGCCTTGGAGCCTAAGGCGGCATCGGATACTAGAGCCACCGTATCTGTACTAATCGTCGAGCCGGACAAGGCCGAAGTAAATCCGGCAATTGTACCGGTCGCATTGGCGTTCGTCACCCCATCCAGCGTGGCTGAATCCGTATGGGTCCCT
Organism: Paenibacillus rigui; assembly: GCF_002234615.1. Lineage (GTDB taxonomy): Bacteria > Bacillota > Bacilli > Paenibacillales > NBRC-103111 > Paenibacillus_S > Paenibacillus_S rigui. The sequence goes on along the minus strand of NZ_NMQW01000025.1, from coordinate 116,231 downwards.
TCAAAATCTTCGTTGATCAGCACCGTATCTCCCGCTGCTACGGCCTGTACCGTGCTGCTGTAAGGGACCGAGGAAAATACTAAAAGCGCTGTCATTGCAATGCTTATAGATTTCTTGAATCGATTCATTTGCATCATTAACTTCATATTGATGTGATGCCCTCCCTCATGTTGAAATAGTAAATCTTCGATTTGCCGTCATACCGTAATGCCGCTTCAAGAGCACATGGATTCACCTCGCAACCTGTCATCCTGTCCTTCTGTCCTTTGTACCTCAACCTTTATTATTGGGCCGCCATCCGCTTGAAGCTATAATCATCTCTTTGGTTAGTGCCTGATACTCGGCCGGAGCTGCAATTACATCGGATATGCTTCATTTAATCAGCCCTCTTATGCCGACACAGGAAAAATCCCCGCAGGAGCTTGTCCCACGGGGATTTAACCATGCATAGCATTTCACTTGTTAATTTGAGCATATTCGTGATTCAGCTCTTCCATGATCCGGTCGCCTCCGCTACGACGCCATTTCTCCACTTCATTCGCGAAGCCTCGGGCATCCAATTTCCCCAGAATAAACTGGTACGTGGCATCCGTGATGATCGTCTGCAGCTCCGTTCCTTTCTCCGCCTGCGTCTGGGAGAACAAGCCCGTCGTCGGATCATTAACGGCTATTCTGGCATTGTCTTCGATCATGGTCTGGATTTTATCCTGCAATTCGCTCGTTTCACCGAGCCGTAAATACCGGATATCGAACGTGCGCAGCGCATTCGCATACGGCTCGACCTCCTGCTCCCGCAAGGTTTGCGTATCGGGCATAATTTTGACCGTCTTATGATCCGGGTTCAAGTTATAATGGCGGTCCTGCATGCCGTAAGTAATCAAATTATTGACATCCTCGGATAACAGGCGGTTGAAAAAAGCCAACACCTCCCGAAGCTCCGCCTCGGATTTGACGCTGGATTTGGGGAAGAGGAACAAGCCCCCAAAGCCGCTGCCGCCCCAGATCCGCTCCCCCTTTGGACCTTGAACCCGGTTCATGATTTCCACATTGGCCATCTTATTAACCTTTTGAATCCGATTTCGGATGGATGAAGCGACAACATTGCTGATCATCATGCCGGCCTCGCCTTTGACGAACCGCTCCTCCTGCTGTACCTTGCTCGTTACCGTAAAATCAGGATTGATGAGCTTCTCATCATACAGCTTCTTCATAAATTTCATGGCATCGGCATATTCCGGCGTCATAAAATCCGGGACGAGTCTGCCCTCGGCAAGCCCCCAACCGTTGGGCGCGCCAAAGTAGGCTGCGATATTTTTAAAGGCGCCGTACACCAGGTCGTTGCGGTCGACCAGGCCCAACGTATCCTGTTTGCCGTTACCGTCAGGGTCCCCGTAAGTAAATGCCTTAAGCACCTCGTAAATATCGTTGATCGCCCTCGGTTCCTTCAGGCCGAGCCGGTCAAGCCAATCCTTACGGTATTGAATCCCTTGTCTCGATTGCGGACGCTCCCAATAGATTCCGTACGTCTTGCCGAAATAAGACGCGTTATTCTGAATGACCGGATTGACATACTTGCTGAGCAGCGGATATTCCTTCAAATAAGGCCCTATCTCCCAAAACAAACCGGATCGTATGCCGTTCACGACGGATGGATGCAGCACATCGACCGCCTTAACCTGCACCGCTTTGGGTAAGGTCCCTGTAGCGATAGCAGCCACCATCTTGTCCGAATAAATATTATCGGGAACCCAGTTGAAGATGAGCTTGGTGTTCGTCATCGTCTGTAAAGCAGGCACGATCGTACCCTGAGGCGGGTCGTCCCGGTTCAAAATAAGCATGAGGCTTATTTCTGAAGGGGTGTCGGCCACCCCCTGTTCGCCTTGGGGTTGCAATGCGGGCTGGGATGCGCAGCCAGCTCCTGCCGAAGCCAGCAGCAGAGCTGCGATGACGCCCCCTATATACCTGTGGGGGTTCCATTTTGTATGCATAGCTTATCCTCCAATCGATGCTGCATCTTGGGAGGCGCTCTCCTGATGCCGCTCCAGCTCCCGGTATTTCCCCGGGCTGATGCCCTCGGTTTTGCGGAAGGAGCGAATGAAATTTTGCGGGTTGTTATAGCGCAGCCGCTCCGCGATATCTTTAATGGCCATATCTGTTTCCTTCAGCCACCTTAAAGCGATGTTATGGCGGTATTGAGCCAAGTAAGCGCTGAAAGTGACGTCCATGCTTTTGCGGAATATGGTGCTGAGGTAGCTCGCATTATAGTGCAGACGGTCCGCGCAAATATCAATGGTAAGGTCTGTGTCGAACCCCTCGTGAATCATTTGCACCAGCTGCTTGGACACCGAAAGGTGCCGCACCTCCGTCTGTCCTTCAATCTCAGCCAGGAGAGGACTGATGATTTGGGTCATGAACCAGGCTTCCCCGGTTTCAGCAAAGCTTAAATGAAACAGCTCGTCAAAAAGCGCCTGCTGCCGCTGCATCGGGATCGCTTGTCCCGCAATGCCGTTCGAGAGGCCAAGCAAATTCATCAATAAACGCACGGCATTGAACTGCATATCGTAGGGATTCGGGTGGTTTTGCCCGATCTCGTGCAGCAGCTCGCGAAGCAGCGGCCTGACCCGTTCCCGGTCCGCCAGCTTAATCGCATCGAACAGCTCCGATTGCAGGGCAGACGGATAAGCGTAATGAAGCGCGTGATTTTCGCCGAGATCTCCGAAATAGCCGATGGCTTTTTCTCCGAAGGAGGCATATCGTTTCATCGCTTCCACCGCTTCTTCGTAGGCCCGCGGGATGTCCGGCAGCCGCTGGTACGGAACACTGATTCCGATATTGACCTTCAGGTCCAGTACCTCTGCAACCTTGTTCTGTACCAGCCTCGCGATAGCATACACATCGGCTAGAAACAGCTCGGCGGTTTCGGCATGTCCCGTAACGACCGTCGTTTGCGTCCGCCCCAGCACGATAGGCTGAAGCCTCCGTTCGGACGCGATGAGCTCCCCGACCATATTATTGACGGCGAACAGCAGTAAATCGGCATCCTTCTCGGAGAAACGGGTGGACTCCAGACTGCTGATCTGCAAGGCCAGCACGCAGAACCGGGAGAAATCATGACGCAGCCCCAAGGCTTCCATCCGTTCAACAATCTCCCTTTCCTTCATGCCGAACAGAAACAGCTGGACCATAAGAAACGTGCGCAGCAGCTCGGTTTGGCCCTCCAGCCTGTGCTCCAGCCGCCGCTTCGTATCGAATAGCTTATTTACCTGCTCGCCAATGACCTGGATCTCATCGAGCGATTTGCGGGATGCCCCCATCCCCATTTGAGAGATGACTTCCTTGTAAATTTGGGCGATGGGCCGGTACAGCCGTTTCGTCCACAGCAGGGTTACGATAATAGACAGCAGCAGCAGACTGATGCACATATACAGCGTAAACCAGCCGATTTCACGGGAGGAGCGGGTTAATTGGTCCAGCGTTACGACAGACATGTAGGTCCAGCCGTTGTAGTCCGATCTTCGGTACGTGACCGTAAAGGGCTGTTTGTCGATACTTATGCTGTATTGTCCTGTTCGCCCCCGGGGGAGCTGCCCCAACGATTGCTGGAGAGAAGTATCCAGTCCGTTCAGCGTAACCCCTTTATGGACGAACAGCTGCGACTGCTGATCGAACACAAGCACCGCTTCATGCTCCGTATTGACGGAAATCAGACTGCTGAGGCTGCAGGCCGGGATTTCAATCATCGCCGTACCGATACTCCGGTAGCCTGTCAACGGCAGTCGCTTTAGCAAATTCACATTCATGCCACATGCATTGACCGTCGATAGCACGGTACTCCCGCCGCTGCGCGTGCCGTTCGAATCGGCAGCCCCAGCAGAAAGCCCATCAAGGTCCGCCGCAGCTTCAACCGAGCTGACCTCCCAGACGGTTGGCGCAGCGGGCTCCGGCAGCGGACTGGACGAATGGTCCCTTGTCCAGGCATCAAGCCGGTACAGGCCGTCATTGTTCATAAGCCAGTTGCCTGTCTTGCTCCACACTTGAATATCGTTAATGCCCGTATCCAGCCTCTGTAGTCCGTTGAGCTCGGTTTTCACCTGGGAGAACAGCTGAAATTGATCCGGACCCAGCGGCTCGTTAAGTGCCGTTTGTATAATTTTGGAGCCCAAAAAGTGCGTCGTCGCCTGATCCGCCACCTTCAGGGAATGCTCTACATTCAACTGGGTTTGCTGCAGGCTGAGCGCCGTTTCTTTATTCATCTTGTCCTGCACGACACCCGACGATTTCACATAGGAGAATATCCCCACCAGCATGGCCGACAGCGTGGTGATAATAAAGCATAGCAAGACCCATCTCACATAGTAACGGTTCGGCTGTCTATTCCTCTTCATGTGTGTTCATCCTTTGTTTAGCTCCATCCGGGGAAAGCGTTTTCTTTTCTTGGTTCCCACATTGTAACAGAAATGATTGCTTACATATATATGTATACCTCCGGGAAGTAACGTTCAATGTGCAGCTTTTAACTTCTTTTCGCTTCTTCTCCCCGGATCCATACGCCACCCCTACGAGGCCATTTATTCCATTTGTTCTGCGTGCCCGATTGGTGTACACTAAAGTTTTCCGTTGAAATGAAAGGTGATCGTATGCATACCGAATTTTATGCTTCAACCCCTCATGGCGCAGGGAGCAAAAAGATACCGCTGGCTCCGCTCGCCGCAACAACGACAAGCCAGGCGCTGGTGCCCGACGGGCAGCCGGACGCTTTTTATTTTCGTGCCCTGGAGGAGCAGGGCATCTTTTTGAACAAAGCGCAGATCGAAGCGGTGCGGCACGGAGACGGGCCTCTGCTCACGCTGGCAGGCGCAGGCTCCGGCAAAACGTCGGTGCTCGTCTGCCGGACCGGCTACCTGATCGCCGTTCGGGGAATCAGCCCGCGGAGCATCCTGCTGGTAACCTTCTCCAGCAAGGCTGCTGCCGAAATGAAGCAGCGCATTGCGGGGCTGCCGGGCATGACGCCTCGCATGGCAGGCGACGTGCAGGCGCGAACGTACCATTCGTTCTTCCTGCTGCTGCTGCGCAGACAGGGATACGATCAGGACATCCTGTCTGAAACGCGCTACCAGCACATCATCGTGAAACGGATGCTTCGGGAGATGGGGCTTCAGGACGAGTATCAGCCGGAGACGCTGCTCGCCGAGCTGTCCCACTACAAAATGAATTTGATCGACATCGACGATGTACCGGAGAAAACGGCGGATGAACGTAATATCAAATCGATTTTCCGGCAGTACGAGCAGTGGAAGAAAACACACCATAAAATGGACTTTGACGACGTGCTGCTGTATGCCCACCAGCTGCTGCTCCGTTCCCCGCACCTGCTCCAATCGCTGCAGGAGCGGTTCGTCTATGTGATGAACGACGAGTTTCAGGATACGAACCGGCTGCAGTACGAGCTGGTCCAAATGATCGCAGCCCCGCAGCACAATTTTATGGTCGTAGGCGACGATGACCAGACCATCTACAGCTTTAACGGCGCAAGCCATGAATATATATTGGATTTTCATAAGCTGTACCCGACGGCCCGAACCGTTACGCTCGACATTAATTACCGCTCTACCTCAAGCATTGTCGGGCTGGGCAACGAAGTCATTCGACGCAACAAGAAGCGGAAGCCCAAGCAGCTGCAGGCCACCCGCTCAAGCGATACGATGCCCCGCTACTATCGGCCGGGGGACTCCAACGAGGAAGCGCAGGCCGTCATCGCCCGTATTACGGAGGACGTCGCACAGCGGCAGCGCTCGTACAGCGACTTTGCGATTTTGTACCGCAGCGCAAGCGACAGCCGTGCCCTGCTGGAGCAGCTCGTGCTGCGGGAGGTTCCTTTCGTCCATTATGGGGGCGGAGATGTGTTTTACGAGCAGTGGATGGTCAAGCCGGTGATCGATTATTTGAGGCTCTCCCTGCATCGGCGCAACTTCGAGGCCATGGAAGGCATCCTGCCTACGCTGTACATTAACCGGGACAAAGGCATGGAGTTTATTCGCCAGCAGGAAGCGGTTCAACGAAAAAAAGGACCGCTCGCCTACCTGCTTTTTTTTCCCGAGCTGAAGGACTTTCAGAAGGACAAGCTGAGGGATCGTCTGGCACAGATCAAAACCTTCGCACAAATGAAGCCTGTCGATGCGATCCGGGACATGCGGCGCACATTCTATGATGCTTTCCTTGAAACGAGCGACAGCCGCAAGCTGACACCGCACAAGGAAGTGCTGAAGGAGACGCTCGATGAGCTGGAGTCGGCAGCCAAGCCGTTCGCCTCGACCGCCGAGTTTGTCGAGCATGTGGAGCTGATGATTCGAAAGCATAAGGAGATGGAACTGCTCCGACAAGATGCGGAGGCCGATCGTGTGACGGTGATGACCATTCACAAGTCCAAAGGGCTTGAGTTCCCCGTCGTGTTCGTCATCGGCGTATCCGACGGCATGCTGCCGCACAGCTCGGCGCTGGAGCAGCCGAACGTCCGCGGGGAGAAAGCGGCCGCTTCGTCGGCAGAGGAAAAAGCCGCCGCCCTGGAAGAGGAACGGAGGCTGGCTTATGTAGCAATCACCCGGGCCAGGGAGGAGCTGATTCTGAGCTCCCCGGCGTATTTCCGCGGCAAAAAAGCCGAGGTGTCCCAGTTCATCCTCGCCCCGTTCCGTCAGGCGTCCCCGCAGGGAACGTCGTCATCGGCTCACGGGGGCCGGCTCACGGGAAGCAGCGGCGGCTCACGGCCTAAGGACCTGACGCGGGGCGCTGCGGTGCCTAAACCTCCGGTTCGTACCGTAAGCGAAACAGTGTATGCGTGGGTATGCACTGCCGGGAGCTGCAATGCCTGGTCGCGCATTTCAACGCCGCAGGAAACGAAAGTGAAGGACAAGGCTTGCCCCTTGTGCCATGCACCCATGCGGCGTGGCAGCAAAACCGTGGCCGTGCGGCAGGGTTAAGGCGGCTTTGGCTTTCTGTCTCGCTGCTGCGGTTATGGAGGGGACTGCGCATGGGGCGGAGCCGTGCCTGTGGCCTGCCAATGCGGCGGCAGTGTTTTCGCCCTCGTCTGCTGGGAGTCTGCATCAGACAAGGGCTTGCTGCTGTGATTGCAGCCCACAGCTTGCGGCGGCAGAGTGCGGCGGCAGTGTTTTGCCCCCGCTGCTGCTAGCCTGGAGCGACGGCTTACGGCTCGAGAGCTCTGCCTGGCCCGACCGTCTAAGGCTGCGCCTTGACGAGGGGCCAGATCAGCACGTCGAGCCTGGAGGCATAATGCAGCAGCGGCGCCTTCCCGCCGATGGAAGGCAGGCCCTGCCCGGTCAGCATGGTGCAGCTCCGGAGCTCGGCTTCCGCCAGCTGCAGCGGCCACACCGGATGGTGGATGTCGCAGCGCATCGGCTCGCCCGAGCTTCCCAGCGTGTACAGGCAGTACCGCTCCGTCAGCCAACGCTCCAGCGAACCGTGCGCCGCCTCGAACACCGGAGAAACGGGCCGGTAGCGGCCTTCGAACTGCACCGTGCCATCCGCCCTGCGGCTGAGGTACCGGATCTCCTGCCCCGCCTTTTCAAGCTTCATCTCCGCCAAGTAATACGGCAGACGATAAAACCGCCGCGCCCCCCAGACGGCAAGCGCATGGGCGGCATCCAGGCTGAAAAAATAAACGCCCGGCTTGCCTTGCAGCGTAACGTAGGTTCTCACGTTGATCTCGGGAAACCGGCTTGTGCCTGGGATAGGCGGGAGCCCCCGTGCCCGAATGCCGGTCATGCCGAACGGCACGACTGCAATCCACGCGTTCCCCCCGAACGTATCCAGAGGTAAAGCGTCCGGCACCCATGGCCGAAGCAGCCCGACCGGCACCGGCCAATGGGCAAAAAGCAAATCATGCCACGTCTGCTTCATAATCCAGGGAAGCTTCGGCAGCGGCCAGGGCCGGTGCGAGCTATTTTGCAATAATTCGTGCATGATTAGTTTTGCCTCCTGTCACTGCGATCCAACTGCCTGCTGCCAAGGATAAACGGCTTCGCCAGCTTTCCAGATGGCATGCGTTTGTCAAGGTAGACGAAGGTTGTGAAACTTATACTTTCTTATCTGCCAAAATAGGGAAGCAAGCGAACATTTTCGCTGCTTCCCCTTTTTCATGCCGTCCTAAACGCCGACAGCGCCGTTTATCGTTGTGTTTCCCCTAGCATACACGACCGTGACGCAATGTACAATCATTACGCATTTAAAATAGCATCGATCCGTGCCAATTCCTCTGCGCTGAATTCCAGGTTGTTCACGGCACCCGCCGCATCCTCAATCTGGCTCACCTTGCTCGCCCCGATCAGAGCGGAAGTCACACGGCCGCCCCGCAATACCCAAGCCAGCGCCATTTGCGACAGCTTTTGGCCGCGCTCCTGCGCCAAGTCGTTCAGCTTCCGTACTTTGCCGATCACTTCCTCGGTAATATCCTCACGCTTCAAGAACACGCTTTGTCCAGCGGCGCGGGAGTCTGCCGGAATCCCGTCCAGGTATCTGTCCGTCAAAATTCCTTTAAACAGCGGCGAGAAGACGATGCTGCCTACACCTTCCTCCTCGAGCACATCCAGCAGTCCGTCTTCTACCCAACGGTTCATCATCGAGTAGCTTGGCTGATGAATCAAGCATGGCGTACCCAGGCTTTTCAAAATACGGATCGCCTGCCTTGCCTCTTCCGGCTTGTAGTTGGAAATCCCGACGTACAGCGCCTTGCCTTGACGAACGATCAGATCGAGCGCCGACATCGTTTCTTCCAGAGGCGTGTTTGGATCCGGACGGTGGTGGTAGAAAATGTCCACGTAGTCCAATTTCATCCGTTTCAAGCTTTGATCCAGACTCGATACGAGGTATTTCTTCGAGCCGAAGTCCCCGTAAGGTCCCGGCCACATCAGATACCCGGCTTTGGTGGAGATGATCATTTCGTCACGGTATGGCGTCAAATCATCCTTCATCATCGCTCCGAACATTTCTTCCGCACTGCCTGGAGGCGGTCCGTAGTTGTTCGCCAGGTCGAAGTGGGTAATGCCCAAATCGAATGCGCGGCGTACCATCGCCCGGCCTCTCTCGTAGGAATCAACGCCTCCGAAGTTGTGCCACAGACCTAAGGAAATGGCCGGCAGCTTCAACCCGCTGTTGCCGCAGCGGTTATATTTCATAGCCTCGTAACGCTGCTCCGATGCTGTATAAGGTGTCATCAGTTATCGTTCCTCCTCAAAGTTAGTCCCTGATCAGGACGGATGTCGTGCCTTCAAGCTTCTATTTCCCTCCTTATTGTAACCCAGTTGCCGCCCTAGGGACATGTCAGCATGCGGCAACTATATGGTATAATGTCTTTTAAACAACCATTTCAACACAAATAGATCATTGCCGTTCGATTCGAATCCTCATGAACATCACTTGAGCTAGGAGATGCGCCATGCCCGATTTCAAATATATGCTTCCCCATAACCAATTTTATCCATATGAGGATTTAAAGCTGTATTATTGCGGCTCGGAGCAATGTCAGCCCGGCCATTCCTGGGGACCTGCACTAAAGGACCACTACAAAATTCATTATGTCCACAGCGGCAAAGGCACGTTCCGGACAGCCAGCCAGACCTATGTCCTCACGCAGGGACAAGGCTTTCTGATCAGTCCTGATGTCCTTTCCTCCTACCAGGCGGATGCACAGGAGCCTTGGACTTATTCCTGGGTTGCCTTCCAGGGGACCAATGCGGACTGGATTTTGCAGCGTGCAGGCTTGACGCCGGTTCAGCCTATTTTCCAAACGGCTCAGCAGGAGGCCATTTCGCTCTGCTTCCAGCAAATGTTCCAGGCAAGCCTGACACAAAAAAGCCGTGATCTCCGGCTGCTCAGCTTGCTGTATACGTTCCTATCCATTCTCATTGAGGATACCTCGAACGAGGCATACGCTGAAGGGATCGGGGCAAACAGACAGCAGCTGTATGTCGCCAAAGCGGTAGAGTTCATAGAGACCAACTATTCCCGGTCCATGTCCATTGCCGAGATGGCGGACGAGGTCGGCCTTGAACGCAAATATTTGACCCGCCTGTTTAAAGCAAGCACCGGGCTCTCTCCCCAGCTGTATGTGATTGATTACCGCATCAGCAAGGCTTGTGAATGGATGGCGAATCCGCTGCTGTCCATTACCGAAATTGCCTACTCCGTTGGCTACAAGGACCCTCTGCTGTTCTCCAAAATGTTCAAGAAAATGAAAGGCATCTCCCCCAGCCAATATCGGAGCACGCTATCTGGAGGCACTTCTGGAGGCACTTCTGGAGGCACTTCTGGAGGCACTTCTGGAGGCACTTCTGGAGGCACTTCTGGAGGCACTTCTGGAGGCACTTCTGGAGGCTCTGTCTGATCCTCATCCAGTTTTCCTTCTGATCTTCTGCTTGATCTTCTGCTTGATCTTCTGCTAGATCTTCTGCTAGATCTTCTGCTAGATCTTTTGCTTGATCTTCTGCTTTGTCCTCTGCATCATTTCCTGCCCTATCTCCTGCTTCATCTCTTTGTCTCATTTCCTGCCCGATCTTCTGCCCATCTCCTGCGACATCTCCCGCATCGGCTTTTCCGCGCCTTCCTCCAGCGTTTTACCTGAGGTCTTTTCCGCCGATCCGGTAGCATGCGAGCATTCGCTTTCCCTGCTTCACTTCGCCTTTTCTGTCCCGTGCGAAGCGCTGCTTCGTTCCGTTCCTTCACGTTTTTTTGCCATGTCACTTGCCAAATAAACCTGTAGAGTCTATAGTTATGTACACAATTACATCACTTGAACATATGTACATCAAATTAAAACACCCCAAGCTTCAGGAGGATCTATGACGGATATAAAAAGCGAGCGCAACCGGCTACTGGTCAAAATCAGCCAGCTTTACTACGAAGAAGGTCTGAACCAACAGGATATCGCCGCACGGCTCGGCATGTCGAGACCCCACGTCAGCCGGATGCTGACCGCAGCCAAGCAGGAAGGCATCGTGCAAATCACGATTAAGAACCCTTATTCCGCCGAGCAGCAGGTGGAGCGCGCGCTGCTCGAAACATTCGGTATCCATGATGCGCTGGTCGTCGATGCCTCTCAGCCCGCAGGGCTTCCGCTGTCCGTGCAGCTTGGAAGAACCTGCGCCGTGCTGCTGGAATCGATTCTGAAGGATCATGACACCGTCGGCATCATGGCCGGCCGTACCGTTGCCGCCGTAGGCACCGAGCTCGATTACTTCCCGCGAAACGGTCTGCAATTCGTTCCGCTGGTAGGCGGATGGGGCTCCGAAGGCGCTTCCTGGCATGCCAACTCCAATACGGCGACCATCGCCGACAAGCTTAAATCGAAATATTGGCAGCTGCATGCGCCGGCCGTCGTCACCCACGAGCAAACCGGCAAGCTGTTAAAACAGGAGCCCGACATCGATAAAGTGCTCCAGCAGGCAAAGCGCTGCCAAGTTGCCGTCATCGGCATCGGGGAGGTGTCCGAGCACGCCTCCATCGTGCAATCGGGCAACTTCACCTCTGCTGACTTGGACCAAGTGAAGGCCGGTGGAGCGGCAGCTAACCTGTGCGCCTCCTTCCTTGACGGGAACGGACAAACGATCGCCCTGCCTGTGAACGACCGGATGATCGGGCTGACCGCTCAAGAGCTCCGGGGCATCCCGAACGTTGTAGCCGTGGCCGGGGGGCAGGATAAAGTGGCCGCCATTACGGCTGCGCTCCGCGGCAAATGGATCGATATTCTCGTCACCGATGCAGCTACCGCCGAGGCCGTGCTGCGCTTTCATGCCCAGCTTTCTCCCACCCTACCACTTAAAAAAAAGGACCGATGACCTATGAAAAGCCAGAGCCAGGAAGGCTATTACGGCAACTACGGCGGAAGCTTCATCCCCGAAATTTTGGTTCCCGCCATCCATGAAATCACCCGGGAGTTCGAAGCCGTCAAGCAGGAACCCTCCTTTTGGCAGCAATACTGCGATCTGCTCTCGGGCTACTCCGGACGCCCTACGCCGCTCACCTATGCCGACCGGCTGACGGAGCATTTTGGCCGGGCCAAAATTTATATCAAACGCGAGGACTTGAACCATTCCGGCGCGCACAAGCTTAATAACGCGCTAGGCCAGGCACTGCTTGCCAAACGCATGAACAAAACCCGCCTCATCGCCGAAACCGGCGCAGGCCAGCATGGCGTTGCCACCGCAACCGTCGCCGCCAAGCTGGGGATGCAGGCGACGATCTATATGGGACGCGAGGATATGGAGCGCCAGTATGCCAACGTCTTCTGGATGAAACGGCTCGGAGCCGAAGTCGTCCCTGTCGACTACGGCACTCGCACGTTAAAGGATGCCATCAATGAAGCATTTCGCGACTGGGTCTCCAGCTTCGAAACGACGCACTACGTGCTGGGCACGGCGTCGGGTCCGCATCCTTTTCCGGCGCTGGTTGCTTACTTTCAGAACATCATCGGCATCGAAGCCCGTGATCAAATGCTTGGCTTGGAGGGCCGGCTGCCAAGCCGGGTCTACGCATGCGTAGGAGGAGGCTCCAATGCGCTCGGCGTGTTTCAAGCCTTCTTCCCCGATCCAGAGGTGGAGCTGGTTGGCGTAGAGGCCGGGGGCCAAGGCCCGAATTCAGGCAAGCATGCCGTACGTATTGCTTACGGCCAAGGTAAGCCGGGCATCGCCCAAGGCTACAAGACCCTGTTCCTTCAAGACCGGGACGGGCAAATGACAGATACGTACAGTGTCGCGGCAGGACTCGATTATACGGGGGTCTCCCCGATCCTGGCCGACTTGTCGGAGCAAGGCCGGGTTCGCTTTACAGCCGCTACCGATGAAGAGGTCGTTCGAACGCTTCAACTGGTCATGCGCAAGGAAGGAATCATTCCGGCCTTGGAGTCCACACATGCTTTTGCCGGCGCCTTGCAGGACATTGCGGAGAGCTCCAGCTCCGACATCTTTCTGATTAACATGTCGGGGCGGGGAGACAAAGATATTTTTAACATAGCGGAGGGGCTGCGGGATGAAGAATGGACTGAATTTATCCACCGAAAGCATACGCAATATGCAAAGTAAGATGGCACAAGAAATCCGGGAGAAGCGAAAGTCCAAGCAGATTTTGATCATGACGCATCAAATATTGGGCTACCCCGATTTCGAGACAAATTATGAAATGATCCGGCTGTTTCATGAATGCGGAGTCGATCTGATTGAGCTGCAGCTGCCTTTCTCCGAGCCGACTGCCGATGGCCCCGTGTTCCTGCGGGCAAATCAGGCTTCTCTGGAGCGCGGCACTACGGTGGAGCAGTGCCTGGATTTCGCCCGCAAGGTAACTGCCGAGTTCAATATCCCTTTTATTTTCATGACGTATTACAATATTTTGTACCAATATGGGGTGGAGCGTTTCATAGCGGAATGCAGCCGTATCGGTATCCGCGGCCTTATCGTACCGGATGCGTTTCCGGAAGAAAGCCAGGTGTACATGGAAGCTTGCCGGACCTCCGGGGTAGATCCGATCCTCATTGTCACACCTTATACCCCGCCTGAGCGGCTTGCCTACTTATCGTCTCAAACCGGCGGCTTCCTGTACTGTGTAGCGCGTAAAGGCGTCACCGGCTCACGAACGACCTTCGAGCATGAGCAAGCCTTGTTTCTTGAAAGCTGCCGCCAAGCCGCTCATACCCCTACCGCCGTCGGCTTCGGCATCCAGGACCGGTCCGATGTGCAGTACCTCACCGGCAAAACGGATATTGCCATCATCGGCACGCAGCTGCTGAAGGTGCTCGAAGCCGAAGGGCTCAGCGGAGTCCGGAGCCTGCTGCATTCGATGACGGCTTCGTAAAGCGATTCAGGCAGCTTACTTTGTACAGCAGGTCTGCGGTTCCAGTCCCATTTGGCTGAATCCTCCTTATACAAGGATAAACGGCTAAGCCGTCTTTCAAGATGGCACACGTTTGTCAAGGTAGACGAAGCATGAGAACTTATACTTTCTACGCACAAAAGGGCTGTCGAGGCAGCCCCTTCCTTATGGAACTAAATCATTTATATAGCTAAGCTTTCGTTAAGCGGTCCAGCTGATCCGGCGTCAGCCGAATGTGCAGCGAGCCCAGGTTTTCCTGCAATTGCACCTTGCTGCTGACAGCAATCAGAGGTAACGCCGCAGGTGTGCTTTGCATAAGCCAAGCCAGTACGACTTGATTCGGCGTCCTTCCGGTCTCAGCCGCAACTTCCCTTAATACACCGAGCCTTGCCCGCGCAGCATGCCCTTCGTATTGATCCGGCAGAGGACCGTCCTGTCTCGTATAAGCGCCGTTGAGCAGCGGTGAGTAGGCAAGAAGCGCAAAGTCATCCCGGCTCCGGCAATAGCTCAGCAGCTCCTCATCCGCGCTCACCTGAACCCCGAAGTCCGCTTCCGGCTGCGGATGGAGAAACGTATACCGCTGTTGGATGCAGGCGTATCCGGTCCAGCTGCGGGCTTCACAAATGCTTTGGGCCTCCATGATTCTCGGCAATCGATAATTGCTGCAGCCGATGGCTCTGACCTTCCCCGCACGAACCAGCCCGTCGAGCGTCTCCAGCGTCTCTTCCAGAGGTGTCCTCGTGTCATCAATGTGAGCATAATACAAATCGACGTAATCCGTTCCGAGCCGCAGCAGACTCTCATCCAGCGCTTGTTCGATGGCTTTGCGGCTCAGCCCTTCCATGTTCTCGAAGCCCCCGCCCGGGAAGGTCGGCTTGGCCCCCACCTTGGTCGCCACAACCATCCGGTTCCGGTTCCCGCGTTCCTTCATCCACTGTCCAAGCAGCAATTCGCTCTCCCCGCCGACGCACCCCTCGTTCCAGAAGGCATAGTTGTTGGATGTGTCCAGAAACGTCCCGCCCGCCTCCTCATACGCATCGAGCAAACCGTAGGACGTCTCTCGATCGTCCCGGGAGCCGAAGTTCAAGCATCCCAAAGCCATGACGCTTACCTGAATTCCCGTGCTGCCTAGCTGTATTTGACGCATGAAATGTGCCTCCTCGAAAATAAATTCCGAGCTTCAATCGGGAGCATCCTCCTACCTTTGTACCTGCCCCGCTTCCCACGCCTTGTAGTAGGCTATCTTGTCTTTCAGCAGAGCGAGTGTTTCCTGGAGCTCCTTCACCTGCCCAAGCAGGTCCGCCTCGTGCTCCTCCAGCAGAGCCCTTCGTTGGGAAATCCCTGCGTCCCCCAAGCGCATCATGCTTGCGAACCGCTGCATTTGCGCAATCGGCATTCCCGTAGTACGCAGCCGTTTCAGCAGCACAATCCATTCCAGGTCTTTTAGATGGTAAGAGCGATGACCGTTTGTCGCCCGGCTTATCGGTTCCATTAGACCGATTCTTTCATAATATCTCAGGGTGTGTACACTTAGCTCCGTTTTGGCAGCCACCTGCTGAATCGTTAATTCCATGTCAATCATGAAGAGGCCTCCTCGCTGATTTCGTTCAGTTTACTATTTAGAGCGCGCTCGAAGTCAACCCAGAGCGGATCTTTTTTTCCATAAAAAGTATCTAGCTCTATTATAGTTTCGAGCATGAACATTGAAAAACAATTCTCGCATTGTGAAGTAAGGTGACGATCCCTCCTACCAATCCCCTACATTCATCCAATTACTAGGGTATAAAACAACGGCCGGATGGCAATAGTTACAGTAACTCGATGAAAAGGGGTGTACCCAATGGAAGCTAACATGAGTGTGGTAGATGTGATGGCTCAAATTCAGCAGCTCAAACAGATCGGAGACCCGTTAAGCAAGAAAAAAATTAAGCAGTCCCATCCGGAGCTGATGCAAAATGCACTTTACTACTTCCCCAGCTGGGAGCATGCCATTCAAAGCGCTGACATCCTTTAACCGAACGTACCCACAGCGCGTCAAACGGGGATCTGTGATCCCCCATGGAAAAAGGCCGCGATAGCGCCTTTTTTACCCGCAAAAAAGAGCAGTCCTGTTCAAACAGGCTGCTCTTTCCCTATATCGCCCCGCGTAGGGGAACTTCAGCAACGCTTTAAAATAAAATCAGGCTTGCAGCTGTTCCAGAATGGCCGCAATACGTTCCTTGTAGACCTCATCACTTAGCTGCAGGTTATCCGCAGGATTCATCTCGAACATCTTGCCCCACGCATGCCCGCCTTCATATTTCGGTACCACATGGAAATGCAAATGCGGCATCGTATCCCCGAAGGCCCCATAATTAATTTTGTCCGGCCCAAAGGCGCGCTCTATAGCGCTTGCCGTCTGAGCCACATCCCGCATGAAGGCATCCTGCGTATCCTGCGGCAAATGGAAAAACTCACGCGCATGCTCATTCAAAGCTACGATACAACGTCCAGGGTACGTTTGCTCCCGAAACAAATACACCGTAGATACCCGAAGCTTGCAGATTTCGATCATCAGCTTGTCGATCCGTTCGTCCTGGGCACAATAAATACAGGCTTGGGTCATGAATTCCGCTCCTCTTACCAATAAAATGAACTTACCTCTTTTTCCCTATTTCTTATACTAAACGTCTCCATTGCGATTGTCCATCTCCATTGTGATAGCGCTTACTGTTTTCTGCCCTAAAGCGCTGCTTAACAGCCCGAAATACGCTGCTTCCCAAGAAAAGGGCTTCTGCCGACACCTTGAATATGCCAAGACAAATAAAAAACTGCCTCTAACCGAAGTTAGAGGCAGTCTCTGTTGTTAGATTACAGCTTTACAACGTTCTCAGCTTGTGGTCCACGGTTGCCTTGTACCACGTTGAATTGAACTTGTTGGCCTTCGTCCAAAGTTTTGAAGCCGTCGCCTTGAATCGCGCTGAAGTGAACGAATACATCGTTGCCGCCTTCAACCTCGATAAAGCCAAAGCCTTTCTCTGCGTTAAACCATTTAACTGTTCCTGTTTGCATGGGGAATTACCTCCAAAATTAAATTTAACATGTTCCTTTTATTCACCGAAAGTAAAATAAAAATTCACACATTGGAAAAAGTACCAAAGTACACTTGGTAACCCTTTACAATATGTGAAGAAAGGTTACAGCTTTACAGTTGAGTACATCATACCATGCCGATTAGGGAAAAGCAAGTTGATCCCTGCGCCCTTCCAAAAATTTCATTACTAGACGCCTCCTAACGTAAAAAACGCTTCGATTCCACACCCGTATCGCACTAAAAAAAGGAGACCCGCAGCAACGGGCCGCGAGTCCCAAGCATTTATATATTAAAAAAGGGGGTCATCTTGTATTATAGGCATGTTTCATTAACAACAGATGAAAAACACATTACAGCTTCATTACAAATTCAGCTTTGGGATGGCGGCGGCTTTAAGTCTCCGTCTTCTTCATCAGCTGTCCGTACGTAGTAAGCTGTCCATCCATACTGAGCGTATTTTTCTCCAAACGGTATTCCTGCAAGGCTGGCTCGCCTTTGGCGGCAGCCCACTTTTGGAGCGTCTCGCGCTCGCCTTCGTACGAGAAGAAAGGAACGCTGTAGCCGCAGGAGGTTTTGACCGCGTGGAGATCGGCATAAATGATTTGCCTCGCACCCGGAAGCAGCTCGAATTGCGGGGCAAGCGCCTCCCACGCTTCCGTTCCAGGAAGAATGACTCTGCCCTTTCCGTACAATCGGAGAATCATCGGTGGCCCTTCAACGGCCATGAAGAGAAACGTAATCCGTCCGTTATCCTCCAGATGCGCGCTCGTCTCATTCCCGCTGCCCGTCAAATCCAGATAAGCTACCGCTGTCGGTGACAAGATGCGAAGCACATCGTGCCCTTTCGGTGAAATGTTCACGTGCCCTTCCTCATTCATAGGGGCCGAGCCTACAAAGAAAACATGCTGCTTGCGTATAAAGGCCTCATGCTCTGGCAATATAGCTGAAAACATTTTCCCCATCACTTCACCTCATTATCGAAAGTTACATACTAACCTATGCCTCGTCGGATACTAACTATAAATTTACAACTTCCCTGTTACTTTTGGAAGATCCATCCGTATGTACTTTTTAATGCTAAAAGATGATGGCAGTAACAATCTCAACGGAGGTCTAATCAAAATCTATGAGTTCATTGCTGGAAACACTGAAAAAAGGAAATATGTCTTCCCTCACGGCAGCCATAGGGAACACGGGCATCGCCATATTGAAAGCTATTGCAGCAGCCATGAGCGGCAGCGGGGCGATGTTTGCCTCGGCTATGCACTCCGTGGCGGACGCCATTAATCAAGGGTTCGTATTCGTAGGAAGTGTATTGGCGGAACGGAAGCCATCCCCCAAATTTCCTGTCGGCTTCGGACGTGTCATTAATATATTTTGCATGGTCGCTGTTATTGTCGTCTCGATCATGGCCTATGAAACCATCAAGGAAGGCATTCATCTGCTGAATCACCCTGCACATTCCAGCCATTTCTGGATTAATTTTATCGTTCTGGCTGTAGCGATCATCGTCGACGGGGTCGTCTGGGTGAAAGCGATGAAGGAAATTGTCCACGAAACCCGGGCGGAGGCGAAGGGATTCGCCATTTTTGCAGCCTCCTTCAAGCATGTCGGACGGGCTGCGCCCCCGACCCGACTTGTTTTTTATGAGGATTTGGTTGCTACTCTCGGCTCAACCCTGGCTCTGATCGCCGTTCTCGTATCCACCTTCACGAGCGTACAGCTGCTGGACGGTATTGCAACGATCCTTATCGGCTGCCTCATGATCGGTGTCGTATTCAAGGTAGGCTATGACAATATGGTCGGCTTGATCGGTGTAGCGGCACCCAAAGCTGTGGAGGATAAAGTCGCAAGAATGATTCTGGCGGACTCCCATGTCACGGATATTAATAAATTGCGGATTATTCAGGAAGGCCGGTTTTACCATGTGGAGGGCTATATTGAGCTGATTAAGGGCCTCTCCCTTGCCGATGCGGATGATATCAAGTTCCGGGTACGGGATAAGCTGCTGAATGACCCGGATATTTCAGACGTCATTCTCGGCATTATCGAGGATAACGGGGTGCAGGACTGGAATAAAGCGGAGTCCCGGCCTGCGGTGACGCAAGGATAACCTTTAGATTTAGAGATCCAATTAAGAAGAGCCGTCAGGCGTCCTGATGGCTCTTTTCTTGCCTTGAAACTAAACCGTCCAGACGGTATAGTAAGTACAGGAATAGGAGGCGTCAACGAACGATGGAAAACGTAACGAAGCGTACCGCCCTGCTAAAAGCCGCCTGCCAATTAGTGCAGGAGAAGGGCGCCGCTACGCTGACCCTGGATGCGGTTGCCAAGGAAGCGGGCGTCAGCAAAGGCGGCCTGCTGTATCACTTTCCCTCCAAGGACGCGCTGATCAAGGCGCTGATGGAGGATTTTCTTGATCGGTTCGATAAAGAAACCGAGCTGGAGTCGGCTACGAATGCCGAATTGACCAATAATCGATGGGCACAAGCCTTTTTGATCAAAACAGTTCAGCTGACGAAGGAGGATTTGGAGATGAATGCGGCGGTGATGGCCGCAGCAGCGATGAATCCGGATTTGCTGCAGCCGATCAAGGAGCGGTATGAGGCCTGGCAGCAGCGCATCGAAACCACCGAAGCCGATCCGGTGGCCGCTACGGTCATTCGTCTTGCAGCCGACGGCCTCTTTTTCTCCGAGCTGTTCGGCTTCGCGCCGTTATCGGAACCGATGAAAGCCGCTGTGCTGAAATACATGATGGCCCCCGCAACGAAGGAGGAGAACTAACCATGGCGTGGATTTATGTCGTAATCGGAGGTTTAATGGACGTCGGCTGGGCCACCGGTCTTGCGATGACGGACGGCTTTACGAAGCTCGTCCCCAGTCTGCTGACCTTGACCTGCATCGTCCTCAGCTTTTATCTGTATGCACTGTCCTTGAAAAATTTGCCCGTCGGAACAGCCTATGCCGTCTTTACCGGGATCGGTGCCGCCGGCACGGTCATTGTAGGCATGCTGTTTCTGGGGGAGCCGAAGGATGCGCTGCGGCTGTTGTTTATTGCGTTATTAGTCGGAGGCCTTCTCGGCCTGAAGCTGGTGACGCCCAAGGAGGAGAGCACTCCCACCTCCAAATCTCAG
Source organism: Paenibacillus rigui (assembly GCF_002234615.1). Lineage (GTDB taxonomy): Bacteria > Bacillota > Bacilli > Paenibacillales > NBRC-103111 > Paenibacillus_S > Paenibacillus_S rigui. Next base: position 96,155 of record NZ_NMQW01000025.1, on the reverse strand, counting down.
CGAGAGGCTTGATGGAACATGTCTTGGGTATTTTTAATTTTTGCCGGACTTATGGAGGTTGTCTCCGTTATTTTCATTAAAAAATCGGACGGTTTCACGCGATGGAAGCCGACACTCGTCTGCCTGTGCGCTATGGGACTGAGTCTGTACAGCTTGTCTATGGCTTTAAAGCATATTCCTATCGGAACGGCTTACAGCATTTGGACCGGTATCGGGGCGGCGGGAGCCTCTATTGTAGGCATCATCGCTTTCGGGGAATCCCGCGATCCGAAGCGGATTGCATGCATCCTCATGATTATCGCGGGTGTCATCGGCTTGAAAGTGACCGGTTAAGCCCCGCACAGGTCAACCACCGTCATGCAGCGCCACACCGCTGCTTTTCCTCTAATACAAAAATAACAAGGCACCTCCCTCGATAAAGAGGGGATGCCTTGTTGTTTTTTCACGATGTATTCTAATCCACCGGCATGGTCATTCACCGGGCATGTTACGCTTCCTTGGTAGCAGCGTTGGACCCTTTTCCAACTGCAAGCAGGCTGCTGCCGCTTAAGGCCAGTAGGACGGATACGGCCAGCAATGCCAATTCAAGCTCATAGCCCGCCATTTGCGGTGTGCCTGTGAAGCCTGCTCCCAGCTTCGCCATCAAGATCGCTCCTGCCATGACCACAGCGAACAAGACCGCCACAATTCGCGTACCGAGTCCGATGATCATGGCGATCCCGCCAGCCACTTCAATGATAGCTGTTGCATACGCCGTAAAGCCCGGAAGCCCGATGCTTTCAAACCAGCCGGCAATATTGCCGATCCCGCTTTGAAATTTAATAATCCCATGAATTAAAAAAGTAATCCCTACGACCAATCGAACAAGCAGCAAGCCGACTTCTGTTTTCTTTGTCACAATCTAATCCTCCTATATGGTTCCGTATGATATTCAGATGACCAAATGAATGGCAATGCCTGAAGGGTCGTGCACGATCCAGGCTCCGTCCTTCAGCTGCGAAGGGGCCACTCCCTTGCTTTGAAGGCGCTCCAGCGTATGGTTCAGCTGCTCCGCATCGGAGAACTGTACCGTGAAGTAGTCCAGCCCTGCCGCATTCGACGGTGCCAGAGGTGCCCCTGCGCCTGCCCAGCTATTCAAACCGATATGGTGGTGATACCCGCCGGCCGAGATGAACAGCGCGCTGTCTCCGTATTTGGCGACGATGTCGAAGCCTAGCACTCCGTTGTAAAAAGCTTCGGTCTCCCGCAGGTCACTGACATGAAGATGAATGTGTCCGATCTTCGTTCCCTCCGGCAGTCCGTTCCACTCGGCATCCCCGGCCTCAGCCAGCAAGCTGTCGCCGTCGAGAGGTATCGTCGCCATCTTCACGTGGCCCGACGCTTCATACTGCCAAGCCGACCGCGGGCGGTCCGCATAAATTTCAATGCCGTTGTTGTCCGGATCGGCAATGTACAGCGCCTCGCTCACCAAATGGTCCGAGCTGCCGATATGGATGCCCGAGCGGATCAAATTGCGCAGCGAAAGCCCCAGCGCCTTGCGGTTAGGCAGCAGAATAGCAAAGTGATACAGCCCCGCGGCGGATCTTCTGGGCAGCTTCACCGCATTCGGAATTTGCTCGAGTAGCAGCAGCGGGGTTTGACTGTCTGCCGCTGCAAGAGCTGCCGTCCCTTCGGTCCGCTCCACAACCCGCAGACCCACCACTTCCTGATAAAAAGCAAGCGAGGTGTCCAAATGGCTGACTCTGAGCTTCACTTGGCCTATCTCGAGATTTGGATCTAAAAAATACGTCATGGGGGGTTACCTCCTAAAAGTTTCTGCCGTCTGCTACAGAATCATTAAGTTAGTTACTTTTCGTAACAAAGTATACTTAAACAAATAATTTATGTCAAGTAACTTATATATAAAAAATTACTTTGTTACGCAAGCGGCTTTTGATATAATACTAAGTAACGAGGTGATTACTATGGATACATCATCCTTATGCCCCAGATTTGAAAAAGGCATGCAGATTTTAAGTAAACGGTGGTCGGGGCTGATCATTCATCAGCTGTTGGCGGGGCCTCAGCGTTTCTGTACGATCGAGTCGGCGCTTCCCAGCATCAGCGGCAGGCTGTTGTCCGAAAGACTCAAGGACCTGGAGCAGGAAGGGATTGTCAAGAGGGATGTCTATCCCGAGACACCCGTTCGTATAGAATACTCTTTAACCGACAAAGGCCGTGCCATCGAGCCGATCATTCGGGGAATTGAAGCTTGGTCCCAAGCTTGGGTGAAATTAGAGGCGGAGGTACAAGCCTGATTGTTCCCTTCCCCAAAAAAAGAATCGACCCTCACAGCAGCCGCTGAATAGGGTCGATTTTTGTTGTGGCGGGCCGTCAGCTTACCACTGCGCCCGGCTCCAGATTTGCTTTAAGCATTTTTTTGATCGTATTCGCCGCTTTAACCTTCGTGGCCAGACACGGCGATATGTCGATTCGGTACCGCCCCTGCTGAACAGAGCGTTTCAATTCAGCTACGGTGGTGCACGCTTCGTCCAGATGATTCACAACGCACCCGAACTGCATCGGATGATGTGTATCGCTTCCCCCGACAACCGGCACGCCGAGCTGGGAGCCGAATTTCAGCACCTGCTCGCGCATTGTGTCGACGCCGTATTTGTACATGTCCTTGCCGTTTAGATCGAAGCAGTCGAACTGCATCAGCAGCTCGGCCGCCACATGGTGCAGCGGATTGGACTCCCGGAACGGGTGTGCGCCGGTTTTGAGCAAATCGTACGGCTCCCCGATACGAAACAGCGTCTCCAGCCCGATAAAACGGTCCTCCGTCTCATGCCCGTCCAGCTGCCTGCGAATGTCTCGAATCGCCTGCCGATTGCCCACGAATAGGATGTGGCCGCCCTCCTTCACATCAATCTCCATTCCCGTGAACACCTTGAAGCCGTCCACATCATAGCAATCGCCATGATAAGCATATTCCTGGTCCAAAGCATCGTACATATCCCCGAAACGGTACGTATTAAAATGCTCTGTCAGTGTCAGCGCGGTCAGCCCGCTCTCCTTCGCCTCCTCAATGGATTTGCGGAAATATTCGAGCGAAAACGCCACTTTTTTCGTTAATTTCATATGTGTGTGAAAATCGATAATCATGCCTGGTCTCTCCCATTGGTTTGGATTACTTTCAAGTTGGCTTTCAAGTATAATGAATCTTATAGACAAGTGCGGTAAAGGAGCCTGTACAAGCATGGAAAAAAAGTTTCAATGGAATCTTGCGGCCCTCTCCTCGAATCAAAAGAAAATTGCGGATTTTATCGAGAAAAATCATCTTAGAATGCCGCTGCTGACGGAGCAGGACATCGCTACGGAGCTCCAAATCAGCATTGCCTCCGTCTCCCGCTTCTGGAAGACGGTCGGATACAAGAACCTTAAGGATTTCAAGCTCGCTCTGTTGGAAGAACGGGATATATCCCCAGCCAATAAAATGCGCAATATGCTGAACAAGGTGGAGGCCGACGATTTGCCGGGGCATATGATGGAGCTTGGCGTTCAATATTTGACCGAAACGTCAGGCGAGCTGTCCCGCGAGCATTTTCGGCTGGCCGTCGAGGCGATGAACGCCGCCAAGCATATGTATGTATACGCCCCGGGACCTTCAGAAGGGCTCGGCAGCCTGCTCCGGTTCCGGCTCATGCGGTTCGGTTACGCCATTCAATCGCTGCCCAAAAGCGGCCGCGAGCTGTACGAATACTTGCCGCTGCTGCAGCCGGAGGATGTCGTTATCGTCTTCGGCTTCGTCAATATGCACCCCGAGACGAAGGTGCTGCTCGATCGGGCGAGAGAGATCGGCTGCAGGTCGATCCTGATTACCGATGTGCTCGTGTCGGACATGCTGGCCAACGCGGATCTCATCCTGTATGCATTTCGCGGTCAAATGTGGGAGTTTCATTCCATGGTCGCACCGACAGCCCTAGTCGAAAGCTTGATCGTAGCCGTAGGCATGAACAATAAAGAAGCGACCCTGAAAAATCTGGAGCAGTTCAACGCGCTGCGCAAGCAATACGCCCCCTACCTCCCCAAATAAGCCGGCTCCTTCGGTTTCGCCTCCGGAGCATCCGCCTCTGGAGCATGGCCATGGCCGGGGCCCGCTCCCGTTCCAGCCTCCTGCACCTGAACCGCAGCGGCTGGGATACGGCCTGCCTCCACAGCAGGCTTGCCGTATCGGGACAGCAGCCTGCCGGTTGCCGCATCATACACATTGATCTTCTCCGTCGGAACGGTGATCCACACTTGGCTGTCCGTGTCGAGCTCCACCTGCCCGAGCAGCTTCGCCATGAGCAGCAGGTTGCCGGCCGTCAGCTGGAGCAGTGTCTCCGAGCCGGCAGGAAAGACCGAGTATACCGTGCAGGCAATCGCCTTCTCCTCCGGTGCCGTCCGCACCGTAATGTCCTCAGGCTTGACCGCCAGCGTTAAGCCCCGTTCCGGCGGCGATTCGCAGGATACGTCCAACCGGCCCAAGCCGGATTGCGTCATGAGCCTGCCATCCTTCGGAGCTCCGACGGGAAACGCTTCTACGAAGTTGATGCTCGGGTTACCGATGAAATCGGCCACCTGCAATGTAGCCGGGTTGCGGTACAGCTCACTCGGCGTATCCACCTGAACCAGCTCTCCTTGGAAAAACACCGCGATCTTCGTAGACAGCGTCAGCGCTTCGACCTGATCGTGCGTAACATAGATGATCGTCGTCTTCAGCTCGCGGTGCAGCCGTTTGAGCTCGGCGCGCATCTCCATGCGCAGCTTTGCGTCGAGATTGGACAACGGCTCATCCAGCAGCAGGATGCGCGGCTCCGTGACGATGGCGCGGGCAATGGCGACCCGCTGCTGCTGACCGCCGGACAGCTCCGACGGATAGCGGTCCGTCAGATCGAGAATGCGCATCTTCTCCAACGCTTCCTCCACTTTGGCGCGGATGGCGGGCTTGGGCAGCTTCTTCATCGTGAGCCCGAAGGCCACATTGTCGAATACGCTCATGTGAGGCCACAGCGCATAGCTTTGAAATACAAGGCTGAGGCCCCGCTCCGACGAAGCCTTGTGAAAAGCGGCCCGCCCGTCGTCGGCCAGCTTCCCATCAATGACGATGGTGCCGGACTCCGGATGCTCCAAGCCTGCGATCATTCGAAGCGTCGTCGTCTTCCCGCAGCCGGAAGGCCCGAGAAAGGTCATAAAATCGCCTTCCTCGATATGAAGGCTCAAATTTCTCAAAATGGGATTTCCGTCAAAATGCTTGTTTACCTGCTTCAGTTCAATAAGGCCCATGTCAGCCACCTATCCCCTTCGTCAAATCCGCCTTACCCAGCTTCGTCGCAAGATAGTACATGATCATTATGATGACAATAATGATAAGAATGAGCGCGTCGGTGAACTGGAAATAGCCTTTCTCGGCATACCAGAACGTCAGCGTGGTCAAAGTCCCTGTTTTGGGGGTAATCAGCAAAATAATGAGATCCATTTCCTTCATCGCTCCGACAAAGACGAGCAGAAAGCTGCTGATCAAGCTTTTACGGCTCAAGGGCAGTAAAATCCGGGTGAACCGCCGCAGCCAACCGGCACCTTGGATCTGCGCCGCCTCCTCCAGCTCTCCGCCGATCTGCATCATTGCGCCGGTGCCCGCACGCGTGGTGAACGGCAGCTCCTTGACGAGTGTGATCAGAATGATCAGTCCGAGCGTCCCGTACAGCGCAGGGAGAAACCAGGTCGGCTTGGCGAACATCGAGATGTAAATCGCCGACAGTGAAATACCGGGAATCAGATAGGGAAAGAACGAGATGTGCTCGATCCAGCTCGAAAGCAGCCTTTGCTTTTGTTTGCCGCGGTAAATGAGATAGCCGAGCAGCAGACCGAATACCGCCGCAAGCGTGGAGGCGATAAGCGCAATGACAACTGAATTTTTGAGCGCGAGCCAGATCCCTTGATTTTTAAGCACGCCGACCTCGCCGGAGGCGATCTTCGGATTGGACTCTCCGTTCCAATAATGGAGCGTCAGGTTGCTGAAGCTGTAGTCGCCATCCTTCAGCATGAAGGTTTGCCAGACGAGCAGCAGGAGCGGGAAGATCGCAATCGCCGCCATGAACAGCATCGTGAAGCCTGCGGCCGGGAGCCTCCATTTCCCGAGAGAGGTAAGCGATCTTCTGCCGTCCTTGCCCCCTATGGTGACGAAGCTTTTGCGCCGTCCGATCATTTTTTGGTTAAAATAGATCGTTACGACCGATATCCCGATCAGGATGAGGCTCAGCACGTAAGATTCGGTAATCATCCGGTTGCGCATGCTGCTGTAGAGCATCGTCGAGATCGTATAATAATTGACCGGCAGCCCCAGCAGCGCGGGCGGACCGAAGGAGCCCATCGCCTTCGTGAAGGTAAGAATAAGAGCCGACAGGATAGCGGGCAGCACAAGCGGCAATGTGACACGCCGGAGAATCGTGAGCCGATTCGCGCCGAGAATGCCCGCCGATTCCTCGAGCTGGCTGTTCATGGAGCTGAGGGCTACGCCCACCAGCAAATAAAAATAGACACTGTCATGCACGGTAAGCGAGGCTACGACCGGGATGAAGCCGTAGGACAGCCAATCCGGCGGATTGATATGAAATACAGCCTGCAGCAGGCCGTCGCTGCCGCCGATCTTTTGGTTCTTGAAAACCGTGAGCCATGCCAGGGAAAAAATCCATGACGGCAGCATGTAAGGGATCACGGCGAGAAAGGCGATCGTTTTTTTGAGCGGCATGTCGCTTCTCGTGACAAGCCAGGCGAGGCCGGTGCCGAGCAGCAGGGATAGGCACGATACGGCTACCCCTACCGACAGCGAGTTCAGCATCGGCTTGTAGAACATCGATGCGCTCATTTCGCTGGACAGCACGCGAGCCCAATGGAACCAGGTGAAGTGGCCGGGATTGGCATCCGGTGAGAGCCGCACATCCTGCGGCTTCCACAGCAGGGTCGTCTTCACAATTTCAAGCATCGGCACGACGATGGTGTAAGCGAGAAAGAGAAAGGCCAGCAGACCGATCCAATAGACCGGATTGGCAAGCCCGCTCTTGATGGTGTTCTTTATTCGGGTCCACCGAAGACGGTTCCCGCTGCCACCGGACACGGCGGGCTTCAGATCAGACGCAGACGGCGTCTTTTTCGCTGCAAGCATAGATTCGTTCAGCCTCATTTCAGCTTGATCCAGAAGTCACGGACTTTGCCCGAGTTTTTATAAAAAGCCTGTGCGTCATACGTCCACATATTCAGCTTTTCGAACGGAAACGCATTGACCGTCTTCACATCCGTGCGCGGAACCCAGGCCCCCAGCTGGTTAAACGGCACCAGGCCCTCGGCTTTCCCGTCCGCTTCCCCCATCATCCAGCGCATCAGCAGCTTGCCGGCATTGACATGAGGAGCTTTATTCACCATATACAAGTACCCGGCGTCCGGCACGGAAGCCTTGGGCTGCACATCGAACATCGGGGCTACCTTCAGCCCCTCTTCCTCCACCGTGCTCATGTCCCCGGATACGGCAATGCCAACCGCAGGGCTTTTGGAGCCTGCCTTGCCGATCGCCTCCAGCACATCGCCGCTGCCCTTCAATACAATCAGCCCGTTGCCTACAAGTCGCTTAATAAATTCATAGCCGGCATTTTCCGTTCCGTTCAGCTCAATGTCTTTGCCGAACTTATCCTTGTACGCTTTCTTCATATCCTCGCTGTTAACGGTCATTGCCGTAAACAGGTCCATAAAAGCCGGGGAGCTGAGCGGATCGGCGGTGTATACCTTTCCTTTCCATTCCGGCGTCGTCAAGTCCCACCAGTTCGTCACCGGCGGTTGGGTGTACGCCTCGGTGTTATAGTAAAGGCTCCGCATCTCCACATAATTCGCATAGCCCGGAGATTGGGTGCGGAACGGCTCCTCCACATGCTTCGCGATATCCTCCGGCAAATATTTATAAATACGGCCCGGCTTTACCATCTCTTCTTCCACCGCGCCGCTGACTTCCTTCGTAATGATCAAATCCGCGTTGTACAGCCCTGCGTCCTGCTCCCGGATCAGCTTGTCCATCATGTCGTTCGACTTCACCTTGAATACTTCCACCGTAACCCCGGGATATTTGGCTTCGAAGGACTTCTTCGCATCATTGGCGCGGCCCGATGTCGAATAAACGACGACCTTTCCCTCTTTCTTCGCCAATTCATACAAGTCTTCCGGCTTCTCTGCCGGTGCGGGAGCAGCGGATTTCACGCTAGCCGATACACCGTTCGTCCCTGCCGCATCTATACCGGTCGTTGAAGCCGCTCCGCAAGCGGATAAAGCGACTGACATGAGTACAAGGCCGGATAACAGCGGAGCCCCGCTGCGACTGCTCTGGAACCATTTCATCATGAACATAACCTCCATTTACTCGGATAATTGTCATTATAGGGAGCAACTATTATCGGAATGTAAACGGAATGTGTCACCATTGTTAAATTTATTACATTTATATATTTATGTAAATTTTATTACATTATGAAGGATAGATTACAGGTGTCCCTTGACACAAAGCAGCGGTAACTTTATTCTATAACTATTCAATAAATTAATTGAATAGTTGAGGTGGTTACTTGTGAACTTGGAACGAGAATGGAAGGATCAGCTTTACCAGGAGTTTGCTCGTATCGGTAAATGCCTGTCGAGTCCTAAACGCTTAGAGCTGATTGACATCCTTGCTCAAGGTCCTAAATCGGTGGAGCAGCTCGCTAAGATGACCGGAATGAGTGTTGCCAATGTATCACAGCATTTGCAAACCTTGCATGAATCCCGATTGGTTCGCTTCACGAAGAAGGGGAACTATGTCATTTACGAAATTGCTGAACTAAGTGTCGCTGATTTTATGGTGTCCTTGCATCGTCTTAGCGAAAAGCAATTAGTGGAAATTCAACGGCTTAAGAATGAAATTGTTCAACAGCACGCAAGTATGGAACCCATACCTCTGGAAGAGCTTAGGGTACGAATGGAAAAAGGAGAAGTATTATTGCTGGATGTGCGGCCAAAGGATGAATATGTCATGGGCCATATCCCGGGCGCTATTTCCATACCCATTGAAGAACTGGAGGAACATCTGGCGTCTTTACCGGTGGATAAGGAAATTGTGGCGTACTGCCGAGGTCCTTACTGCTTCATGTCTGCACAAGCGGTTGAAATTTTGAAAACCAACGGGATAAAGGCCTCTCGTTTGGAAGAAGGCGTATACGAATGGAAACGTTATGTGGAATATTCCAATGTCTCACTCCCAGGAGATGCTTAATATAAAACTAGTGTTATAAACAAACAGAAAGGTGGTTCTACGCGATGAAGCATGAACCCCAACCTATTGACAATCCTATACGAGCTTACATCGATTCTCCGGATATGCAGCGGCAATTGTATAAGCGCTCCCTGCTCATTGTCGTCATTTCACAAATTTTTGGCGGTGCAGGACTTGCCGCAGGGGTCACCGTCGGAGCACTCCTTGCCCAGGATATGCTGGGGACGGACAGCTTTGCGGGTATTCCTGCCGCTTTACTCACTCTTGGGTCTGCTATGGCGGCGCTGCTCGTTGGTCGTCTTTCGCAGCGTTCCGGGCGCCGGTTGGGGCTTGCAGCGGGCTTCCTGGCAGGAGGCCTCGGTGCCGTAGGGGTTGTATTGGCAGCGGTAAACCAAAGTATAGGTCTGCTGTTCGTATCTCTGGTTATCTACGGTGCAGGCACTGCGACGAACCTGCAAGCACGTTATGCGGGGACTGATTTAGCAAAGCCTACACAGAGGGCAACGGCAGTCAGCATTGCAATGGTTTCAACGACTTTCGGTGCCGTTGCAGGCCCTAATTTGGTAGACGTTATGGGCCGCTTCGCCATGTCTCTCGGTGTCCCGGCCCTGGCAGGACCTTTCCTATTATCTGCAGCAGCCTTCATCCTGGCAGGCTTGGTATTTTTAATTTTTCTCCGCCCTGATCCATTAATGGTTGCAAAGGCTATAACCCAGGCGCAATCCCATCAGAGCACTCTCAAAGATAGGCCGGCGAATCCACAAAAAATGAACAACCGAGGCTTAATTGTTGGCACAACAGTCATGATCCTAACTCAAATTGTGATGATTGCAATTATGACGATGACCCCGATTCATATGAAGCACCATGGACATGGTTTGGGTGATGTCGGCTTAGTTATAGGTATCCATATAGGCTTTATGTACTTTCCATCTCTCATGACAGGTATACTCATTGACAAGATCGGCCGCACAGCCATGTCGATTGCTTCAGGTGCTGTTCTGCTTATTGCTGCTACTGTTGCAGCATTAGCGCCTGCGGATTCCATATTGGTTCTAATCATTGCTCTTGCATTGCTGGGTCTTGGCTGGAACTTTGGCTTAATCAGCGGAACCGCTCTTATCGTGGATGCAACGGAACCGGCGACCCGGGCCAAAACTCAAGGAACGATTGATGTGTTAATTGCTTTGGCCGGGGCATCGGGCGGAGCGCTTTCGGGTGTGGTAGTAGCTCATTCGAGCTACGCAACGCTTTCATTTGCCGGCGGCGGCCTCGCGCTTTTACTCATTCCAGTCGTGATATGGTCCCGCAAAAAGCAAAAGACATCGGCATCAGACACGATTTCTATGAGCTAGCATTGAGAAATCCGCGATTTGAGATTTCACCTGTCCAGACGGACAAGAGAAAAGGGAGCCCTTCAAGGACTCCCTTTTTCTCATCTATCAAAACTGTTCACGGAACCAAGCCGCCGCCGCATTCGCTTCGTTCTGCGACAGCTGGTGGCCGAAGTTCTCCCAATGGACTGTCACTGGGGCTCCTGCATCGCTGAGCAGCTTTTGCAGCTCCTCCGTCTCCTGCGGAGAGCAGATCGGGTCGTTCCTCCCTGCCCCGATGAAGACAGGGATGCCGCTCAGATCGGGCAGCCCGATCCCCCTCCGCGGCACCATCGGATGGTGCAGGATGGCGCCACGGAACGCATCCGGGCAGTGAAACAGAAGGCTCCCGGCGATATTCGCCCCGTTGGAGTAGCCGACCGCTACGAAGTTGCGGCGATCCAGACCATGCGCCACAGCTGCATCATCGAGAAAATCGCTCAGCTCCTTCGTACGGAAGATGAGGTCCTCCTCATCAAAAATACCCTCGGCCAGCCGGCGGAAAAACCGCGGCATGCCGTTCTCCAGCACATTGCCTCTTACCCCGAGAACCGAGGAGGCCGGCGAAATGAGCCGGCCCAAAGGCAGCAGATCGCGCTCGTTGCCTCCGGTCCCGTGGAGAAGGACAAGGACCGGTGCGCCAGGATCGGTACCACTTTCAAATACATGCTTCATCTTATTGATCCTCCTTCAGTACCCTCACCTCGAACGGCTCCAGGTTTTGTACGATTTCGTCGCGTTTCGGTTCAAACCAAGATGGCAGCATCAGTTGTTCACCCAGGTGCTCCGGCTCCTCGTCTCTGGCAAAGCCTGGAGGATCCGTCGCAATCTCAAATAAGATGCCGCCCTCTTCCCGGAAATAAATCGCATTGAAGTATTGACGGTCCACGATAGGCGTCGGGTGAAACCCGTTCTGCTCCACATGGCTTCTCCACAAGGCATGATCGGCGTCATCTATGGCGCGCCATGCGATATGGTGCACGGTACCGGCGCCGCCGATGCCATAGCCCATAGGCGTTACATTCAAGTCGATCACATTGCCAAGGTCACCGGTTGCTCTGTAGCGGGCGTAGGCTCCTTCCTGTCCCACTTTGGTAAGTCCCATCACGTGCTCCAGCAAGTGGCCGGTTTGATTGGGCGCCGTGCTGTACAGAATCGCCCCGCCGAAGCCTTTGATTGCTTTGTCGGCAGGCACGCCGCCGAAGGTCCATTGGCTTTGCGGTCCTTCCTCGCGGGCTACGATTTCCAGCTGCAGACCGTCTTTATCTTCAAATTGCAAATAGGTTTCCCCAAAACGAACGGTCTCGGTGAACGGAATTTGAAATTTCGCCAGCCGCTCTGCCCAGAAATCCAATGTTCCTCCCGGTACGACATACGTCGTGTAGCCAACCTGTCCTCCGCCGATGCGGCCTTTCCGGGAATGGGCCCACGGGAAGAAGGTAATAATGGTTCCCGGGCTGCCCAGCTCATTGCCCAAGTACAAGTGGTACACTTCAGGGGCATCGAAGTTAATCGTTTGTTTGATCAATCTCAATCCAAGCACCCCTGCGTAAAAATCAACGGTTTGCTGCGGATTTCTTACGAAAGCTGTAATATGGTGAATACCTGCGGTTTGTTTTGTCATTTGTTCCATCTCCCTTATCATTTCAATTTTTTATAGTTCAAAACGGTTGTAGCTAACGAATTCACCTGTCGGTTTACGGTAGCCGCGCGGCCGTTGACTTGACGTGTCTTCTTTTCCAATTGTCATCATCAGTGCGGGAACATAGGAATCAGGAATGTTCAATGCCTCGCGGACTGCCGCCGGATCGAAGCCGATCATCGGGCACGTGTCCCACCCTTTTTCCTTCTTCCTTCGCAAACTTGACCAGCTGGAACATCTCTTCCAGTTCCTTATCCAGTATTTCCACCCCGGGAATAAATTTATTAGCCGATCTGCGTTCCTTCAATAAGGGAATGAATTCGCTCATGAGATACAGCCTCCTGATAAATAAAAGTTAGAATTAGCAATTTAAAGAATCTTAAAATTAAGATATATGACAGTTAGGAAAGCAGCCGCCATGATCGGGTCAGCTACTTAAAGGTTTGCTGTGCATGCTTTCCCAGCTTCTTAAGCAATTCACTTGCAAGCTGCTTCTCTTCCGAGGTTAGCGCCTCAACCGCCTTCTCGATGACATCCATATGCTGCGGAAACACCTGCTCGATAAACTGCTCGCCTTGCTTGGTAATCTCTGCATAGATGAGACGCCGGTCTTCCGTCGAGGCTTTGCGCTGTACAAACTGCTTCTTCTCCAATTTGTCCACGACATAGGTGATGTTGCCGCTGCTCATAAGCACCTTGCCGCCGATCTGTTGAATAGGCTGTGCGCCCTTGTGGTATAACAATTCAAGAACCCCGAATTCGGTCCGGTTCAAGCCATGCGTCCTGATGTCTCTGTCGGCATGTGCGTTCACCCACTGGCTGGCCCGGGAAAGAGCGATGAATAGATCGAGTGATTCTGTCTTGGGAGTCGGCATCTTGTATTCTCCTGTCCCTGTTGTTTATCTTGAATTTGTTTATCTTGATTTAAAGATACTCTATTTGCATTCATTTGTCAACACCCTGCTTGAAACATTTTTCTAAAATCCGGTAATCCATGCCTGGAACGACGGAACATGGTCTCCAACCAGGACAATCAGGCCTAACATTCAGTCCAAATTCAGTCGACATTCAGCAAATCCTCAGGTTCCCCCACTCGAAAAGGAGTATATTAAATGCATAAGATCAACTGACTGAATCCGAGGAGTGGGAGCTTGAATATTTCGTCCTTATCATCCGGTACATCTACCTCTTATCCTTCCAGCAGCAGCGATACCGCCGCTTTGGAAAAGCAAAAGGCTCAGCTGCAAGCCCAGCTGGATAAGATCAAGGATAGTAAGCAAGATGAGGAAACCAAAAGTAAACAAACGCAGCTTATTCAGCAGCAAATTCAACAAATTGAGCTTCAAATCGCCCAAGCGAAAGGGAGCTCCGGCAGCAGCAGCAATAGCGGAGCCTCCAGTCAAAGCCAGCAGCAAAGCTCGGCGCAAGCCCAGAGTCAAAGCCTGATCGGTAAAAATACCGCAAGCGGCGACACCACAATAGATATCCGCATCTAATTGATACACAGAGAGAACGGAACACCCGTTCAAGATATGAAAAAAGGTTAGGATAACCAAACACCCCCTCCACGCTCAGGCGTGCCAGGGGGTGTTTGGTCTTTAGATGGTTCTCATTTATAGCCTTTAGCGGCTTGGTTGATCATTTCCGCTACGGAGGTCAGCCCTCCGCCGGACAAGTACCAGTAATTTTGATCCAGGTAGATGATATGGTTGTCCGTGAAGGCTTTTGTTTTCTTCACCAGCTCATTCTCCACAAGCGGCTTCGCAGCGGTGGAGGCCGTGTTAGCTACAGCGGCTCCACGGTCGACGACGAACAAGTAGTCCGGATTTTTTTGTGCAATGTATTCGAACGAAATGCTTTGGCCGTGCGTGGATACCTCCAGGTTTGGATCTACGGCCGGAATGCCGAGCACATCATGAACAAGACCGAAGCGGGAGCCTGGACCGAAGGCGCTGATGGTGCCGTCGTTCGCCAGAATAACAAGCGCATTTTTATGATTCGCTTTCACTTGTGCCTGCACATCCTTGATCGTCTGATCGATCTTCGCAAGCTCCGCCTCGACCGCCGATTCCTTGCCGAATATTTGACCGATCATGTTCATGTTCTTTTTAAACGACTCCATGTAATTTTTGGTATCTACACCCACATACAGCGTGGGAGCCAGCTTGCTCAGCTCCGGATAAGCCGTTTGCTGTCTGCCCGAAATGAGGATCAGGTCCGGCTTGATCGAGCTGATTTTCTCGTAATCCGGCTCCTGCAGTGTGCCGATGTTCTGGTATTTGGCGTCCTTGTACTTGGACAAATACGCCGGCAGGTTCTTTTGCGCTACGCCTGTTACTTCAATGCCCAGCTTATCCAGCGTATCCAATGCGCCGAAATCGAACGCAATGACTTTCTTCGGGTTTTTCTTTACTTTCGTCTCGCCTAATTGATGCTTGAATGTCAGTTCTTCATTCGTCGCTGCCGCCGGTGCGGCGCCTCCCTGCGCACCGCCGCTTGCAGCCGGAGCCGCATCCTTGGACGGGCTGGTGCCGCAAGCCGCGGCAAATAGAGCCAAGCATAGCATCATCAACAGCATGGGTAAACTTTTTCTCATAGGAACCACCTCTTGAATTTAATAGAATGAATGATTAACGTTGTAAAGCTTGGGAAGTCAGGCGAATACATACCTGCTCCGCTGCTTGTTCACCGGACTTACAGATACCGGCTTCACTTCTTAGCTGAAATAGACGCATATCCGGCGGCCGCCCACGTTCTCGATCGGAATGTCCATATCGTACACTTCCTTCAGCACCGCCGAATCGATGATCTCTTCCGTAGCGCCCTCCTTCACGACCTTCCCGTTCTTCAGAGCGACGATGTAATCCGAATAGCAGGAGGCAAAGTTAATGTCGTGAATGACGATAACGACCGTCTTCCCCAGCTCGTCCACGAGCCGCCGGAGCACCCTCATAATCTGTACCGAATGGCGCATATCCAGATTGTTCAGCGGCTCATCCAGCAGCACATACTCCGTATTCTGAGCGATGACCATCGCGATATAAGCTCTTTGGTTCTGGCCTCCGCTCAGCTGATCCAAATAGTTGTGCTGCAGCTCCCCAAGCTCCATATAGGCAATCGCCTCATCGACATGCTTCCAATCCTCGGGAGTCAGCTTGCCCTGGGAGTACGGGAACCGCCCGAATGAGACGAGCTCCCTGACCGTCAGCCTGACGCTGATATGATTCGACTGCTTCAGAATCGATATTTGCTTAGCCAGCTCGGTGCTTTTGCATTGGCTGAGCTCTCGACCCTCGATAAGAATCTCACCCGCATCCCGGTTCGTGAGGCGGCTGATCATCGAGAGCAGGGTGCTTTTGCCTGCACCGTTGGGACCGATAAACGAAGTAATCTTGCCCTTGCCGATGCGGACAGACACGTTGTCAACGACGTTTTTGCCGCCGTAGCTTTTGGATAGATGCCTGACTTCAATCATGATTTGTTCTCCCTCAGCAGCAGATATAAGAAATACACTCCGCCGATCAGATTAATAATGACACTCAACGTGGTCGTAAAGGTAAATACTTTCTCCACGATGAGCTGCCCTCCGACCAGCGCAATAACACTTAGCAGAATGGATCCAGGGACCAGGACCGCGTGCCGGTACGTCCTCATAAACTGGTAGGTCACGTTGGCCACAAGCAGACCGAGGAACGTGATCGGACCAACCAGCGCGGTAGCTACGGAAATGAGTGCGGCGATGACGATGAGCAGCCTTTTGACCACAGCATTGTAATCTACGCCCAGACTCACCGCCTGATCCTTGCCGAGCGACAGCACATCCATGTACTTGGCCAACCTGAAGTAATACATCGCGATCAACAGAACCACGACAAAGCAAATCGTCGTCAGCTGGCCCTGCACCTTGTTGTAGCTGGCGAACATTTTGCCCTGCAGCACGAGGAACTCGTTGGGATCGATCAGCACCTGCATGAAGGTGGTCAGGCTGCCGAGCAGGGTCCCCATAATGATGCCGACCAGCAGAAGATGGTAGATGTGCCCGCCCTCGCGCTGGAACATCATCTTATACAGCAGCCCTGCAAACAGCATCATGATCACGAGCGTCAGCGCAAAATTCAGGTTGTTGTCGACGAGCAGCTTCGTCCCGGAGCCGAAAACATACACAACCGCCGTTTGTGCGAGCATATACATCGAATCCAGACCGATGATGTTCGGAGTGAGAATTTTGTTATTCGTAATCGTCTGGAATAATACGGTAGAGAAGGCGATGCATGCGCCGGTCAGCACGATGGAAGCAATTTTCCAGGCCCTCCGGGGAAAAACGTAATCCCAGCTGCCGTTCACACCGACGGTCAGGAAAAGGGCGATGACCACCAACGCACCTACGGAAAGAACGCCAAGCTTGGCCTTATAAGTCATATGCCTTTCTCCTCAACAATAAGTAAAGAAATATCGCGCTCCCGAGCACCCCGACGGTCAGGCCGATCGGAATTTCGAACGGGTAAATGATCACCCGCCCCAAAATATCGCAAAACAGGACGAAGACGGCTCCGAGCAAAGCGGTGTGCGGGAGGTTTTTTTTCAGATGATCGCCGTTATACAGGGTGACGATGTTCGGAATGATGAGTCCGAGAAACGGAATCGTTCCCACCGTCAGCATGACGACCGAGGAGGCCAGAGCGACAATGATCAGGCCCAGGTTGACGACCTGCTTGTAATTCAACCCCAGATTGACGGAAAACTCCTCTCCCATACCGGCAATCGTAAACCGGTTGGCGTACAAATAAGCGATAAGGACGACCGGAATACTAATGTACAGCAGCTCGTAGCGGCCTTTCATCGTCAAAGCGAAATTCCCTTGAAGCCAGGAAGATAAATTTTGAACCAAATCGTATTTGTAAGCGATGAAGGTCGAGAAGGACGTGACAATGCCCCCGAACATGAGGCCCACGAGCGGGATAAAAATCGTATCCTTGTATTTGACCTTATCCAATATTTTCATAAAAACGAACGTCCCCAGCAGTGCAAACGCAAAAGCGACGAGCATCTTCTGCATCGGCGTCGCGCCGGTGAACAGCATCAGCGAGACCAGAATCCCCAATCTGGCGGAGTCGTCCGTCCCTCCCGTCGTCGGAGAAACGAACTTGTTGCGCGTCAGCTGCTGCATAATCAAGCCGACGACCCCCATACTGATACCAGCCATCCAGATGCTGAACAGCCTCGGAAACCGGGAAATGAACAGCACATGAAGCTGGTCCTGGCTCAGCCGGAACAGATCCCACGGGCGTATATCCTTCACCCCGATAAATATGGACGCAATGGATAAAATCATCAGTGCGGCAAACAGCGTTCTCAGCTTCATCGGTCAGCAGGCATCCCCATCACGCTTGATCGATGACGGTGAGCAGCTGCTCGGCCGGGATTCTTGGCTGGGCCGGGGGGATTTTGGCGGGATAGCCCACATGGAGGCTGCCGATGATTTTCTCACCGGGTCCGGCTCCGAACACGTCGCGGAATTCCGGGTTGTGCAGCAGCGGATACGTCTCCCAGACGAGCCCAAGCCCCTGCTCCCACGCCAGCAGGCTGAAATTATGAATAAGGCAGCTGGTGGACGCGTAATCCTCCTCCCAGACGACGGGATGGGTATTCTCCTTCATGATGACGGCAATGAACATAGGGACCGACAGGAACCGGTCATAAAATTTTTGGCCGAGCTCCTTCGCGTTCGCGGGATCTCTTTTCTCGGCAGCGGCACGGGCAATGTCTGCAAGCCTTCTGCGGCCTTCCCCGTGCACGATTACGAATCGCCAAGGCTGCGTCATTTTATGATTCGGAACCCATACCGCCGTGTTCAGCAGATCGGCAACCTGTTCCAGCGAAACGGGACGAGCCTCGAATTGATGCACCGAGCGTCGTTCCTTGATAATCCGGGCTAACTCCATGGATGCAAAACCTCCTGTTTGAAGCATGTATATGACCTTACGGCAAGCTCCTATTTCGAGATGAAAGTGATAATCATTATCATCTATACTCATTTTACACATTCTGACGGCAGCGAGAATAGACATTTCTTCAGCCGGCATGGATTTTTCTTCATACGTCCATCAGCCGATAAAATGATCGACGAACTGATCCATCAGCCCTTCATAAAAAGAGGCGTTGTACAGCAGAGGCTCCTCATGCCTGATAAAAATGCAGTGCTTCTGCCGCCTGCTGCGTTTGAGCTGAAGCCACTCCTCCTCCATGCGGATACAATGCTCGTCCGGTAGCGAGGCCGGCGCAAGAATGAGAATATTGCCGCAGTCCAATGAGGCGATGTCCGCCAGGGAATCGACATCCCAGAACGTGATCTGCTCGGCCGCGGCGGGCGGCTTGACCCGCAGCTCATCGTAAAACAAGTCCTTCACCTTCATGCGCTGCAGCCCATATACCCGGTAAAACGGCTTCAAGGCGCTGACGACCAGAAACGGCTCCTCTCCCAAATGCCGCTGCAAATGGCCTCTCGCATGCTCCACTTTGACTTGAAAATAAGCCAGCCAGCGCTCTGCCACGGTCGGAATTCCAAGCCTGCTGCCGATCTGCTGCAGACGCTTTTTCCAGGAATAGCCCTTCCACTGAATCATCACGACAGGGGCAATCTGCGACAATATACGGTACACGTCCTCAGCAACCGGTGCCGTGAAGATGAGATCAGGCTTGCACTGCTCGATCTGCTTGTAATACTTGTCCTTGTTCGAATCGGTATACCATTCCCTCTGGAGCTCCAGCACCGGGGAGAGGCCCAGCACCTTGAAATCGCCACCAAATACGGGACACAGGTTGGCCACCCTCGTCTTGGCGCAAGCCGCATATTCCGTAGGGGACAAGCCCATGTGCTTCTTGAACAGACGGCTGAAATACAGCTCATCCGGATAGCCTACGGCATGGGCAACTTCCGTAACGGAGGATGGACCGTTAGCCAAAAGACGGAGCGCCTTATTCATTCGGGCAACCGTCATATATTGGAGCGGGCTGTGCCCGGTATGCTTTTTGAAGACTTGATAAAAACGCGTGTAGCTGGCCCCGGATAAACGGGCCATCTCCTCCACATCCATCGGTGCGCCGCAATGCTCTACCATTTGCTGTTTGACTTGATGAACGTAATCGATCAGATGATCGTCTGTTACGCTGGGCTTCCCTGCCGCTGACATACATTCGGCCGCTATCGCGTAAAGGTAGGACTGGACTTGGAAATATTGGGAAGGCTCCTGCTGCTGCAAGCCTTCGTTCCATAGATCCTGAATCCAGCTGTATATTCTGGGCATCCGAAAGCGGTGCAGCTTCAAATCCTTCTGAGGAAGGAAGGCTCCGAATAGAGAAGCCGTGCCCGCGCCAGCCGGCCTCATGGAGGTTAAAAAACGGATAAGAATGACCTGAGCGGGCTGTTTCTCCTTGTTGCGGATCGTGCATAAGCTGGACGAGGGGAGAAAAAACACGTCCCCGAACGAGATTTTGGCAGTCCGCTGCTGCTGTCCGGCGGTTAAAGTCACCTGGACGGCCCCTTTCAGCACAAAGCCAAAAGCCTCATATTCTTCGGTCATCGTCTCGTGACTGCGATGCTGAGGCACCTTATATTCACACGTATCTATGTATTGCAATGTGAGCTCGCGGAGGGGTTGAACCGGATGCATAAGCCCCGCTCCTTTCCAGATGTTGAACAAGATTCATCAAAATTATAAATGATAATGATTTTCATTTGCAAGTAGATCCCTTGTTCTAACTTCTGGAATCAGCTTCAACATTCAGGGAACCATCAGTTTCCGTTAAGCACGCATTCAGTTCCGAAGGGCATAATGGAGTTAAACTATGCTGGCGTGAATGAAAGGAGTGAACGGGGATGTCCCTGTTAAAAAAACAGTCGCTCTGGATTGCAATGAGCCTGATTCTGATCGTATCCGCAGGCTTGTGCGTATACTCTATAAGCAGCTATCAAGGAAGCGGCGCGGCTTCCTCCGGGATCGGCAGGCCGCAGCAGAGCTTCGGCGGCCAAGGCGGCGGTCCCGCGCCCGGTCAGCGGGCCGGACAAGGCCCGCAGGGGCAGCAGCGGCCGCAGGGAGCACCTGCGGGCGATAGCGCCAGCGCGCAGGGCGCTGCGGCTCGCGGCGGCGGCGGCAGCGCCAAAGGCGGCCCGGCTCCTCCCGCAGGGGGAGCCGGGTTCGGCGGGCGCGCCGGAGGCGTGAGCGCGGACGCCGCGTATTCGACGCCGCTGGCCGTCTATACGGTGCTGTTCTTCCTGCTCGCGGCGGCCGGCTGCGCCTGGATCGCCCGAGTGAAGCCGGCGCTCCGCCTCAGTACTCGCCAGAAGCAGGCGCTCGTATGGACGGCGCTCGGCACCGGCCTGCTCCTGAGAATCGCGGCGGCGCCGTGGATCGCCGGGCATCCTTTTGACATCAGCCTGTTCAAAAGCTGGGCCGCTGCGGCAGCAGATCATTTGACCGGCTTCTACGTGAACGGCTCCAGCGACTACCCGCCCTTCTACGTCTATATTCTATATGCTGTCGGAAAGCTGTCGGCTGCGTCCGCCCTGAGCCCCTATTTCACACTGCTCATCAAGCTGCCTTCGATCGTGGCGGATGTGGCGACCGCTTACCTGCTGTACAGGGTTGCCCGCAAGTCCGTTTCTTTCGAGCTAAGCCTGTTGATTGCGGCGTTCTATACGTTCAATCCGGCCGTTTTCATCAATTCGACCTTCTGGGGACAGGTCGATTCCTTTTTCACCTTGATGGTAGTGGGAGCTGCCATTCTACTTAGCCGGGGCCGGCTCGCATGGGCAACCGTCGTGTTCACCGCTGCCGTACTGATGAAGCCGCAGGGCATTCTGTACCTGCCGCTGCTCGGGTTCGAGCTGATCCGGCGCAAGCAGTGGAAGCCTTGGCTTGTCGCGGCCGCTTCCGCCATAGGGAACGATCCTCGTCGTGGCGCTGCCCTTCTCGATCGGCCAAAGCCCGCTGTGGCTGTATAAGCTGTATGCAGGTACCGTGAACGAATATCCTTACGCATCCGTCAATGCTTACAATTTCTTCGCACTGCTCGGAGCCAATTACAAGCAGGATACTTCGGTGCTGTTCCTGTTCAGCTACCATACGTGGGGAATGGCGTTCATCGTCCTGATCACGCTGTTCTCGTGGCGGGTATATCACAAGGGCGGAGCCAGGCTGGCTCCTCTGGCAGCGCTGCTGCAAATTGCCGGAGTCTTCACCTTCTCGTCAAGCATGCACGAGCGTTACTTGTTTCCCGCAGCCGCTCTTGCCTTGCTCGCTTACAGCGGCTTGAAGGACCGGCGGCTGTTATGGCTTGCCGCAGGCTTCAGCTTAACGGTCTTTATGAATACGTATGCTGTCTTTTACAATGCAACGAAGGGGGCGGCCGCCTACAACTTCACCCTCTTTTTTACCTCATGGATCAATGTGCTGCTCTGTCTCTACCTGTTGAAGGTGGCATGGGATCTGGCAGCTGAGAAACAGGCACTGACTCTCACCGGAAATGAGTCCGATAAGCCTAAGGAGCCTAAAGTAATCGAAGCGGCGGAAGCGGTCAAAACAGCGCCATTAAGCTAACCGCCCCCTCATGACATCGAGCCGAACTGCAAGAAACACGAAAAGAGGCCCTCCAACCGCCGGATGACGGAAGGAAAGCCTCTTTTTTTCTATATTTTACGGAAAGAGAGCCGACTGCCGGTCAGCTGTCTCATCCCCGCTTCATATCCTTATAGCTTAAAAACCTTTTGCTCTGCTCGCACCATACCCGGAACTTGAGCGAACGAAGACTCGATTTGAGCGTAATCGTCTGTACATCCCTTAAGACCGGATTCGTGTTGTGCACCGTCTCCAGGTAATAGTTCGGTACCCTTGGACTCAGGTGATGGATATGGTGAAAACCGATGTTGCCGGTAATCCAGTGAAGCAGCTTCGGCAGCTTGTAATATGAACTTCCCTGCAGCGCAGCCTTTACGTAATCCCACTCGTCCTCATTCTCATAATACGTTTCCTCGAACGTGTGCTGAACATAAAAGAGCCAAATCCCGAGCATCCCCGAAATGAAAAAGATGGGGCCCTGCACCAGCAGAAATTCCTGCCAGCCGATCAGCCAGCTCAGCGTTCCCGCTCCGCCTGCAATGCTCAAATTCGTGATATACGTATTGAGCCGCTCCTTCCACCCGGCGCGCTTGCGGTTAAAGCGGTAGTCGATCAGGAAAATATAGATCGGACCGATCAGAAACATGACGAAAGGATTGCGGTACAGCCTGTAAATCAGACGGCGAACCTTGGAAGAGGATGCGTATTCCTTGACCGTCAGCGTCCATATATCCCCGACTCCCCGTTTGTTCAGGTTGCCGCTGGAGGCATGATGTACGCTGTGGCTATGTTTCCACTGATGATAGGGGCAGCAGGTTAATATTCCTGTAATGGTGCCAATGATTTCATTGGCCGTGCGGCTTTTGAAGAACGATTTATGGCAGCAGTCATGAAAAATGATAAATATGCGGACCAGAAACCCGCCTGCTAACATAGTTAAAGGAAGGGTGATCCAATACGAAACCGATAAACTTTCATAAGCGAGATACCAAAGCAGTGCAAAAGGAACCAGCGTATTCATCATTTGCCATATACTGTGCCTCATCCTTGGTCTTTCGTAGGGTGCGATGTCTGTGCGCCATCCGCCAGCCGCTTCTAATGTCATTCTTTAAATCTTCCTCTCCGAGTCTTTGCCTTGGTCTCCTAATATTTAATGACCTCAACTAAGTGTAAAGGATGCGCTCCCAAAATGATATGCCCATCTTTTAACTCTGGAAACATTTCACCCCCGGCCCCTTTATTTCCGTCACAATTAAGTCAATTTCTTGCCTTTTTTACGTTTTTGAAGGAGACGGAGCGAAACATTGTGGTTGAAGGAATCGACAGGAGTCGTATAATGGAGGTCAAAAGCTTACGACCTTGGGGGAAGAAAGGGTGCTGCACCTCATGAATATTTTAATCATCGAAGATGACCCGAGCATTCAAATGCTGCTGAAGCTGAGCCTGGAGGTGGAGGGCTTTAAGCCGGTGATCGCCGGATCCGTCGCCGCAGGCATGGAAGCGCTTAATAAGCGGACAACCGATCTGATCCTGCTTGATCTGATGCTGCCGGACCG
Organism: Paenibacillus rigui; assembly: GCF_002234615.1. Taxonomy (GTDB): domain Bacteria; phylum Bacillota; class Bacilli; order Paenibacillales; family NBRC-103111; genus Paenibacillus_S; species Paenibacillus_S rigui. The sequence continues at coordinate 72,660 of NZ_NMQW01000025.1, read as the reverse complement.
TTCCGGGCTGGAGCTGCTTCAAACGCTGCAGCAGCAGTATGCCACCATTCCTGTTATCGTCTTGACTGCCAAAAACGAAATGAACGATAAAATTCTCGGGTTTCAGCTCGGAGCGGACGATTACTTGACCAAGCCTTTCGAGACCCGCGAGCTGATTGTGCGGATCCGTGCCGTGATGCGGCGGATGAAGGCGGCTGCGCCGGCCGCGGAAGCCCTGCACATCGGCGTAATGGAGATCGATAAACGGGAGAGGTCGCTGAAGGTAGCCAGCCTCCCCATCAAGACAACCAGCAAGGAATTCGATTTCCTCTGGCTGCTGTGCAGCCATCCGAAGAAGGTGTTCACCCGCGAGGAAATTTTGGAGCAGGTATGGGGATTCGAATATTATGGACAGACCCGCTCCGTCGATATGATGGTGAACCGGCTGCGGGAAAAAATAAAGCCCCATGATCCCATGATCGCTACCGTTCACGGCATGGGCTACAAGCTGGAGGGATAGCCGATGGGCCTGCGGAACAAGCTGTTTCTCCAGCATACCGTCACCATCTTGATGCTGCTAACCGCGATGTATTTCATCGTCAATTATACGCTCGGCAAAAGCATGATCGAACGGGACACGCAGACGTTAAGCCAATATTACGCGCTGCACCGGATCGAAGCGTTAAAAATCGTCAACGATAAAAAAATCAATATCGAGCAGCTGTTTTCCGGCACTTACGCGCCTTTAATCGCCTCGCATCTGGCCGCCAACAGCAACTTCCAGGTGCAGCTGTTTGCCTTGGACGAAACGATTGTCGGGAACAGCGGCGACAAACAAAATTTGCTGAAGCGAGGCGACATTCAGGCAGCTCTTGCCGGGCAGACGGCTACGGTTCTGACCGAAGCCGACGATACGCAATATTTGATTTATGCGGCTCCCTTCTGGTATGAGGGCAAGATTGTAGGCGGCTTCCGCTACCTGCTTGACCTGAAGCAGCATGTGGAGACGCAGGTACAGATGCGGTACTGGTTTATCGGCGTCGCTTTGGGCTGCCTGTTGATCTCGCTTCTCGCGAGCTATTCCTTCTTCTCGATTCTGATGAGGCCGCTTCATGACTTGAAGCAGGCGCTGAAGCTTGTATCCATCGGTGATTTCAGCAAAAAAATCGTCGTCCACAGCCAGGACGAGGTCAAGGAGCTGGCCAAAGACTTCAATCATATGTCCGATGCGCTGCAGCAGCACATTCAGATGCTTCACTATGAGCAGGGCAAGCAGAAGACCTTCTACGACAACATGACGCACGAATTGAAAACGCCGCTGACCTCCATCATCGGCTTCTCCGATTTGATCGCCAAGATGAACCAGCCGGGGGATATCCAAACCTGCAACAGCTATATCCGCAAGGAAAGCGGGAAGCTGCTGCACATGGTGGAGGATTTGCTGCAAACCTCGCTCAAGGGGAACGAGACGTGGAGTGTCCGGCTGGAGCGGCTCGATCTTGCCGCCGTCATTACGGACAGTCTGCGGATTCTGGAGCCGACGATCCAGAAGTCCTCGATCCGCACCACGGTGCGGCTGGCTTCCTGCGAGGCTTATCTCGATCCGCAGCGTACCCAGCAGGTGCTGTTCAATATGATCGATAACGTGCTGAAGCACAGTGAATGCAGCCATCTGCATATCCAGCTCGACGAGCACGAGGGCCGCGGGCGGGTATGCATTACCGACGATGGCAAGGGCATCCCCGAGCAGGAGAAGCACGCCTTGTTCCTTCCATCCGAGCTGAAGCAGCACCGGGTCATCTCTGCGCGGTCCCACGGGCTCGGTCTGCCGCTGTGCAAGCAGCTGATGGAGCTGCAGGGCGGCTCGATTTACATCGAGAGCTCCGAAGGCGCCGGGACTGAGGTCCAGCTGCTGTTCAATATGGGGTAGCGGATAAGGAGACGCATGTAAGCGCTGTTACAAAATTGATACAAACTTACGATTTTTTTGAGATAAAAGGAGGGTAAAGTAAATGCCAGAGGAGAAGAAAGGGCTTACATGGTTTCGTCTTATCCTGTTGCAAGTCGTTGTCGGCTGCCTGCTCATCGGCATTTGCGCTTACAGCTTCCGCATCCCTGTCGATGAAGTGCACATCGTGCCGCCGCAGCAGGACGGCCGTGAGATGTTCGCCGGCGTCCCCATGCGGGTCGATGTGACGTATCCGGGCTTGGGCACCATCTCGATTGACGATCCGAAGGAGCTGCTGAAGCTGAAGGCTTCCTTTGCCGATCTGCTCGCCGGCGGCAAGCAGCAGCCGCAGAGCAAGCAGCCGCGCCTGCTTTTGACAGGCTCGATCGCTTATCTGGATCAGGAGGACGTACCGTTCCAGATCGAGACCAATGCATTCCGCTTCGGCGCCGAATCGGTCAACTCGCTTAACGTCAGTGCCGATATCCGCAAGCTGCAAAGCATGCTTATCGACAAGACGCTAACCTCAGCTACCGTGGGTACGGCCATCGAAGCTGCGGACAACGAGGTGTACTCCCTGCGGCAAGGCGAGCTGACGCCTCTGTCACCGGAGGAGCGGGTCACCCTGACATCGCAGGTGCGTTCTGCGATCCGTGTCATTGACTTCAGTCATTTTGACTTTCTCGCGGAGCAGCCTGACGCCCATTACGTCGTCCAGCTGGCGGACAGCGGGGGGGCCAAGAAGCACTGGCTTCATGTGGACCGCTACAACAACGCTTACTTCGTCGTTTTCGATTTATTGGATGAGACCAACCAAAGAGCCTATTTCAAACTAAACGCCTCGTAACATACGCCTGAAGGGACGGTTTGAAACTATGGCCAGAAAGAAAAATAATAACTCGGTCATCTTGGTATCTGTTGTTGTCGTAGCGCTTATCGCTGCATTTTTCTTGTACAAATCCGGAGTGTTCGGAGGGAAGGTTCAAGGGAAGGTTACCGTGTATTCCATCTTCCAGGAGGAAGAGGCACGCAAAATTTTGGACAAATTCAAAGCCGAGACCGGCATCGATTATGACATTCTCCGTTTGCCGAGCGGTGAAGCGGTATCCCGCGTGCAGAATGAAATGGGCAAGCCGCAGGCCGACTTCCTGATGGGCGGACCCGCAGATTCGCACGAGGTTTTGAAAAAAGCGGGCGCATTGGAAGCCTACGTCTCCCCTAACGCGTCGGACATTCCCGACAATATGAAGGATAAAGAGGGCTTCTGGACCGGCTTCTATCTGAACCCGGTAGCTATCGGTATCAACGAGCAGCGCTGGAAGGAGAAATACGGCACCGCCCCTTACCCGCAATCGTTCAAGGAATTGCTTGATCCTAAGTTTAAAGGCGAGATCGGCATGTCCGACCCGGCCACTTCGGGAACCGCTTACACCGCCGTTGCTTCACTGGCACAGGTGTGGGGCAAGGATGAAATGCTGAAATATATGGCGCAGCTGCTCCCGAACTTGAAGGAGCGTCCGAAATCCGGCATTGAGCCGATTCAGAAGGCTGCCAAAGGCGAATATACCATCGGGGTTACGTTCCTGGGGGATCAGTTGAAAATCAAAAACCAAGGCAATCCGATCGTCAGCATCGTGCCGGAAGCGGCAGGCTATGAGGTAGGCGGCCTCGCTATCGTCAAGAACGGGCCTAACACCGCAGCAGCCAAGAAGCTGATGGATTACATGCTGACGAATGAACCGGGCGCACTGTATACGCAATCCGCTTATGCGGTATCAGTGAAGCCGTCCGTACCCGTTCCACAAGGCGGCATCGACATCAAAACAACGAAGTACAACAAAACGTACAGCCTGTGGACCGCAGCGGAGCAAAGAAAAGCGCTCCAAGATGCTTTGAAGGATTTGAAATAAGACTCATCTCATTCACGGGGCATTGCATGTGCAGCCGCTTAGCTAGACCGGCTGCCTGCAGTGCCTCTTATGAAAGCTAAGGAAAGGTGGTATTTCGCCCCCTATGAAAGAGAAAACCGGCATCGGGGAGTCGATAGGCAGGCTCATCAAAGATCCTTCTTCACTCCTGCTAGTGTTGATCAGCTTTGCGCTCTTATGTTTATTCGTCATTTACCCGCTTATTTTCGTCGTCTTCATTCCGAACGGGGACAACTGGATTACGTTTTTCAGCAAAGGCCGTTACGGCACCGCGCTGTTGAACACGATCGTCAGCTCCTCTCTATCGGCGTTGACTGCGACCGTATTCGGCTTCATTTATGCTTACGCCATTAACTACAGCAGCATTGCAGGCAAAAAGTTTTTCCGCTTTATCGCATTTCTGCCCTTGCTAGCTCCTTCGGTCATGAGCGGCCTCGCTTTCCTGCTGCTGTTCGGCCGGGGCGGCATGGTCTCCCAATGGCTTAAGGCCTGGTTTAACGTCGAGCTTGATTTGTACGGGCTGCCGGGGCTGTGGATCGTGCAGACGATTTCGTACTTCCCGCTGGCCTACATGACAATCACAGGCGTGCTTCGCTCCATCTCGCCGAATCTGGAGATCGCCGCACAAAATCTGGGCGCAAGAGGCTTCTACCTCTTCCGCACCATCACGCTCAAGCTGGCGCTTCCCGGAGTCGTCAATGCATTCCTGCTTGTGGCGATTAACTGCTTCGCAGATTTCGGGAATCCGAAGCTGATCGGAGGGAACTATTCCCTGCTCGCCGTCGAAATCTACGGTGAAATTCTCAACAATGAGCCGGGACTTGCTTCGGTGATGGGCATTATACTCGTCATACCGGCACTGATCGTGTTCTGGGTGCAGAACAAGCTGCTGTCCAAGGGCTCCTACTCCACCATTACAGGCAAGCCGGTCTCCGGTCTGAACCGGATGACGACATCACGCAAGACGGATGTGCTGCTTTTTCTGTTCAACAGCCTGATGTCCGTCTTCATTATTGCAATGTTCGCGATCACGATTCTGTTTGCCTTCACCAAAAACTTCGGACGCGACAACACGTTCACAATGGATCATATTATGAAGGTCGTATTCAACCCGTCCTCTCCGGCGGTGATGAACAGTCTGGTTTTGTCGCTCATCAGCTCGCTGCTCGCGGTGGCATTCGCGCTGGTGCTTGCCTATATCATTGTACGCAAGCCGTTCCCCGGCAAAAGGCTGCTTGATTTCACAGCCGTGCTGCCGATCGCCCTTCCAGGTACGTTCGTCGGTCTCGCCCTCATCGTCGCTTTCAGCTCCGGTCCGATCATGCTGCAGGGCTCCGCGATCCTGATTATTGTCGCGATGCTGCTGAAGCAAATGCCGGTCGGCTACCGCGGACTTACCGCTTCCTTCAAGCAGGTGGACAAATCGATCGAAGAGGCCGCCACCAACCTGGGAGCGGACAGCCGCAGAACGTTGACGACCATCGTCTTTCCGATGCTGCAAAAAACCGTCGTAGCCAATTTCGTCTACGCGTTTATGAAAAATATGAACACCTTAAGCACCATCGTATTTCTGATTACACCGAAATGGGTGGTGGCGGCCGTATCCATCTTTAACTATGCGGAGACCGGCACCTATTACTGGGCAGCTGCCGTTGCCGTAGGGCTGATGGCCGCGACGCTCGGCACCCTTGGGATTATGAAGCTGATCTTCCGGTCCAAAGTAAAAATATTCGATTTCTAGATAGAGGGAGTGGGCATCATGAGCACACAAGTGCTGCTGGATCTCAAAAACGTGAATAAAGTGTTCGGAACCAATCACGTGCTCAAACAAATAGATTTGCAAATTGAACGGGGAAAATTCATCACCTTCCTCGGCCCGAGCGGGTGCGGGAAAACGACGCTGCTGCGCTCCATTGCAGGCTTTTATACCATTGATGAGGGTGAAATCTGGATCGACGGCAAGCTCGTGAACGACCTTCCCCCTTACAAACGGGGAACACCGATGGTGTTTCAGGAATATGCGTTATTCCCTCATATGACCGTCTTCGATAACGTAGCCTACGGACTCGATATCCAGAAGCGGCCGGAAGCGGAGGTGCAGGAGCGCGTTCAGGCTGCTTTGGCCAAGGTCAAGCTGACCGGGCTGGAGGAACGGTACCCGCATCAAATGTCAGGCGGCCAGCAGCAGCGGGTAGCGATGGCGCGGGCGCTCGTCATGAACTCACCGATCATCCTGCTGGATGAGCCGCTCAGCAACCTCGATGCGAAGCTGCGGGAGGAAGTCCGTGTGGAGCTGCGCGCCATTCAGCAGGAGCTCGGGCTGACCGTCATCTACGTGACGCACGACCAGCTGGAGGCGTTGTCGATGTCCGACTACATCGTCGTTTTCAACAAAGGCGCAATCGATCAGTACGGCACGCCGCACGAGATTTACTACAAGCCGCGCACCCGCTATGTAGCGGACTTTATCGGCACGACGAACTTCGTCGAGGCCACGGTGAAGGAAGTCTCCGGCCCCGAGGCCACCGTAGAATACGGAATAAACGGGCATACCGTAAAGGTATCCACCTCGGAGCAAGTTGCGGTCGGCGAGCAGGTGCTTTTAAGCATCCGGCCCGAGTCGCTTCGGATCAATCAGCCGGAGGCGGGCGATTTTACAATCCGGGCTGTCGTGAAATCGTCCATGTTCCTCGGTGAGAAGGAGCGCTACTTCCTCTCCGGCTATAACGGAACCGAATGGATTGTCGATGCTTATGATATCGGCCAGACGTCGTTCGAAGGCAATGTGGATATCCGTGCTGCAGCAGACAAAATTCATTTGATCAAAATGGCGGATTAGCCTGGCATGATCCGCAGTCGTCTGCCTTAAGGCCGTAAAAAGGAAAACAACCGTTTTCCTTTTTTGGCATTCCGGCAAGCCGCGGCTCCCCTGCGATAAGGGGGCGCGGATATTCGATGGCGGGCTGGGAAAACCTCTATCGAAACCTTGCGAAGATGAGCGACCGCGCTCAGGCTCACAACAAAGAACAACAGATCAGGAAAGGGGCGGTTGGCATGTGGAAAAAAGGCATCATCATCTTGTCGCTGCTCGCATGCGTATTTATAGGCTACCCGTTCTACAGCAGCCAAAACAACAGCCAACCGCTGAAGGTATACGTCATCTTCCAGGAGGATGAGGGGCGGGTGCTGCTGGAAAAGTTCAAGAAAGCAACCGGTCAGCCCTACGAAATGATCCGCATGTCGAGCGGCGAGGCCAGCTATCATCTGCTCTCGATGGACAAGAGCGGCATTGATGTGGTTTTGGGCGGACCTGCGGACCTGCACGAGCAGCTGAAAAATAACGGAAAGCTGGTTCGCTACAGCTCCCCGATGCGGGATTCGATCCCAGCCCGGTACAAGGATAAGGAAGGCTTCTGGACAGGCATGTACATGGGTGCTCTGGCTATTGGCGTCAACCAAAAGGTGTGGCGGCACGACCCGCTGCTGGCTTCGCTGCCGCTTCCGCAGCAGTACGAGGATCTGCTGCGCCCCGAGCTGAAGGGCAAGATCGAGATTCCCGATCCGGAGACGTCCGGTACCGGGTATACGCTGCTCGCCTCGCTCGCCCAGCAGCGCGGGGAGAACGAGGCCGTCCGCTTGATGCTCGCGCTAAAAAAGCAGAGCTCCTCCACGACCTTCGCCGGCATTACGTCCGCGCAGCGGCTGGCCGTAGGCGATGTCGCCGCCGTCGTGAACTTCCTCGGCGACCAGCTCCGTTTTGCCAATTCGGGCTATGACATCAGCTCGTATATCCCCCCGCAGGCGGGCTGGGAGATCGGTGCGGTGTCCGTGCTCAAGAACGGCAACAATACGGCCGCCGCCAAAAAGCTCGTCGACTTCGTGCTGTCGCGGGACGTGCAGACCGACTATATGAACACGGCCTTCTCGTTCCCCGTTCTGCCCGACATTGCGGTGCATCCGCTGCTGTCGCCCGTCAAGCTGGAAAACCTGCTTGCGACCTACCGCTTCGACACCGCAGCGCAGCACCGGGAGTCCCTGCTTAACAAATGGCGTTCGGCCAAGGAGGAATAATCTGCAGGCTGCGGGTTGACCAAAGCGTTGTACCCGGAGTCAGCAGCTAATGCAAAGCATGCATACGAACGTATACGCAATTACAGAGCAGATGGGCAGTCCATAGAGGATAAGCCGCTGATCATGAATTCGCAGCTGCTACCAGAAGAGGAGGCTTTCCCCTTGCAAAAGACCGATTATAAAGCGGTGTTCTGCGATATTGACGGAACCTTGTTGAATTCAGAGCATCAAATCACACCCGGAACCAGGAGCGCCGTGCACAAGCTGAAGCCGCTCGGCGTTCCTTTTATCCTCGTCTCTGCGCGCATGCCGGAGGCGATCGTACCCTTACAGCAGGAGCTTGGCATCACCGATCCGCTCATTGCTTTCAGCGGCGGGCTTGTCCTGAGCGGAGCCACGGAGGAGGAGCTGCGCAAGCCGCTCGCCAGTATCCGACTGGGGGCTTCTCTCGTATCAGAGCTGTTCACCCTGACCGCGCAAGCCTTTCCAGAGGTGAGCTGCAGCGCCTATACACCATCCCGCTGGCTTGTGCCTGAGGCGGATGCGCAGTGTCGTTGGATCGCTCAGGAGCAAGCGATCACCGGCACCGTTCCGATGCTTTTTGACCCGCAGGAGCTCAGCCGTGCAGGTTCGGCTAATCAAACCGTACATAAAATAATGTGCATGGGTGAGCCGGATCAGATCGACGGTGTGCTTGCCGTACTGAGGGAGCAGTTCCCCCGGTTGGCGGTGTACAAATCCAAGCCGACCTATGTGGAAATCATGGCCCCACTCGTCAGTAAATCGGCCGCGATTCGGGTATTGGAGTCCTTCCTCGGCATAAGCCGAAGTGAAGTCATTGCTATCGGCGACAATTATAACGATGCGGATATGCTTCAGTATGCGGGGCTTGGCGTAGCCATGGGCAACGCCCCTGACGAGGTGAAGGCGCAGGCCGATGAGGTGACCGGGTCGAACGACGAGGACGGGCTGAGACAGATGCTGGAGAAATATTTCGGTGTGTAGCATTAATCCGACAGCCGTGGCGGACCGGCCCCAAACGCAGCACGCAGCGAAGGCGGTTTGTCATCGGGAAGCCGGCGAGACCCGGCCTCCCGACGACAAACCGCCCGGAGTCGATGCGTTCATATAAGTCTGCCGCACGGCCAATCCGCGTGGTTCGCCGCCGCGATGGTCTCCCAAGCGGCTTCGCGACGGATGCAGCCGCTCGGGACTGCCCGGGCTTCGGGCTTACCGCCCAAGCAAGCCCGGAATCTCCCTAGACGCAGCCTGCAATGAACGATTGCAGGCGTTCTTTTTGCAGCAGGTGATGGCGGTAATGCATCTCGACAAGCAGGAACCATTCCTTCGCATTCATCCCGCCGAGACGCGGATGTGCCACCATAATCTCCGGCGGCAGCGTCGCAATCACCGGCTCCAGCTCCCTGGCCCGGCGAAGCACCTCCTGCAGCCCTTCGGCCAGCTGCTGCTTGCTTTCCATCTGCGCAGGCGTGTACTGCGGCGATGCAGGAACCCGAATACGCTCAGGCGGGAAGCCGCCGAGCTGGAACACCTCCTCGCCCGCTGCGGTTTTCACTTCGGTAGTCGCCGCTGCGGACGCCTCCTCGCTCAATACTCTGCATTTCTCCGCACTGCCCAGCTGCATCCGCAGCGCTGTGTTCGTCAGATGAACGATCATTTGACCTAGTGACCAAGCGTCTTCGTCGGGCTGGAGCCTTAGCTGCTCCTCGCTGTACTGCTCGAGAGTGTGAAGATATTGATCGGTAAGCTCCTCCAAACGCTGCAATGATTCCGTTGTATTCATTCCAATCCAGCTCCTTTGCCTTTGTATAGCTCCAGTATATAAGACCGCTCCTGACAACAGTATGTCAGTAGCGTTGTATCATGTTTTCCGCTTCTTCACGCACCTTCTGCCGCAGCGATTCCGGCTCCAGTACAACCGCCTTTGCCCCCCACCCCATAATCCAATGCAGCACATCCTCCGGCTGACGTACTCTGAACGTAACGAGGGGCCCTTTGGCGGCGGGCTCAATCGTTTCCATATAGAAGCTGCCTGCATGCTTCACTTGCTCCGCAACGCTCGCATCCAGCTGTACCTTCACGATCAAGCGGCGGTCATCCACCGGTTTATAGTTATCCAGATTGAAATGCTCCGGCAGCTGAAACCGCTCCTCCAGCACGCTCAGCCCGCTAATCCTGGACACGCGAAAATGGCGAAGCTCCATGCGCAGCTCACAGTAGGCGATCAGCATCCAAGCCCCCCGTACTAAGACAAGCCCGTAGGGAGCGGCGACCCGAGTGGTCTCACGCTGCTCTTCTGCCGCTGATGCATTCGGTCCCTTCGAATAATGAAAATGCACCTTCCGCTGCTCCAGAATGGCGCTGCGAAGAGAGGCGAATGCCCCTCCTTCCTGCCTTTGCGTCTCGATATCTTCCCTCGTTGCAAGCAGCTTGATCGTCGTTCTGACTCTTCCCGCTTCCTTGCGTACCTCCTCCGGCAGCACAGCCTCAATCTTTCTGCCACAGGCCTTCGCATGAGCTCCGTATACGTCATCGAATTGCTGCTCGATAAAATCCATCCCGATCAGCATCGCCACCGCTTCATCGGCAGTAAAACGGACCGGCGGCAGGAAGTAGCCCTCCATCAAGGAGTAGCCCGTGCCCGGTGCGCCGATGACCGGCACCCCCGCTTCGCTGAGCGCCTGCATATCGCGGTAGATCGTGCGAAGACTCGTCTCGAAGACAGCTGCCAGATCCTCAGCCCTCAGCGTTCCTTTGCGCTGCAACTCCAGCACGATCGCCAGCATCCGGTCCGTTTTGTTCATACCACCGCTCTCCCTTCATTCTTGTCCGATCCGTCACAGTCTGGCCTGAAGTCCAGCTCTCTTTACGACTTAAGCACATATTTGGGATCCCACCTCCCCCTTATCCTAGTTTGTAGCTATGACGAATAAAGGAGGTATTCTTTTTGCAAAATACGATCAATTTCATCTCAACCAGTGGATTAGTGAAACGCTGCAGAGCTCGCAGAACAACAGCTTGCTGCCCCTTGATAATCCCGTCTACCTCGAATACTGGCAGCTGCTGATAACTGGTCTTTCATTCAGTCTGGCCGTACTGCTGTTCCTGGTTATTATTTCTTATTTTAAACCATGGGGTAAAAGAGGCAAGCCAAAGCCGGAATAAACCCCGACATCGGAAGCTTCATCAAGCTCAGTTAGTTCCTCGAATGTCCTAACAGCTCCCATACTTATAGTCTAAACCTATAAAATTGATTCTTTTTATATATTTCATAACTAACGATTCTACAGGTACAATGAGAGCAAGCTTACTTTTACCTATAACGAGGAGGTTATCTTATGAATCGGAAACGGACGGTTAAAGAGCAATTTGATGCCGTGGCTATGGACTATGATCAGCAGAGAAGACAATTGATCCCCTGTTTTGACGAGTTTTACGGAATGGCCTTGAGCTTGGTGGAAAGCGCGGATGGGGCTCCTTCTATCCTTGATTTGGGTGCCGGTACGGGGTTATTCTCCCGCATGGTGCTGGAAAAATACCCGGCAGCCCGGCTCACGCTGGTGGATTTGAGCGAAAGCATGCTGGACGTCGCCCGCCAAAGATTTCAGCAGCACCCCCATGTTCAGTATATCGTAGCAGATTACTCGAGCTGCTCGTTCCCTGCATCGTATGATATCGTCATCTCCTCGCTGTCGATTCATCATTTGACTCACCCGGACAAAAGGCAGCTGTTCGTCAAAATCTACGGCATGCTGAACGAGGGGGGCATCTTCGTCAATGCCGACCAAGTACAGGGCCGCTCCGACTCGACGGATGCATACTATCGGCAGCGCTGGCTTGAGGCCATTCATCAAAGCGGCCTCCCTCAACAGGCAATTGACGCCTCTATCGAGAGACGCAAGGTAGATATTAACGCGAAGCTCCCGGACCAGCTTCAATGGATGGAGGAAGCCGGCTTTAGCGAGGTGGACTGCATGTACAAATATTTGGACTTCGCCGTCTTTAGCGGCAAAAAGATGGAGCTGCAGCCGTAGCTTTCATGCATAATCACAACGCAAAAAGCCCTGCCTGAGCCTGAACAGCCAAGCGGGCTTTTTGTTTCGAGCAGGCAATGCGGCGTACGTAAAGCCCCGTAAGCCAGCGCAACCTGCTGGGTCTCGTTACGAAGCGCACGCCCTGATCCCGGAAGCGCTTCGCCATTTGCCATGTCACTTCATTCGAGCCTATGACGAACGGGCAGGGATTGCACGTGGAAAGCCGCAGCTCAGTGCTGCCTACAGCTTATGCTCGCCAGTGCTTTGGAAAAATTCGATACTTTCCCCATTCAGGCCTTTTACAAAAGCAATCCGGACCGGAGTCGGAGGATTCACTCCCAGAATAACGTCCTTCGGCTCCACCGTGACCACCGCCCCGGCCGCCACTGCCGCTTGCACAGCCGCATCCACATCCTCGCTGCGGAACGCGACGTGAAAATACGATCCGGCCGGAGGCTGCTCGTCCGTTCCGCCGGCGAACACTTCCAAATAATTGCCGTCTCCCGAATCGAGGAGGACGACACGCTTATCACCCTCGCCCCAGTGATTCGCTTCCGTAAAGCCTAGACCTTCCTTGTAAAATTGTACCGTCGCTTCGAAATTATAGGCTCTTAGCGCCACATGGTGGAAGCCGCCGCCGCCGATTTTTGCATTCGTGCCCATTGTATCCTGCCTCCTCTTTCAACCCAAGTTAGGTATCCCCATCCAGTATATCTGAATTAAGGAGCCAGCGGAATGAGTTACATGGAGGTAACTTAGTAAACCGCAGCTACCGTTGCCGTTGTGAAATCCCAAAACAATTTCATCACTTGCATCTCCCTAGCAATGCTCTTCAGCGCACTGGTATATCATTTGTACGAAGAACCTTTACGAAAAAAAATCCGCTTCGGCTCACAGAAACAAAATCCCGCAGCCAAAACGCCTTTACCTGCCAGGACCTTGTAATTTATTTTCAGGAACATATGTTCTTGTTCAATGATATATGGTAATCTATGTAATAACTAATGAAAAGGGAGGGAGCCACGTGATGGATCCAACGGAAGTGCCTGCTCGTCTTCAGGAAATCATATTTGCCTTTCCGGACAATACCCGCCAGGAGAGGACCTGGAACCGAACGTTTGGCAGGCTGTTAGCAGGAATCCCGGGTCAGAAGGGTCTCCGATTTGAACCTGAACCACATGGAGCCCTTCCCATGACTTCATTTCGGACAACAGCCTCCGCCTTCCCCTCGATACGGCTGCTAACCGATGTACCTATAGAGGCCGTCACGGGTAAATTGCTTATTTCGAGTCGGAGCGAGCCGATCGAATCGCCGGGAACGCTTGAGGCGAAAGGGGAGCTCGAAGAGTCAGAAACTGCTGCCAGCAAGGAAACGCTGCCTATTGAAGCTCTATATTCACGGCTGCAGGGTCATCTTGCCGCTATAGATCATACCGGGGTCAATCTTCCTGTCCAATCCATCGAGCCTTCGAAGTGGGAAGGGTTGATACGAAGTCTGGCTGCGGTTACCAATTTGTACCGGTACCCGGGAGAAGCCTGGCCTTTTATCATTCCGGCGACAGAAGCGGAATTTTATCAAGACATTACGAATTTCACACCGGTACGCATACCGAAATTTGAATGGGTATTTGATGCTTACACTGCCTTACCGCTATTTCAGTTTGCTTTGGTTACCGATTTATCGAGACAGGAGCTAGAGGAGGCCTTTCCGGCACCCTACGGGTTTGCGATCCCGGGGCTGGACTCGATCTTCCGGAGTGTCAGGGTCGATTCTCCATGGAAAGACGGCTTAGAAATCCGCATCGATCTTTATTATAGACGTAGTGAGGGCGATCCCACAGATTGGGAAACCGGCAAGTGGCTCATAACAGACGGCGGAAGAATCCCACCCCTCTCCTCCCTGTAACGCATTGCTGTCAACACCGACCAAACGGCCTCTCCGCAAAGTTTGCGAACAGAGGCCGTTTTTTCATCCCTTTTTTCGGAAATGTTGTATATTTTAAGCTCATTTTCAGGAAAAACTAGGTACAATAGGTTATAATCAATAGGTATAAAGTTTCAAAAACCGACAACGTTTTACTTTTTTCGCTAATCCCTAGAGTAAGGATGATTGGTATGTTTGATATTGTGTGGCATGGTATTGGGATCGGATTGTTTTTGGCGGGATTGTTTTTTTCATTAAAGCCGCTCCTGAGCCGTCATCGGAACGAGCCCTAAGCAGTGTTTAGCCGCTATGAAGAAGCAGGCAGTCTGCCTTCTATTTATTCCGTTTCCCTATTTCTTCCGTTACAATGAAAGCAAGCTCTTCATTGCCGAATAACGACAGTACGCCTAGTACCGTGTCGTCTGCGATTTCTCCCGCTTCCTCCTTCGGCACGGTCAGCTCAAGCGCCTGTGCCAAGGGCAGGTTGTTCTCTTGATGCGGGTACGCGCGGCGGTACAGCGCTTCGGGGTCCAAGCCGTGATTGATGCACCATTGGGCGAAAACGAGGATCATCATATTTTCTTCCTGCTGGTAGTTGCGGATTACCGCTTCCTCCAGTTCTTTATTGCGGTTGCTCATGCCATAAACGCCCCTTTGCACAAATGCGAATGAATGGAACCATTATATCGAAAGTCCAGGTGATTGCACAAATGATAATGAACGAGAAAATCAAGGCGGCGGAGGTGCTGCTGATCGGCGTGGACGGCGAGGAGCTCGGCATTGTACCGACTCGTGAAGCGCTGGCGATGGCCAAAGCGCTGAAGGTCGATCTCGTCTGCGAGTCGCTCATGAGCAGCCCGCCGCCCTGCCGGCTGATCGGCCGCGGCGCAGCCAAGCAAGCAGCCCAGCAGGAGAAGCAGCAGGCACGCAAGCGAGAGCAGCCGCCCAAGGTGAAGGAGCTGCGGCTGACGCCGCACATCGAGGAGCATGACTATGAGACGAAGAAGAGCCAGGCGGAGCGCCTGCTGCGCGCAGGGGATGCCGTGCTGCTGACCGTGCGCATCCAGGGCAAGGAAGGCGCGCAGGCGAAGGAGCTGCTCGAGCGGCTGGTGCGTGACCTCGCCCCATGCGGGCAGAAGCAGAGCGGCATTCAGCTGAGCGGCAAGCAAGCCGCCGTGCAGCTGAATCCGAAGGACGGCTAGTCCTCCTTCGGCAGCTGAACCCTGCCGACCACGCAGCGGCCCGCCCACCCCCGGGAACGGGCACAGCATTCCCAGCGCGCGCGAATCCCGGGCGCGTGTTGTCGCTCTGCATGGCTGTCGGTCGAACCCCACATCCATGCGCGTGTCCGCCGTCCCCAAGCCGGGTCAGCTGACCCGGCCTCATTTGGATGCACAAAAGACGCCTCCATCCCCGCATACAGCGGGTTTGGAGGCGTCTTTCAAATACTATTATTTATCTTCCGTAATGATCACGGATTGGGATTCACTTTCCCAATTGACAGCAGCTTTCAGAGCTTCACTCACGAAGCGGACCGGTACGACCGTGTTGCCGTCCACAATCGCTGCAGGCACTTCCAGGGTCACTTCTTTGCCGTCTACATAAGCCTTTGCGCTATCGATGAACAGCTTCACGGTAATTCCGTCGCGTGTCACGGTAACGGAACGTTCTTCGGCATTCCAGCTCACTTCCGCTTTCAACGCCTCGGAGATTGCACGGAAAGGAACCAGCGTGCTGCCGTCACGGATGAATGGAGCCACTTCAACTGTAGGCTCTTCACCGTTCACATACAATTTCACGCCTTTTTTTCCAAGCTTATCGTACAGCTTGCCGAGCTTTTTGTAGGAATCGATGTTTTTCAGGTTTGCTTTAATGGCATCCTTCTGAACATACACCGCATCGGTTACACTGCCTTGCTCATCCAAAATATCCGCTACGTTGGACAACGCTTGGTCTTTCTCGGTTAATGCTTCCAGTGCCGCCTTTTGCTCGTCGCTAAGCTTTGCGCCGTATTTGTTCAGCAGCAGATCAGCGATTACAGGTCCCGCCGGTCTGTCTTTTACATTATCCAGAGCATTCAGAAGCCCTCTGTAGCCTTTATGGCCATTGCCGTCATAAGTGCTGGAGGTAACCGAAGCTTCCGTGTCCAGCTTCACCTTCAGTTCCTTCACCTCCGCTTTGACTTGAACCGCTGCTTCCGGCTTCTTCCCTGCATTGCCTGCATCCTCCGGTTTAGCGGCCAATGCCGACCCAGCCATAAGGCTTGTTGCTACGAGGCAGGATGCCGCGATCAACCATGGTTTGTTTGTTTTCATCATTATGTCTCCTTTGAGTGGTTTTTGGGAACGCTTCCCATATGTAGGTTCTCCATGGATAAACGGCCGTCATCTTGGGGGGGCGTACCGTTTATCAGGTTTACTAACCAATTCGGGGCGCGCCCGTCATTTGTGAGGGTTACTCACGCATCATCTACTAATTTTGTCGAGTTTCTACGAAAATTGGTCTCTATATTCCTGCGGCGTCATGCCGAAATGCTTTTTGAACGCATGGTTGAACGAATGCGGCCGCTGATACCCGAGCTGGGCCGCGATTTCGTATATTTTGTTCGGGCTGTTTTTGAGCAAATACTCCGCCCTTTCCATGCGCACGGTATGAATGTAGTCACTCAGGTTATCCCCCGTCTCCAGCTTATAAATCTTGGACACATACACCGGGTGCAGGTGCACATGCTCAGCGATCGTCTGTAAGGAAACGTCATCGGAAATTTTCCGGTCAATCACCTGCCGGATCTCGTTGATGAGCCGTGTGCGGGAGTCCTTCGTCTCCTGATCCATGTCCGCCTTGATCCCGTGCAGCGTACGAAGGGACCATTCCCGAAGCAGGTTGACCGAACGAAACGGATGGCCTTCGGTCAGCTTGTCGTAATCCGTGCCAAGCAGATCTGACAATTGCTTTCCGTTCTTATGGGCGATATAAGTATAGGCCGAAGCGATGGAAAAATACATCTCCAGCAGATGCTCCTGCGATTCCGGATACCGGCTCTCCAGCTGCTCCAGCGCTGCGTTCAGCTTCTGCTCGATCTGCTCCCACCGTGCGGCCTCCAGCAAATGAATAAGCGTCGGAGGCTCGTACAGGCTCGGCAGCGATTGAATGGCTGTCTCCACCGGAGCATCGTCCAGACGCATGAACAGCTCGTGCTCGTTCCCGATCCGCCTGCGAAAGACGGCCACAGACCGGTCATACAGTGAGGTCAGATCACCGGGAAACTGCCCCTGGCTGCTGATCAGAATGGAAATTTTCCCTTTCAGGTACGTCTTCACAGCCGATTGCAGGGACGAGGCTGTCCGCTCCACCCAGCCAGCGCCCTCCTGGTCCCCGTCCTCCTGCTTGCCGAGCATGACGAACACCAGGTAATCATGCGCATCCTTCGTATACCAGGTATCATAGCGTTCGCCGTACAGCTCCTCGACCATGTTGCCGATCGCATATTCCAGAAGGGACAGACTGTGTGCGTCATACTGCAGGAAATATTCCTCCAGCCGAACCATCATCACCACAAAGGAGCGCCCGTGGTAGTCGGATAGCTCCAGCATTTGCATTTTGTCGCGAAGCGACGACTCGGCAAATTTGCGGCCTTGCAGCAGATCGTTCAGCAGATTCGCCCGCAAGAGCGACAGGTTTTCCTTCAGCGTGTAGGTCAGCCGCTGCTTGGACAGCACTTCCTCCCACTCCTTGGTGAGCTTGTCCTTCACCCGGCGAACCGTGTCGACCAAGTCTTTTTCCGTCACCGGCTTCAGCAAATAGTCCTCGGTCTGGTACTGAATCGCTTCCTTCGCGTAATTGAAATCCGAGTAGCCTGACAGCAAAATGCACTTCGTCTTCTGCCAGCGGCGGTCGATTTCGGCAATAAGCTGGAGTCCGGACATGCCCGGCATTTGAATATCGGTAATGACGATGTCGATGGAGAACTGCTCCAGCAGCGCCAAGGCTTCCACAGCCGAATACGCCTTGTATACCTGATCGATTCCCTCCGCCTTCCAATCGATCGTGGCGGAGAAGCGCTCTACGACATGAACCTCGTCATCGACGAGCAAAAGCTGAACCATGCTTGTCCCTCCCTGCTGTACATCCTGCTTTTGTCAGACTCCGCAGCGTTTTGCCTGCCCCTAGACGGCGCCTGCTCTGTTCATCGCTGTTGAATTGAAAGCTCTCTCTGGTTGGCCTCCCGCGGGATTCCAGTACCCGGCCTCCCGGCCTCCCGGCCGCTGCTCACAACGTATCGTCTCCTTGCATCGGCAGCTTCCGCTCCCGGTTCCAGGTGAGCATGACCCGAAGGCCGCCGCCTTCGGCATGCCGGAAGCTCAGCTCCGAGCCTTCCCCGAACTGATAATACAGCCGGTGGTGTACATTCCACGTGCCGCAGCCAATCTCCTCGCTCATCGGCTCCTGCAGTCTGGCCCTAAGCTGCTGCAGCTCCGGATCGCTCAAGCCTTTGCCATTGTCTTCGACAATAAGCCGGTTCCGCTCGTCGGTCTGTTCGCCGGTAATTCGGATACGCCCGCCCCCCATCCGGGCTTCAATCCCATGAACGATAGCGTTCTCCACCAGAGGCTGAAGAATAAGACGCGGCACGAGCTCTCCGAGCATAGCCTCCGGAACGTCGATCTGATACTCCAGCCGCTGCATCCGCAAATTTTGGATATTCAAGTAGTTCCGCACCATATCCAGCTCATCCTTCAGCCGGACGGACTGATTCTCGACTCGTGTGGTATATCGGTAAAACTCAGCCAAATTGTGAGCCATCGCAACCACGGCTTCCCGGTCTTCCAGCTCGGCCGAATTGATAATAAAGAACAAGGAATTATAGAGAAAATGCGGATGGATCTGGGATTGCAGCTGCTTCAGCGTCGCTTCGCGCGAGCGGATTTTTTCGGCATACACATCCTCCACCAGCACTTGAATTTGGCCGGCCATTTCATTGAAATGCTGAATTAAATAATCGAATTCATTTTTGGACCGGTATTCAATCCGTGCGGACAGGTCACCCCGCTTCATTTTTTGTACGCTGCGAATGACCTGAACGAGAGGGATCTGCACATTCCGGTACAATAAGAAGGAGGCCACCACGCTGAGCGCCAGCAGCAGTCCAAGTGAGATATAGAACAAATGGCTTGTCTTCGTAATAGGAGACAACATTTTCTCCACCGGCACGTAATCGATCAAATACCAGCCGAGCTGCGTCGATTTGACGTAGCTGACCAAATATTCCTGCCCCTCGATCACAAGCTCCCGCTGGCCTATATCGTTTAAAGGCACGCCTCCCAGCTGATGGAGAAGCTGATCCACCATCGCTTTGGAAGACGTGCTGTTAAAAATCGGGCTATACCCCGGATAGTATAAGAAGGGATCGCTTTCTTTATCCTTCTTGTAAATATCCAGCAGGTCGCTTATATTTTGCACCGGAAATCTGACTTCAAATACCGCATTCGCTTGTTTCACGCTCTTGGCGTTCGCAGGCTCGGTAATTTCGCGGATAAACGTCCCCATCCGTGTTCCTCTCGAGCTGTCGAATCCGTAGGTCCAGGTGGAATGAATCGGATCCTCCCAGGCCCATGTCCCGGTTCCGTTCATATAAATGCTGGAGGAAACGACCTTCCGCTCCCCAGGAACCACCAGTGTCAAATCGTTCGACCAGCCGCTGGAGACGCTTTGCAGGCTGAGCTTTTCGGTCAGTCGAGCCTCTGCCTTCATCGGATCGGACAGAGAGGCGCCTGTCTTATCGATAAATTCCCGAATGTAAGGATCGTTCGCCAGAATGACGGGGAACATCGATAAATTTTCGATATGCGAATCCAGCTGATGCAGGAAAAAAGACAGCTGGTTCAGGTTCGAGGTCTGGATCTGATCCTGAACCACTTGATTCGTCGTCCGATTGGAGAGCGTATACAGCACCAGTACCGGCAGCAGGAGGACAAGCAGCACAACCACGATTTTGCTGAAAATATTTAATCTGTACGGCAGCTTCATCCTCGTTGGCCTCCTTCATCTCCTGCTGTGTTTACGCAATGGTACTTATTTTACCCTTTTACGGCACCTGCAGCCAACCCGCTGACAATATAGCGTTGCGCGAGCAGCGCGATAATCAGCACCGGCAGCGTAATAATGCAAGCCGCGGCCATCAAAGCGCCCCAGTTGATCTCGGAATACGACATAAAGTTAAATACGGCAATCGGCAGCGTCTTCGTCTTGTCTCCTGCCAAAATAATGGAAAACATAAAATTGTTCCAGGAGAAAATAAACGACAGCAGCGACGAAGTAATGACCCCCGGTCCGGAAATCGGCAAAATAATCCGCGTAAACACTTGATGGTGCGTGCAGCCGTCGATTAAGCCCGCTTCCTCAATTTCTGTAGGCAGCGCCTCGAAGAACGAGATCATGATCCAAATAATAAACGGAAGCCCCACGAGCATATGACTTAAAATCAGAGCGGTATACGTATCGACGAGATTAATTTTGGAAAATAAAATGAACCATGGGATCAGGAAGGTAATCCCCGGAATGATCCGCGCCACAAGAATAATAAGTCCAAGCTTATGCAGGTGATGCCGGGCAATCGCGTAGGCGGCCGGAAGACCTAGAATTAACGAGAACAGGGTTGAGCCGAGCGCGACAATCAAGCTGTTCCAAATAAATTTCATGAAATCATACTCTTTGAACACGCTGGTGTAATTTTTCGTAGTCGGGGTGAAGATGAAAAATTGATCCGTCGACATGATCTGCGCCTGTGTCTTGAAGGAGGCGAGCAGCATCCAAATAAAAGGGAACGCGAAGACGAGCAGAACAATAAACGTCAGCACGGTATTCAGCAGGTTCATTCCTTTGTTCTTCTTCATGACGCTCCCTCCAGTCGCTTCCGCATCCAAATCATAAACAATGTCAACGCCATCACAATCGCAAAGAAAATGACCAGCAGCGAGGACGCCATACCCAGCTTAAAGTACTGGAAGCCCAGCACATAGCCGTACAGGTTCAACGTCTCGGATGCGAAGTTCGGCCCGCCCTGCGTGGTGGCGTAAATAATATCAAACGTTTTCAAAACATCGATCAGCCGAAGCATTGCGGCGACGATAATTGTCGGTCTGAGCAGCGGCAGCGTAATCGCGGTGAATTTCTTCCACCGGCTTGCCCCGTCCACATCGGCGGCTTCGTAAGGATCGGTCGGCAGCGTGGCCAAGCCCGCCATGACGATCAGCGCGATCATCGGCGTCCATTCCCAGATGTCGATAATAACGAGCGACGGAATAACCTGCGATGTCGAAGCCAGCCATAGGAGGGGCTTGAAGCCGAGCGATTTCAGCATCAGATTGGCGACACCGATCGTCGGCTCGTAGATCAGCATCCATACCAAGCCCATCGCTACCGGTGTTGCGACCATCGGGAGCAGGAATATCGTTTTCACGATATTTTTCCCGCGGAACTGCCTGGACAGCAGAATCGCAATAGCAATGCCAAGCACGACTTCAAACAGAAGCGCCGCAATCGTGAAATAAAAGGTGGAGCCTACCGCATGCCAGAACCGCTCATCCTTGAACAGCGCCAAATAGTTGCTTATCCCTACCCATTGGGGAGGTGTCGTAGCCGACATGCTCCACTCATAAAAGCTGATCCGAACCGTGTATATAATCGGAAACAGCATCATCAGCAGCACGAACAATACTGCCGGAAGCGTATAAATCCACTTCAAGTTCCGGTCGAACCAGTTGTACCGCATGAAACGTTCACCCTTTCTTTGTGCTTCGAGCATCAAAAGGGTCATCCTTGGAATGACCCCTGTTGATGCAGACCGGGCTTACAGCCCGTGTTGGTTCACCCTGTCTGAATGTCTAAGAGCTTGATGGAAGCTGAACCATTCTGATCTTATTTGGTTTTGTCTTTATCGATAATCGCTTGCAGCGCCTGATTCGCTTTATCCGCCACTTCCTGGATATTCGTATCGCCTGCCATCACCTTCTGAACAATCTCGCCTACCGCGTCGCGTGCTTCGCCTACGCTGATAACCGTCGGACGGTCATGGTCGACGCCGCCTTTGGCGCTTTCCTTGATTACAGGAACCAGCTCGGCCGGGAAGCCTGTCGTGCCTTCCGGTTTATCCCACACGGAAGCGCGGGCGCCGGGGTTGCCTTTTTGCTGCGTTTTCAACACAACGTCCTTGCTGGTCGCCCACTTGATGAACTCCCATGCCGCGTCTTTATTGGCCGCCTTCGAATTCATTGCCAATCCCCACGAAGTGATGTTATACGGCTTGGAGCCATCCTTGCCTGCAGGGAACGGGGCAAAGCCCACTTGATCGGCCACCTTCGATTTTTCTTTATCCGTTGCGTTCTGGTAGATCGAGTTCGCATCGGTGTAGAACGCCACCTTACCTTGCGCGAAAATTCCGATCGCTTGCGGCCAGGACATGTTCAGCACACCCGGAGGGCCGTAATCCTTCAGCAGCGTTCCGTACGTCGTAAACGCTTTAACCGCTTCCGGCGTATTAATCGTCGCCTTGTCGCCCTTCAGGAAGTCGCCGCCCTCGGAGTAAAGGAAGGAGGATACCTGGGTCACGAGCGGTGAGCGCTGGCCCCGGGCCACAAAGCCGTACATTTCATTTTTGGGGTCGTGCAGCTTCTTGACCGCCGCTACCAGCTCATCGATTGTTTTAGGAACGCTGATGCCCGCTTTTTGCAGCAAGTCCTTGCGGTAATACAAAATTTCCTGCTCCGTAATGATCGGAATCCCGGCCAGCTTGCCATCCACCGTTGCGGTACCTACAGCCGATTTGGAGAAATCGTTGAAATCGTATGCCGCGTCTTTCTTCGCATAATCATCCAGAGGCTGTACCCAGCCGTTCTTGAAGAATAATTTGCCCTCCTGCAGCGGCCGGTACATGAAGACGTCCGGTGTCGCCGAGCCGGAGGTGAACTGAACGGTCAGCTTCTGAGTCAGCTGATCCTCGAAAAAGCTCTGGATATTGACCTTCATTCCGGTAGCCGCTTCAAACTCGGGAAGCAGCGGCTTAATCGCTTCGCCCCAAGGATGGTTTGCGGTAACCAGTGTAATGCTCTTGCCTTCAAACGGCTTGCCTGCCGCCGCTTTCGTATTTGAGTCCGCCGGCTTCTCGCTTGCATTTCCGCAGCCTGCAGCCAACGCCGCTGCCATCATAACGGCCGTTCCTGCACCTACCCAACGATTCCATGATTGTTTCATAGCGACCTCCCGAAGTAGTTATATAGGCGTTACTTTTTCTATAACTAGCTTACTTCATGCATGTTGGGGTTGATATAACGAAGATTCAACATCGATAACTACAGCTGAAGGACTTTGCCTTGCATAGCCAGGCATCCGCCCATGCCATATCAGGCTGTGCCGCATCTACTACAGTAGGCCCCAATGCACCTATTCTTCGAAGGAAAGAGTGGATTGCCATGAAACGGAATAGCCCGCTGATATTCAAAAAAGCTCTGCCGAAGCCTATACGGCTGCGGACAGGCACAGCCTCCACAAGGCGTGCCGTGCCGCAGGGTAAAGCGCTGCCCACCCCTGCCCGGCGTGTGCAGATCAAGAAAAGAACGCTGCCCCGCACCACCCTCCTCCAGGTTCGGAAGCGGCCCGAGGCGAGAAGAAGATCGTTTGCCCGGAAAACGTTGACGACCGGCGTGCTGAGAAGAAACCCGAATACCCAGTTCGCTCTTGTCGATGTAGCCAATCTCAGCTACGACACCGTCAATGAAATTGCTGTCCAGGTGTTCGACTGGTCGAGCGGCTCAGCCGTCCCTCTTGCCGTTCAGCCCTGCGAGCTGGAGGTGTGCAAGGTGGCGCTGTCGCCGAACAGCTCCGACTTCTTGTATGCGGACGTCTCCGGCGTCGAGTTCAAATATGAGGTCCGCATTACCTTGCCGCGTGAGGCCAACGTGCTTGTGAACGTAACGGGCGTAAGCGAGGCCCCTTTCACCCCTCAGGTCGGAGACAACGTGCTGCAGCACAGCCTGGTGGAAATCCGGGACTAAGGCAGACTCCCGTGCAGCTTCCAGCACGCAGCGCAGCGTTGCATGACAGCTGTTGACAACAGGGCGGATCGCATCGACAGCCCCTTAACAGCCGGAATAAGCCCCTTCCGAATCAGGAAGGGGCTTAGCCGCTTGACTTGGAGTAAGGTTCAAGTTGTACAGTTTACATATGGCGGCTGCCAACTATCGATACAGAATGGGAGAGAACCATATGAGTCACACCAAAACCGTCCTGATCACGGGCGCGAACAAAGGGATCGGCTATGAAACAGCCCGTCAATTAGGTGCCCAAGGCTTACACATCCTGCTGGGTTCAAGACATGAGGAAAGAGGTCGGAAAGCGGCGGAAGCACTGCTATCGGAAGGCGTGCGTACCGAATGGATCGAGCTGGACGTGACGCGGCAGAACACCATCGATGCGGCAGCGGCTCACATCGAACAGCAGTTCGGCGCGTTGGATATTCTGATCAATAATGCCGGAGTCACCTTCGAGAAGGGCACGCCCCCGAGCCAGACGGAATTGGATGATTTGCGCCGGACGTTCGATACGAACTTTTTCGGAATGTTTGCGGTCACGAAGGCCATGCTTCCCCTGCTGCGCAAATCGACGGCCGGCCGCATCGTCAACTTGTCGAGCGGCTTAGGCTCACTCGCGTGGAACAGCGACCCGGAAACTGAATTTTACCGGTTCAACCTGCTTGCCTACAACAGCTCCAAGACTGCCGTCAACGCATTAACGGTCATGCTGGCCAAGGAATTCAAAGACTCGCCGATCAAGATCAATGCCGCAGATCCGGGATACACCTCCACCGATCTGAACCACCATACCGGCTACCGTACGGTCGAGCAGGCTGCGGCCGTCGTCATCCGACTGGCAATGCTAGGTCCTGACGGCCCGACAGGAGGTTATTTTGATGAGAACGGAGAAGTACCTTGGTAAACGAAGCTAAGGGGCGATATCCATGTGGGACATTCCTGAGACCGTCACTTCCATCAAACAGGCGGCCGAGTTGACAGGACTGAAGGAAGATACGATTCGTTACTATGAAAGGATCGGTCTATTACCGTATGCAGAGCGGAAGAACAACGGGCATCGGGTTTATAGCAGGGATCACATTCTGGGGATGATCTTTATGACCCGGCTGAAGGCGACGGGGATGACGATTGAGGAAATGAAGCATTATCGTGCGCTTACCGCCCAAGGCAGCAGCACATTAGCGGAAAGGTTATCTATCCTGGAGCAGCATAAGCAAAGGATTCAACGGGAGCGGGAACAGCTGGACGAAACGCTGCGTATCATCGATTACAAGCTGGAGCATTTTCTCGAGCTATCCACTAATCCGGATGTGAACGCGACGGACTGCACCACCTCTGAAGCGGAACTGCAGCTAGAGGCGAAGACAGGGTCAAGAGTAGCGGCCAAGGGGAAGACAGTCAAATATCAAGCGCTGTAAGCTAGCCTGAGCATAGGCGGCAGCAGGTCAGGATTGCGAGTCCTTCGTTTGTACGGGTGCCTCCGAAGTCGCAGCGTTCATAAACTCGATATGCTTGAAGCCCCAGCCGCACATGTCAGTCAACAGCGTGCTTAACGATTTTCCGTGCTCGGATAAGGAGTATTCGACCTTCGGCGGAATTTCCTGGTATACCTGCCGCACGATAAGTCCGTCGCGCTCGAGCTCGCGCAGCTGATTCGTCAGCATGCCCTGTGTAATTTGGGGAAGCTGCCGTCTGAGCTCTCCGAAGCGTCTGGTTCCTTGATACAGCAAAATAAACAATATAAGCGGCTTCCATTTCCCGCCGATCACCTGCAGCGTAGCCAGGATTCCCTTAGATTTTGTGTAGCACCGATCGGTAGGCTCAGACATGCTTCTCACTCCTTCAACGAATCAACATAATATCTTTCTGTTTACTTTACCAAATCGGTGCGTTGAACAAAAGTACTCTTCTTTTTCGTACCTAGTACGCTTCACCATACTATCCCTAGGAAACCCAGCCCCCATCTATGGTATGGTTTGCCGGACTAAGTATGAATAAAGAGCGTACTTTTCAACCCTATACATTCACAGCATAATGGGGGGGAATTCATTTGAGAGGATGATCCCCATGAAAACGATGGTTATCATTGTACATCCCGATTTACAAAGCTCCCGGGTCAATCAAGCCTTTGCCAAGGAGCTGAGCAAGCATAAGGACCTTTGCGTTCGCGGCTTGTATGAGGACTATGCGGACTGGCAAATCGATGTGGAGAAGGAGCAGCTGCTGCTGCTGCAATACGATCGGATCGTGTTCCAATTTCCATTGTACTGGTACAGCTGCCCCCCTCTGCTGAAAAAGTGGTTTGACGATGTGCTGACCTATGGCTGGGCATTCGGTCCCGGAGCCGACAATCTGAAGGGCAAGCAGTTTATCGTTGCCACGACAGCTGGGGGTACGGAAAAAGCATACCGCTCCGGCGGAGACAACGGGTTTACGATCAGTGAATTACTGAAGCCCATTCAAGCGACGATTACCAAATGCAACGGCATCTTTCTTCCCGCCTTCGTCACCTATGATGCAAACCAAGGCACGGAAGCCTACCTCGCCCAAGAAGCTGCAAGGTATACGGAGCATATTCAAGCTTCGATGTACGCCCTTATACACTAATTAAGTATACTCTCCGCCCTCTGCTGAAAGCTTGTTCCCTTCCCTGCATTGTGACAAAGTCACGGTATTGAGCTCCTCCCGACCTTACAATGGGAAAGTAAGCCAATACCTTGTATGGAGGGATGAAGATGAATTCGTATTACGATCGAACCCATCTGGAGCAAATTCCCGAATTAATTCGGCTCGCTCCGGAAGCTGCGGCTTCTTTTCTACAATTCGAAGAGCAGCTTTATCACGGGAGTACGTCGAAGCTCCCAATGCGTACCAAAGAATTGATTGCTGTGACTGTAGCCCATGTCACCGGCTGCCCTTACTGCATCGACGTGCATGTCCGAAAGTACAAGGAACAGGGCGGAACGATGGAGGAAATCGTCGAAGCGCTGCTCGTCGCCGCGGCCACCCGTTCCGGCGCTATTCTGAGCCATGGGGTTCAAGCCCTGCTGGCCTACAACAGGCAGGCCCCTGCCCCTGAAGCAGGGACACATCGGGATCAACAAGGCAGCGGCTCCTCCGGCACGCCCGAATGCTTTTGTTAAGCTAGTCAAAGAGGGAGCTTCCAAGATGGAGGCTCCCTTCGTTTATCCGCATATTCGATTCTTTCGTCCGCAGAAGGCTATTGATTAATATACCGCTCGAAAATCGCCCCGAAGTCCTTTACCTTATACTGCTTACGTGTCTCCACCAGCCAGGCGAAGGTAGATTGGTTCAGCTGCTTGAATTGCTCGGCCACCTGAGTCTCATTGTTCACGACACGGCGCAGCGTAGTGGATGCCAGCTCCAGGCTTTCCCTCGCATAATTGAGAATCACGTCGTTCTCGCGCGTGATCTCGGCAATTTTCAACAGCGCCTTGTACAAGTCCTTCAGCTCTTCCAGATGCTTCTTATGGACGTCAATGGAAAAAGGAGTGTCTCCCAGGTAAAACTTGATCTCCACATCCAAATCCACCGTGCCCGCAGTTTCCAGCATGACATTAGAAACCTGATAAGTGCTATAGCTGTAGCGTCGGAGCGTACGTTTCTTGCTGACGGCACTCGTCCCGTCCAGATGGATCAGGGCCAAATTCGTGAAGCAGTATTCGTCGCTCTTGGATTTAATAAGGAAATAAATTTTCTCCTGATCCTCATGCATTACATAGTCGTCGGAGTCCACCTTGTCATAATTCTCGGGCCTAATCACCGAACCGATATCACTAATCCCCAGAAGATCCGCTGCCACTTTGCCAAACATGCCATCCACCCTCTCATCTTAAGCTAACCCGCTATACTGAGTATACCACTTCAGACGGAGCTTCAAGAACACCATTTTCTATAAATTCCGTAATTTCCCTGGGTCTGGACCTGATTTGAGCCTGTGCCCTATTTTCCCGCTTCCCGTGCATCATGATATCCCCGCTCACCGTAAGGCTGAAGCCGTTCCATCCATTGTTCATACAGCTTTTTCAAATCATCCTTGGGGTCGTAATAGGCCCCTGCGTTTTCCTTGATTTTCAGCACCTCAAGCGGTTCGATTGTGAAGTTCTCCTTGCCGAAGGCCGTCCAATCCGCCTGCAGCCTCCGGTTCCGGTGCGAGCCCATGTCCAGTGCCATCTCCCGGCCATTAATCGTCCGCAAATTCATCGTACTTTCCACATAAACCTTGCCGTTTACCTGATTCTTAATCTGATACACGCCGGCCTCCGTCTTGATTTCCTTGGCCTGCTGCTGCAGTTCCTTTCTACGATCCATATCCCTCTCACCCCAATAAATGACTTTATTCCATTTTGTCTAATGATATATAGACATAATACAATTATGTTTGTTATTTTTCAATAGTTTTTATCCCAGCCTTGTGAGATAAACGGCCTAGTTGTCTTTCAAGAGCCGGATCGTAGAGCCGGACCATTCAGTCGAACCGGAGCGGAGCATGGCTTTTAATGCCTTCCCGATGCCCATACAGCCCGATGCGATCCGTTTGTGCGTACTTCCGCAGGCTGCAGCGACTCGGCATGATGACCAAGCATCAGTGGGACAAGCCGGCCGGTGATATTTATTGGCAAAAGGGTTTCGACGGATTTTGTCGAATTTATTTTTAGAGAATCGTCGAATTTCCAGAGATAAGGAGGGATTCCGTTGAATCCGAAACCACGTCTGATGAAACAACTGCTGCTGCTTTCCCTGGCACTGCTGCTTTGGTGCTCCAGCCTTGCCTTGCCCGCTCCTCGTGCTGAGGCTTTCTCCTATGGTTATTTGGGAACCCCTAAGGACACGATCGGCGTCACCAAGCCAACCCTTACCTTTTATTTCAAAACCGACATGACGGGTGTAACCCCAGCCTATTCCATGACCTTGAATGGGGAGAGTGTTCAGGCCGTTTACAATAAAGACAAAGGCACTTTTACTTATACACCTGGCAAGGACCTGACACCGGGCAGCTATCTTGTCTCCATGTCTATCACCTTCCCCGGCTACAAGCCCATCAATGAATCCTGGACCTTTACGGTAGCCAAGGATGCGCTGCGGCAGCTGCCCGCCGCTAGTTCGGAGCAGCTGGCCGGCATCTCCGCGCTGAACGATTACCGGGTACTGCACGGACTGCCGGCCGTTCAAATGGACGACAGCTTGAATGCTACCGCGATGGCTCACGCCAAATACCTGGATCTGAACAAGATCCGGCAGAGCGAGTCCAGCCAGGAAAGCCTCCACAGCGAGACCTCCGGCAAAGCCGGATTTGTCGGAGCGACTCCATTGGAGCGTGGAGCTTACTTCGGCTACACGTCCAGTATCGGGGAGGACGCGGCCCTCATCACCGGAAGCATCAGCGATGCGATCGACGCGCTGTACGATGCCCCGTATCACCGTTCGCCGATCATAGACCCAACGGTCAAAGAAGTCGGGATCGGCCGGGTCGGCGACTATACGATTATCGAATTCGGCATGGAGAAGAAGAACACTTCCCAGCTTGTCGTTTCTCCGGCGGAAGGAGACCGTTACGTGCCTACGACCTTCGAGGGCAACGAGACACCGGATCCGCTCCGCATTCATGCTAATGAGACCTACCCGGTCGGGTATCCGATCATGGCTCAGTATTATGGGGAAGAGGTCGGAAGCATCAAGCTGCTAAGCGCAGAACTGACCGACAGCAATAAAAACACGGTCGAGCTGTTAACCAATACACCCGATACGGATACCGACTTGTCGAAGACGGTCATCCTGATGCCGCGCAAGCCGCTGCAGGCGGATACCAGCTACCACGTGAAGCTCCGCTTGCAGGTGATGAAGGATGGAAGCACCGTTACGGAAGAGAAGGCATGGGACTTCACCACGGAGCCTGCCGACGGAACCGGGAAGAAAAAGCTCCACCTGAACGCAACCGATTACAAAAAGTATTATGTCACCGCCGCCCCTACCCAGCGTGTCGCGAGCTTCGGACTCGATGACAGCAGCTACCAGCTGGATGGCATTGCATTTCCGATGAAAAGAACGCCGGTCATCGTCGACGGCTCCTCCTTCCTGTATATCCGCGATTTGGCCGCAGCCCTTGGAGCCACCGTGGATTGGGACGAGCAGCAGCGCGCTGCAATTTACACCAAGGGGAGCTTGAAGGTGACGCTGTACACCGCCAAGACCCAATATGAAGTCAACGGCCAGTTGAAGACGACGGATACGCCAGCCCGATTGATCGGTGAGAATACGATGGTGCCGGTGCGTCTGCTGGCTGAAGTACTGGGAGCCAAGGTGGATTATATCGAGGCGACCCGTACGGTAAAATTGACTTATTAAGGTTTTTTAGAATAGTTAGGGATGACACAGCAGCGCCCCAAGAATCTTCAATGATTCTTGGGGCGCTGCTGTGTTTTATGGGTTCGCCGGCTCCGTCTTTTCGGGTACATCCGATATTTCGCTTATTCCGATCGACCAGTTGACATTCGTATACCGTTTATCAACGACTGTGCGGACCAACGTCAGCTTCTCCGGAATGCGGAGCAGGTCCCCATTGCAAAATTGGAACAATGCGCCGGGCCGGCCTGCTTCCAATGTAATAAAGCCATTCTTCCAGTCTGTTCCACTTGCGCCCCACGAGCCTCGCATCGACAATGGGTACTCCCGGCCCTCCGCATCTCGCAGCATCCATTCACTTCTCGATAATTCATTAATCAAGGTGCCGTCCAGATGAAGCGCGCCTTCCGGTTTCCCGCTGTTCGTATTCGGGGGCTGCTCTATCGTGAAGTCCTTCAGCATAAGCTCGTCCCCCTGAAACCGGAACGGAACCGGATGCTCTTTCAGCCGGGCAGGCTCAAACTCGACGGAGGCCCCCTCCCGCTCCGGGACAGAATAACCGTCCAGCACGAACCGGTACGGCTGATCGTCCGGCAAATATTTGAATGTATAGCTCCAATGCATGACCCCCGGCTTGTCTCCGGGCAGCGCAGAATGGGTCATTAAGCTGTCCCTCGTCGGTGTCTTCCTCGTGTTGACGCTATGAATTTCCTCTCCCTGCGCGTCCTCAAAATGGAAGCTCAGCTGCTGCTGCTGCCAAAGCTCAGCTGGCGAACGGGCCAAAGCTGCAGCGCTGAGTTCCGTGTCCAGCTCCAGCCGCACGCCCTGTACCATGCGGGTCAGCCGCTTCAACCGGACGGTCATCCCGTCCGGCGACGTATATTCCCCTGCCAGC
Source organism: Paenibacillus rigui (assembly GCF_002234615.1). GTDB lineage: Bacteria > Bacillota > Bacilli > Paenibacillales > NBRC-103111 > Paenibacillus_S > Paenibacillus_S rigui. Next base: position 41,412 of record NZ_NMQW01000025.1, on the reverse strand, counting down.
GAAGCGAAGGTCGTTCTCTTCTTCGCCTCCGACAGGTCGATAGTAAAGGCAAAATCCCAGCTGCCCTGAAGGAAGGGGATCCGCTGGATGCCGTTCCCGAGCTGCCGGATCTGCCCATCCACGGTAATCCGGTCCGCCTGAAGCGGCTCCGGGAAGAAAGCGACCAAATAGTAGAAATCGCTGGTTGCCCCCATATCGTACAATTCCCCGACTTCATGTCCCTGCTCGTCTCGAATCTTGATCGTATTTTCGCCTGTCAGCACAAGCCGATCCCTGTCATGCTTCCCGTCCGGACCGAACAGCTGCAGCGCCACGATAACGCGGGTCGGGTCACCGACCGCTTCATCAATTTTGACAGTGTAGCCTTTGTTCTTCACCTTGATGCCCGGATGCTGTACCAGTCCGAATTCCTGTGCACGCAGCAAGCCGATATCCACATTCGGACGCGTGAACAGTGAGCGAATCTTCTCCGCTAATGTCGGCACAGAATAGACGGCGGCGGCGCTCATCAGAAGTACCAGGAAAGCAGCCGCTACGGCCACTCGCCAGGTTCGTTTCTTTGTCCGGGCCGGAAGCGAATACGCAGCCGGCGCTGCCTCGCTTATCGGGCTCCACTGCAGAGTCTCCTGCTTCTCCCACGAAGCGGCATCCTCCCGAGGACCGGAACCACCTGCAGGCTCGATCTCGATCCCTTCCAGTGCTTGCATCACTTGGCTATCAAACTCTTGCGACAGCGCCTCGGCAAACAGCTCGCGGCTCCAGTTCTCCTGCTCCTCCAGCAGTGCCCGGTGAAGCTCGCCGCACCGCTGGCAGCCTTGGATATGCTGCGACCGCTCCTGATCAAGCTCGTGAGTCGTTTCCGCGGAACCCGTCGCGTACCATTCCATTTCCTCAGGACTCAAGCATTTCATCTCATGTTCACCTTCTCCGCCGCCATTCGTCTTTGCAGGCTTTTTTTCGCCCGGTACAGATCGTTCTGCACCTTGCTTACCGGTATCCCCAGTGACTCGGCTATTTCCTCGTACGTCAAATCATTCGTATACCGCAGCAGCAGCACCATCCGGTAATTCGCAGGAAGCTGGCCCAGCCGCCGGTGGATTTCACTCCGCTGCTCCGTCAGAAGCCATTGCTCCTCCGGACCGTCAACCGGGGCGGGCTGATTGAGGTCCAGCTCACATTCCGGCCATCGCTTTCGCTTGTAAAAATCCTTGAACAAGTTAGCCGCTATGGCGTACAGCCAAGAGGGGAAGCTTTTATCCGGATCATGGGAGGCCAGCTTGCGGTAAGCTTTAATGAACGTCTCCTGCGTTAGATCCTGCGCATCGGCCGCGGACGCCCCCATGCCTCGAAGGAGAGCGTACACCTTATCTTTATACAGCTTCACGATAAAAGCATAATGCTCCTTATTCCCTTCCAGTACGCTTCTAATTTGCCGCCGAACGGCATTGTGCTGCTCATTGCGATCCTCCACCACTCTGTCCTCCTAGCGTTCTATATTAGATAGACGATCATTAGGCGGGGAACCTCTCACCGGAACCAAAAAGTCCGATAATCATCCCTCCGGTCAAAATAATCTTTACGCTCTGTCCAAAACCGGTGAATAAACCGCCTTTCCCGAGGCTCCTGAATGAAATCGGCTTCCAGCATCCCCTTGAAAAAAGTTAAATTGTGTATATTACATGCATCGAAATATTCAAGTACACTGAATTTCTGGAAAGCGCTTTCCTATGTGGGTAAATGAGAATGGAAGAAAGGAGTTAAACTGCTTTCTTGGTGGTTGTTATGTTTCAATACGATGGAGGAGGAACAATGATGCGCTTCAGAGTCAAACCATTTCTATGCACGGTCATGACGCTTTTCATTTTAAGCGTTGCTTCGGTTTCAACGAACATCCCCCATTTCGGGGCCACTCCTGCACGAGCGGCCAGCACAGGAGGCTACGCTACCGCGACCGGTTCATCAGACACCGCCGTCACCGTGACGACACTCGCGGAGCTGCAAAGCGCATTCAACAACGGCAAGCATCATATTATTATTAAAGGCAACATTTACGGAGGCCCGTCGTTAACCACACTGACCTTCGCCAGTACCAGCTGGAATAACGTGACGATCGAGGGAGCAAGCGGAGGCGGCGCCGTGCTGCAAAACATCCAGCTGAAATTTAGCGGGGAGCTGCTTTCTGCCGGGACGAACATTGAGAATATCGTGATCAAAAACATTACGTTCTACGGCAACATCACCGACCTTCAAAATCTTAGCGGGACGGCTATTCAGCCCGGAGGCACGGGAACGAATTACTTGGGTCTTTCCTTCCGCCGGACCAGCAATGTTTGGGTGGATCACTGTACCATCTATAATACAAGCGACGACTTGATGTCGATTTCCAAGGCTTCCGATAACGTTACCGTTTCTTACAGCCATTTCTACTTTACATCCAGCTGGATGAACATGAATCCGAATCCACTGTGGAACTGGGTGGGCACCTATCAGGATCTTGCCTCAGAGCGTCTCGCGATGGTCATCGGCGCTAATGCAAGCGACTCCTACACTTACGGGGGCGGCAAGCTGCATGTCACGATGCACCATAATTGGTTCGGACCTTATATGAAGGGGCGGCCGCTGATGCGCGGATTTGTCCACCTGTATAACAACTACTTCGATAACAGCACGACGCCGTCCGGTACGAATTCACAGGGTTCCTCACAGCAGCAGTACAATGCGAACCAGATCGGCAGCGGCAGCGTGATCTACTCGGAAGGCAACTACTTCTACAAAACGAACCAGAGCAACCAGATCGGTCTGGACAGCAGCGGAGACGCCTACTCGTTCTACGAGCGGAACAATACGTACAATGCGACGACCGGCACCTCGGCAGCCGGCGCAGCGTACCCGAGCACCCTGCCTTTCCCTTACAGCTACACGCCGGATTCAGCAGCCAATGTACCGAATATCGTTCAGACGAATGCCGGGCCGAAGTGATAAAAGCCTTGATTGAGGCCATTCCTTCAATGACGAATAAACCTTCTGCTTCACACGGCATTACATCTTCGTAAGCCTTCTATTGAAGTTTTAAATTATGTACGAGAAAAACGCCGCCCCGTCTTCCATAGACGAGGTCGGCGTTTAGATTTGGGCCCAAAGGCATGCGTTGCGGCTTTCCACAGAGATCCGTCGAGGCTCACGAAATCCCGCATTGGCACTGCCCGAGTCGTATATCATACATCAAGCCCTCTGCAGCTTGCGATCCTCCGCCTTCTGACGGGCCAGCGCACGGGAGCGTCCGAAGGAGGCTGCAGCCGTTGCAGCGGCGACAGTGACTCCGGCAGCACCGATCCAGCTTATCGAGGTCAGCGACACCTGCTCTACCACGATGCCGCCGATACCGGCGCCTGCGGCCATAGCCAGCTGAAGCACGGAGCTGTTCAGGCTCAGCATAATGCCGGAAGCCTCAGGGGCCTGCATAATCAGATTATATTGCTGGGTCGGACCCGACGACCAGGCCGAGAAGGACCACAGCATAAGCAGCGGAAACATCATGGCCGGGGATTTCGCTGCAAGCGAGATGAGGACGAGGGCAACCGCGTGAAGCAGCATACCTCCCACCAGCGTGCGGGACACGCCCCATTTATCCGTGCTGAAGCCACCGAACTTGGAGCCGATCAGACTGGCAATACCGAAGGCGAACAGCCCTGCGCTCACTCCCTGCTCGCTCATCCCCGTTACCGTAAGCAGGAACGGTGAAATGTACGTGTAGGCAATGGAATAGCCGGAAATCCAGAAGAAGGTGATCAGAAGCGCTACGGTAATTCTAGGCTCCTTCAGCAAAGCAAGCTGCTGGCGGATCGGAACGGGCTCTTCGCCATCCGTCTGCGGAATAGTGAGAGCAACGGCTAGGATGGCGAGCAATCCGAGGAAGCCGATGCCTCCGAAGATGGTTTTCCAATCATACAAGGAAGCGACCACCCTGCCGAGCGGAACACCGACGATCAATGCCGTGGAGAAGCCCATCACAAGGGTAGCGATAGCGCTGCCTTGTTTGTCCGGCGGAGCCAGCTTGGATGCCACAGTCAAGGCTGTTACGACGAATACCCCTGTACTTAAAGCCAAGATGACGCGCGAGGCAACCAGAAATTCAAATCCGGGTAAAGCGACCGCAATCACATTGCCGACAACGAAGACACCGAGAGCATACATCAGCAGCTTCCTTCGCTCCATGCGGGAGGTCACGGCCATCAAGATCGGCGTGCCAAAGGCATAGGCAAGCGAGAACACCGTGATAAGCTGACCGGCGGCGGCCAACGTCACTCCGATATCCCCCGCCACTTTATCAAGAATGCCTGCAATGATGAACTCCGACGTTCCAACCAAAAAGCTGACCACAGCCAGCATATAAATTTTCCATGCGTTAGACATATAATTTGTAACTCCTCTCTCACTCCGTTATTTTTATATTTCTAAAAATATAGAAATTAAAACGAAAAAAATTACTCCAACAAATAAGGTGCATACTTCTTCGCGATTTCATGGTTCACGCTGTAATAAATATAAGTGCCGTCCTTGCGAAGGTCCAACAGGCCACAGTCCGTCAGCTGCTTTAAATGATGGGATAGCGTGGAACCGGCGACAGACTCGAGCTTACCCATAATGTCAGAACAGCACAAATTTCTCTCCTCTGTGAGTAATAGGGCAATTTTCAGCCGGGTCGGTTCTCCGAGTGCTTTGTATACTTTGACGGCTTGACGAGTTTCTGCGTTGTCCTCCACCATAGCTGCCTCTCCTTTAGTGATGGTTTCATGTGTTATTTCGTTATTTCTATATATATTGAAATTAAAGTTACCACAGATTCCTGCGGTTGTAAATAGGTGGATTTCAGCCACCGGCGAAATTCGTTTCTTTTTTAAAAATAGTCCGGCTGCTCCTCGTCGGCAATGGACTGCAGGTCCGAGGCCGTAATTTGAATAATCCGGTAGCCCCCATCCGCTCCTGCCAGCCTCAACGCCTGCTCCTTCATAAACTTCGGCGAACCCTCCATCTCCTCGTCGTACAACAGAATCATGCCGTCCGAGTTGCGCAGCAGAAACTTATTCTTCTCCTTGAACTGCCACGGTCCGTCATACTTCGTCTTCGTCACGCTGTTGATGTAGTTGGCCCTTCGCACGATGCCCCGGTAGTACTCCTGCTTCGGCTCGTTCCATTTCTCATCCTGCTCAATGAAAGGAGTGATGACGGCCAACTGCAGCTCCGGGTATTCCTCCTGAAGCTCCAGCACCGCTTCGGCAGCCCATAGCTCCACCCCCCATTGGCCGCTGACGATGACCCATTCCAGCCCTTCGTCGAGCAAAGCGAGGAGCTGCTTTTTGATGGCCTTTTTAATAATATCGATGCCCGGATGCTTAAGCGAGAAAATGCCCAGCTCCGATGCCTTATAGCCTACGACCAATACGCGGTTCATAATGACATTTACCCCCTTACCCTTGCGCAGCTTCTTCCGCTTGACACAGCATTGCGTGACTGCCGCCAACCTCCATATATTGTATACACTTAAATCAGGACGGCTGAACGGCGTGGCTTTTGGACCAATACGCCAGTCCCATGGAGAAAATAAGCAGCAGTCCCGTTACCCAGAATACGCTATGTATCGAAAAAGCGCCACTGATCGCCCCGCCGACCAGAGGTCCGAGCATGCCGCCCAACTGATTCGCCGTCTGGCTAAGACCGAAGGCCCTCCCGCGGAAATCGGCCGACGTCGTTCGCACTACCATCCCGTTCAGCGCCGGAAATACCGCACAAAAGAAGGCACCATAAACGAACCGGATGATCGAGAAGCCCCACAGGTTATGCACCGGAATCTGCGCCAAATTGCCAAGTCCGCCGACCAGCAGGCCGATAATCAATATTTTCTGAAAGCCGATTTTATCGGCCAGCTTGCCCCAGCGGGGGGCGAACAGAATACTGGCGATGCCGACAAGAGAGAAGACGATCCCGGCAACGAGCGACGCTTCCTTCACCGAGCCGCCAATCTGAACGATATACAGAGGGAGCACCGGCTCGATAGTCATCACCGAAAATTGCGTAAACATGGTCAACACCAGAATCGCAAGCAAGGGACGGTTGTTGACCGCCATTTTCATTGATTCGATGACGGAGCTGCGCGTCTTGCTTGGTACGAACTTCTCTTCCTTCACCCAGAGGATGACAAGCAGCGTACTGAATAGAACGAGCACCCCTGCGCTAGCGAATGCAATCCGGTTGTCAAAAATTTTAGAAATGACCCCGCCGAGCAGCGGTCCCATAATACCGCCGGTTGCCGTAGAGGTGGACATCATGGACAGCGCGTATCCAACCTTTTGCTCCGGCGTATTCGTGCCGACCAACGCGATGGAGCCCGGAATAAAGCCGCTCAGAAGGCCCTGCAAAATGCGCAGCACCAGCAGCTGATACGGGTTCGTCACCAGCGAGGTCAGCAAATAGATGACACACAGCACCAGCCCGGCCCGCACGATCATCGGCTTGCGCCCGTACTTGTCCGCCATCGCCCCCCAGTAAGGGGAAGAAAGCGCCCCAGCAAAAAAAGCGGAGCTGAACAGCAGCCCCGACCACATTTCAATATGCTGGCTAACCCCGATGTGAAGAAGAAATAACGGTAAAAATGGAATGACCATCGAGAAGCTGGCCGAGGTAATAAAGCATCCGATCCATAATAGCCATAAGTTCCGTTTCCAAGTTTCCATGAGAACCCCCTAACCTGCTGACTGCACACGTGTGTATTGGCTTGTCTTGTTATGGTAGCACTCTGTTTCGGTTCTGTAAACCTTTACAATCGTTTCCTTTTGCTGTCGGTTTGCTCCGGATTGACTGCCGTTTGACCCTATGTGGTAAAATAATCTGGATTCCATAGCATCTCATTCATCCCGTTCAAAAGGAGTGCCTGACATGATCGTAGCCGCCGATGGCAGCGGAGATTTCCGCACTGTACAAGAAGCATTGAATCAAATTCCCGACGACAACCGGGAGAGGGTCATTATTCATATCAAAAACGGTATATATAAAGAAAAGCTCCACATCGAAAAGCCATTTGTTACGCTGATCGGTGAGAGCGCAGAGCATACCATCCTCACCTATGATGATCATGCCAAGAAAAAACTGCCGAACGGCGATGATTTCGAAACCTTCCGTTCGTATTCCGTGTTTATCGGTGCCGACGACTTCACCGCAGAGCAGCTGACCTTCGAGAACGCGGCCGGCCGCGGCGAGCTGGTCGGACAAGCAGTCGCCGCTTATGTAGACGGGGACCGCGCCGCGTTCCGGGGCTGCCGTTTCCTGGGGCATCAGGATACGCTGTTTACCGCACCCCTGCCGCCCGCTCCTGTGAAGCGCGCGCTCTTCGGAGGCCCCCGCGAGCTGGCGCCGCGGCGGCATACGCGGCAGTACTACGAGCAGTGCTATATCGAAGGGGACATCGATTTTATATTCGGTTCGGCGACAGCGGTGTTCGAGCGCTGCGAGATTTTCTCGAAGCGGCGCCTTGGCGAAGAAGACGCCGCTGAGTTCCCGTCCGGCCGCATCCACGGCTGGCTGACCGCTCCCTCGACGCCGGAGGACGTACGCTTCGGCTACGTGTTCCACGACTGCCGGATCACAAGCGACGCGCCGGCACAGTCGGTTTATCTCGGCAGGCCATGGCGCAGCTACGCCAAGGCCGCCTTCCTGGACTGCTGGCTGGGCGAGCACATTGTCCCCGCAGGCTGGGACAACTGGAATAAGCCCGAGTGCGAGCAGACGACCGTCTTCTGCGAGTTCAACAGCACGGGGCCGGGGGCTAACCCCGGGCAGCGTGTGGTCTGGTCGGCGCAGCTGACCGCCGAGGAGGCCAAGGCCTACGCTGCGCCAAGGGTTCTTGCCGGCCGCGACGGCTGGAACCCGGCGGGGTGAAGCTGCTGCACCTCCATTAAAGGGAGTAGGCAGCTCGATCGATACGCTAGTTCAATAAAAACACGAAGGCAGCCGAGTAAACGGCTGCCTTCGTGTTTTTATTGGAGTAAAAGCAATACATTTTAAAGAATGCATATAGACTCGTAAACATTATTCAATTGTGTTCTTCGTTGCCTTATACATATTTTCTACGTATACGTCGACTTCATCTCTCGACATGCGTAAGCGATTCACAGAAGTACCATATCCAATTTCCTTTTTACCCTCTTCTAATCCTTTGAAAATTCCATCTGCGAAGGCATCTAACGGTTCCCCTTGGCTATGCAGCCCATATCCGCCTAAATCCGTATTCACTGCCGGGGGAGCAACTTCAATTACTTCTACAGACGTTTCAGAAAGCTGGTGTCGGAGACTCATTGTAAATGAATGAAGCGCCGCTTTTGATGCTGAATATATCGGGGCAATAGCAAACGGTGTAAAGGCTAACCCGGATGTCACGTTAATGATAGCCGCCTCTTCTTTTGTTGCAAAAAATGGAGCGAACAGCATAGCGAGATGGAAGGGTGCTTCCATGTTGGTTGTGATTTCTTTGCTGAAATAACTCCAATTGTTCTTTGCATCCGCTTTTAACACATGAAAGCGTTGTTGAATCCCTGCATTATTAACTAACACATTCACTTCTGGATAGTTCGCCGTTACCCATTCAAACAATGCTGTACGCTCAGATTCAATATCCAAATCACTTACACGAGTAATAAGGCTAGGAAGCTTTTGTTTCGCTTCTTGAAGTACATGTTCACGTCGTCCACAAACGATGACGGTATTTCCGGCTTTTATAAAGCGCTCTGCAAAAGCTAATCCTATTCCAGCACTTCCGCCTGTAATAAGTATTGTGTTTCCTGAAAGTTTCATTGTAGTCCCTCTTCTCCCTTATTCTTTCATCTATTTTTGTTCTTTTCTATCCTGAATGCGTTTGGTATAACGTGTAATTTTCACGTCAATTTTTTTCAAGGATTCTGTCATTAGTGAAATTTCAGCCAGCACAGCTTGTTTGTGATTTTTCATCATTTCAAGTCGGCGTTCAGTGGTGTTATCTCCTTCAACTACCCAATCAACATATTGCTTGATACCACTTATTGGCATGTGCGTATTTTTTAAATAAATAACAATTTCAAGGAGCGTAATTTGATCTTCTGAAAATAACCGCCTCCCAGCTTCATCACGCTCGATCAGTGGTAGCAGTCCTTTTTTTTCATAATAACGTATCGTTGATTCTGGGATATTGAATTTGGCTGAAGCTTCGCCAATTGAATAATACTTCATCTGAAGGCCTCCAAATTTTTTCATGTCGACAAGACTATGATACGACTTAAACTATGGTTTAAGTCAACAAAAAGGATTTTTAGTTGCAATCCTCCAAATTTCTGGTAATAATAAAAAGGAAAGATTTGGTATGTGCGACTGGCGTAAACGTGGAGAGAACCACGAGGAAGCACATATTTCATATGCCGTACGCCTGGGCAAAGTGTTTGGTCTCTTTTGATCAAATGCTTTTTTATTTTCCAAGGAAATGAAAGGTGGTAAGGGCAATGAAAATGGCTTTTGTATTATTTGACGGGATGACAAGCATGGATTTAGCTGGATTTTATGAAGCGATAACCTGGCTGGCAATCTTGAAATCGAGAGAAAACGTATCCTGGACGTTTTGTGCAGACAAGGCGATAGTAACGGATGATCGGGGGCTGACAATGAAGGCCGACAAGGTGCTGCCCAATTTGGGTGAATTTGATCTGGTATTTCTCCCCGGAGGCTTTTCGACCCGAAAGCTTCGGTTCGACGATGCCTTCATGGAATGGGTCCGGACTGCAGAATCCGTACAATATAAGGTGTCGGTCTGCACAGGGGCCTTACTTTGGGGAGCGGCCGGATTTCTGGAGGGAAAGAAAGCGACCACGAACTCGTCGGCTTACGATTTGTTGGCTCCCTATTGTACGGAAGTCGTAAAGGCCCGAGTGGTTCGGGACGGCAATGTCATCACCGGAGGTGGCGTAACGGCTTCAATTGATCTGGGGCTCTACATGGTAGAATGGCTGACAAATACAGACACCGTTCTTCAGGTGCAGCAGAAACTTGAGTATCCCTATTATCAGGCAGGCAGGTTGGGCGATGTCTACTTAGGTACGATGTGATGAACGGAAAGCAAAAGCCCCTCCGTCATTTTGGCGGAAGGGCCGTTTAACATATTTACTTCAACAAACGCGGTCATGGCCGCGGGGCTTTACAAGCAGCCCCTGCTTTTGTTCTTTCCGCCAGCTTAGTAATCAACTCAATGTCCTGATCGGTTAATTGATTAAGAAAATGTTTGCGTATTGCCTTGGAAACGATGGGACGGGCATCGTCCAATGCCGATTTTCCAACGGAAGTGATGATGACTTGAACACCACGATCTGTTTCTAATGGTTTCCTCGTCACAAGTCTGCGTTTTTCCATCCGCGTCAGATGATGTGACAATCGGCTCTTATCCCAGTCCATGGATTCGGCCAATTCCTGTTGGCGAAGGCTGCCGTCCCCCAAAAGGACTAACCGATCCAATACCCCATAATCGCCCTCCGATAGTCCGGTGTGCTCGGACATCTCCTTTATTACGCGACCAAAGATGCTCTGAAAGGAGCCTTTCCACATATGCCATATTCGCATTTCTTCTTCGTTTAGTTCGCTCTTATCCATATGAACATAATATCATAGTTGACGTGTCAACCACAATATGCTACAGTCGCTATTAGTTGACGCGTCAACCTGAAGCCATCATTAGATTGCCATATCAAAGTAAAAAGGAAAGGAACATTTATTATGGAAATGAACGTAAGTACACCCGCTCCAGTCGTCTCAATAAAGTCGATAGTCCTGCCAGCCGCAGGCCGTGATGACAATCTGCAAGTGCGGGTATCTATGCCTGCGATTGGGAGTGAATTGCCTATTATTGTTTTCTCGCACGGTTTTGGCTCGTCGTTGGATGGCTACGGTCCGTTGGTCGATTACTGGGCTGCCCACGGCTTCGTGGTCATTCAACCCACCCATCTCGACTCGAGGACACTGAGCCTCCCTCCTGACGATCCCCGTACACCGCTGATCTGGCGTTTCCGAGTCGAGGACATGAAACGCATCCTCGACCAGCTCAATCTCATTGAAGCTTCCGTTCCCGGCCTCAGCGGGCGCCTTGATCAAAGCCGCATCGCCGCAGCCGGTCACTCCTGGGGAGGCCAAACGGTGAGCATGCTGCTCGGCGCGCGAGTCCTCGATGCCCACGGTAAACCGGGAGAGGACATGTCCGACCCGAGGATCAAGGCGGGCGTGTTGCTTGCTACGCCTGGCAAGGGCGGGCCTGACTTGGCTCCGTTCGCGGCAGAGCACTTCCCATTTATGAACCCGAGCTTTTCGGACATGAGCACGCCGACCCTTGTGGTGGCGGGGGACCATGACCAATCACTACTGTCCACTCGGGGACCGGACTGGTTCACCGACCCCTACTTCCTGAGCCCGGGCAGCAAGAGCCTGCTCCTCCTCTTCGGGGCAGAACACTCGCTTGGCGGGATCGCCGGGTATGACGTCGCGGAGACGACGGACGAGAATCCCGAACGAATCGCCTTGCTTCAGCGGCTCACATGGTCTTACATTCGTAATGCGCTCGACCTCGACGATTCCAGCTGGCCGGCAGCGCGCACCGCTCTGGAAGAGAGCGCCATTCCGTTAGGGCGCATCGAGTCCAAGTAACGGGATACAATAGCTAAAAACTAGGACGCAGCTGCCGATCTATACCGGCAGCTGCGTCTTGCTAACAAAATAGGGCGGCGCTGCTTCATGTCTTTAATGAGGATAAGGGCATTTTTATGTATACTTAATCATAGCCGGAACGAATAGGTAAGCAATTAAAGGAGATCCATACGCTATGAAATCTGACCGCATAAAAATTCCGCCTGGATTTTGGTCGGGATTACAACAATCGGGAATTTCCCCGGACGACGTAGCTCGCGCCGCGCAGCTTCCGCTTACTATGATCGCAGAACCAGCTGTGGTCACCGCGGCCCAATATTTTAGAATCTGGCAAGCCTACTCCGACCTCGTTGGTGATATTGCCATCGGAATCATTAAGCTTGTAACCGTCTTTGAAACGACACAATACCCGCCGACCGTCTTAGCGACCTACCATGCTCGTAACTATCGCGACGCCCTTACCCGAATGGCCCGTTACAAACAACTGTGCCCTCCGGAAAGCTTACGTATAACCGAAGAAGGCGATCACTGTACCATTGAATTGGAATGGATACGTAGCGAGCAACCCGTTCCTCCCGTGTTGGTTGGCACCACACTGGCCTTTCTCCTAGAGCTTGGCCGAAGGGGTACGGGCCAGACTCTAACTGCACGGTCCGTTGAATTTTCTCATCCGATGGGCGATGTCAAGGCTCTTGAGACTTTCTTCGGTTGCCCTATCCGCGTGAGTGCGCCCCATAACCGATTGACGCTGCATCGAAGAGATCTGGATCGCCCTTTTATTTCATATAACAAAGAGCTGCTGGAGATCCTGACTCCTGTACTGGACCGAACATTAGATGAACATTGCAGCCGTTCCATTCCCGAGATGGTCAAGTGGATATTGAAGCGCAGCCTCACCGGAGGGCAACTTGACATTCGGGCTGTGGCAAGCGAGTTAGGCATGAGCGATCGTACCTTGCAGCGCCGTCTTACCGACGAAGGGACAACGTTCAAGCAGCTGCTAACGCAGGCTCGGCACGAACAGGCACGGGAATACTTGGCCGACCCCAAGCTCGATATTAAAGAAGTGGCTTTCTTAATAGGATATGAAGATCAGAACTCATTTTACCGCGCCTTTCGTCTATGGGAAGGGGATACTCCTTCGAATTGGCGTTCCGAATATTTAGAGAAAAACCCGCCCTCATAGACTCGCAAACCTAACCCGCTTAAAGCAGGGTAGTATGTTAACGGGGTTCATGAATTGGCGGGTTATACAAGAAATTTGGCGTTTTACGCTAGTTACCGAACGATCCGGGCAAAGTAATATTATCTCTATCCGGGACACAATGATGTTCCAACAATAACTTCCAATCACCTTCTCGTGAATGACAACAAAGGAGACAACCGTTATGGATATGGGATTAAGAAACAAAACCGCTTTAGTCACTGGATCGACGAAAGGTATAGGTAAAGCCATTGCCATTGAACTTGCCCGGGAAGGCGTCAATGTCCTCGTTAATGGACGGAACCCTGAAGAGGTTGAACGAACGGTAAATGAACTGAAGTCGGAGTTCCCGTCGACCTCTCCTCAGAATGCTGCAGCGGATATCGTGGATATGCAGCAAAGAAACGCTTTATTTGCGAAATATCCCTCTGTCGATATTCTGGTTAACAATACGGGTATTTATGAAATCATGTCTTATGAGGACGTGGACGATGAAGTATGGGACAAATACTTCCGAACAAATGTCCTAGCCGCTAATGGATTATCTAAATTTTATTTGCCTACTATGTTGAAAAACAACTTTGGACGCATCATCTTTATTGCAAGTGAAGAAGCGATTATGCCTTCAGGACAGATGCCCCAGTATTGCATGACCAAATCTATGTTATTATCACTGTCAAAAAGCATATCTAAACTAACGATTGGGACGGAAGTCACATCCAATACGATCATGCCGGGACCAACGCTTTCTGAAAATGTATATCAAATCATTAATCGTTTGTTTCCTGATGATATGGCATTTTCGGAAAAAGAAAAAAAATTCATGTCTGCAAACCTGCCCCAATCCGAAATACAGCGGTTTATCAAGCCTTTTGAAATAGGCAGGCTGGCTGCTTTTGTATGCAGCCCTTATGCATCCGCATTCAAAGGCTCTCCTATCCGTATGGACGGGGGCATGGTGCCTACAATTTTTTGACAAAAACTCTATTTCGATGAGTATCGTTTCTTGCACAGCTGGGGTACCTAGAGGGGCTTTCGCTTACTTCAAGCAAAAGCCCCTCCGTCGTTTGGGCGGAAGGGCCTGTTCAAATAATGTTTAACATATTTACTTCAAAAAACGCGGTCATGGCGACGGGGTATTACAAGACGCTGTATCGGTTAATTGATCGAGAAAATGTTTGCGTATTGCCTTGGAAACGATGGGACGAGCATTGTCCAATGCCGATTTTCCAACGGAAGTGATGATGACTTGAACACGACGATCTGTTTCTAATGGTTTCCTCGTCACAAGCCTGCGTTTTTCCATCCGCGTCAGATGATGTGATAATCGACTCTTATCCCAATCCATCGATTCGGCCAAATCCTGTTGGCGAAGGCTGCCCTCCCCCAAAAGGACTAACCGATCCAATACCCCATAATCGCCCTCCGATAGTCCGGTGTGCTCGGACATCTCTTTTATTACACTTCGAGGAAAATGTCACCGCGGTCGATATTGAACTTACCTCAGAGGATTTAGCTCGTATCGATACCGTGAGTGGACGTTATCCTGGTATGGAAGCGAAGCGTGCAAGTTCATGACTAATCGCTCCACCCTTTAAGACAAATACTTGTCTCGAAGGATATTCAGATGGTGGATCTCATGACCTGCGATGACATAGGCTAGAGCTCGAGCGGATACAATACTGCTGCCGATGGTTCCTTGCCTTAACCAGCTTTCAGACTCGACTCCCTGCAGCGTGGCGATCGTCATTTTACGGACGATTTTGTAATAATCCATTAAGCTTGGCGAGGAAAAGTTAGGGTAAGGAGATTCAGCGATAAATTGATCCTGATTATACCCCGGCAGGATTGTTGCATCTCCTCTCGAGATTCGGAGCAAACGATACACCATAATGATTTCGTTATCGATCAGGTGTCCGATTACTTCCTTTACGCTCCATTTACCGGCAGCATATCGATAATCCCATTTCTCTTCTGGCAAACGAAGCATGAGCTCCACTGCTTTCTTGGCATTCAAGCTCAGCGCAGAAATCAAATCATCCGCAACCAAATCAATATAGTGTTTAAAAGGACTGGCGTATTCTTGTACAGATGGAACGGTTAGCATGTTGGTTCTCCTCCACGAATAGAAATTTAACGGTTACGGATAAGATAAGATAATGTTTTATTCGTGCTGCACATGTCCTGAAATGCGGTATCACCGATGGCATCGATTAGAAAATGTCCCCATATGTCATGCTTGATGTATTCCTTGGCAGTCAATACGATGCTCGGATTCGTTGTCCATATCCCTTTGCTGCCCGTCGTTCGGTCCATTTCGCCGATCACGACTTCCTTCGCATCACTAACTACGACGTTCAGACGTTTTCCGATTCTTTTAACCGACGTGAACCCGCAAGATTGAAGATTGATAACCTCTTTGCAAGCTAGACTGGAGTCACCAAAGACCCCGACGATGACCCTCACCTTTCTGTTTTCCGCGTGATGGATGACCTCTTTCAGTTGTTCCGCTTCTTCAGGAAACAGAGAAAGTAAGAGAAACTCCGATGCGCTGCCAATGGCTTCGATCATCTTCTCGACGATAACGGGGTACTCGGCAAGATTCCATGTAATATCCATATCAGGTATTGCGGGTATTTGCTTAAGCCCGTCTCGTAACCCGCTAATTTTGCTCCTGTACTCCTTCTCAATTTTCTGCAATACAATCTCGGGGTCTACAGGTGAATAATAGGTTGGCTCCGTTGCACTGCAAATAATGGCTCCCTTCCTTACCAATCCGGTTAAGGCTTCATAGATTTTGGAAGTGGGGATTCTAGATAACTTGCTTATTTCATAACCGATTGCCGGATGCTTCTGCAGCAATGCGAAATAGGCTTTAGCCTCGTAAGAGGTAAAACCAATCTGTGTTAAATTCAAAATCATGTTGTTCACGGCATCACCTCCAGCGCAAATGATAACCCTATACTACTGTGGTGGTAAGAAAAGTGCAATAACTACAAGAGTAAGGTAGTGAGTAAACTTTTTTAAAATCATAAATATTTTGAACAAGCTAAGTTTTCCATGGACTGAAGTATAATAAGAATAACTAACCAAATCTGAAACACATTCGTTATTCGGCATACTAAGGAGCGGTAGAAATGGCGCGTGTTTTATTTATTAATGCGGGATCCGAGGGACACATCAATCCGACTATTGGAGTTGTGCAAGAGCTTATTTCGCGTGGAGAAGAGGTAGTGTACTTTGCTATAGAAGCTTTTCGGGAGCGAATTGAGAAGACAGGGGCTACCGTACGAACGCTTGACGATCAAAAATTTATAAAAGCCTTTATCTCCGGGGGAAGAAATTATTTACTCGAAAGGATCAACGGTCTTTTACTTACGGCAGATATAGTCATCCCGAGCGTTCTAGAACAGATCCAAGGAGAGCATTTTGATTACATCATCCATGATTCCATGTTTGGTTGTGGACGTTTGCTTGCTCAAATTCTTAAGCTTCCTGCAATCAACTCCTGTACTTCTTTCGCGCAAACAAAGGTATCTTTCGATAAAATGCTGGCGCCATTTTTCACAAATGTTCCTGCAGAAATAGTTAAACCTATAAACGATAAATTTCAAAGCCTGACGGTCCTGGTGAAGGAAAAATACGGCGTGGATATCCATTCGCCTTACGAAGTGTTTTGTAATCCTGCCCCCCTTACAATCGTCTATACAACAAGGGAGTTTCAACCTGGTGGAGAAGACTTTGACTCAACTTATACGTTTGTAGGTCCGTCCATCTCTTCACGATTAACTCAAGAAAGCTTCGACTTTACTGAAATCAAGGAGAAAAATCCGATTTACATTTCTCTGGGAACCGTCTTTAACCAAGCCATTGATTTCTATAAGCTCTGTTTTGAGGCGTTGGGGAACACGGAGCATCCTATTGTCATGTCGATCGGGAATAAAACTCTAGTTTCCGATTTGGGGGAAATCCCCAAAAACTTCATCGTCAAAAATTATGTGCCGCAAATGGAAGTACTGCAACACACTGCATTATTTATTACACATGGCGGCATGAACAGTACCCATGAAGGTCTCTATTACGGAGTTCCGTTAATAGTCATCCCACAAAGCGCGGATCAGCCGATCATCGCCGGACAAGTCGCCAATATCGGAGCAGGCATTACGTTACAAATGCAAAGCTTAACGGCAAGTCAGCTGCGTGAAGCCGTAGATCATGTGTTATCCCTCTCATCTTTCAGGAAGGCTGCTGCAAAGATGAGGGAATCGTTTCGAAATTCAGGCGGGTATCATGAAGCTGTCGATGAGATTCTCCAATTTACCAAAGAAAGACCCGATCCAGCTTGCAGATCGGGTCTCTCCAACTAATCCGTAATATTCCGGGTATAGTATTCGATTATATCTTTGCGGCGAATAATACCAAGAAAGACGCGATCGTCGTCTACGACCGGAACGAAGTTCTGATCTGCCGCCAGCGCCAGCATATCGTCCAGATCGGCGCCGATCGTGACACATTCGATTTTCATTCGTTTTTTGATGGAAACGATGGGAATTTCGTGCATGCTTCCGAAATCAAGGCCTGGCGTGGCCTTCATTTTCCATAACAAATCTCCTTCGGAAAGCGTCCCGAAATATACTCCATTGTCATCCAAGATCGGAATGGCCGTATAGTGGCACGCCTCCAATTTGTCCAAGGCTTCTTTCATGTTGGAAGATGTCGTGATGTAAGAGACCTCGCTCTTGGGATGCAGAAAAGATTTTATGTCCACTGTATCACGCTCCTTACATACTATTAAAGCATATTTTGTCATGGGGCGCATGTGGCAATGGCAGGTAATGATTTCAAGCTCAGTCAGACTCCCGGTGTTTCATCATTGCTCTCAAGTCTATTCTCGCCAAGTCTATTCTCGCCAAGCCTCTTCCGTGAGGTCCCCAAGAACGGCCATCGCCGCTTTGCTGCCGGAGGCCGCGGCAAATATCAACTGGGAAGGCATCACATAGGCCGAATCCCCTGCCGCGTATACTCCGGCTGCGGTAGTCCTGCCCATCGCATCGGTTACAATCCCTCCGTTGTTTGCAGTTTGATAGCCCAATGCTTCATCGAAGCAGGCTTTGGGAAGCTGAGCGGGATCGATAAATCCTCCGCTTCGCTCAATATGCGTACCATCCGCAAAATGTACCCGTTCGAGCAAGCCCTCCCGCCCGGAAAATGCCGTGACAGGAGTATCCACGATTCGGATGCTCCTGGCTGCAAGCTGCTCCCGCTGCTCAGCAGTCAGGATATCGTGACCGTTAGTGCACACGACCAAATCCCGACTCCAGTTGAGCAGCAGCTTGGTCTTATGAAACACGCCCGGATTGTCCGAAACGACCGCTAGCGGTTGATCCCGCAGCTCCCAGCCGTCGCAAAAGGGGCAGTTGAACAGGCTTTTCCCATAAAAGTCCCGAAGTCCCTCGATCTCGGGAAATACCTCCTTCAGGCCGGCAGCCAAAATCAGCTTGCGAGCCTGCACAAGCTCGCCCGACGGGGTGCAAAGGGTAAAGCCGTGATCCGTTCTCCGGATATCGGTCACCTCCGCCGGCCAATGCCGTACCGAAGGGTAACGCAGCACCTCCTCATAGGCAATGCGCCGAAACTCGGCCGGCTGAATCCCGTCTCGCGTAATGAAACCGTGAGAGGCATGCGTCACAGCGTTCCTCGGCTGGTTGTTATCAAACAGCGCAACGCTCCTTCTCGCCCTTCCCAGCACCAGCGCTGCGTTTAATCCCGCCGGCCCGCCGCCGACAATGGCACAATCATAGCTCATTAATTCCATCCTCCATCCGGTAATTTAGATACTTCAAAGACATATAATATCTATAAATGATCGAAGCCTGACATTGCTGTCCTCTTCTCTTCCTTGTCTTGTCTTAGCCGGCCTCCTTCTATTGTGGATTTAATATATCTATAATAGCCATAAATTTGTCTGCCCGTCAAGAACAACGGTTGTCAGATCAAGTCTCCCCAACAGCGCAACTACCGTAACAACAGACTTCTGCATCTAGGAATAAACGTCAAAAAAGGGCGGATAACCCGCCCTCTGCAATACTTCTTTTTACGCCATCTTGCGGCATTCGTCAGCACACTTGCGGCAATAGTCGGCACAAGCCTTGCAATGCGCATCCTGAAACTTGGCGCATTCTACAGCACACGCGTCACAAATGGTTGCACATAGCTGACAAAGCTGTTTTGCATACATACTGCCGCGAGCCATCCATTGGGAGGCCAGAGCGCAAATGTCAGCACAGTCTCGAAGCATGCTGATGCAATGAATACGGGACTGCACGTCGGCTTCCTGCAGACAAGAAGTTAAGCACTCTTCACACGCTTGCATACACTTGCTGCAAGCATCAATGCACATTTGAGCATGTTCGACAGACGAATTTACAATCGTTGGCACAGTCAGCTCTCCTTGTATGGAATGATTGGGGATTTCCCCCGGATATTATGTCCTTCAAACCGACCGTTATGCCTAATCGGCACGGAGTAAAAAGTCGCCGCTCCGCACCACCTCCCGCAGAATCAAAGACCGGCCCAAGGGCGTAAAAAATACGCCTTTGAGCCGGTTCTCTTTTCTCCATATGCTCGTCTCAGTCCTTCACCGAGCCCTGCATGAGCCCTGCAATGAACTGGCGGCTGAAGAGGGCGAAGACGATGATCAACGGTACCGTGGCCATCAGGGTCGCGGCCATGACCATGGAATAATCCGTACTGTACACGCCGTTCATTGAGGCAATCAGCATCTGGATCGTGAATTTATCCTGCACTGAGATAACAACAAGCGGCCACAGGTAATCGTTCCACGAATTCAGGAACGTGATGATGCCGAGCGTCGCGAGCGCCGGACGCAGCACCGGAAGAGCGACAAGCCAGTACAGGTCGAACGAGTTGCAGCCGTCGATCCGTCCCGCATTGATCAGCTCATCATGCAGCACGGAGGCCGCATACTGCCGCATCCAGAAGATGCCGAAGGCACTCGCCGCCCCCGGGATAATCAGCGCCTTCAGGTCGTTGATCCAGCCGAGCTTCTGCATGATGATGAACTGCGGAATCAGACCGAGCTGCTGCGGCACCATCATCGTCATCAGCAGGAAGAAGAACAGATACGGCTTGCCCGGAAACTCAAACTTGGCGAAGGCGAATCCTGCCAGCGAGCAGAAGAACAGCACAAGCAGCGTATGCGTTCCCGCGACAATCAAACTGTTGCCGAACGATTTGAAAAATCCGACGTGATCCAGCACTTTCCCGATATTGACCAGCAGCTGGTCGCTCGGCACGAAACGGGGCGGGAACCGGAACATATCCGCCGTCGTTGCCGTAGACATCACGAACAGCCAATAGAACGGGAACAAGGACAGCAGCGCACCGATCAGCATGCACAATTGGATGATCAAACTGCTGGGCGTCCGGGTTGACCTCGTCTTGGCCTGGGGCAGGACAGCCGCCCGGCTGCCGCCTCCTCTGCTGCTGACTGCGGCTTTGGAAGAATCCGCGCTCATCAGACCCCCTCCCCTCTCGAGACGAATTTCCAGTTCAGGAAGGAGAACAGACCGATAATGATAAACAGCATCCAGGCAATTGCGGAGGCGTAGCCGAACAGCTGGTTGCCGAACGCCTGATTATACAAGTACAGCACCAGCGTCAAGCCCCCCTTGGTTGCCCCTCCGGTATTGCCGACGAGAATGAGCGGCTCCGTGAACAGCTGCATGCCCCCGATCGTGGAGAGGATGACGGTGAACAAAATGATCGGCTTCAGCAGCGGCAGCGTAATGCTGAAAAACTGCTGCTTTCGGCTCGCTCCATCAATCGTGGCGGCTTCATACAGATCATGCGGAATTCCCTGCAGCCCCGCCAAATAAATAATTGCGTTATAGCCGGTCCACCGCCAAATAACCATGAGCGAGACAGCTACCTTGACCCAGAACGGATCGTTGATCCATTCGATGCGCGGCAGGCCCAACGCCTGCAGCAGCCCATTAATCAGCCCGAACTGGCTTCCGAAGAAGGAGCCGAAAATGATGGCTACCGCTACGATCGAAGTAATGTTCGGCAGAAAGTATACGGCACGGTAAAAATCTTTGAACCGTACAAAGGCGGCATTGAGCAGGAAGGCAACGACCAGCGCCAGAAACAGCTGCGGTACGGTCGATAGAAACCAGATGATGAAGGTGTTGCCGACCGACTTCCAGAAATCCGGATCGTCGGTCAGCAAATTGCGGAAATTACGCAGTCCTACATACTCCATCGGACCCAAGCCATCCCATGCATGAAACGCCAAGTACAGCGAGAACAAGATCGGAAACAGGCCGAACACGATAAACAAGATATAAAAAGGCGAAATCATGAGGTAGGGAGCCAGATACGTCCTGAACCCTTTCATCGTATCCACATCCTATTTATTTTTCAATTTGGTCTTGGCCTTCTCTACAAGCGCCCAGAATTCTTTGTCGGGATCCTTCGATTTATCGACGGTTACGGCCAGCATGCCATCATTCATAATATCTTCCACCGTTTGATAGTAAGGTCCTTTGCGCTGCACCTTCACGTCCTTGGCCACCTCGGAGAACAGCACGCCCAGCTTCTGGTTGCCCCAGAATTCATAGCCTGTCTCCGTAAATGCTTTATCCCCATACACTGAAGGCGTCGACGGGAAGTTGCCCGACAGCTTAAATACTTCGAGCTGTTGAGGCGGCGAGGTCAGCCATTGGATCGCAGTATACGCTTCTTTGGAATATTTCGATTCCTTCGGAATGAGCAGGAACGAGCCGCCCATGTTGCCTGTGCCTTCCGGAATTTTGGCTGCACGCCATTTGCCTTTCGTATCCGGCGCCCGCGTTTCAACGTGCCCACGGCCCCAAGCGGCAGAAATGTAGGTGGCAATTTTGCCCGAGTTCAGAGCCGCGGAATATTCCTGCAGCGCGTTTTTCTGATCATACGTTCCGGCGATGCCCATTTCACGGGCTTTTTTATAGTAATCGAGCGCTTTCTTGATTTGCGGATTGCTTTCCATAATCAAGTTCTCGTCTTTGTCGAAGTAGAGATCGTTGCCTTGGTCACGGATGGCTCCGTACAGCTCGTAAGGATTGGACAAAATGTTAGCCCCTGTCTTCTCCTTCAACGTTTTGCCTGCTGCCAGGAAATCATCCCAGTTTTTAATTTTTGCGGCAACATCGTTCGGTTCCGAAGGAAGTCCCGCTTGCTGGAACAAATCCTGCCGGTAATAAAGCACCATCGGGCCGATATCCGTAGGAAGACCCAACTGCTTGCTGCCTACCGAGGCTTGCTTCCATTTCCATTCCAGATAATCCTTGGATACATCTTTGGCGCCAAGCTCATTCAGATCATAAAATTTATCAGGGTACTTCGTAAACTGGTCGAGCTGCGAAATATCGATCATGGCGATATCCGGAGCTCCCGAGCCGGCCGACATGGCGGTCAGCAGCTTTTTGTGAGCGTCTTCCCATTTGTAGATTTGCGGTACGATTTCGATATTCGGATGGGTGCGGTTAAACTCCGGTATGATTTTCTCAAAGGACGCTCCCTGCCAAAACCACATTTGAAGCTGAACTTTTTTCCCTTCGTTTCCCCCTGCTGCTTCGTTTTTTGCCGCTCCTTGCGTCCCTCCACCGCTGTTGCACGCACTAAGAAGTACCAAGAGAGATACCAAGAGCAAGAACATGGACTTGCGTGTAGGCATCCGATTCATTCATAACGCTCCCTTCAAAATGTAGCTGGACTTTTAAGAAAGCCCTTACATGTAGTATAGGTAACCGGGTATCGCACGTATAGATAACGAATCTTCGATTTCTTGGATTCTTCTCAGGTATGTTCGGCCGATCGGTAATCTCCCGGCGCCACACCGATAAATGTCTTGAAAATTCTGCTGAAATACGCCGGGTCTTTATAGCCCACTTTTTCGCAGACCTCGTAAATTTTCAGGTTCGTTTCCCGCAGCCAGCGCTTGGCCTCCGTCAGCCGGTACTGCGTCAAATACTGGGTATACGTCATCCCCGTCTCCTGATGGAACAGGTTGCTTAAATAATTCGCATTGGCCTGATACTGCTGGGCAAAATCGGACAGGTTCGCAGATTCATTCGCATAAGAGGTATGAATGTAGCTGAGCAGCGCCTTAATAATCGGTGGAAACGAGGCGCCCGTCTCCTTACGGGTCACTTCCGTGAAGCCTAGGCTTGTCATGCTGCGGATGTACATTAAGCCCAGATCGCTGATGTCACGCGTGCAACCGCCATAGCCTGTCTTCACCTCAATACGCAGCTTGTCCTCCATCCATCGTGAGGCCTCCTGCACCTGCTGCTCCCAAGCCTCCCTAGTCTCTTTGCCAGAGAACAGCACCACGGTAATGAGCCGTTCCTCCAAGCATACCGCTGCTGTACCGAGCCGGCTGAACGATTCATGCGCACATTCTCTTATAAAATAACGTACAGACGCTTCTCCCAGTGTGCGTAAATCTTTGGTTGAGAAAGATACGAGCCGGATCGTCTCATACGCCGGAATCAAGCCTTCATCGAAGGTCGGCACCGGCACGCCGTGGAGCAAATCATGCATCCGCTTCTCCAGCAGCGCCCGGCTGCGGATCGCATGGACCTGCTGGGACTCCATCCGGTGACGATACTTCCCGTAGGCTTCGCTGTACACCTCATGCAGCTTCTCCTTGGACAGCGGCTTCAGCAGATAGGCCGCCACCTGATGCTGCATCGCCTTCATCGCGTAATCGAATTCGGCGTGACCGGTCAGCACATATACGTCCGTCATCGGGGAATGCTGCCTTACATATTCAGCCAGCTCCAACCCGTCTATGGCCGGCATGCGGATATCGGTAATGACAAGGTGGATCTGCCGCTCCTTCAAGAGCTCTATCGCCTCCGACCCGTTGGAGGCATCCAGCACCTCCGCCACCCCTTCAAACCGGGACAATGTTCTGCACACCGGCAGACGCACATTCATCTCATCATCAACAACGAGCACGGTAAACATCAGATTATCCTCCCTCCTCTTGCTTGCGGGCTTCAAACTGCCGGACGATCGCTTGCCAGACTGCATTCGGATCGGCACCGTCGGATTCGACCCGCCGAAGCCCGTCGCGGATGATCCTCTCGATATCCGTGTAGTCATAATCATCGTAGCCGGCTTTGTAACGGAGCGCTGTATAAGAATAAATTTGTCCGACAGGCGCATCGTTGAAGAAGGGATCGGTCACTCGCAGAAACTCGGCCGAGGAGTACGATTCCGGCGTCGACGGGAAATTGCCGCTGCTTATAAAGCTGTCCAGCTGCTGCGGCGGAGCCGTCAGCCAGCGGGCTAACGCGTAAGCGGCCTGGGGGGTCCGACCCGTCCGCGGCAGCGCCAAATAGGTTCCCGTCAAGTTGGACGGCAAGCCCGGAGCCCGTGTCAGGTCCCATTTTCCTGCTGTGGCGGGAGCG
The DNA here is from genome assembly GCF_002234615.1 of Paenibacillus rigui. GTDB lineage: Bacteria > Bacillota > Bacilli > Paenibacillales > NBRC-103111 > Paenibacillus_S > Paenibacillus_S rigui. The sequence continues at coordinate 17,025 of NZ_NMQW01000025.1, read as the reverse complement.
TTCTTCTTCATCAATCCATGCAGCCATGAGGGCGCCAGCACGACGGCGAATTTTCCGTTAACCGCCCCTGCCGCCCAGGCTGAGGTTTGCGACGGCAGGCCCGCGCTGAGCCCGAGCCGCTGGAACCGGACGGACCGGTCCCACGCCTCCTTGACCCTTGGGCTCAAGTCGTGGTCCACCGGCGTCACATACTGACCATCGTATTGGTTCAGGTAGCTTTGGAAGACGTTGGTCAAATTATCGAACAAGGAAGCTCCCGTTCTCAGCCTAAGCTCGATGCCGACCCGCTCCATATCGTCCCAATTCTTCAGAAGCGCGGCGACCATTTCCCGTTCTATCGGCAATTCGGCAGCCTGGAACAGGTCCCGGCGGTAGGCCAACGCCACAGGCCCGATATTCACCGGCATCGCATACAGGAAGCCGGAGTCCTTGCTCTCGGCCTGCCTCCATTTCCACTCCAGATAGTGGACCTTCTCATCTCCGTAATCGTACAGATTGTAGAACTGCTTCTGGAACCGCTTGAGCTGATTCAGCTGCGATGCCTCCAGCAGCACCAGGTCGGGAGCGTCGCCCTTCGTCGCCAACGCTGTCATGACACTTGGCACCACATCGTCGTACTGAAAGGTGACGCTCTCCACATCCACTTCGGGGTGTGCCGCCGCGTACTGTTTTAACAGCGGCTCCAGGCCGCTGCCCGGCCACAGCCAAATGCGCAGCGTTGTACCTGGCCGGGACTTGCTCTGCACGCCGGGCAGCGCAAGCTCAGGCGAGCAGGCGCCTAGCAGCAGGGTGAGTGAAACCAGAAGCGCGAGCAGGCGCCAGCGCTTCCAGACGTGCAGGCGATGCTTGTTCCTCCCATAATCACACCGGTTCCAGCGCTTGGTGAAGCCGCTGTCTTCATCCTTCGGCCTCCAATCGATTAGGTTGTTCAAGCAGACCTTCCGAGCTCGAGCCCTCCCCGGTCTGCCAAGGGTCCTATCCTCACTGGGTGTACTGCCTGCCGGCGTCCTTGTGTCCCTCCGCAATCTTCCTTTATGCAGCGCCATCCTCCCCCTTCTCCCCCGCATTCAGAGGGCTTTGCTGCTCCGTTTCCAGCAGCGGCAGCGACAGCACGACCTGCAGTCCTCCCAGCGGGCTTGGCAGCAGCCGGATCCCGTGCCCCTTTCCGAAGAACGCCTGCAGCTGCCTATGCAAATTGCTTAAGCCGATGCCGTTTCCCTTCTTCTCGAATACTTGATCCTGATGGATCGAGGCTTCTAGAAAACGCAGCTCTGCGGGTGTCATCCCTACGCCGTTATCCTCGACCGAGCACAAGATGTTGTCGCCGTGTCTTACGATCCGGACACGGATCTGCCAATCGCCCTCCTTCTTCTGCTCCAGCCCGTGGTGGAACGCATTCTCCACCAACGGCTGCAGCACCAGCCGGATGACGCGCTGCCGCTCCAGGCCTTCCTCCACCTCCATGTTGACGCTGAATTGGTCACCGAAACGAGCCCGCTGCAGCAGCAAATACCGGTCCAGCTGCGCCAAATCCTCGCCCAGCGTGACAAAATCGGTAGAGGGGTGGACGCTGTAGCGGAGCAGCTCACTTAGAGCGAGCGTCATCTCCTGCGCCTTCTCCGGACGCTCGTCCTCAATCGTCCAATAAATCAGATTCAAGGAATTGTACAAAAAATGCGGCCGAAATTGTGCTTTCAACGCCACCAGCTCTGCACGCTGGGCGCTGATCTGCTGCTCCGAAAGCCGCTGTACGACCTCCTCCAGCTCCTGGACCATCGCATTATAATTGGAATACAGCAAAGCGATCTCCCGGCTTGCAAAAGGCCGGTCGAACGGCTTCATGCCCGCCTTGCGGATCCGGTTCATTCCGTCGGCCAGCTGCCGGATCGGCTTCGTCAACGTCCATGTAAAGTACGCCACGAGCGTAAGTGCAATCCCGATTCCCGCAACCATCGTGAGGAGAGCCTGAGCCCACATTTGCGAAGCGTCGCTGAACACGGCTTCCGGCTTGAAATAGGCGATCGTCGTCCAGCCGCTATAAGTCGATTTGGCGTATGCGACCAGCATCCGCTGCCGATCCTCGCGGGTCGTCCATTCGAAGAACGGGTGCGCATTGCCCCCGAACTTGGCAAATAGCCCTTGATCCGCTGCCGTCCCGATCTCCCGGGGCTCCGTCGAATACACAATATTGCCGATGGAATCCATCACCTGCACCTTCCGTTCGATCCGCTGCCCGGTTTCGCCGATCATCCGGTTGATTTTCTCTACCGGGAATACGACGAACTCCTCACCCAGGACCGTCAGCCGACGGGAATCCTTCAGCTTGCGGGCACCGATTATGGCCGGGATTTCCCCGTCGCGCCAAGCCGGACCGTACACCCACAGCATATGGCCGTCCATTTCCTCCATCTTGGCATGCCAGCTTACCGCACTGACATCATCGGCCTGACGCCAAAACAGCTGTAATGATTCGTTAGAAATGTAAGCGTTACCATTTTGACCGAACAAGTGAAGCAGCATATCTCCTGCAATGTAGCGGATTTTTTCAGCCAAGTACCGGTTTAGCTCCACCTGCATTTGCCCTCCCGGCTTGGCCGTCGGGTCCGCCAATACAGCCTGTACCTTTTCGTCGAAAGCAATCATTTGGGAAGCCTGATCGTACTGGCGCAGCAGCACGTCGATTTTGGCCGACAGCTGATCCACCGATTCCTGATTGTAGTCCGCCGTTCGGTTCAACACAATCTGGGACGTTTGCCGGTAGTTAAACCAATTCGTAAGCGCAATGGCCAGAGCGGCAATAAGAAACATCCCGGCCAGCAGCTGTATAAAAATAGGGATCGGTCGCCGTCGCAGCGCAATTCACCTCACTTTCATCACGTTACGCTTTGTTTCATAATTCTACTCCAATGTAATTTCACCTTCCTGCCCAAATGGAAAATATGCCCAAAGGACTAAGAACCAACACCATTCGACAATATCTCCATCTACCCGACAAAAACACCGACGATCGCCCGGTTGAAACACTACGCCTCTGCATAGCCGCCCTCCAGCGGGCCCGGAGCCGTGCCGTTCCAACAACAAGCTGACGGCTGCCGCTTGCAGCTTTACCAGTCCCAGCCTTGTTCGAGAAATAGCTTTCCCGGCCCATAACAGGAAAAAACCACCCCCAAGCCCGCAGCCATACTGCGCTTGCCCGTAAGTGGCATCGTTCAAAAGCCCTATCCGTCATTTACCAAAACGTATGTGTTGAAAAAAACTTCACACCTTGACCCGGCAGGCTTCCAGCTGGTCGACCGTGCCGTCGAAGCTCTGCTTCATCGATTTCAATCCTTATTGATCAATCCATTCATATAGCTCACAAAAACTTATCTCTTGACCATCAGATCCGGCATATCCAAAGCCATCGATACGTTGCACAGCAAGCCCCTTGCCAGGAAATCGGACGTTCTGTCCGCCGCATTCTCTATACCTGCTTCTTCAAAAGCGTGCAGCACCAGCTGTTTGACCTCGTTCATCCCCTGCTGCATAACGTCCCGAACCGGCGGGTCCGCAATCGTCTGAGCTTGCATCTGCAGCAAAATTTCACTGCGGTGGGATTGCATAATTTCCTCGTAAGCCCGAATAAAGCCGATTTCCAGCAGCTCGGATGAGGAGGTCTCGATGACCCGTTGAAAGGCTTGCATAATCCGCTGCCACGATACCTCCAGCGCCTCCACCAGCAGCGATTCTTTGGTAAAGAATCGATAAACGTACGGCTGCGAAATGGCAGCCCGCTCCGCGACTTGAGCAGTCGTAGCTCGGAAATATCCGATTTCCGCAAAAACTTCAATGGCCGCGGAGACGATATCGGTACGCCGGCTGGCCGAGGCTTGATTCACTTTTGCCATAAGGTCCTACCCCCTTTCTTTTATTGATTGACCAATCATAGTTACTCACGTGGCTATTGTATTCGATGCTGTTATTTTTTGCAACTGTTTTTTGGCCTATGCAAAAAAAGCCGCCTCTTGAAGGAGGCTGCTGAAAAAGCTTGGGCTGCATGTACGGATCATACTTTCAATCGCTTCTACAAAATGACTCCATTCACTCCGCTAGATTGTCTAGGGCCTCCCCTTGACGGGGAGACGGCTTCCCTGTGTATCGTTTGTGCCGGCCGTAGAGCGAAGCCCCCCGCACCAATTTACAGCCACCTTGATTGCGGCTAACAGCAGCCCAAGCCAAGCCAACTTAACGCTTCGGCGCAAGCTCCATCGCCTGCTTTAACGCTTCCTTCATGCTCTGCTCATCGGCAATCCCTTTGCCTGCAATGTCGAAGGCGGTACCGTGATCGACGCTGGTACGGATGATCGGCAGACCGACCGTAATGTTCACGCCGGATTCCAGACCGAGCACCTTGATCGGGCCGTGCCCCTGATCATGATACATCGCTACCACGATGTCGAAATCCCCCCGCGTCGCGCGGAAAAACAACGTGTCCGCCGGCAGCGGACCGACGGCTTGAATCCCTTCCTGGCGGGCGCGTTCCACGCCGGGAATGACCTTCTCTTCCTCTTCGCCATAGCCGAACAAGCCGTTCTCTCCCGCATGCGGATTAATGCCGCATACGGCAATTTTCGGTGCGGCGATGCCCGCTTTTTGCAGCGTTTCATGAGCCAGACGGATCACCTTATACACCCGGTCCGGGTTGATTTGCTTGACGGCATCTATAATCCCGACATGTGTCGTGACATGAATCACCTTCAGCTTCGGTGCGGACAGCATCATGGAATAGTCCTTCGTCCCTGTCAGCTCCGCCAAAATTTCCGTATGGCCCGGATAAATATGGCCTCCCTTGTGCAGCGCTTCTTTATTGAGCGGGGCTGTGCAGATCGCGTCAATCTCCCCGTTGTTAGCCAGCTCGATCGCTTGCTGCAAGTACATGAAGGCGGCATGCCCCGCCTCCGGGCTCACGGCACCGAACGGCAAATCCGCCGGAAGCAGGTTCAAGTCCAGACAATCCACCACGCCGTGCTCGAATCGGGCATCCTTCGATGACGTCAGGGTCCGCACCTTCAATCCGCTGCCCACCACCTGCGCGGCTCTTTCCAGCAGCAGCGCATCGCCGATAACGAACGGTCGGCTGCTCTCGTACAGCGCCGCATCGTCCAGCACCTTCATAATAATCTCAGGTCCTACCCCCGCGCCGTCTCCCATAGTAATGCCAATGATCGGTCTACTCATGTCCAAGCTCCCCCTTCAATATGTACATTGCACGCAAAAGTGACTCCGTTTGGCCGAAAGCCCCCGCTTTGGTCACCGCCGGGAGATGTCCCGCGCCGATGAGCCTTCCGAGCGGAATGCCCGGCTCCACTTCAGCCATAAGCTCAATGCCGCTGACGCCTAAATGGCGGCACACCGCTTTGGCCGTGTCGCCTCCGGTCAGCACCAGCCCCTGCAGCGGGTGGGCGGCGGCAAGCTTCGCCGCTACTTCCCCCAGCGCATCGGCAATCGCGTCGGAGACGCTGGAGGCGCCCATCCCCTGGCCGGCGCCGAGGTGCTGCGCCTGCTGCACCTGCTCCGGCGAGGAGCCTGCATAGAAGGATACGTCCGCCCCGGCCCTCAGCGCCCCGGAGAGCGCATGGTAGCAGCGCGTCTTCTCGTCTGCCGCCTGCCCCGGCGCGGTCAGCAGCGCCAATGGATCGAGCTCGACAGGGACGATGCCCTGCTGCTCGTTGACCTTCTGCAGTTGAGCCCGCGTCACACGCGAGATACTGCCCGCCACCAGCATGACCGGCAGCCTGCCGCTCAGGCTGGGCGACGGCCGCTCTCCCAGCCGCTCCTCCTCCTTCTCCTCCTCCGAGCCCAATGGCAAATATTCCGCCAGTCCGGCAGAGCCCGCCCATAAAAACCGCTCCCCATAGCGGGGAATGAGCGCAGCCAGGCTTTGAATGTCCTGATCGGTTTCGGCATCCAGCACAATCAACTCGGCACCCGCGCTCAACGCCTGTTCAATCGCTGTCTCCAACGCTTCCTGTCCACCGCGGATCGCGTCCAGCTGAACGCTGGCTGCCTTTCTGCGCGATTGAGCAGCCAACAGCTTCGTGATCTCCGCTTCAGGCACAGGCGTTTTCGGATCCCTGCCGATCTCCGTCTCATGAATAGGGACACCATTCAAATAATGGATGCCGCCGACCGTTGTCCTGCCGATTCTCGGAAAAGCCGGAACGACCAGCGCAGCCCCGAAGCCGTACACATCCAGTACCGCATCGATCTCCTGACCCAGGTTCCCGCGCAGCGTGGAATCCATCTTTTTATATATAAACCGGCAGCCCTGCGCCTGTAAGGACGCAGCCGCAGCCCGGACTCGGCTGTAGGCCAGGCTGCCGGGCACGGCTCGGCTGTCCGTATCTATGACTAAGGTTCCCTGCGAGGCGGATGGCTCCGCCAGTCCCTTCCAATCGAAAACAACCTGCGCCGGAAGCCCTCTTCTCGCCACTTGAACCCCCGAATCGGAAGCCCCTGTTAAATCGTCCGCAATAATAGCCAACCGCAGCAATCCGTCGTCTCCCTCCATAATGCATGTTTTATTTTGCAACAACTCGGGTTCATTTGAGCTTTGCCTCTGCATTATAACAACTCATTCCGTCGGGACTCAACGCCGATTATGTTTTATTTTTCAACATTTTGTTCATTTTTCTCCATAAGGTCGAACGATTGATGCCGAGCCTTTTACAGGCTTTGGATTGATTCATTCCTTCCTCCTGCAATACCTGCCATAAAATGCGCTCCTCAATTTCTTCATACGTTCCGCTAAGATCGATTTGCGCGTAAACCGCTGCGGTACCGGAAGTGCCTGCATGTTGAACTAACCGTTCCCACACGTCCTGCACTTCCTCCCATTCCGTATAATGCCCTTTGGTCATCATCAGCATTTCTTGAATCAGGCTTTCGAACTCAGGCAGATTGCCGGGCCAGTCATACTGCGTCAGCCGCTCGAGCACGGTTTCGCGCATCCCTACGATTTGCTTGCCCGATTGGGAATTGTGTTCGGCGATCAACCCTCGGATCAGCTCCTCCAGATCCTCCAAATGCTCGCGCAGCGGCGGAACGCTGAGGTGCAGCTCGCCAATTTTATAAATCAGATCCGGATGATAGTCCCCGCGCTGCGCCAGCTTGTTCATAGCGATGGAAGAGGAAGCGATGCAGCGGAAATTTCTGCTGCCGCGAAGCAGCTGCAGGATGCTTTCTTGCGCCTGGGGGCTCAGCCGATCCGCCCGGTTCAAATACAGCGTCCCTGCGTAGCCACCCTGCAGCAGTCCCGGAGCCTGTGCCGTTCCAAAGACAAGCCGGTACATCTGCTCCTCCGTCATTTCATCGCAGGAAATTATATAGAAGCCTTCCTGCTGCCGCTGGCTTGCGGAATGAATTGCTTGGGCGAACTTAAGCTTGCCGCTTCCCCGCTCCCCCGAAATCCAGATATTGCGATCCGATTCGGCGAATTTTTTGGCGCGGTGCACCGTCTTTTGCAGGGTCGGGCTTGAACCCGCCAGCTGTGCGAAGGTGGCCAGGCGCGAGGGAATAAAGGCTTCAAACCGCCGCTCGCTCCGCCACTTGGCCAGCGACTCCAGGTAGACCAGATACTCCGCACGGCCCTCCGTTTCCCGCGGAATGACGCTGACCTTATACTGCTCATCGAACAGATGCACATAATGTTCTGTTTCGGAGGATTGCCGGCTTTCCCCGGCCTGCTTGATCACATTCGCCAATGCCGGGGAAGACAGCATCATATTTTGACCCAGAAGCGCCTCCTCGGCTTGTCTCAGAATATGGCAAACCGTCCGATTCACGTACTGAATCCGTCTCGCTTCATCCATCACGACGATGCCCCGGGCATCCGTATCAAGCAGCTGCTGATAGAAGCGGACCTTTTCCTGCCCTTTGCTGTGCACCTCATACACTCTATGGACTTCACCCAGCATATCCGCGACCGATTCCTTGCCTGAGGTGATCAAAATCCCGCGATATCCCATCGCTTGCGCGTTGCGGATGGTCACCATATCGCCGAGCACAATTTCGGCGCCGAACTCGAATGCTTGCTCCAGCGCATGCGTCACCTCGGATTCATGCTCCACCGCAAAGGAGGGAATATCCAGACCGAGCAGGCTCGATACTTCGGCAACTCCCCGGCAGATGGAGGGGAACCCGATAATAGCGACCTTCGCATGCGTGTTTTTGATCAGCGTGAGGACCCGCAAAATGTCATACCCGGACACTGGTATATCGACGACCGGCACCTTCACATGCTCACGAATCAAGGTGGCCGTCCCGCCCCTGCTGACAATCATGTCGTACCCTTGCCGTTGTGCATGCTGAACTAACGGAACCGCCTCGTGCAGGTCCGCGACCTCCACATCCATTTGAATCGCCTCATCCTGTCCCGCAACGTCGAGCAGCACATCCTTTAAGCCGGGATAGGGCGCAATAGCTAATACGCGTATTTTCATAAACAGCCTCCGAATCATCCATTTTGTTGCAGAATAGATCATTTTCTATCCAGTATACACGAACGCAAGGGTAATATCGGCAGGTTCACGAGGTCTAATCAACGAATTGCTCTTTATTACAACAACAGGGGAGTTTTGCAGCCAATTGCAAAAACCCGGCAGGGAAAATACCCGCCAGGGAAAATGAGCTCTCTATGTGATAACCTCTAAGCCTTACGCGCTTTAAGCAGCATATAGTCGCCCTGAAAGCTGATCAGACGGCCGTCCTCTACTGTTACGCCAAGCTGCTCCTGCTGCTCCTGCGGCCAGCCCGATATATAAGCCTCCAGCTCATCCCGGATCAGGACAGGCACGTTCATCCGTTCGCACCAGGCTTGAAATACGAACGTTTTGCGGGATTGAAGGAGCTGCTCCACCCGCAGTCCCGCCAGCTCTACCCTGCGAATCCACTCCGTTTTCTTCCATGCCCGGTAATGGCTCGGGTCCCGCTTCTTCTCGATCTCGTTGTATAGGGCGTCCAGTGGATCTGATTCGGGGGCGACGTTATCGAGCAGCAGGAAGCTGCCTCCGGGCTGCAGCACGCGGGCCGATTCTTGTATGAATGCCTCCGGGTGCGGAAAATGATGGGCCGCGATCCGGCACGCCACCAGATCGAACGTCTCCGCAGCAAAGCCGAGCGCTTCCGCGTCCCCCTGCACGTAGCGCACCTTATCGTAGCCCCGGGCCTTTAAGAGCGCTTCGGTCTGCTTCAGCATCTCCGCCGTCATATCAAGCGCCGTCAGCTGACCCGCATGCTCCGCCAATACGAGCGAGGCATGGCCTCCCCCTGTGGCAATATCAAGCGCATGGGCCGGCTGCTCCTGCTTCACCCAGGCCGCCAGCAGCTTGAGGTCATCGCCCTGCGCATGCAAAGGGCTGTTTGCGTAATGGGCCGCATTCGCTCCGAACTGCAGCCTGACCTGCTCTTTAATATCCATCGCTATCCCCTCCAATTGTTTCATTTAATGAAATTGGTTTTCAAATAGTGAAATGGTAACTTCAGCATACAGCGTTTCGCTGAGTATGTAAATAGGTCTGTATCCACCATTAACGCATTCAGCTGTCTCGCAGCAACAAGGTGTGTACCCCCATGTTTGTATCGTCGATCGTACCTTCCGTAAGCTCCAGCGGGTGCGGTCCTGGTGTTGCATGGCGTTGCATGGCATGACGGCGGTCAACCCACACCATGATTGTTATCAAACGATGCAGCGCAAAACAGTCCAAACCGGGAAAGTTTGGACTGTTTCTGCCTTACTGCAAGCTTTGGAGTAAAGCCGCTATTTCTGAGTTCATCTCCAAGGATCGGAGAATGACTGTAATGGCTTCGGCCCGGGTCGTGTTTCTATCCGGTGCAAACTCTTGATGACTTTCCCCAACAACAATTCCCGCTCGGGCTGCAGCTTGAATCTGTTCTTTGGCCCAGGAGCTGTTAATATCCGTGAAATTCGTGCTGCCCGTCTCCCGAACAGCATTCATATGGATGATGCGGGTCATCAATGCAACCATTTCCGCACGGGTCATCGCTCGGTCCGGTTTAAAGGATCCGTCCTCATAGCCATGAATCATTTGATTCGAGGCCAAAATGTCAATCGAGTCTTTCGCCCAATGGTTGGTCATATCCGTAAATTGCACTGGGGTCTCCGTACTCCTGTTAAGCGCAAAGATTTTTACAATTATGGTTGAAAACTCACCGCGGGTAATCAGCCCATCCGGCTTGAAGCTTCCATCGCTATAGCCGTTGAGAACGCCTAACTTAGCAAATAGCTTAATGCTTTCGTTTGCCCAATGCTTTGCAACGTCATTAAATTGTGCCGCCGGACGGAGCCGGGCTGCCTGGAACGCCTCTTCAAGCGTCTTTTTCATGTTCATAACGGATCCGGGATCACTTGGGTCAAAAGTTACCGTTTTTGTTGAGCTTGTCTGGATGGGTGCTGTACCGCCCGGCCCGGTTTCCCCCGTTGTCTGCGATGGCAATGGCCCAGCAGTACCCGTTTTGGGGTGATGTGCCAATCGAGTCACGGTAATCGTATAGTTCGTTTTTGTCACGCCGTCTTGGGCAACGACCGTAACCGTAACCGTGCTTGTACCTGCTTGAAGCTCGATCGGTGCCGAAGCCTTCCCGCTCTCCAGCTTGATCCCATTCATCCATAGGGTTGCTGCCGGATCATAAACCAGGGACGTTACAGTTGTACGGCTCACCCCGTTCGGGACGGTAACTGCGTAATGCAAGGTGCCGCTTGAGAAGCCCGGGCTAAGATCACCCTCAGATACATTTAGAGCAGCCAGCATGCTGTTTGCACTAGGCAGACGCTTAACATCGACCGTGTATATCCCTTTCGTGACTCCATCCGGGGCCGTTACCTCCAGAACGATTTCATTATCCCCCACGCTCAGGTTTATCGGATATCCCGCCCCGCTCATTACAGCCTGACCGTTGATTGTCAGCTTCGAATTGGGGTCATACACTGAAGCTGTGATCGTCGTTGCATAAACAAGGTTAGCCACCGTTACCTTATAATCCGTGATAGAGGATTGGAAGGCTGGTAACAAGGTTCCATTGGCGAGCATTAAACTTTGCAATGTTATTTTGTCGCCACTTGACTGGGAGCTGGGAATGACGGTGTTGGAGAAGGCCGACGGTGCGCTGCTTCCCATTCTATTCTGCGCTCTCACGGTAAATGTATAGCTCACACCATTGCGCAACCCATCAATTATCATTGGGTTTTCCGTTCCGCTCCAAGCTACGTCACCCGTAGCATCGGTCACCTCATACCCTGTAATCGCGCTGCCGCCGTTGTCCGCGGGTGCCGTAAAGGAGATGGTGGCTTGCCCGTCTCCCGAAACGGCCGTCACATTCGCCGGTGCCGCGGGAACTGTTGCGGGAGTTACGCTTACTGTATTCGATGCCTCACTGAGGCCTCCCGGATACCCTGCTTTAACGACGAAGTAATAGGTCGTTCCGTTCGTCAGATGAGGAACGGTATATGTGTTGCCCGTTGCGGTCCCAACAGCACCTTGGACAAATGGACCAGGAGTGTTGGCCATATAAATATTGTAATAAGTCGCCCCCGTTACCGTATCCCAGTTCAGAGCAGCCTGACGGTTCCCATCGGCGGCGGTCAAATTGTGTGGTCCTGCCAGCGTATCTGCAGCCTCTACAATGACCGTTCTTGTGACTTCTCTCGCTGCATTTCCGGCTGTGTCGATTACGTTATAGGTTACCAAGTACGTCCCTGCCTTACTTGTGTCGACACGATCGCCACCGACAACGACTTGGGATGTCAGATTCCCATCGGAATCATCTGTCGCCATGACGCCAGGGTCCACAAATGTTTCCCCAACCTGCAGCGTGACTGTTGCTCCGCCTAGAAGCTCAATGACCGGAGCCGAACGATCCACATGGGTTACCGTGATCGTGAACACTTGCTCCACGGATGCCCTGCCGTCGCTAACGCCAACCCGAATCGAATAGCTTTTCTTCGTGAGGGCCTCCGCTGTTACAAGCTTGTTTCCCTCCTCGATCCGGAAGGTTCCGTTATCGTCATCGCCATTGCCTGCTATCAGCAAGTACGACAAGGTGTCCCCCTCGGGATCAAACGCCAGCAGCCTTCCCGCCATCGTGCCGATGCCGGCCCCTTCCAGCAACGGGGTTGGCGACAAATGAAGATCCTGCGGAGGGTTGTTGATTGACGGTGCCGGAATAACTGTAACGATAAAGCGGTCATCCGCTGTACCGCCTTTTCCGTCTGATACCGTAACCGTTACGACCGCGCTTCCTCCGGTCTTCGGTTTTAACCACAATGTCGTTCCATCCAAACCAACATCCGCCACTTCAGGAGAATCGACCTGAACCGACCAAGTTAACGTATCGCTATCCGGGTCGGTAAACCAATCATGCACATCTATAGAAAGCGTTGGGTCATTCGCCATCATGGTCTGGTCCGCAAGCTCATAGCCTCGAATCGGAGACTGGTTAGCGGCTTGAGTTACCGGACCAATGATGAAAGAGCTTCTTGCTGCCTTCCCCTGCATGGCCCCGCGATCAGACACCGGTGTGACCTCAAAGGCAATATACAACCCTTCGTCTTCCGGCTGCAAAGTGTACGTTGTCCCCATAGCTCCTGCAATCGCTGCGGCGCCACTGCCTGCAGCATCCGTTGACCGGTACCAACGATAAGCGGAGCGGCCTTCCAAATCCCCATCCTGATCATTGAACTGATATTCGCCATACACGGCTTGTCCGACTGTCGGGGAACCGCTTACCCTCACCCCGCTAGCTTCAGGAGGGTAATCGATGCGTAGTGTTTGAATCCGGTGCAGGCTCGTATCCGTCACATACACTAGCCCGTCCGATACTGCTGCCACGCCTGAAGGGGCGCCGAACGATTTATCGGCCCCTGCCTCGCCCCAGGATTGAAGGAAATCCCCTTGGGCACTGAACTGCTGCACACGGTGATTGCCGGTGTCGGCAACATAGACGTGACCGTAAGGATCCGCTGCAATACCGGCAGGGGATGCGAATTCCACCGTTCCCATTCCCGCACGTCCCCAGCTTCGGAGGAATACACCATCAGCTGTAAATTGCTGCACACGATGATTGCCGGTATCCGCCACATACACCGTACCATCCGGAGCTAAAGCTATACCGCTCGGATTCAGGAGTTCTCCAGGCCCGAAGCCACGGCTCCCCCAGCTGCGTTCAAAACCACCGGCACCGAGAATTTGAATCCGATCATTCCCGGAATCGGCAACATACAGCTTCCCTGTCGAATCATCTACAGCAATGGAAGACGGATGTAAAAACTCCCCCTCGCCCGAGCCGTTCCCCCCCAAGCTTTCAACAAAGGTACCGTCGGCATGAAACACCTGAATGCGATCGTTACCCGTATCTGCTATATAGACATACCCGGTTACACTAAGCGCAAGATCTGCCGGTGAAGAAAGCTCCCCTGCACCGATCCCTTCTGTTCCCCATGTGCTCTGTAAGCTTCCATTGGCATCAAATATTTGAATGCGGTGATTTTGCGTATCCGCCACATAGACGTTACTCTGAACATCGACATCCAGTCCCATAGGATGATAGAAATCGCCCGGCTGGTTTCCCGGCGCTCCCCAATCGCTTGCGGAGGCATTGACTTTTGTGATTAAAGGCATAAGAATCAAAATACAAAGAAAGAGAATGGCGATATGGGTTATCTTCTTTATCATCGAGATTCCTGCTTAATAAATCTTTTGGGCAGCTATATCATAACTGATGGATGACGGTATACCGCGACTGTCCCATGTTGTAGCAGTAATCCCTGTATAATTAATGGAGAAGGTTTCCTCAGGGGCGAAGCGCGCCTTATTGTTTATTTTGTAACTATTGATGATAGGCTCCTTTAAGGTATATTTCAGATAAGGGACTCCACTATCATTCAGAAATACGATGACCCAATCTTGATATGGATTCGAGGAGCTTCCAGCATTTATGGACATCAGATGTTTTCTAAAAATCGCACCGCTGGCGGTGTCCACCTGTCTGGTGATCGAAATATCGTCTTCCTTTGGGAAGCTTACCGCTGCTCTGGATCCACCCTGAATAACCAAAGGTATTTGGCTGGAAAACTCCGCTTCCGACAATTCAATCCAGCTGGTATAACCGGCCACGGTAGATTCCCCCTGAATGTTCGGAATTTGCAGCAAAACATGAGAGCTTCTCTCCACAGGCGCCGCAGTTACCCCCGACCTTACACCTCCCATACAAATGATCAGTAAAACAATTGCAATGAATAATTTCCCTCTTTTCATCATTTCACACTCTCCCAGATTCGTAGATAGAAGCTTTTATAGATATTTCTACATAGAAATGCTGTTAAAATATAATCAACCCAGTTTAAAACTGGTTTAAAAAATAACCCCTGGCCAACAATATTTTTACACCTTGTGATTTTAATCACATACCAATGCTTTCGTACATGGTACATTAAGGGTGTAGAAAGGAAGCAAACATTGTAAGACGAAAGGAAGATATCCTATGAAAACACAAAAACGATCCCGCTCTTAGCTGAACCAAATAAACCGTAATTTTTTAACACACTATGTGAAAGTTTTCACCAATATAATTTCAGGAGATGATTATCATGTTAGGAACATGGCTCAGAGAAAATAAATATGCAGCAGGCATCCTGCTTTTCGTCAGATTGTATTTCGGATATGAATGGCTTACTCACGGATGGCAAAAGCTAACCGGCGGATTCACTGCAGAAGGCTTCCTAAATAACGCAGTCACGAAGCCGATCATCGACAAAGCAACCAATGAGCTTGTTTATCCGACCTTCACCGCATTCATACAACACTTTGCTCTGCCGAATGTTAAAATAATTAACTTCATGATTCCACTCGGCGAATTCTTGGTTGGTCTTGGTTTAATTCTTGGTGTGTTGACTACCGCAGCAGCCTTCTTCGGTCTTCTCATGAACTTCATGTTCATGTTCGCAGGTACCGTAAGCACGAATCCTTGGTTCGTTCTTATCGGTGGGATCCTGTTCATGGCAGGCGCAAACACCGGCCGATTCGGTTTGGACTACTACCTGATGCCGTACCTGCACAAACAATTCGCACGGTTCACCCATAAACATGACGACACGAACCGCACAGCAGGAACGGGTACAGCTCATAAGGCGGCACATGTTTAACTAGCAAACAACAATGAGGATAAACGGCATCGCCGTCTTGCAAGCCGGCATGCGTTGAACAAGGTAGACGAAGGAGGAGAAACTGCTACTTCCTCTATCCAAAAAGGATCCGCCGCGGCGGATCCTTTTTACTGTTTTTATTGAACTATCGTTCTCAAGAGCGAGCCGAGTCTGTCCAAATTTTGTTCATTCGCTTCTTCGCAAATGGGTTTAAGCTTGCTGTATTCTTCCTCTGTTTCGAAAGTCTGCCGGAAAGTAATCTCCGTCCCCCCGTCCGCCTCCTCGAAGGTTGAGGTCAGAATAAAGTGAGGTCTGGATTCGTGCCGCAGCACAATCCCTTCGGGCCCGATTTCATGAAACACGCTGCGGTTCGGAAAGTCGGCTCCATCCGGACTATGCATCGTATATTCCCAGACGCCTCCAGGTCTCAAATCGAACGCGTGGAACGTATTCGTGAAGCCGTTAGGTCCCCACCACTGGGCGAGCAGCTCCGGCTCTGTCCAAGCCCTGTATACCAAATCCCGGGGAGCATTGAGCTTCCGGCGCGATACGAGCTCGAAAGCATCTGCATTGCTTTCCCCAAGAGATTTTCCGAGAAGATCCAGCATTTCCTTCGTTCCCTGCTCGCGCTGCTCGGGCGTATCATGGCCGTCGAAAAACGTCCCCTGCTCCGTATATGTCAGTTTGACACCATCGCGGGTCGGCATGATTTCAATGGTTGAGATGGATACAGACATCCGGCTTTCTCCTTGGTCCAGACTATAGGTGTATACCAGACGTTCATTGGGCACGATTTCCTGGTAATAAGCCTCGAATGTATAGACAGGTCCGCCCGGGGGACCTCCTTGGCTCATTTCTCGTCCGCCGACGCGAAAGTCGAATACCTCGGCAGGCTGGAACCAACGCGCCTTGGCGCTCGGCTCCGACCATGCCGCAAACACACGTTCCGGAGTTGCAAGGTATGTACGCTCAATTTGGAATGTAGCGTGCGTCGTAAATCGCTGTTTCATAAATTTATCCTCCCCATAGCTCATGTCAACTGATCGTTTAGAAAACCCCCAAGCAGATCAAAGCGGCGCTCCCAGTTCAACCGGTGTTCAATAATATACTTTTCGTGACTTTGCTTCATCGATTCCAGTAATGAAATAAATGCATCCGTTGAAAGAGGATCCTGCCGGTTCATTCGCTCTGCCACGCGTTCGAGTTCAGCCAGAAGCTTCTGTTGGGTTTTTATATTTTCCCGGACTCGTTCAATCTGAATATTCACGAGATCAGACGGGGTATAGTTATGCCCTTTAAGCACTGATTGAATTTCTTCAAGCGATAGGCCTAAATCTTTGAGAGACAAGATTTGATGCAGCCGTTTGATGTCGGCTTCATTATACAACCGATGGCCGGTCTCGGTATGCGCTGACGGTGAGAATAAGCCGATCTGATCGTAGAAGCGCAGGGTGCGGACGGTAAGTCCGGTCCATTTGGCAAGGTCCCCCACTTTCCAATGCTGCTGCATAACCCACTCCTTTCTTTGACGCTAGCTGTTTACCGGTGTCTTTAGTATAAAACATGACGTTACGTAATGTGCAAGAGGGAAGGAAAATTTCTTTTTAGAGGGACAGGTATGATTTAAAAAGCGAAAGATTGAGGGGATAAAATGAGCTGTCCAGGGCGGAGCTGTATATACCAATAAGTCTCCAGCTATTACTGGAGACTTACAAAAGCATCGCCGTAGATCCTTATTTTTACGCAATAGGAGTACCATTAGGCATTTCAGTATCCGGCTTTAATAGAATCACATCTCCTTTTTCCGGGACTCCTCCCAAAACTAATAC
>NZ_NMQW01000024.1 GCF_002234615.1 Paenibacillus rigui | reverse complement strand
TTTCGTATCTAGTTTTCAAGGAACAATATACATGGTTCTTGAATCCATGGAGAGATACCCAAGTGGCTATAAGGGGACCCTCTGCTAAGGGGTTAGACTGCGTAAGTGGTGCGAGGGTTCGAATCCCTCTCTCTCCGTAGTTTATCTACATTATAATGTGGCGGCGTAGCTCAGCTGGCTAGAGCGTACGGTTCATACCCGTAAGGTCGGGGGTTCGATCCCCTCTGCCGCTATAATATTTTTCCTTGCATAAGTATGACACAATGTGATATGATTCGACTTGTGTTCACTCAAGCATGGAGGCTTAGCTCAGCTGGGAGAGCATCTGCCTTACAAGCAGAGGGTCGGCGGTTCGATCCCGTCAGCCTCCACCATAATATTTTTTATAATATGCCGTTGTAGCTCAATTGGTAGAGCAACTGACTTGTAATCAGTAGGTTGGGGGTTCAAGTCCTCTCGACGGCACCATGTTTGTTTAATGCGGAGCCGTGGTGTAGAGGCCTAACATGCCTGCCTGTCACGCAGGAGACCGCGGGTTCGAATCCCGTCGGCTCCGCCATTACAAATACAGGGACAAGCACAATATGGCTCGGTAGCTCAGTCGGTAGAGCAGAGGACTGAAAATCCTCGTGTCGGCGGTTCGATTCCGTCCCGAGCCACCATTGATTTTGGCTTAGCTGCATAGAAGCATTAGAAATAAGCCAAGATATATATGGAGGCTTAGTGAAGTGGCTAAACACGGCAGACTGTAAATCTGCTCTCATCGAGTTCGGTGGTTCGAATCCATCAGCCTCCACCAGTCACTTGAGTCATTAGCTCAGTTGGTAGAGCACCTGACTTTTAATCAGGGTGTCGTAGGTTCGAATCCTACATGACTCATCATGAAAAGAAAGGAGACCTTTCGGGGTCTCTTTTTCGTTTTGCTAATGATCCTATTGGAAAAGATATATCCAAAAACAATGACCTAACGAGGGGAAACGATCCCAGACGTTAGGTCTTTTTGCTTCAAGAGCTGTGCAGCTATTATCGGCTCATTTTGGCTTCGACGGATTTCAGCTTCTGTTCGATGGAGCCTTTCATGTCGCGCCGATCATCGATTTTGATTGAGGTAGAGACCCGCTGTGCGCCATGCGCAAAGGGGACCTCGTGCAGCCGATGTACGATGGTCAGCAGATCTTTTAGATCGCCCTCAATGATTGTGCTCATCGCAGTAAGCTGATAATGAATCGGCTCCGGAGACTGCTCCAGCACCTGCTGAATATCCGCGACATATTGACTCAGGCTGGGCGTTGAGGTGCCGATAGGGATAATAGTCAATTCTACAATAGCCATGGTTTCGTATGACCTCCTTGAGCTTGTCCTTCGGAAGATTCACGATGGTGCAAGCTTTGTATAAGACTATTGTATAGGAATGCAGGCTATAGTTCCATCCGAGCGGCTTTCTCCTTTATGTAATCGGCAGTACGCATTGCTAGAGCCATTACTGTATTGGTTGGATTGCCCGCGCCCGACGTGACGAAGATGCTCGCATCACAAATAAACAGATTCGGAATATCGTGCGTTTGGCCGTAGGAGTTGACCACAGAAGCGGACGGGTCATCACCCATCCGGCAGCCGCCCATGAGATGGGCTGTGTCGGGGACAACGAAATCCGGCTGGCCGCCGGCTGCGGTAAGAATAGCCTTCATTTGCTCTACGGCGTGACTAATGACCTTCTGGTCATTGGCCCCATAGCTGAAGGTAACCTTGGCTCTCGGTACCCCGTATTCGTCCATTTCGTCCGTCAGCGAAATCCGGTTATTTGGATCCGGCAGCACTTCGCCTACCATGGTAATGCGCCCGTAGTAGTTGTAATCCAGCATCTTGTTCCGCAGGGAGGAGCCCCAAAGCGGTTGTTTTGCTGATTTGGACAAACCCGTTGCAAAGCCGACAGGCCTTGCTCCATGGGCATGCAGGGTATAGCCTCGGACAAAATTGCGCTCCGGCGCCGTGCTGTAAAAATCTTGTGTAGTGGCTAGTACGGGTGTGCCTTTGTACAGCCGCACTTCCTCCGGAAATTTGGCATATACATCGTGACTGCTATGGGTCATAAAGCCTTTGCCTACCCAGCCGCTGCTGTTGGCCAGCCCTTCGGGAAAGAGCGTGTTTGCAGAGTTCAGCAGCAGTCGGGGCGTCTCTACGACATAAGCGGATACGATAACGATGCGTGCCCGCTGCTCATAGGTTTGCCCGTCGTGGACAAAGGTGACACCGCTCGCTTTACCATCCGGGCCCATCATAATCTGTGTCACCATGCAATCCGGAAGCAGCTCTGCTCCTGCTTGGACAGCCTTCGGAATATGGACAATCAGCGTGCTGAATTTAGCATTAGGCATACAGCCCTGATTACAAAATCCCCGGTTTATACACGGGGGGCGATTATCGAAGGGAGCCGATAAAATCGCAAGCGGCGTCACAGCCGTTTGAATGCCGAGCTCCTCGCAGCCTTTTTGAAACAGATGGGCATTCGGGCTCAAGGGGTCGCGTTCAGGGTACGGATAGGGGCCATGAAAGCTTCCCCAAGGGAAATATTTGGGCCCGGATACGGCAATTTCTTTTTCCACCTTATCATAGTAAGGAGCAAGATCGCTGTAGCCAATCGGCCAATCGTCCGCGACTCCGTCAATGGAACGGGCCCGGAAATCGGTTTCGTGAAAGCGAAGGAATACGCCTGTAAAATGGACGGTACCGCCACCGACACCGCGTCCCGAGTTGTTGTGACCCATGTCCAGCGGGTCGGCTCCGTCCACGAACCGGGTGTCCTGCCAGCCCAGCCGCTGCATCGATACTTCGTCGCTGGCGAAATCCTTTTGCGGATCGAGCAAGGGACCGGCATCGAGCACGACGACACGCATGCCTGCCGTACTGAGCTCCTTGGCCAGGACCCCGCCTGCCGCTCCGGCCCCTACGATGACAACGTCAACGGTCTCTCCCTCGTATTTACGCTTCTTCATATTTTGGCTTCGCCTCCCAAGGGTCCAGCTGTCCAGGATGCATCCGTACGTACCCTCTCGGATAAGCAGGTCCTCCGTAACCGATTTCAGACCAGGTCCTAGGATGAGAGTAGTAAGCTTCGAGGGTTAAGGTCAGCAGTTTTTGAAAAAAGGGCTGCTGAGGTACATGCTTCCACGCCTCATAGGGTAATCCATCCCCGGTGCTGATCGCTTGCATGATTTGCAATTGCCGTTCCCGTTCGAGATGGAAGAAATGATCTGTATACAGCCGTTGGCATGAGCCTCCAAGAGCATCCAGTCCTAAGCGAACCAAGGCTGGAGCCGGAGGCAAGCCGGGTTTTCTTTGGCTTTCGAGTCCGGAGGCAAGCTGCCGGTCGAGGTGTTCAATGATGAACTGAATGATCTCGGCGCGGTCGTCATCGACCAACAGACTGCACCAGGAGCGAAGCATTTCGGCCTCGAGCACAGTTAGATACGAATAATCCCCGCCGGTATGCAGCCGCTCATTGACGATTTTTCGTGTATGATCATCCCATGCATGCTGCGCATTCATAACGTCATACGTAGGGTAATGGCTTTCTTTGCTCACGAAACCTACCTCCAATACACGGCTATTAACCCTAAAGCACTAATCGCGATAAAAAGAACAGGCAAAATAACGGGAGGTCCAACGAGAAAGTTTCGCATCGTCCAGCCTCCCACACGGATGCCTACTCCATGAAAGTGAAAATAAAAGCCGACAGCGCCGATAAACGTACCTGCCCACATGAACAAGTGAAACAGCTGCAGCAGCCATTCTGCGCGAACGCTAGCCAGGGCAGCGGCTGTAACTGCGAAGACGGGTGCGGAAACAACGGGGTACCACATGGCCCGATGATGGAAATTTTGCCGGTAATGCGATAGCGTAACTTGGGCTCCAACAGCTAAAAAGGCTACGCCTACGAACAAAATAAGGACCCTTTCCAATGTCCAGCCTGTCCAATGCATGGTTTGTTGCCTCCTACTAGAAAAATGGTTAAATTTAACCCGTTCATGGCAGCAACGGAAACGTTAAGGAACCAAATGGCATGCAAGCCATGGATTGCGTGCCGTGAGCTTGTGATAAAACTTGATCCAAGGTCGAATTCAGATCAGCCATGGGCTCAAAGCCGAGCAGTCTCACTACAGGCTCCGGTATTTCGGAGAGCAGATAAACCTTCTGACGGCGGAATACTTCTTCCAAATGAGCGATCTTGTGGGGCCCAAGAACAAACTCCCTATCCAGCTTGGCCGCGGTCCTTTTACGGTCTTTCATCGTTTCTACCCAAAATTGAAACAGGCCGTTGCCGTACATTTCCTTGCACTCGGCAGCCATGAGGATTGTTCCCCCGCTCTTGGTTATGGCCGAGGCATTGCGCAATGCTTTGACAGCCTGGTACATGTGCATATCCTTCGGATGGCCCCCGGGTGAAACGATGGTAATGTCGTATGCTGGATCGACTGGAACCATGAACCGCTCAGCAGCCCGCTGTATCCCTGTACGATGAGAGTCAATTACATGCCCGGCCACGGCCTCTAAAATTTCACGCTTATGATTGACAATGACATTTAGCAGAAAATCAACGGAAATGAACTGAAGCGCTTCTTCCATATCCCGATGGACGCGGTTCCCGGCGGAGCCGATCCCCGCATTGTCATCGAGAGAAAGGCTGTGGTTATGCTCGATGCATCGTTTGGATGCAGTCCCGGGCACAAGGGCCTTGACGCCTCCTGAAATGCCGGCAAGCGCATGTGGCTCAATGTTGCCCGTGACAATTCGAAGATCCGCGTCGACAACGGTACGATTGATCTCGACAGGTGTTCCCGCAGAGGTGAGTCCCAGTCGAATACAGTCCTCTGCATCTGAGGAATGATTATGTACCCGGACACGCGCGAACACTTCTTCCCCGACAAGCCGAATCATTTCTTCTCGGGTATGCATTCGGTGCAAGCCCAAAGCAATGACGATATCGATAGCCTGATCGGGAATCCCGCCTTGGTTCAGCTCTTGAAGCAGCGGGGGCAGCAGCAGCTCGCTTGGGCAAAGCCGGGTGCCGTCGCTAATCAGAATGACAGCAGATTGTTTGTTCAAAGCAAGCTCTTTAAGAGCCGGGGTGCCTACAGGCCGGTCCAATGCTTGCCGGATGACGTCAAAGGGCTCGGTTGAAGCGTCTTCCGATTTGTTTGGTTCCATTCGGTATGTAATCAGATTGCATGGCTGGGAGGGTGGGAGTCGGAATGAAACGGTTCCCCGGCCATAGGGTAGAGGGTATATAGTCCAGCCCTCCTCCTTCAGTGGATTTTTAAAATGCAGATCAGTTCAATTATTTCCTAACGCTACGAAAATATGCCTGAGCAACGACAAAGAATGAGGGCAATGCACCGGGCGGAAAGTGGACATTCTCGTAATCAAGTAGTATGGCTAGGTATTTTTTGCTATGATGAAATAAGGCGCCCGCACAGGTGTCTCATGTAACTATTATTTCTTCACATCCACATAGATATATAATTATATGACGATGGGAGCTCGGGTATGGATTGGGAACCGCTTAGACAGCAGCTGGAGCAAATCTTTAAAGGACCTGTAAAGTTGTTGAAATGGACGTGGGAGCAGTGGCTTCGCGATGCGGATAAAGCGGCTAAGGATAAAGGTACGCCGCCCAAAAGCTTTTGCAAGGACGAGCAATGGGTGTTTTTAGCTCATAAGGAGGGGCAAGACGCTCTGGTAATGACGGTAGAGCGAAGCGAAATGACCGAGGCGGAGCGGCAGCTAGTGGAAATGATGCTGGAGGCCCGGCGCTTCCAGGAGAAAAAGCCGGCTGCCGCCGCCATCAGCGAGGAAGAGCGCAAAGCCGCGATGGTGCGCGACTGGTTCAAGCAGCAGCAGGAGCTGGGCTTAACCCACGCGGAGATGCCGGATTCACTCGTATCCCAGCTGTCGCTGTATGCTACGAAAATTCCGCTGCTGCTGTATGGGGATTATTCGCCGTCGCGGCGCGTCAGCTATCAGGAGCTGAAGAAGCTGCTGGAATCATTTTTCGATGCGGAAGTGATCCTGATTCCATTGATGGACAAGGAATGGCTGCTGCTTGGCTCGGAAAAAATGCTGTCCATTGACTCGACGGATGACCGCGATTATGGAGATGAAGAAAGTCTGGAGGACACTCTGGCCGCCATCGGCTACGGCTTGCATGAAATGCTGGAGAGCGAATGGGTAGGTGAAAGCCATTTGGCTATTCATTACCCAACGATGCCGGCCAAGTCGTTATATGCTACCGTCATGCAGCTGAGGGAAACGATGATGCTCGGCCGCACCTATCATATCGGCAGCAATGTGCATTTGCCGTGGATGCTGCAGCTGGAGAAGCTGATCAACCTGATTCCGGAGGCAGAGAAGACAAGCTTCCTGGAGCGTGTGCTCAAACGGCTGGATGTTGCGCTGGACGCCGAGACCATGACGACGCTCGAGCATTTTTTCCAGCTGGACTGCAATGTAAGCGAAACCGCGAAGAAGCTGTACATTCACCGGAACACGCTGTTGTATCGGTTGGACAAGTTCAAACAGGAGACGGCGCTTGATGTTCGGACGTTCAATGATGCGGTATTGGTTAAGATTGCTTTGCTATTGTACAAAGTAACGAAAAGAAAGTGATTTTTTTGTGAAGATTGTGCATAGTCACAATGGAGTCGGTAAGGTAAGATAAATACATAACCGATACTAACTCGTAGGGGGAATTGAACCATGGCAGGTGTACGTTTAAACCATGTTGTTAAAAGATATGCAGGTGCTGAAGAAGCAACGGTGAAAGATTTTCATCTTGAAATCAAAGATAAAGAGTTTTTGGTTCTTGTAGGCGCGTCCGGTTGCGGGAAGTCCACTACTCTCCGTATGATTGCAGGGTTGGAAGAAATCACTGAAGGTGAACTTTACATCGGCGATCGCCTGGTGAACGACGTAGCACCGAAAGACCGCGATATCGCGATGGTTTTCCAATCCTACGCTTTGTATCCACACATGAACGTTTATCAAAACATGGCTTTCGGTTTGAAGCTTCGTAAGTTCAAAAAAGCCGACATCGACGCTCGCGTTCGCGAAGCTGCGAAAATTTTGGACATCACTCACTTGCTGGATCGTAAGCCAAAAGCTCTTTCCGGTGGTCAGCGTCAACGTGTTGCCTTGGGCCGTGCGATCGTTCGTGAGCCTCAAGTTTTCTTGATGGATGAGCCGTTGTCCAACTTGGATGCTAAATTACGCGTACAGATGCGTGCTGAGATCAGCAAACTGCACAAACGTCTGGAAACTACAATCATCTACGTAACGCATGACCAAACAGAAGCGATGACAATGGGCGATCGTATCGTTGTTATGGATAAAGGGATTATTCAACAAGCCGCTACACCAGAAGAAATCTACAACTTCCCAACAAACATGTTCGTTGCAGGCTTTATCGGTTCCCCTTCCATGAACTTTGTTACAGGTTCTTTGGCAGAGCAAGGTGGCAGCCTGTACTTCAAAACAGACAATGTTAATGTTGAAATTCCAGAAGGCAAAGCGAAAGCTCTTCGCGCTGGCGGATATGTTGGCAAAGAAGTTGTTTTGGGCATTCGTCCTGAAGATTTCCATGAAGAGCCAGTATTCCTGGAAGCTTCCCCTAACACTGTAGTTAACGCACATATCGAGGTTTCCGAGAACTTGGGTCACGAAATGTTCTTGTACCTGAACGGTATCGGCAAAAACAGCATGGTTGCTCGTGTTGACGGCCGCGCTGGATTCAAAGAAGGTACGAACGTGAAATTGGCTTTGGATATGAACAAAGCGCATTTCTTCGACCAACAAACAACGTTGTCCATCTTGGTTAACGCCTAATATTGCAAAAAATAAAGACCAGTCCTCTGCGGGCTGGTCTTTGTGTTTATTTAGATTCGAACTCGTTATCGAAGCCCCGCTTATACCGTTTCGGTTTTTTATTTCCCAGGTTGCGTGTCGCGAATACTAACGGGTACGAGTAGCCTTCGATGTAATAAACATGAATCGTTCTATCGACATGATCATCCTTCCACAAGCGGCAGACGACTTTGACGACATCTTTTTTCTCGTCGAGATATGTTTGCGCGACTCTCTCTATGGCCGTGTTGACGACTTGGTTGGTGACATAGTTCTCGTAAGGAATGTTTTTGGGGTGGTTCACTCCTCCCTCGTCCGCGTGCCGCAAATGGGAAGGGACTTGGGCCCATGGAATCGAATGGCTCAAGTCATCAATAGGCCCGCTAATTCCGGTATGTACTGTATCCTCCTTGAGTGCAGGGCGCTTTTGCGGATTAGACCCTTCAAGGCGCGATGCCGTATAAACGGGACGATCCTCTGCGGAATGGTAAATCTGATCGGTATTCTTTAAAGCCGCTTCATAAGCTTTCTGAATATCTTCCCGGTAGGTCTCATTCAGTTTAAACCACGCCAGCTCTTCTTTACCCTGTGAATCCTGCATCAGATCGGTTTGAGTGACGTGCAAATTCTCGATCCGGTCAATGGTAGCCTGATGCAGCCCTTCGTCCTCGAACTGCTCCGTATCGGTGTCGCCCCCGATGTGGTACAATCCGGTATCCTCCTGAGCTTCCTCCAGCGCGCGCTTCTTGTCATATTCCTTCCTCGCGTTTTTCTGCAGCCGTTTGCTGCGGAAGCCTTCGCCGGTGCTGATATCCTTTTTACGCTTGGCCTCCTCCCGTTTTTTCTTGGCAGTTTTGGCTCGGCCGACTTGTCTTGTTGTCTCCTGCTCCGCTACGGTTGTAATTTCGCCGGTTTCGTCGTCAAATATTTCCCCCGCTTGAAGTGTCCGATCCGGCTGGAAGGCAGACGATTCAAGTGCTTCTTCAACGGTTAGATACCCTTCAGGCTTTACGGTATCTTGATCTAACCATCGGCCGTGGGCCTTAAGCATTATTTTTCTATTGCTGCCCCTGCCTCTAAGCTCCGCTTTCCACAGCTGACGCTGAATGGGGGTCTCACTTGTCAGAAATCCGGATGTGTGAATGTCACGGAGAGGCTGCACCCGCTCTTGGTTGACCCTGGATTCGGGTTGAAGCAGCTGCTGAACGGCTTGATTTCCTATTGAACGCTGAAGTTGGAGCATTGTTGGCATGTGGACGGGCAAGGGTGAACTGGAACTTATGCGGCCCATGGGGTCAATCAAATTCGGAACGGATGAATGAGCTAACGGTTCTTCAACCTTGGATGGATTCGTTGCAGTCGAATAAGGCTTAAGGCCGGTGGACTGCTTCTCATAACCCCTCATAAACAGACTCCTCTCACCTGTACAAATACGATAGATTGTCCCTTCATACTATCATACAAAAGTAAAATGATGGAACCCATTCCTGTGAATACACGGCTTACAGCAAGTAATGGATGGAAAACCAAGGATATGCGGTGGATTTGTCGAATATTAGGATAGAAAATTTAACAACACCTTTATGATTTTCAAAAATATAGAATCAAAACCTTGCAACGGGAGGAAGTTGAGAAGCATGGGGGATAAACCACAGAAAACCCCTGCGGTGTCGGGGGAGAAGAAGCGCAGCCGCCCTTATTCGCATGTGTGGGAGCATTACGCCGATGAGCTGGCCAGGATCGACCTGCAGCTCCAGCGCCTTTATTTGCGCCGCCAAGAGTTAACGCCGGATCCGCAGACGGATGCATACCGGGGCATGTTCGTCTCGGAGGATGAATTTCTGCGTC
Organism: Paenibacillus rigui; assembly: GCF_002234615.1. Lineage (GTDB taxonomy): Bacteria > Bacillota > Bacilli > Paenibacillales > NBRC-103111 > Paenibacillus_S > Paenibacillus_S rigui. The sequence continues at coordinate 92,666 of NZ_NMQW01000024.1, read as the reverse complement.
TGGCCGGCGGGTTGGAGCCGGCGGAGCCAAGCCGCAATCGGCTGGAGGCGATCCGGCAGGAGCTGGAGGCGGTGGAGACGGAGCTGGAACAGCGGCTAGCAGCCAGCAAGATGGACAATGTGTTTCTGCCGCTGCCCTATTTGGCTTCTGTTTTCGGGCTAAGCAGGGTGGAGCAGCGGATCGTTATGGTGGCAGCGGCCGTGGAGCTTGACCGCAAATATGAACGGATTTTTGGCTTTCTTCAGGATGATTTGACGGCCAAGCTTCCGAATATCAGCCTCGTGCTCCAACTGGTGTGCCGTACCCCGGAGGAGCACAGATCGGCCAGGATGGCCTTTGCTCCGACCGGCAAGCTGTCCCGGTATTTCTTTCCGCGAGAGGAGTCCGAACCGGCCGGCCGTTCCATGCTGTCCCGGCCGGTCGCATTGGATCGCCGAATGGCGATGTTTCTGCTGGATTCCGGTGCTTTCGACGAGGGGCTTAAGCCTGTGGCAAGCATGCACTATCCCGATGAGACGCTGCCGACGCTCAGGGTGCACCAAGAGGTACAGGATCGGCTGCAAGCGTATCTCCGGCAGTCAGCGGGGCTGAAGCAGGGATATGCGCAAGAGGCAGAGCCATGGAGTGCGCAGAAGCAGGACCAAGTACAAGAGCAAGGGAGAATGCAAGAGAAAGAGGCAGACCGCGGGAGCAAGCTGCCCCAGGGGCACGATAAAGGGAAAGAGCCGCTGCCGGGGCTGCAAGAGCAGGGGCAGCGGAGCGAACGCTGGCAAGGGGATGTGTCAACTCGACCGGGCTTTTACCTGTGGGGTAAACCGGGCGCAGGCAAAAAGCTGCAGGCCAAGCACGCCTGCAAGACGCTGGGGAAGCCACTGCTGCTGGCCGACCTGTCGCAGCTCATGGCATCCGTATCATCGGATGCCGATTTTGCGCGACGGCTGCAGGAGCTGGTTCGGGAAGCGCTGCTTCACCAAGCGGCGCTTGGCTTTTGCCGGGTAGAGGTGCTGTACCCGGAGGACGCGGATACAGGAGCTGCTGCGAAACAGCGAGCCGCTGCATTTTTTCAAATCATAGAGCAATATCCCGGCTGGTTGTTCCTGATCGGGGATCGAAGCCTGCGGCTCCAGGGAGCATCGCCGAGCCGGATATGGCTCGATACGGAGCTGTCCGTACCGGATGATCGGCAGCGGGAAGCGCTGTGGCGAGATTTTGCAGCGGAGATGCGGGTGACATCCGATGCGGACTGGACGTCCATGGGCGGAAAGTTTCGCTTTACCCCGGGGCAGATCCGTCGCTCCCTGCAGCTGGCAGTAGAGCGGTCTTCTTGGAACGATGCGACGAATCTCGGCGAGGAAGGCGGAGCTGCCGGATCTCCCCGGGCGATAAGCCGTGGCGCGCTGATTGAGGCATGCTACAGCCAGGTACAGCATAAGCTGGAGCGTAAAGCGACCCGGATCGTACCGCGTTATGGCTGGGATGACGTGGTGCTGCCGGACGAGCAAAAGGAGCAGCTGCGCAGCGCCTGCAATCAGGTGAAGTACAGGACGCTGGTGTACGGGACGTGGGGCTTCGACCGGAAGCTGGCCTATGGCAAGGGGCTCAGCATGCTTTTTGCAGGGCCGCCGGGTACAGGGAAGACGATGTCCGCCCAGGTCGTAGCCAAGGAGCTCGAGCTGGAGCTGTATAAGATCGATCTGTCGCAGGTGATCAGCAAGTACATCGGGGAAACGGAAAAAAACCTGCACGAGATTTTCGATGAGGCGGAGTCGAGCCAGGCGGTATTGTTCTTCGATGAGACGGATGCCTTATTCGGAAAAAGGTCCGAAGTCAAGGATTCGCACGATAAGTATGCAAACATTGAAACCGCCTATTTGCTGCAAAAAATGGAGGAGTACCAAGGAATCTCTATCCTCGCGACAAATCTGCTGCAAAACATGGATGAGGCGTTTCTTCGCCGGATTAACTATATTATCAAATATCCTTTTCCGGATGCGGTTTATCGTGAAAGTCTATGGCGGTCCCAGTTTCCTCCGGAAGCTCCGCTTGCGGACGATGTCGATTTTAAATATTTGGGTCGGAAGTACGAGATCGCCGGAGGCAATATCAAAAACGTAGCGCTCACGGCCGCCTTTTTGGCGGCATCACGCCATGAGCGGATCGGTATGCGCCACATCCTCCAGTCCGTCAAGCATGAGCTGCAGAAGTCAGGGAAGATCATTGCAAGCAAGGACTTGGACGATTTCTAAAATTTAAGTAAAGAAATCGGCAGCAAGGGCTTTTCGTGCCGCCATTTGATAGAAAATGGCTTCGCCCCATGTCAGCTTTATTGAAATAATCTTATAGTCATGTGAACTTATAGGATTTATAATAGATAAAGAGGCAAATTCCGACAAAAAGGGTGAGAAGCCCTATTCATGGCAGGAGGGACCTATGGGCGATTATACGGTCATTGCGGATGTCAGCGCTTCACTCGTCAAACTGCTCCGCGATCAAATGACACCGGACCCGATTCCGCAGCCGGAGCTGATAGGCCTGGCTTCCCCCGTTGACAAAGGGGACCTGTACCTTTCGCTGTTTCTGTACAGTATCCGCGAAAGCGGAGACAACCGGCGTAACCAGATGGTATCCCGGGGCGTAGGCGAGCTTCAGTACCCGCCGATGGCGGTCGAACTCGGCTACCTGCTGACGGTCCAGTCGCCGGCGGAGCTTCAATCGAGGGCTCTTGACGAGCACCGGATTCTGGGACGTGCGATGCAGGTACTGTACGACCATTCCATTCTTCGAGGCTCTATGACCGTAGGCACCCTAGCTGAGAGGGATGAGGAGGTACGGATTGTATTGGACAATGCACCCGGCACCAGTATGCTGCAAATGTGGAATTTCGCAGATACCCCATACAGACTTACACTCAGCTATACAGTAGGGCCCGTCTCTATCGATTCCACTCGGATTAAGACCACCAAGAGAGTATTGGAACGTGATTTTCGCATTCAGGGTTAGGAGGACTCGAAGTGACATTCATTCGAGTAGCGCAGTTGAAATCCCGCGTGTCGCTGGTTGTAAGTCTGCATTCCGCTTTCTCCGGAGATACAGCTTACTTCAGCGGAATCACTGTCTGGCTGGAGGGGGTTCCCGCCAAGCCGATAGCCAAAGCGGATGGTTTTTTTGTGTTCGGGAATCTGCAGGAAGGGTCGTACCGTCTTCATATTGCATCCGAGCATTATTTCCCGGAGACAAGGGACATTGAGGTTCATTCCTCCAGCACGATTGAGCATGTCGGTCTTTTGCCGCTGCCGTCGTATCCTTTTCGCGGGGGAGCTACACTGCTCAGGGTGTCTGCTCAAGATGGGCAGCGACGTCCCGTCCCGGATGCATGGGTTGAGGCGACCGTTACGCAAGAGGATGCCGTCAGGGCACGTATTGCACAGGACCAGCAGGAAGCAGGCTCGACGGAGCTTGTGCTTGGAGCGATAAGCGGCTCGATTCGGGTAACCGACCGCTATTGGGTCCGCAGCCGTTCCGCTAAAGCATTCGAGGAACAAGTGCAAATTGCGGGGGTTACCGAACACGGCCGCAGGGTTCAGCTTGCCCATCCTTTACAGCATACATATACCAGAGGGGCTTATTTGCTACCGGTAGTACAGACCCGTACGACAGCTCGGGGAGAGGCGGTTATTGCTTTTTCCGGCATAGGCTTGAAGCAGTTTACAGCCCAGCTTCGATTGCGCAGGGCTGATGCGCTGCAGACAGACTCCGTATTGAAGGAGGTGGTGCTGGAGGAAGGCAAGACCGTCCTTTCCGGCAGTATCATCATATGACATCATGGCAGCAACTTCTTGTATACATAAACATCAGGTCCTTCTTAAGTTCAAGGCTACACCTACAAAACCCCCAAGCAGAAAGGAGAGAACCGGATTAAGGATGTGGGCGTCATTCGCTCTGTACAGAGCGGCCCAGCATAACGAACCGGGAAACAATGGCTGAGTATTTATCGCCTGGAGTGTATGTGGAAGAGTTTGATAGCGGTGCACAACCGCTGGAGGGTGCGAGCACCAGCACCGCCGGATTTATCGGTTTGGCGCAAAGAGGTGAGATTGAGGGGGTTCCCCAGCTTGTAACGAGTGTAGCCGATTTCAATCGTCTGTACGGCGGATATTTGTCGGAGAACGCTTTTGGCGAATACCGTTTCTTGGCCTATGGGGTGGAGCATTTCTTCCTGAATGGCGGCTCCCGCTGCTACATTATGCGTGTAGCCCCGACGGATGCGAAGCCGGCTGCGAATCAGGCGGAAGGCAATGTCGAGTCGTCCGTTCTGGCGATTGAAGCGAAAAACCCGGGCACGTGGGGCAACCAAATTCGCTTGACGGTCGTACCTTCGAGCAAAGCCAAAACCCAAATCTATGAGATTGTGGGAGACAGGCAGTATCGCGTGAAAAATAACGCCGGCTTTAACGTAGGCGACGTCGTTGCTTTCGAAGCGGACGGCGTGAAGCAGTACAGCAAAATCGTATCGTCCCAAGACAACATTATTGAATTGTCCGAGGCGTTGGAAGGCGAAGAGGATGTGATCGACAACAACCTTTTGCCTGTCAAAGTGCTGACGACTTGTGAAGTCACGCTGCACGTATTTTATGGGGACGAAGCGGAGACGTACGAGAAGGTGTCGCTGAACGTTTCGGCGGCTAACCATATTTCCAAAATTGTATCCCGTTCCAACATCGTGAAGGTACAGGATGTCACATCCGGCGACCTGGGATCGGTACCTCCGTTCGAGGTCATTTCCGGTGCCAAAGAAGAAACGGGCAAGTTCCAGATCGCTCTGTCCGGCGGCAGCGACGGCTCTTTGGCGAATCTGTCGGCTGCAGACTATATGGGGCAAGACCGCGGTCCCGGCAAAAGAACAGGGATCCAGTCGTTTATCGACAACGATGTCGTCAGCATCATGGCGATCCCGGGTGTAACCGATCCGAATGTGCAGCTGGCCCTGGTGGCCCATTGCGAAAACCTGGGCAGCCGGTTTGCGATTCTGGATATTCCGCGTGACAAAACAAAGGTAGCGGACGTGATGACGCACCGCAATATTTTCGACAGCAGCTATGCAGCGATGTACAACCCTTGGCTTCAGGTATTCGATCCGTTGGATAAACGCAATATTTTCATCCCGCCGTCCGGTTCCGTTGCCGGTATTTATGCACGCTCGGACAACAGCCGTGGTGTGCAAAAGGCGCCTGCGAACGAAGTCGTGCGCGGTGCGGTAGGCCTAGATTGCCAGTATAACAAAGGCGAGCAGGATATTTTGAATCCGAAGGGTGTTAACCTGATTCGTTATTTTGCCGGACAAGGCATTCGCGTATGGGGTGCACGGACGACTTCCTCCAATACACTCTGGAAGTATGTCAACGTGAGACGCTTGTTTATTTTCCTGGAGGAGTCCATCAAGAACGGCACCAACTGGGTTGTATTCGAGCCGAACGACGAGCAGCTGTGGGCTCGCGTACAGCGTACCATTGATGCGTTCCTGACGCGTGTATGGAGAGACGGAGCGCTCCTCGGCACAAGTGCGAACGAAGCGTTCTACATCAATATCGGACGCAGTACGATGACGCAGGATGATATCGATAACGGAAGGCTGATTTGCGTGATCGGCGTAGCGCCGGTGAAGCCGGCTGAGTTCGTTATTTTCCGGATTACGCAGAAAACAAGAGAAGAATAGTCTTTTTCAGCCTTAACGGCGGCTTGTATGGAAGAGACCGGCAATTATTTTAACGAGTGGGAAAGGGGCTTAGTATGGCAGTCGAACGTAAGGATCCATACCGCAATTTTAGATTCCGTATTGAAGTGGAAGGTATTCAGCAGGCAGGCTTTAGCGAAGTGTCGGGCTTCGATGCTTCGATCTCCGTCATTGAATACCGGGAAGGCAATGAAATCACGACGGCCCGCAAGCTTCCGGGCTTGTCCAAGTACGGCAACATCACATTGAAGTGGGGCGTTACCGACTCCATGGATATGTACAACTGGATGTCCGAGTCGCTTCAGGGTAAAATCCAGCGCAAAACGGTAACAATCATTGCTATCAATGAAGAAGGTACTGATGTGGCGACCTGGCAGGTTATTGAAGCTTGGCCGATTAAATACACGGCACCGAACTTTAATGGTACCGGTAACGAAGTGGCGATTGAACTGATGGAGCTTGCCCACGAGGGCATGACCCGCACGCAATAAAACGGGAAAAAGTAAGGGAGCGAGAGCTGCTGAGGGGTTTTAGGCCCTGACGGGCGGCTCTTGTTCCCTCCATTTCAAAAGGAGGCCAAACAGCATGGCATTTAATACGGAGTACGATTTTGAGCTGCCTAGAGGCTATGTCGATGAAAACGGTAATTTGCACAGGCGGGGTGTAATGCGCCTGGCGACGGCGGCCGACGAAATCCTGCCGATGCGTGACCAGCGTGTACAGCAAAACCCGGGTTATCTGAGCATTATTTTGCTGGCGAGAGTGGTAACGAAGCTAGGGGATGTGCGCGCCATCGATACGCGGGTGATTGAGCGGCTGTTCACGGCGGATCTGGCTTACCTGCAGAACCTGTACCGTACCATTAACGAGGTGGAAGTGCCGAAGGTGCACGCGGTATGTCCGAAATGCGATCATGAGTTTGATGTGAACGTGTCTTTTTTGAACGAAACGGCGGAGGCATAACCGGATATCCCGTTGACAAGATTTACGAGGAAGCCGGCTTTATTGCATACTACTTTCATTGGCCTCATGACGAAATCATGTCAATGGAACACAGGGAACGCCGCAAATGGTGTGAAGAAATATCGCGGATCAACAAGAATATGAACAGCAGCGAAGAGAACAAAGAAAATCCGTTTGACGTGTTTAACAAGAGGTGAGGGCAGTGGCCGGGGCAAAAGTAAAAAACGTAAGCGGCGCGTTTCGGTTCAAAGTGGAGATCAAAGGGGTTATCGTTGGCGGCTTCTCCGAGGTGACCGGCATGCAGGCGGAAACCGAAGTGATGGAATATCAAGAGGGCGGGCTTAATACGCATCTTCATTATTTCCCGAAGCATACGAAGTTCTCCCGGATCGTCTTGAAGCGCGGGCTGACCCAGTCTCCGGAGCTGTGGGAATGGTATGAAAGCTCCCTCGTGGGTAAAGCGAAGCGGACGAACGGCTCCATTATTTTGTTCAGCGAAGCGGGCGATGAAGTGTGCCGGTGGAACTTTTTTGACGCGTATCCGGTGAAATGGAACGGGCCAGAGCTGAACGCGAACAGCGGGAGCGTTGCCATAGAGTCCATCGAGATTGTGCATCATGGCTTGAAGACGATTTTCAGTAAATAGAAAGCGGCAGGGGGACACGAGACGAGATGATATCCCGACAATCGCATATCCCCGTCGTTGCAGCAAACATAGCATCAACGCGCCCCATGGGCCGAAGTCAAGGTCTCTTGGGTGGCCAAGGGGTACAGGCAGGCCAATTCGCTCAAGGCATTACGGGCAAATACGGCTTTGGACGCAGCGACCGGTTCGGTCGATTGCAGCTTATTTTTCGGATGCCGGGTGAGGGAAAACAGCCTGCGGCAATGAAATCGGGTATGGCCCCGATTCATCAGTGGTTTGTGCAAATCCAATTGGTGCTGAAGCACATGAAGGATGCCCAAAGCCTAAGTCTGCGCAGGGAGCGGGAGTTCACGCGACAGGTTGAATTGTGGCTGCAGCACACCTTTACGCATACACATGTGGCTTTGCCCAAGCCATCAGGGATGGAGGCAGCCCCCTTGTGGGAGGGTATGCTCAGAAATGCTGCTGCGGTGCTGCGTATCGAACAAAGCGTCATCATTCGAAGCCTTCCTGCGGGGGTGCATTGGAATCAAGAACGGGTTCAATCTTTAGGGTCCTCCGGGTACTCACGGATGAAGACGGTAGTTTTACAGTCTTTGATGAGCCAAGCGCAGGGCCGTGATTTGGAACGCGGGAATGAGCAGAAGGACAGATGGCATGTAGAGAACATGGTGAAGTCCGTTCGCTGGATAGAACACGAATCAGGGCGATGGCTTCAACGGCCGCGTCAGTACGATTCAGGCACAGAGGAGCTAGCAAGACAGAGCCAAGCATCCGTCAACTTGTTTAACGGTGTGTCACAGCCGTATGCATCAAAGCAGTGGGGACAAGAGATCCATCATCAAATCCGGCTTCAAATGGAGCTGATTGAAAAATGGAGCCTGCTGCCGTCAGGTCGGAACCGCATCGATTCTGACCAACCTGGATTATCACAGCAGTTGTTAGCAATCACCAACGATGAATATAACAAGGGATGGCCGGCGTCCCCTGTCCTGCAGCGAAGGGGAAATATTTTTTCCATAGATCGGACAGGACGTCAGGACCAAAACCCGTTTCGATATACGAACGATTTCAACACGTTTCAATACATATATGGAACCGCCTATGTACAAAGACTGGGGACAAACCCGCTTGACACCCGGGGTAACGCGCTTCGTTCCCGGCGAAGTAATGCCCTGCTCCCTTTAAGAAGAACGGGGACGGGATGGCCTGACCTTCAGCAGCTGCGTTCTGCGCTGTCGATTTCGTTACAAAGCAAGCAGCGGGGACAAGCCCCGATATCGGCCGATCCAATGATTTGGTCGCCGATGAGCTTGTTTTATTTGATGTCATTTCCGTCTGACGAAGGACATCACTTGGCTTCCGGGCAGCGTATCGCTGAGCGCGCGGTGCAAGACGGTTCTCCTTCCAATGAGGGAGCCAACAACACCATCGGCTGGAAGCAGCTGCTTGTGGAGGTTAGCCGGTACTACAGGTCCGTTGAGGCAGGCGCCAGCCCAAACGGCTTACATGCCGAGCAGAGGGGACAGCAGGACCTCGCTCTTTTCCGTGGACAAGGGCAAGCCAGAGTCTTCCCGGTAGGGAGAGAAGATGGGAAACTGGGACAGATGCTGCGAGGGGAAGCCCGGCAGCAGCAATGGCCTAATTCGGCGTCATGGGAGCAGAGCGCCGCTTTATTCGGGGAGCCTACGTTCGCTTTGCATATTAGTGCGATCCTCCGGTCGATAAGCACGCATCGCGGTCCGGCCGCTCTAGACCAAAGAGAGCCGCTCCTGCGTAGTGGAAGAGATTTTGCAAGGTTTACATCTTATTTCAGTCGTTTGATGAGCCCTTTCGTTGAGGGTAGGGATGCGGGGCGGAAGACGGAGTCACTGCACCCTCGATTCCGTACGATGGCAGAAATAACATGGGCACAGGGGATGAGGGCTTTCACCCGGGAGCATGTGAGGGTGGCCATTCAAAAGGAGCGGGACGATTCGTGGCCTCCAGGCGTTCTGCAGCAGCTGGAAAAAGCGTTGGGACTGCAGACTGCCGTATTGACATCTACGATGTATGAAAGAAGCCCGAGCCCTGTTTTCACCGGGGGAGAGCATCGCGACAAGGTTCTGCTGCGGGAAGGGCCGTCACTCTATGTTGTGAACATGAGCGGGGCTGTAAGAGAACGCTCGGGCCTGTACGATTTTACTTCGGCGGCTGCAAACAGCGGATTACGGATTGTGCAGCGTTCTTTTGATAGAAATAAGGAACGACAGCTTACAGCAACAGAGCCGCTGCAGGACTCTCCCATGGTTTGGGCATGGGGGTTGCGGCGGCTGGACTTGGTGGCGAATTCTTTGGCTTCAAGGCAAGGCTTATCACCGGAGTTGTCTACTGGGGGCGGGCCCCGTTCAAGCTTTGCTGCTGAGTCGGGGGTGCACCGCGTACAAGGCCTGGGAAGCTTACAAAGCCTGAAGCAAAGCCTGCAGAGCTTACAAAACTTACAAACGGCACAAAGTGTGGAAAGGAACTTCGCTGGCATTCAATCTGTCACGGAGACCCGAATGCGTGAACTGTTGTCGGGAGTATCGGGCTATAGAGACGCCTGGCTGCAGACCACAGACCGCTTAGGGGAATGGGCTGTAAAGCCGCGGTTGGCAGTGGAGCCTTCGATAAGCCGGCAGTTGGCGGCACAGCGATCGATGGAGCTTCGATCTGGAGGCCCGTACCTTGGGGCCATGTCCGGTTTTTATTACGCATATAATGTGCAAAGCAAAGCCGGAGAGCTTCGATCTGTCATGGGGAGCCCAATTGGGGAATGGTTATCTGGAGTATTGGGCAATAGCAATGCTCGTCTTCAGGCTACTGGTCCTCTATCCCTATTACAGAGAAAAGCAGCTCAACGATCTGTACCAGCCATCGCTTTCGAGCTGGAGCGCGAAATGCTTCGGGAAATACAGAACAGCTGGAATCAGACAGGTACCAGCACCGTCCTTCATACAGGGCAAGGCCTGCCTTTCATCAGGTATCTGGAGGCTAAGCAGGCAGGCGCTGCGCAGCAGCGTACGGCATTGGCTATGCTGATGCAGGAGCTTGCTGCTTTGCGGCTTGAGCCCTATCGTGCCGGAGAACCGCAGAGTGAAAAGCTGCGGCAGCCATCTGTCATACTGCATCGATTGTTGGCGGCGGCACGTCACGACGGTGAGGCTGCATTCGCGGGACTGGGGGGCAGCGAAGGGCGTTCGGAGGCTCTTCTTGCTGAACCGTTTCTTGCCGCTCCCGCAACTGTTTCCGTCATCTACCGATGGCTGCAATCACAGCAGATGACCTCCAATCGTTATCTTGGGGAGAGCTTCAGTCGGGATCAGGAGAACCCATTATCGGCATCAGCACGACAAGCGCCTGACGGCAGCTTGCTCCCATCTGCGGGATTGCTTAACGGGAGCAATGGGAGTGCAGCCTTGAACGGCTTCACCACGCTTGGCTCACTACTAACCCATAAATCAGTTCAACGCGGTGAGAGCAGGCCTTACGTTGCGTATCCAATGGATGCTTTACTTGCTTCTGCGGCCCAGGCTTCACGGCATAAGCAGCAGGATACGGGAATATCCGGATACGATCGGGGAGCGGGTGTTTCCCGTTCTAAAGAATTGTTCGATGTATACATAAACCATAGAGTACTGCAAAATTCAGCTTCGCTGCAGACAGCGGCAGTCCATGCGGCTCGATCAAGCAATGCAGAGGCGAGCTGGATGCTCACGCTGCAAAGGGCTCTGACAACAACAGAGCCTCATCAGCAGTGGGGATGGCCGCTAAGGCGCAGTCACGAGCTAAGCCATCGGCTCCATGCAGCAGGAGATGGAATCTTGTCCATAGACAAGGCTGCGAATCGAATGGCTGCCGAGCTGCAAAGAGAAATGCTGACCTTGCGGGGACAGCGTTCTGATATAGGGTCTACGGCTGTCAACGGGCTCGTGCCGCCCGAATCGGAAATGCGGTTCACCCACATCTGGAAGGTACGGCTGGCGGAGTCTCAAGAGACACAGCAGAAGCAGCAAATGTACTGGCAGACGCTGCAGCAACTACAGCAGGAAACTCTGCTAAAGGTGCAGCACCGTGTGCAGCAGCAAGTACAGCAGGAAGCTCAGCTAAAGGTACAGCGCCATGTGCAGCAACAAATACAACAGCACACCTTGCCGCAAGTGCAGGATCCAATACAGCAGCGAGTACAACAGCAAACGCGCCAGCATATACAACAGCACATCAACCGTCAGCTGCGGCATCAAATATGGCATCAAATCGCAGTGCAGCAGCAAACAGAGTCCATGCAAGCTGCCCGGGGCAGCGCCGTTTTCGCCGAGCTCGTGCTGCGGCGGCAGCCGTCTGAAGCTGCGTGGTATCCGACGCTTAGCGGACCGCAGGGGGGCTCCTCTATGCATGCCGTACAGGACGGGGACTCCCTGGAGCATAAACGGCCTTTGGCACAGCCGGAACCGAGTGATTGGGTCGTCTCGCCTGTCGATATGAGCTGGCTCAAGCAAACGGCCGCACCTGCAGCTGCCACACCCGCTGCGGTAGCGGAGCCGGTGTCAACCCAGCTTCAGCTCAGCCAGCTCGAAGAGATGATCAAGGATTTGCCGCAGCTGGATATTCGTAAAATTGCGGATAAAGTGTATCAGGAAATTGAGAAGAAAATGAGATTCGAGCGTCAGCGCAGAGGGCTATAGCTTCTTTTGCGCCTTTGAGCCGATCGGAAGAAAGGAAGGGCTGTATTCTCGATGGCACTGCAAAAGGCTATGATTTTAGTGAACAAAGGCAAGAAGGCCAAGGACCCCGAGGATGACATCGAGGTTTTGTTTAATCCGACGGAGTATACACTGGACACCGGCAATACGTACAACTGGATGAAAATTCCGAGCCTTTCCATGCCGATCGGCCAATATGCACATGGCAATGGATCGACGCTGTCTGTCGATTTGTTTTTTGATACATATGAAGACCGAACCGATGTGCGGGACTATACGAACCGTATCATGGCTCTGATGGAAAAGGACTCGACTCTGAGGCGCCCTCCGGTTTGCCGGTTTGTCTGGGGCTCTCTGGATTTCCAGGGGGTCGTCGAGAAAGTGACGCAAAACTTCATTATGTTTCTCGATTCGGGTATCCCGGTTCGAGCGAAGCTGAAGGTGAGCTTCAAATCGTGGAAGGACCCGGACGAGCTGATGAAGGAGCTGCCGCCGTCCAAGGTCAAAACGGTCAAGCAGCGTGTAAGGAAGCAGCAGGAAGAGCTGTGGATGATCGCTGATCAGGAATACGAGGACCCGGGCCGCTGGAGAGAGATAGCCGATGCCAATGGCATCGATAACCCGCGCAGAATGGCAACAGGCCGCAAACTTACCGTACCGGGGGCGGATTGACGATGGCTCAGCTTCAGCTCGATACCGGCCAGTATACCATCGATCAGTTAGAAAAAAAGTATTCGCAATTTTTTGCCCCGGCCTTTGAAATTACGGTTGACGGGAAAGCCCTCCCTCAAGAAATCGGTATTTCCAGACTCGAGGTGGAGACGACGGTGGAGCCGGTGGCCGATACGTTTTCGTTCCGGATTACGAATGCCTTTGATCTGCAATCCGGGGATTTTCAATGGATGGATACGTTTGTGCTCGGCAAATCGATCGATATTCAGTTTGGGTATGCCAATAAACTGACCCCTGTCTTCTCAGGTTATATTACCTCCGTGGTCGCTGACTTCGCGGAGAGCGAGACACCGGCCTTGATTATCAGAGGTATGGATTTGACGTATTTGATGCTCAAAGGCAGCAAATCGAAAACATGGAACAACAAGAAATACAGCGACGTTGTTCAGGAAATTGCCCAAAGCCATGGAGCTACTGCCCATGTGGATGCTACAACGACGAGCTTTCCGGCCTTGTCGCAAAATAAGGCAAACGACTACATGTACATACAGCACTTGGCGCAGCTGGTGAATTACGATTTTTTTATCGTCGGGAAGCATCTGTACTTCCGCAAGCCTTTGACGCAAACGACACCTGTGATCACATTGGAATACGGTCGAACACTAAGGAGCTTGTTCATCGACGCGAACTTGGCGGAGCAAATTACGGAGGTCAGCGTGCGGGGCTGGGACGATAAAAAGCTTGAAGTGGTAGAGGGGAAATCCGGCTCCATCCAGAAGCTTGGCAGCAACTCGAAGACCGGCAAGGATTTGCTTAGCGCACAAGGCACGTACACCGAGTACATCTATACGAACGTTTCCTCGCAGGAGGAGGCCAAAAATATGGCGGATGCTTATCTGAACAGGCGATCGATGAAGCTGCTGAACGGGAATGGGGAATCCGTAGGCTTGCCGGAAATTAGAGCAGGACGCTATATCGCTTTAAGCGGACTTGGCAGTAAGTATGACCAGCCTTATTTTGTGACGGGGGCCACCCATCTTTTGACCGATGACGGGTATGTCACGCGCTTTCAGATTGGAGGGAATGCTATATGATGATTCGCCCTGAGCTATCCATCTCCTCCGCATCGGATCCGTTCAGCCATAAAATACAGGGTGTGATGGTGGGAGTCGTTACGAACAACAAGGACCCGGACAATCTGGGGCGTGTGAAGCTGCGGCTGCCGCTGCAGGAATCAGAGACCGAAACGGACTGGGTGCGCATAGCAACGTTGATGGCCGGAAAAGAAATGGGGAGCTTGTTTCTCCCCGAGGTAGGGGATGAAGTGCTCGTTGCCTTTCACTTGGGAGAGATGCGCCAGCCGTTTGTGATCGGCATGTTGTGGAATGACAAGAACAAACCGCCGATTCCCGCCGAAAAAAACGATGAGCGCAAAATCGTCTCCCGTTCCGGGAGTGAGCTGATGTTCAACGATAAAGCTGGCGAGGAAAGCTTTACTGTCAAGACCAAGAAGGGTCAGACCATTGAGTTCACGGACAAAGACAGCAAAATCAACATCGCCGACGATAGCGGCAATAACGTCATTACGATCGAGGGCGCGTCTGCGAACAGCATTACGATCAAAAGCAGCTCGACGGTCATCACGCTGAATGCCAAGGGTGAAGTATCCATTGAGAGCCAGCAGGCGGTAAAAATCAAGTCGACACAGGTCAATATCGAGGCGACGGCGACAATGGCCTTGAAGGCGGGGGCTTCGCTCGACTTGAAGTCGGACGGGATCATCAATATTAAAGGCAGTATGGTCAAAATCAACTGATGACAGACAGTGACAGAGAGGAGGGAGGCGTACACATGGCGGATGAATTTTTGGGACGCGGCTGGAAATTTCCGATTCAGGTAGACCCTTCAACGGGGAAAATCCGCATGTCGGAGTACGAGGAGGATATCGCGGAGGCGATTCGGATCATTCTGGGTACGACCAAGGGAGAGCGGGTCATGCGGCCGGCCTTCGGCAGCGGCGTCCGTGAATTTGTGTTCGGACAAACCGACGAGACGTCGCTCCGCCTCCTCGAAACGAGCATTGTTGATGCGATCCGCAGATGGGAGCACCGGGTCGAGGGAGTGGAGGTCGCCGTTGTCCCCCAGTCCCGCGAGCCGGGTCTCGTGGAGATCCGAATTCAATACAGCATCCGGTCCACCAACAGCGTTCACAATTTGGTGTACCCGTATTATTTGCAGGACGGCTCCTAAAAGACCTGTGACTCAGGAGTGGAGCAGGTGAAACCGATAGTCATGTACAGAAAGGGGGCGGGACCGTTGATACACCCTCCGAAAATCGATTCGCGCGAAGTATCCGATTTGATTGACCGAATGAAGGAAATGGTGCCATATTACACGCCGGAGTGGCGGTTTACACCGGATTCCCCGGACCCCGGTACGGCTTTGTTTCTTTTGTTCTCCGAAATGTTTCACGAAAATATTAAGCGTCTGAACCGGGTACCGGCAAAGAACCTAATTGCGTTTTTGAATTTGTTTGATATTACGCTGCTCCCGGCAAGACCGGCATCGACGCACTTGACCTTCCGGCTTAACGAAGGGACGCCGGATCCGGTATTTATCCCGGCAGGAACGCGGGTAACGGCCGAGGAAGAAGCAGGACCGGTCCCGTACGAGACCGGTAGCGCTCTGCTGTTGACGCCAGCCACGTGGAAGGCGGGCTTCGTAACGAGCAAGAAACGCGATGCGATCGTTCAGCTGAGCGAGGCATTTTTGCAGGCGAGCCGGCAGGGAGAGCTGCTCCCGACTCCGCTGTTCCGGTATACGGAAGAGGAAAACGTGCAGGAGCATGCGCTGCTGATCGGACACAACGCTTTGTTCACGGTGTTTGAAACCGCACGGATCGAGGTGGAGCTGGGCAATTCGGCCAAGCGCTATGAAGATGCAAGGCTTGTCGGGCAGTTGGCCAATCCGCTGCTGACGGAGTGGCTGTATGCTTCCTCGGAAGGCTGGAGCGCATTTGATCGCGTCGAGGTCTTGGGCAGCCGGATCGTTCTGTACAAAGAACATTTGGGCGAGATGGTGGAGCGCGAAGTGAACGGAACGGCCGGACGCTGGATTCAATGCAGGCTAAAGCCGCATGCCGAAGTTCCCGTACATCCATCTAACGATGAGCGGGTGCCTTTGTGCGAGCGGGGGCTTGTGCTCGACCATATGCACATCAAGACCGATTATATCGATAGTCTGGGGCGGGGCGGGCTGCAGCCCGATCTGATGTTTTATAACGATGTGCAGGCAGACCCGGAGGGCTTTTATCCGTTCGGAGATCATTTTGCGCTGTACGGGATGTTTTATATCAGCAGCCAGGAAGCGTTCAGCAAGCGGGACGGCTGGATCGAGCTGGAGTTCCATCTATCCGCAATCCGCAATCGATTCCAGCCCGAATCTGAGCAGCAGGTCGATTGGAAGCTCATTATGAAGAAGTCCCAATTTCGGAAGGCGGACGTTCCTCTCGTCTCCATCTCCCGTGTGATTTGGGAATATTGGAACGGAGCAGCCTGGGTACGCTTGAACGCGGGACCTGGGGCCGAGGCGGTCTTTTATGAAGTGCTCGAAGGCTCGGAAGGCAAACGACGGCTGGCTTTCCGCTGTCCGCATGATGCGGAGCCCACCTTCGTCAACGGAATTCATAATTATTGGATACGGGCCCGGATTGTACAGATCGAGAATGCGTATGCGCCTAATGCGATGTACTTATCGCCTTGGATGGCTGACGTTAGGATGACCTATGGGTATGAGGAACGGACCTACCCTGTGGAGGCATGCCTGACCGTGAACAATACAATTACGGTCAATGAAACGCAGCGGATTCAGGAGGGAAGGGCTATCGAGCCTTTCGCTCCGCTCGAATGCAAGCATCCGGCTTTGTATCTCGGCTTTGACCAGCCGCCGCTACGGGGGCCAATATCCGTGTATGTCTCGGTTCCACCGCACAAGGAGGCTACTGGCGCTCCTCCCTATTTGGAGTGGGAATACATGCGCAGCAGCGCCTTTCAGGGAGGAACGCCCGAGTGGGCTCCGCTCAAGCTATCCGATGGGACGGGCGGCCTGCTCCAAAGCGGCCTGCTGCAGTTCGCCGGTCCGGCGGATTTCGCCAAGGCACGGCAGCTGGGCGTGGAGGGCTATTGGATCCGGGCCGTCAATCGGGATGATCGGTATGATAACGACTCTGACCCGGTAGGGGCTCCCATGGTCAACGGTTTGTTTATCAATACGGTACAAGTGCAGCAGCAGGAATCGCTGCACGATGAGATACCGGAGCTTCGGCGGGATAGGACGCCGTATTACCAGCTTTCGCGGACCCATATCGTGTCCGAGGAGGTCTGGGTGAACGAGACCGAGCATCTGGCGGAGGAAGAGGTGGCCCGATTCGAGGAGCAGGGCTTCCCTCCGGCGCAAATTGTTCGCGACAGCGAGGGGCAGGTGCAGCGGGCCTGGATCCGCTGGACCTGCGTAGAAAGCTTGGCCGATTCCAGGGCCAAGGATCGTCACTATACGCTGGACCGGACCTTCGGCCAGCTTCGGTTCGGCGACGGCATTCACGGCATGGCGCCGCCAAAGGAGGGCTCGGAGCAGCTGAAGGTCAGCTACAAGGTGACCTTGGGCGATCAAGGCAATGTCGGGGCCGGCCGCATTGCCAATCTGCAAAACTCCATCGCTTTTGTCGGATCGGTATGTAATATCGAAGCGGCGGCAGGCGGCTGCAGCCACGAAAGCATCGAGGCTGCAGTGCAGCGGGGGCCGCAGCGTCTCAAGCACAACAACCGCGGGGTAACGGCGGAGGACTTCGAGTGGCTGGCACGCGAGGCCTACCCAAACATTGCCAAGGTGAAATGCCTGGCAAACCGCAATGTCCGGATGGAACGGGAAATCGGCTGCATGACGCTCATCGTCCTCCCGAAGGACGGCGAGACCGGCATGGCTGCTTTTCCGGTGCTGAAGAAGCAGGTAGAGAAGTATATACTGGAGCGGGCCTCGGGGCTGGTTGCTTTTCCCGAGTTTATCCGCGTCATTGAGCCGGTGTTTCTGGAAATTTCGGTGACGGCTGCCATTGCGGTGCAGGATATGGAAGCCGTACTGCCGACGGAGCTGCTGGCGATGGAGAAGCTGAACCGCTTCCTGAACCCGCTAACCGGCAACTTCGACGGTAAGGGATGGGACATCGGGCAGCACATCCATCCTTCGGTGTTTTATGCCTTGTTGAAGTCGATTCATGCCATTCAATTTGTAGAGAAATTATATATGACCGTCTATAAGCTGGAAAGGGGCCAGCGTTCGGAACTGGACGGCAACAGCTTGTCTGCACTGCCTCACGGTGTCGTTATCAGCGGAAAACATAAAATATCCGTACGTACCGTATAGTTGGAATAAATAGCAAAAAAGGAGGTGAATCCCATGCTGCCGATACCGAACTTGGATGATCGGGGTTTCGAGCAAATGCTGCAGGAGGCGCGGAAGTCGATACCGAAGCTGCTGCCGGAATGGACCGACGAGAATGCTCATGATCCGGGTATCACTTTGCTGGAGCTGATGTCCTGGATGACCGAGCTTCAGCAATATTATTTGAACCGGGTAACGGAGAAAAATGAACGGAAGTTTCTGAAGCTGCTCGGCATTCAGCCGAAGGAGCCGGTTTCCGCCCGCGCAGAGGTAACGTTTGCGAGCGCAAACCGACTGGCGGTCATTCCCAAGGGGACGCCGCTTGCAGCGGGCCGTCACGTGTTTGAGACGGCGGAGACGGTAAAGCTGGTTCCTGCGGCAGTGGAAAAAGTCATCGTCCGCACCGAAGGAGCGAGTGGGGGATTCACCTCCAGCCCTCAGGCCGGCGTGGCTTACTATGCGTTCGGCGCCGAGGCGAGAAAGGGAAGCCGGCTGCTGCTCGGCCTGGATCGTCCGCTGCCTGAACAGACCGAGATTACGTTGTCTATCCGGCTGTTCGACGATTATCCCGTACCTGTAGCCCAAGGCCCGGCGGAGGCCGCCCCGCTCATTTCCACGGCAAGCGTTGCTTGGACGTATGCAGGGGAGGCCGAAGGGGAGGTCTGGCAGCCGGTGGAGCTCGTCAAGGACACCTCGGTTCATTTATCCCAAAGCGGGGAGCTGGTGTTCATGCTCCGCTCACCGATGAAGGCGTGGTCGTTCTTTCCCGCCGATGACAAAAAACGGTATTGGCTCTGCTGTGAGCTGCTGGGCGAGGGCTATGAGATCTCGCCGAAGGTGGAGAAGCTCGCGTTGAACACAGTGCCGGCGGTTCAGCAGGATAGCTTCAGCCAAACGTATACGTTTCACAGCACAGGCGAGCCTGGCCTCCGCCTGAGCAAGGATACGCATCTGGCGCTGCAGGGCAAGCTGATCGTTCAGGTCCAAGATGCGCAAGGACGGTGGAGGGACTGGAGTCAGACCGATCGACTCGCGGATTGCACGGCGGAAGCCGGATGCTATGAGCTGAGCCGCAATGTGCGGGATGGCAAGCTGACGATCCGGTTCGGAGATGGCGTGAACGGGGCCATACCGCCCGAAGGGAAAAGAAATATCCGCGTCATCGCATACAAGCCGGATTTTGAAGCGGACCGTTGGATCGGCAAAAGCAATGGGCTCCCGGAGCAAGCGTTCGAGGTGCCGCGCAAGCGTGCGTACCAGCGTAAGGGCATGCTGCTGCAAGTGGCTATGCCAGACGGGCCGGAAGGGGATAGGGTGTGGGAGGACTGGAGACCGGTGTACTCCTTGGATAACTCGGCCCCAACCGATCGGCACTTTGTTTATGACGCTGAAGAGGGCGTCATTCGCTTCGGCAACAATGAGGAAGGATGGATTCCCCCCAAGTCCCCCGACGCAGCCAATATGCGTTGGATTTCATTGTGTCAGTCAGGAGGCAGCGAAGGCAATGTGAAGCAGGGGATGATCCGCTCCTTCGCTGAGGCCGATTCGGCGTTGTGGGAGGGCATCACAGTCACCCAGCCGTATCCCGCCGAGGATGGCAGAGATGCGGAATCGCTCCAGGATGCAAAGCTGCAGGCCCGCCGGGAGCTGGACGCACCTCATCGTGCGGTGACGGCAGCAGACTTTGAAGCCATTGCCCAGGCTACGCCGGGGCTGAGAGTGGCCCGCGTGAGAGCGATCCCGTTATACAAGCCGGGGCAGAGGGATTACCCGAGAGTTAAATCCCCTGCGCAAATGACGGTCGTTGTCGTTCCCTACAGCGAACGGGACCGGCCGGAGGCGGGCAGGGGCTTTTTGGAAACGGTAAGCCAGCACTTGGAACGGCATCGGCTTCTGACGACACAAGTACATGTCATTCCGGCGGCCTATGTGAAGGTTACCGTCCATGCCGTGATCGTTGTAGAGCCCGGACTCAAGCAGGAGCAAGGCCGGATGGTTAAGGAGATCCGGCGGCTGCTTCGGCCGATGGGGCATGCGGATGGGGTGGAGGGCTGGCCCTTCGGTCGTTCGGTTTACAGAGGGGACCTTTACGGTCTCATCAGCCGGATGCAAGGTGTGGTTTATGTGCAGGATCTTTGGATGGATGCCGAAGGAAAAGACATCCGTAAGGATGGCGGCGGAGATATTCATATCCCGCCTTACAGTCTGGTATATTCCGGCGAGCATGATATCGAGCTGATTGGCTTGAACGATTTATAAAAGCGGCGGCGCCGCTTAAGGGGAGGCAGAGGCGTGGCAGAGCCGATGAAGTTTTTTTCGCTCAATAAGCAGTTGGACTGGGAGCAGGGTACTGCTGCCAATCTGCTGGTCGAAGACCAGGGGCTGTCCATTACCCGTAAGCCAAGATACGGTGTGTATCGTACTGTCACTTTGGACGAAATGGATGGCATCGCGGCGATTGCCGATATGGCGGTGAGTTTCGGAGGCAGGCTGTACTTGCTCGACGAGCACGCAAATCTGTGGATATACGACGTGGAAAGCCGCCACAAGGAAGCTTTATTCCGAACCGGACACGAGCTGTTTACCTCCCAAGCGATGCTGGCTGCCGGGGCTGACATGCTGTTTATTGCAGATGCGGCGGGGGAACGCACCCTTGCTTCCGTCTCTGCCTCCAACGGGCAGCTGTTGTGGTCCGCCCGGGAATGGAATGGGCTCACACTGTATCCCTTGGCCATAGCGGCGGATGGAAAGCAGCATGTATACACCGTGGTTCCCTTAGAAATTATGGTTGGCGTGAATGGAAACCTGGAAGTACCGGAAGAAGGGAAAATAGCGGTGCTGCAGTGGAAAGCGGGAGAAGTGACGCAGGTCTTCGAGCATGACGTGCTGCGTCTGGATGCGGCGGTACAGCTGGGACGGCTGGCCGGGCGGTATTTTATTGCGGCTGACCCTGATGGGGGCGTTGCCGTGCTGGATGCCGAACGAAAATCAGTAGCCTGCTTCCAGGCGGATGGGACGCTTCGCACTCTTTTTTCGGTATCCTCCTCCGGCAGATGCTCGGGGCTTTCCATTGATACGAACCATCATCTCTTCGTAGGGGAGAGCGGTATCGGAGCTGCGGGGGCGGAGGATCGGTATATTTTGCAATTCGGCGAGAAGGGGATGTTCCATACCCGGGTGCTCGGTTTTCGTGGGCGAGTCGACAAGCTCCTTCACGATACCCAAGGGCATATGATTGTGCTGAACCGGGAGGCGGGGATGATCCGGATGCTGGAGCTCCAGGAGCGGACAGGGCTCTGGAGCGAGTCGGGCATGCCGGAGGGAGTGTATCTGTCGCCCGAGCTGGACACGACGGAGTCGGAAACGGCATGGCACAAAATTTGGCTTGACGCGGACCTTCCGGAAGAGACGCAAATACGGATCTCGTATTTTACTTCGGAGGAGAAATTCGGCTGGATCAACGGGCAATACATCGATTATTCCGCTTACTTGGGCTCCCCGCATATCCCTCTGAGGGAAAAGCTGCAGGCGACAGAGGCTATTTGGTCGGAGCCGATTGTCAACCCCAAGGACGCACTGCTGATGAACGCCAAGGGACGCTACCTGTGGTTCAAAATCCACTTGATCGGCAGCGAGAAAAATACGCCCCTCATTCGTAAGCTTCGAGTCTATTTCCCGAGGACGTCACTCATTTCCTACCTGCCACCGCTGTATCAGGAGGATGAGAATTCGTTCCTGGAGCGGTTTCTGTCGCTGTTCGGCACGTTTTTTGACGATATGGAGGAAACGATCGACAAGGTCAGCACCTATTTTGATCCGGACGCGGTGTCAGGGGACTATTTGAAGTGGCTCGGCGGCTGGCTCGCCGTATCCAAAGAGGACGTCTGGGAGGAAAGCAAGCTTCGTCAGCTGATCAAGCAGGCGCCGGAGCTGTATAAGCTCAGAGGCACGCGGGCCGGTCTGCAGCGGATGCTTCATTTGTATACCGGTGTAGATCCCTTGGTGGTGGAATATTTTCAAATTCAGCAGATGCAGGAATCGTCCGGGTTGTGGCAGTTGTTTACCCAGCTGTATGGGGATAACCCCTATACATTCTGCGTGATGCTTCCGCCGGAGACAATTCGCACGGATCAGCAGAGGCTGATGATTGAGCGGATCATTGACGATCAAAAGCCGGCTTATACGGAAGGCAGACTGATTGAGCTTCAGCCGTGGATGTATGCGGATATGCACACATATCTTGGAATTAACACTTATTTATCGGAGCCGACGCTGCTGATGCTCGATGAGCGTTCGTCGATGCCTTACAACACCATCCTGATTGACGTAGATATGGACAAACGGATGGATCAGCATACCCGCTTGGGCCTCGATTCGGAGTTGGAATAATGATAGGACTGGGAAAGGGAGGGAACCCCTCATGAAAAAAACACGTTATTATCCGTTTGAACGCAATCGTTATTTTTATGGCAAGCTGCTGACCGTCCGCGATTTCGAATCGGAGCAAAAATATTTTAACGACAAGCGGCGTATGATGAACCGGCTGCTCCATGGCGTCGGGGTCATTACCGGCCTGCAGGTCATTGCGGTAGACGACAAAAGCATTTCGGTCGAAATGGGCGCCGCGATCGACGCGCTCGGACGGGAAATTATCGTGCCTTCGCCTGCCACGTTCAAGCTGTCCATGATGGAAGGCTTTACGAATAACGAGTATGCCAAAAACGTGTATCTCTGCATCGCGTATGACGAGAAAGGGAAAGAACCGGTTCATTCGGTTGCGAATGCTTCCGTCCGTTCCGATGAGATCAGCGAGTACAACCGGACGCTGGAATCGTACCGTTTGTTCATCCGTGAGGAAGCGCCGGATCCGTCCTCCTTGCCTTTGGGCTCTCTGATCGAGCAGACGGTGGTGCTGTATCAGGACAGCTCGGTGCGCGTGCTTCAGATTACCCCGAAGTATGTGAATCCGGGACAGCCGTTCGATATGAAGATCCGGATCGAAAAGACGCTGCAAGCGGGGAAAATCCGATTCGACTTCGAGCCGGCTGTCGAAAGGCTGGAGCTGCTGGACGGAGCGGTGGTTGCTTTCCTGGAGCCGCAGGATACGCAGGAGACGGAGTATGAATTCAAGGTTCGTCTGCAGGCGGATGGAGCAGCCTCGACCAAGGCGACGGTGCAGGTGAAGCAGGGAACAGGCGCGCTTTACATTGGAGATAAACAGATCGATGTCCACTCGCCGGAGAGCGGGATCATCCAGATCATGGATGGTTCGGTGGAGGAGCAGTGGATGGACGACTACGTTAAAAGCTCTCTAGACGCTTCCTTGGATGCCCCGTCCG
Organism: Paenibacillus rigui; assembly: GCF_002234615.1. Lineage (GTDB taxonomy): Bacteria > Bacillota > Bacilli > Paenibacillales > NBRC-103111 > Paenibacillus_S > Paenibacillus_S rigui. The sequence goes on along the minus strand of NZ_NMQW01000024.1, from coordinate 69,158 downwards.
AGCCATGCATTTATTTGGCCAAAATCGGGCTGCTCCAAATGGGACCAACCTATGTTATCGAGAAGGTGGAACAGGTCCCCTTCGACGAGTACGTGTACAACACCTCGGTTCACTACCGGCTGCATCGCGCCGCCGCTCAACGGATAGCGGTGAAGCATGTGCAGTCCAATCCGGTGCTGACGCTGCCGGACCCTGATGCGGAGCAGGAAGCGAGGGTGCTGGAGGCGGCCCCTATCGCTCTTCCGGAGGCGATTGCCAAAGTGTCCGACACGATCAAGTCCGGTGTGGTCGATATTCCTATCATTCCGTTCTCAAGCTTTTCTGTGCCGTTCGGCAAGGCGACCCGCAATTACGTATCCTCCGAATTGGAGCACGGTTTGGGTGAAGGCAATGTGTGGATCGTCACGGCTGTCGAGGAATCGGCGGATGATGTGCTTTCGGATATGCTGAATACCGGAGACCGTGTCTATTTCGGTGCAGCCGACGTATTTAAGGGCAGCGAGCTGGAGGCGGATTTGCCTGAGCTGAAGATCGGAACCGTTGTCTATCCGAAAAAAGGGACGTTCCGTATCGGAATCCGGCTGCAGCAGGCGACCGAAGCCACCAAGGTCCGCATCCGCTGGTGGGCCTGCCGCACGGAGCAGGGCAGCGCGGCCAAGGGAGCCTTGGACGAAGCGCTGGCCATGCTTTCGGAGGCGGCCAGCGGATCGGACTCGATGTAACGTTCAAGCCCTGCCGGGGAGGCAGGGCTTGTTTGTCTTGCGGAGGGAACGGCTGGCGGGACGAGGGCTGGCTGGGATGGGGGACGGAAAGGACCGGGGGCTGCAGGAGTTGGAGGAGTGGAAGGATTTCAAGGCTTCAAGGGCTTCAAAAGCTTCAAAAGCTTCAAAAGCTTCAAAAGCTTCAAGGATTCATAGGGCTTAAAGGGCTTAAAGGACTTAAAGGGCTTGAATGACTTGAATGACTCAAAGGATTCTAAGAATCATAGAATCAGGAGGGATCAGCCGCCCGGGGCCGTCCGGTGGGGTATGCCTCTACAGCCGCTGTTGAGACCCATGAACCTTTGAATATAGGAGCAGCGGAGGGTTCATGGGTCTCAAAGGCGGACGTAAACTCTTCCGAGGCATACCCCACCGGACTCTGTCGGCGGCGAACGGCCGTAAGGGCTTGAAAAACTTATGATCTTACAAATCCTAGGGCCTTGTAGACCATAGAACCTTGTAAACCGTAAGATCATGTAGACCATAAAACCCTCGACAGGCCTTGCAAACGCCCTAAAATCCGGGGAACCTTCCCCACAACCGTGAAGCCTTAACAGCCCTAATCCTAGGGGGGAGGCCCTTCTCCCTCCCGGGGAGAAGACAAACAAGCCCTGCCGAAAAAAGGGCAGGGCTTGAACGTTAGGGTTAAGGTAAGGGTTTCAATGATTGAACCTCCAGCAGCTGAGGCTTTTGGCCTTTGGAGGTAAGAGTTAACCCGTACAGATAATCATCCTTGGCATACGTATTCAGGTATAATCCGTCGCCTGCCGGCAGCTTGGCGGAGACCTTTTTGTAGCCGGCGTCGTTGACCTTGGCGCCTTCGGTGAACGTCTCCAGCTCCGGCTGCAGCCAAGCAAGAGGCTTGCTGCCCCACACGCTGACCGAAGTAATGACGGCCTCCTTCGGATTAGAGACCGAAGGCTCGGCGATGAGCGACATCTGCACATCGGGGTAGTTCATCTGCAGCTTGATCGGCGCAGCACCTGCCACAGCGGCTGCATCGGCACCCGCAGCCGCTGTGGCTCCTCCGCCTGCGGTCAGGCCGGATGCGGCAGCACCGGCGGCAGCACCGGGAGCGGCACTTGCTCCGGCCGGCACCGCCGGGCTGCCAGGCGTTGCCGACGCATCCGGCGCGGACAAGGCATCACCGAGCAGGGCGACATCGCCCGGCTTGCCGAGGAGCGCCTCGGCTTTTTTGCTCGGAAGGCCTATGAAGCCTTCCAGGCGGGCGTGGCCTGCGGCGAAGAACGACTTCAGCATTGGGGTCCCGTCCGCGTCGAATAAGGTACCGAAGCCGTCATAGACGCTGTTGGCAAAGCTCCCCTTGTAAGTGAGCTTGCCGGTCTCATCGTAAGCCTCGCCGAGGCCGTTTAGAGCTCCGTTCTGGAAGGAGCCTTTGAGCCGTATCACGCCCTTCTCATTGTTGAGGACGCCTTCGCCGTTGTACGTGCCGACCAGAAAGGCTCCCTTGTATTTCAAGAATCCGTTCGCGTAATACTCCGAGCCTTCGCCGGAATAGCGGTTGTTTTTAAATCCGCCCTCGTACAGCAGGGTTCCCTGCTCGTCGAACAGCTTGCCGGCTCCCTGGTATTCGCCGCTGGCCCATTCGCCTTCGTAGATGACCTTGCCTGAGGCGGAAAAAGATTTTCCGGCGCCTTGATACCGGCCGTTCTGAAAAGCGCCCTCGTACATTAACGCGCCGGAAGCATCGAACAGCTTGCCTTGGCCGCCGAAGGCACCGTTGACGAACTCGCCGGTGTAGCGTATTTTTTTTCCGTCGCCGTATAAAGTCCCTGCACCGTTGTATTGATCGGCTGCAAACAGGCCTTTGTAGACGGGATTGCCTTGATCGTTGAATAAAGCGCCGGTGCCGCTTTTCAGGCCTTTTTCAAACTGGCCTTCATAGGTCAGGATGCCATCGGCGTTGTAGAGCTTGCCGTTGCCTGAGTATAGCCCGGCGTCCAGGTCTCCGACGTACCGCGCCTTTTTGCTCTCATCCACGACCTTGGCCTGGCCGGAGAAGGCCGCCATTTTGGGCGTGTCCTGCCGGACGGTCGGAAGAATGCCGAAGTAATGCCTGACCAAGGCAGGGGGCCAGAAGATAACATAAATGAGTAGGCCGATCAGCAGCGCGATGAATAAAAGCAGCCGCTTGGAGACGTAATATTGTCCGATAGACACATAGTTTGCGAGAGACGTTTCCTTGGTCCGGAGCATTGCGCCTGCAAGGGCTTGGAATTTCTTAATCGCGATGGCGGGCAGCTTCTTCGCATCCTGAATCGGCTTCAGCGCTTTGACGACGAAGGGGTTCAGGATCGGCTTGAATACCGTTTCGAGCATTTTGACGGGTTCATTGCTCATGCTTGCTTGGTTCACTTCCCTCGGGAACGATTGTTAAGGCACTTGAATGGTCATTTGACCCGGCTGTACGACCTGAATGACGCCGCCCCAATTGCACATGCATTTGGACGTATTGTTGAGGGCGGGCATATTCGCAACGAGCACGGTAGGAGAGCCTGGAGCCCACGGGGCGGCAACGACCGGGACGCAAGGCATGGGGGTAAAGACCCCCAGCTTGGCGGCGGTTGCAGCAGCTACGGTAGGATTGGACATAGAGTTGCACATCCCGAAAGGTAAAATGTTCACCATCGGCTTATTATCCATAATGTTAGCGATAGGCATGGAGGTCATGACACGATTTGTGGGGAGCACCATCAGAGAGCTAGGCGCGACCCCGAAGGAGCATTGAAGCATGGCTCCTCCGCATACGAGGTTTCCCATACATCCTCTTTTCTTGAATCCGGACACGGTTCATCTGGTCATTGTTACTTTCATAGTACTAGAAAAACCAAGGCGCGACAATACATTCCTGCCTTCGGGATCATCCGTCATTTTCCAAAAAACTGAGTGCAGGATAGGGTAAAGTATTGTACTATAAATATAGGAAGATTGGCATACGGAGGGTTTAACATTGGGGTTCAAAAGCCTTGTCCGACGGGGAATGATCGTAATGGTGGCGGCGTCGGTTCCGTTCACGGCCGTATCGGCCGCAGGTCCTACGGTGAAGTCGTTAACACTTAAAGAGGCACTGCAGCGGGCTGCCGATTTCAGCCAGGATACGAAGGACGCGAAGACGGAAATTTCGAAAAAAAAGCTGGAGCTGCAGCAGGCCCGTTTTGCAGTCAAAAGCGAAGAGGAGAAGGCTTCCGGCCTATTCGCCAAGCCAACCAATTTGAGTCAAGATTTGCAGATCCGGATGAAGGTGCCCGAGGCCCGATCCGGGCTTTTTTTAGCGCAGGAGGCTTACCGGCAGGCCGGGAATCGGACGAAATTTGAGCTCGAGAAGGTGTACTTGCAGGCGATGCAGGATCGTTTTGCCGAGGATAGCTCAAGGAAACGCTGGGAAGAAGCGAAACAGGAGCTAGAAGCGGTCAAAACGAAGCTGAAGTACGGCTTTGTCGATCAAACGGCCAAGGAGGAAGCGGAGAAGAAGCTGGAGAAGGCGGCGTCGGACTGGAAAAAGGCCCAGCTGACCGCCAAAGCAAGCCGTCTCGCCTTGGGACAGAAGGTACAGTATACGATGGAGGACCCGGTTGTCCTGGACGATAGTCCCGATTATGCCGATTTATCGCAAAAGATGCTGCCGGCCTATATCGCTAACGCGCTCCAAACGGATGGTACGCTCTTGAATGATGTAGAGAAGCTGCATCTGGCGGATGAAAAGCTGCAGGCGGCCAGAAGCCTGTATGCTGCGAAGTTCGGGACTGGGCGGATGAAGGCGCTGGAGCGCCTGATCCAATCGAAAACGTCCGATACGGAGCTGTTTATGGTTCAATATGACGCGTTGCTGGAGCAAATTCGGCTGGAGTGGGAAGGATTTTTCCAGATTCCTTTTCTTTTTCCGATTCCGAAGTCGATCATACAGGGAGAACGAGACGGGTTAAGGTACTTGGACGATCTTCGGAACGGACTGCCGATTGCTCTAATGGAGCAGACCAAGGCCTCGCTGAAGGAGCAGGAAAGCCGTACGACGGTAGCGGCGGCGGTGAGGCAGTCCTATCTAGAGGCCAAAGGGGCCGAGGAGAGCTATGCGCAGGCATTGAAGGATCAGGATGCCGCTGCAGCAGCGGTACAAAAGGCAGGGAGCGCATACAAAGCAGGCATGGTCAAGGCGGAAGAGGTGCAGGCCGCGCGGGATGCGCAGGAGCAGGCCCGGCAGCAAGTCTTCATGGCCTATATCGCATATAAAACCGCTATAAGCAAGCTGAATCTGGATTCGGGAGGGGCGGTCAGCCAGACGCTGCGTCCAGGCATACTGCCTTATAAAGACATTGACAGCGGATTGGATGCGGTAAAGGCGGCGCCTGCAGCAAAGGCGGACGGGACGTGGGAGCAAAAGCCCGCCGTGGGCTCGGTGCTCAGCGATCTGATCTTGAAGACGAAAGGCAAGGTGAAAGCGACGGATTACGCGTTGTTCACAGCCGAAGGCCAGCCTGTCGGGAGCAAAACCCCGATCGGGAAGCCGGTACGGCAGTTAACTCTGCTGCTGAGCGAGCCTGGGAAGCTAAGAGTGCAGCTGTATAGCCGCGAGGAAGTGCTGGCGGAGGGGCGCCTTACAGGCAGCGGCTCGAAGGGAGAGCTGGAGCTTGTGCCTAAGGAAAAGCTGGCCGATCAGCCTCCGCTGCTTCCGGTGAAGGACGCAGCAGGCACACCGGCCAAAGAGGACCAAATTCTTCTCGGCACGTACCGGATGGGTTTAAGCGCCTTGACCCCGGAGGTGTATAACGCGGCAGCAGCCACGATGACGAATAGCGGGCAGGGGATGTACTTCTCACCGGCATGGGCCGGGGGCCAGTGGTTTGGGCTGGATCAAGCACTGGATCCGGAAGCGCTGACGCTTGGCGGAGCCGGATCGTCGGCCTTAACCTCGGATCAGGCCTCGGCCCTCCAGGTGACGATGGAGCTGCCGGCGTCCGGGCAACTGATGACGCCGCTCAGTCCGGCACAGCTGCAGCAATCGGCAGCTGACTTGAAAAAAGCGAAGGAGCAGCTGGAGGCTGCTCATCAAGCCGCCGTTGATGCGCATAAGCTGGCGGATGTTGCAGAGCTGGAGGTTCAGCTCAAGGATGCGGCAGCACAGATCGCCATGCTGGAGGCACTTGCCAAAGGCGACACGGCCGCGGCACTGGAGCAGATGAAGCTCGTGCATAACAGCGATGCGCTGATCGCAGCGTTGGCTGCGGAGAGCAGTGGAGGCGAAGGTGCCGGAGCAGGGAGCGGCACTGGAGGAAGCGGCAGCGCGGGTACGGGCAGCGGTGCAACCGGCAACGGCACGGGTAGCGGAGCAGGCAGTGGTGCGGGGACAGGTGCAGGCGGAGGAACCGCAGGCAGCGGAGCGGGTACGGGCAATGGTGCAGGCGGGAGCGCTACGGGAGCAGGTGCAGGAGGCAGTGGCAGCCCCGCGGGCACAGGCACTGGCGTGCCTACAGGCGGCAGCCCCGGCGCCACCGCCGGCAGCTCCGCAGGCGCGGGAGCCCAGAGCCCGGCGGCCCTGGCGGCCGAGCAGCAGCGCAGCAAGCAGGCGCTGCAGGCGGCCTTGGCCGCAGGCGACGCCCCGGCTGCGCTCGCACAGGCGAAGCAGCTCTTCGCCGCAGCGCAGCAGCTGGCGGCGAGCGAGGACGGCTCCGCCGATGAGCTCGCGACGCTTGCAGCCGCGAAGAGCCAGCTGCAGGCCGCGCTCGATGCAGCGGTCAAGGCGCATGACGCCGCCCGGGCGGAGACGCTCGGCCAGACGCTGGAGAGCGTCAGGCAGGCCGCTGCGCAGGCGGAGAAGGACGCGCTGTTCAGCAAGCTGACGGCGATCCAGGCGGCCGCAGCCGAGCTGGCTGCAGCTGAAGCACCGGCTGCAGGCGGTGCACAGGCAGAAGCGGAGAAGCAGCTCGACAGCCTCGTCGCGGAGCAAACGGCGGAACTCATTGCCGCCATTGGCAAGAAGGAGCTGGAGAAGTACAGCGAGACGCAGCTCCAGGCGTTGACAGCCCAGGCTGCCGAGATCGAAGCGGCGGAGCCCGGGGCGGAGGCAATGGCGGTACAACAGCTCATTTCCCGCAATATTCCGGTTACGCTGGATGCTCCGCTGATCAGGCTGAACGGGACGGCCTTCGTGCCGATCCGTGCGCTGTCCGAATCCTTCGGCGCTTCGGTGGACTGGGATCCCGACCGGATGGCAGTGACCGTATCGTCCGAGGAAGGGACGACGGAGTGCACGATCGGCAGTACGACCGCTTATGTGGACGGGGAGGCAGGGGAAATCGAGGCTTCGCCCGTTTTGATTCTGGGACGCACGTACGTTCCGCTGCGATTCGTAGGGGAAGCGATCGGGTTACAAATTCAATGGAACGAAGCGACGGGAACGATTGAAGTTTCCAAGACATAAATGCACGGGTGTACCTGTGCTCTAATACATAGAAATAAGATGGGTTTACAGGAGGCGATTCAAGACCATGAAGAAGTCGGTGGCTGTTTTACTTTTGGTTGTGCTGTTAGCCTCCGTCGCAGGTTTTTATGTGGTTCAGCAGAAGGAAATGTTGACGAAAAATCCGTTTGAACGGGAGCTGTTTTTCGAAAGCCTGTCCAGAGTGGTTGCCGACTCGCATGACAACTTGTACATGATCGACAACACCAAGAAGACGATCCGCAAGCTAAGCCCTGACGGGACTATCGTATATTCCATCCAGAGCGGAGAAGAGGGAATTTACCGGTTCAATGATGTGGCGGCGGATGACGATGGCAGCCTGTATGTCGTGAGGGCCTTAATGGATACCTACGATATCGAGGTCAAGACCGAGCAGCTGATCCGCTACAACCCCGACGGCAGCTTCGACAAGGTGCTGTTCGAGCAAAACTACAGCGATCCGAAGCAGAAGCGGTATCGGGTCGGAGGCGTTAAGGCTCCGGCTGCCGCCGGCGGTGAAGTTCACTTTTTCCTGGATGAGCTTGGCAAAGTGACGCTGTACCGGATCGCATCCGTCGGTACGTCTCCCGTGCCCGTTTACAGCGTACAGCTGCCTGCCGGTAAGGTGCTGGCGGGGGTAGACGGCGTGACGCCAGGCCAAATTTATTATACGACGCGAAGCGGGGAAATTTACCGGGCGGGTCTGGACGGCGGATCGACGCTCGTTTATCCGCTGCCGGGAATCGACCGGACACGGAGAAATTTCCCGGAGAGCCTGCATCTCGACCCGCAAGGTCGGCTGCTGTTCGTCGACTACAACTCGTTGTCGGTCAACCGGCTCGACCCGAAGGAGCCTTATGTGCTGGAGGAGCTGGTCAGCCAGCAAAAAGCCGCTCTGGCGGGCGTGACGCTGACTTTTTTTAAAACGGATATTAGTCTGACGCATACCGGTGACTTGCTGATTGCAGAGGATGGGCAAATCGCCAAACGGCTTCCGAACGGAGCGTTCGGAGCCTCAATTAGCAGCGGGAAGTACGATTCCGCCTTCAGGAGCCGCCTTTGGTTCGTGTGGGTGGCAGCCGCTGTAGGCTCACTGCTGCTGCTCTATGCCGTAAAGCTGCTTTATTACAACATTATGCAGCGCCGTGTCCCTCTCATGATGAAGCAAATCATCGTGTGCGTGCCGATTATTGCGGCTTCGATGATTTTATTGTCCGTTGTCATCTATAACAACTTCGTCGATAAGATGGATGAAGAGACGGTTTCGGAGCTTAAGCTGCTCGCAAGCAATGGCGCGAACCTGATTGACGGCAATTTGCTGGAGCGAATCGAATCTCCTGCCGAATACCAGGGAGGAACGTACAGTCTGTTCCGCAGTAAGCTCGATTCCGTTTTTTACCGACCGGGCAGCATTGAGAACCAGGGCTTTTACAAGGCGATTTATAAGGTGGAAAACGGAGACATCTACCGGATTCTTGAGGATGACGACGAGATGCACATGTTCAATCCGTTCCCCAAAACGCCGCAGAATACGCTGGTCATCTCGCAGGGCAGCATCGAATCGGACAAATGGAATGACGATACAGGGGAATGGAAGTACGGCATTGCGCCGATTTTCAACAGTGCCGGAAAGATCGTCGGCGTGTTCGAGGCGAGCAAAAATATGGAGGGCATCATGGCCCACCGGCGTGCGGTTCAACAGACAGTCATGCAAAATATCGTGCTGTTCTCGGCGGGTATCGTGGTAGTATTTATCATTATGACCTATATCCTGCTTTCGTCGATCCGCAAGCTGCGCGACAGTGTCGGGGAAATTGCAAAGGGAAACTGGGACACGGTCGTTCAAATCCATACCCGGGATGAAGTGTCCGATCTGGGGGACAGCTTTAATGTGATGGCCGCCCATATTCGGGACTATATCGCCAGGCTGGAGAAGTTCAATCAGGCGTATTACCGCTTCGTCCCACAGCAATTTTTGCGGTTATTGCATAAAGAGACGATTCTGGATGTGCGTCTGGGCGATCAGGTTGAGGAAAATATGAGCACGCTCGTATGCAACATCCGAGGCTTTTATCTGATGTCGAAGCGGCTAACACCGGAGCAAAACTTCAATTTCGTCAATTCGTTCCTGAAGCGCTTCGGTCCTTATATTCGCAAGCATCAGGGGACAGTGAACAAGTATTTGGGCCCCGGCTTTATGGCTTTGTTCCCCGGCGTAGGGGATGAGGCGCTGAATGCGTGCATCGACATTCGCAAGGAGCTGTCGATTTACAACATGCACCGGGGGGAGTCGGGCTACGCGCCGGTCGATTTGGGCATCGGTCTGCACAAGGGACCGCTGCGGCTTGGTATTATCGGGGAAGAGCAGAGGCTCGAGAACAACATTATTTCCGATCACGTCAACCTGGCTACACTGCTTGAGAAGCTGACGGCACCGCTCGGAGCGTCCATTCTCATTACAGACAGCGTAGTCGAATCGTTAACGGATGCGTCTGCTTTTCAATACCGCAATCTGGGCTTGATCCGCGCTGAAGGACTGGAGGAGCCGCTCCATCTTTATGATGTGTATCAAGGTGATCCGGATACGATCCGGGCCTTGAAGGAAAAGACGAAGGCGCGCTTCGAGGAGGCCGTCATGCTGTACCAGGTAGGACGGTTCTATGATGCGAGGGAAGCGTTCCTGATGGTCATCAAGCAGAACCGTCAGGATAAGGCGGCGCAGCTTTATTTTTATGTATGCGACGAATACTTCCAGTCGGGAACGACCAAGGATTGGAACGGAACGTTGTCTGTATCCTAATGGGGAGAGGCGAAATGCACATGAGTGTAAGCAACGCAGAACATGGCCTGCAGGTGAAGCTGCTGACGACGGAGGCGGATGCCTTGCGGGTATCCGAGTTCTTTTTATCAGAGCTCTCTTTTGACGACACGAACCATACGCCGGGAGAGCGGGAGCATTTTCAGAAGGCGCCAAGGGACAGCTTGGTTCAACGGAACCATTTCCATTGGTTTGTAGAGAACGAGGAAGGCGATATCATTGCTGCGACCAGCTGCCGGGAGAACGAGCATCAGACCGGAGGCTACCTATGGGATTATTTGGCTGTGCACCGGGCGTATCGCAAGCTGGGTATTGCCGCACGGCTCTATGAGACGCTCGAGCAGCATGTGGCCCAAGCGGGAGCCCGGTTTATTCTGACGTATACCTGCAGCCTGCCGGAGTACGGGCCGATTCAAAACATGTTCAGGCAGCGCGGCTTCGAGCTGATCGGCACGTATCCTGATTATTATTATGACGGGGAAAACCGGCTGGCTTATTGTAAAAAGCTCAACAACTGACGGAAGATCCAGACTAAACAGATAGGACATGATTTCATGCAGGCTGCAATAGATCGTTTTCTCGGTATTCGGGGGGAAGACAAGCGAAAGCTGTGGAGCATGATGCCGATTTTCTTCTGCGGCGGTGTGGCGGAGTCTTTGAACTATACGGCATTTATGGCGCTGTTCAATCTCAGGTTCGGCGTTGCCTTTTTGCCGTATGTCTACTTGGCGGAGGCTGCCGTGATGCCCGTGGAAGGCTGGCTGCTGGCGAAACTGACCGGAACAATGTCCAAGTCGAAAATGATGCGCACCTTGTATTTGATTATGACGTCGATTCTGCTGCTGAACGGGATGATTCTATTGACGTTCAAGGTGGCGGGCTTCGATTTTCGCTATTATTACCCGATCTTATTTCTATCGTCGAATTTTGTTGTACGTCAGCTGACGCTGCTGTTATGGAGCGTGGCGTTCGATTTATGCCCTACCCAGCAGGCCAAGCGCCTGATGCCGCTGTTTGTGGCGTCGACTACGACTGGAGGCATCGTGGCGGGGCTGCTTGCCCATTGGATTGGCGGGCTGCTCGGGACCGAGATGGTCTACGCTCTGGCACCGCTGCTGCTGCTGGCAGGCTTCTGGAGCTTCCGCAAATCGATTGCGAGCTACCTGGCTCCTTTGTCGCTCAAGGAAGGGAAGCTGCAGCCGAATGTGCCTGAGGCACCGGAGGCAGAGCGGTCCGGCGGGGATTATTGGAAGGAAACGCTGCGGAGGCCGTTTTTGCTGTCCGCCATCGCGCTGATGACACTGATGCCGGCGCTGTACTTTGTTATGGAGTACCAATATTTTACGGCGGCAGAGGCGCATTTCCCGGGTGAGCGGGAGCTGACCTCCTTTTACGGGATCATGACCGCGCTTCAATTTACGTTTTGCCTGCTGCTGCAGGCCGTGTCGAATAGGCTGATGAATTGGCTTGGCGCCAGCAATATGCTGCTGTCGATTTCGGTCATTTTCTTCGGCGGGTTTCTGCTGACGGCAGGGCTTTTGAGCAGCCCGTACGGCTTATATGCGGTCTCCGGCTCGTATGCGCTGTTTTATATCTTTCTATATTTTATTGCGGAGCCTTGCTACCAGCTGTTTTTCAAAATGATGCCTTTGTCCGAGCGGGACGGCTTCCGGTATTTCGCTCAAGGCATCGCTGCCTCCGGCGGGATACTGATTGGCTCTCTGCTGTCGCTGCTGCATTCCTCGCGTCTGCTGGGGCTTACGCCTCTTGCCTGGATTGGCGTAGCCTTGGCCCTGCTGTTGATCGCAGCGGCTTGGTATGGAAGGCATCTTTATATCCGTGAGCTCGTAATAAGCGTACAATCGCTGTACAACGACGTGTCGGACAGTGCGGCGTCCTTTTTCGGAAGCCTGCGCAGCTCCAAAGCATTAACAGTCATGTTAGGTTATTTGCGGCATCCGAACGATTATGTTCGGGAGGTCGCCCTGCAGCTGATCGGCAAAGCGAATGACTCTTCCTTCCTGCCGCACTTGATCTCGCTGCTCCCGGAAGGCAGCCCGAGAATCCGGGTCTGTGCGCTGCGGGCCATGAATTTGCAGGGCGCCTCGATCCAGGACCTGGTGGAAATCGCCTCGTATCTGGACGATGAAGATTATGAGGTTCGCGCGGCATGCGTGAAGCTGATCGCCAAGGCGTCGCATATGAAGGGCCAGGCGCACTTTTTCCTGCGCATCAAGCTGTTGGATAGCCACCCGCTCGTCGTCTCCGAGGGTGTGAAGGCACTGTACGCGCTGAAGAGCGAGGAGAGCTATCCGGCATGCCAAGAGGCCATTGTGAAAATGCTGGACACCGGCGGCGAATGGGCCGTCTACGGCAGCAGAACCGTGGCGGAGCTCAAGCTGAATGAATATGCGCCTTGGCTCATGAGCCTGCTGGAGGAACCGCGGCCAGCCGTGAAGGAGGCTGCCGTTTACGGCTTAGGCAAGCTGCAGCATCTGGAAGCGGTGGGCGTGCTGCTGGCGATGTATCCGATGGCGGACAAGGAGCTGCGAAGGGCCATACTGGAAGCCTTCGTCGATATGGGGGAGGCTGCCGTACCTCTGCTGATAGAGGGGACGGCGCATCTGAATCCTTTTACCTGGAACGTATGTGTGACTGCCTTGACCCGTATTTGGGAGGAGAGCCGGGTACAGTCCGAGCTTGCCGAGCTATGTACCCAGCGGCTCCTTGCCTCGACGATGGAAGGTACGCTGCCCGTCGCTTTGACGGAGCTGAGCTACAAGGATCTGGCCGAGCTCGCAGCCAAACGCTGTATGGAAATACACGAGGCTTTATGCGACGGGGCCTGGGCGGTGCTGGGAAGACTGACGGATGAACGGGTGGTGGCTTCGCTTCGCGAAACGGTACAGGACGATCATGCGGAAATTCGGGAGAACGGCTTGGAGATTCTGGCGGAGGGGTTCGGTGACCGCAGACTGGCCGGTGCATTGATGGAGCTGTATAGGCAGGATCGCATGAGCGAGAGGACGCTGGAGACCGATCCGCAGACCGTTCTTCGTGAGGCGGTGAATTGGCCGGATGAATGGCTTGCCAGAATCGCTGAATATGCAAGGAGCGATGGAGAGGAGAGCGGGATGAAGGAAGAACGCAAATTTTTATCGATGATGGATAAAGTGATGTTTTTGAAGCAGGCACCGCTCTTCTCGAGCTTATCCGTCGATGAGCTGGGACTTCTCGCAGGCATCGCTCAGGAAGAAGTACATCCGGATCAAGCGTATTTGCTGCGCAGAGGTGAACCGAGTGTCAGTCTGTATTTGATCGTGGACGGCAACATCGAGCTGAGCAATGAGACAGAGGAGGGCGGCGGCGGTACGATCGGCGTGCTGGGTTCCCATGATTCCTTGGGTGAAACGTCGGCATTCGACGGCTCGCCTTCCTCTGTGACGGCCCAGGCCATCTTCGACGAGGTGAGGGTGCTGGCCCTGCAGGGAGAGCAGCTGTCCCGGCTGATGAGACTGTACCCGGAGATTGGCATTGGCCTTCTTCATGCCGCGAGTGCGCGGGTTCGGCTGCTAGAGAATATGCTTTTGAAAATGGGTTAGTCTGCAGCGGCCGGAGCAGGCTCCGTCTTAGCTGCAGACATGAAATTGCCGAAGTTCAAAGGAGGCCGGCGTATGCTCGTATCCCGGGTAGATCTGAGAAACAATTTGCAGGAGCTGAATCGGTTGAATGCTTTTTTGACCGGGCTGACCGATCAAATGGCGATCGATGAGAAGATGCTGTTTCAATTGAACTTGATATGCGACGAATTGATTACGAACACGATTTTATACGGGTATGCGCCCGGAGAAGAAGGGTGTCATGTAATTGAGCTTCAAGTGTCCGTCTACCCCGACCGCCTTGAAATCGGAGTGACGGATGGCGGTGTCCCTTTTAATCCGCTGGACAAAGAGGCACCGGAGCTTGATTTGCCGCTGGACGAGAGACCCGTAGGGGGACTTGGGATACATTTTGTCCGTCAAGTCATGGATGAGCTTCGTTACGAGCGGATTGATGATAAAAATGTGCTTCGGCTCGTCAAGAGACGGGTGCCGATGGAACAGGAGGACCAGGATGAACATTTCGGAAACTATCCATGAGGGTGGAGACATCACGATCGTTACCATTGAGGGCAGGCTGGATGCCAATACTTCCTCCGTGCTGGAGTCACGCTTTGTGGAGCTGACAGAGCAGGGAAGGCGCAAATTCGTATTTGAGCTGCAGGGCTTGGAATATGTAAGCAGCGCCGGGCTCCGGAGTCTGCTGCTGGCAGCCAAGAAAACAAAGACGCTGCAAGGCAAGCTCGCGCTGGCCGGCATGAATGAAAATGTACGCGAAGTGTTTGATATGTCCGGTTTCAGCGCGATTTTCTCCATTTACGGCACGGAAGCGGAAGCTTTGGCAGCAGTACAGGGGGCCTAGAAGTTACAGGAAGGCGAAAGGCAAATCCATTTGGGAAGTGAAAGGTATGGAACTGCTCCCGGGCACAGGATATGGGATCGTGGGCCTTCTGCTGGTGCTGGCGTTAGCGGCAGGATGGTGGCACAGCCATCAAAAAAGGCGTGAGGCCGATTATGAGCTCAGCCGGACGCTGCAGCTGTTCGAAGTAAGCGTGGAGATGAATTCTACGATCCACAAGCAGGATTTGCTGCACAAAATTATGGAGACGAGCGCAAGGGTGATGAACGCCGAGGCGTCCTCTGTGATTTTGGTCGATACGGAACGGAGTGAGCTTTATTTCGAGGTAGCCATCGGGGATAAAGGCGACGAGGTGCAGGAAATTCGCCTGAAGCTGGGCGAAGGCATCGCGGGCTGGGTGGCGGAAACCGGCAAGTCGGTCAAAATCGACGACGCCTCCCAGGACCCCCGGTGGTCGTCCAAGGTGGCCAAAACCGTCGATTATACGACGAGGAATTTGCTTTGTGTGCCCATATTCAGCAAGGGCGCCGTCATCGGCGTCCTGCAAGTTTTGAACAAGCGCGACGGAGCGCGGTTTACGGACAAGGATCTGCGGCTGCTGGAATCCATCGCTTCGCCGACAGCCGTCTCCTTGGAGAATGCGATGCTGTACGAGGCGCTGCAACGATCGATTCAAGCGCTCAAAACAACGGTAGAGGCCAAGGAGCGAATGGAAAGCGAGCTGCGGATCGCGCAGCAAATTCAGCTTGGGCTGCTGCCCTCGGGGTCGCCGGTACGCAACTTTGAAACCGAAGTCGTCATGGACGATGCGGGGATTGGGACCTCCGCTACGTCCGCATTACCCTCGGAACAGACAGGCGGGGAGAAGCGGCTGGTTGATGTTCATTCGATCATCCGCCCGGCTCGGGAAGTCGGCGGCGATTTCTTTGATTATTTCTGGGTCAGCGACAAGGAGCTGTTTTTCACATTAGGGGACGTGTCCGATAAAGGCATTCCTGCAGCGCTGTTTATGACCGTTACCATGACCCTAATCCGAGGCAAGATGAAAGCGGGCATGACGCCGGGAGAGCTGCTGGATGAAGTCAACCGTGAGCTGTATAAGGACGACTCCACGATGTTCGCAACGATTTTTTGCGGTGTGTTGAATGTCGTGACAGGCGAGCTTCAATTCAGCGATGGCGGCCACTGTACGCCTTATTGCGTGAGAACCGCAGGGGAGCTGGAGCCTGTGCGGGGGGCCAAGGGGCTCCCGCTTGGCGTCATGGATGAGATGGCATATACAGATAATCTGCTGCAGCTGCACCCCGGGGACCTCCTCGTTCTGTACACGGACGGCATTACGGAAGCGGAGGATCCCGGGAGCAGCCAATATGGCTCCAGCCGACTGCAGCAGCAGCTGTCGACATGGGCCGACAGTCCGGAGGGAGAACGTTTGCGTCAGCTTGTTACGGATGTGGACCGTTTTGCAGCGGGAGCTCCGCAGTCAGACGATATTGCCGTGTTATCTATTGGCATTCGATTGGATTTATTACCCAAAACGGATCAAGATAATGATATAATAGAATAAATGAGAGTGACATGAGGAACGGACCTCACATGCAATCAACGAAGTAAGTCATGTTACTTATTCGACAAGCCATATCAGGACAAACAAACAGGGGGGATCCGTATGCCGATGTATCAAGCACCTCAACGTAAATTGCAGGATATGACGACACGTCAGCAGCCTTTATCCGGACAAACGGCGCCTGCGCCTTCGCTTGCGGCAGAAAGCGATCCCATGCAGCTGCAGCGTACATTTGGCAACCATGCGGTCGGCAGCATGCTGTCACAGGGCGGCATCGGAGTGCCAGGCTTTCAATCCATGCGGGTTCAAGCCAAAATGACGGTCAGGCCGGCAGGGGACAGCTTCGAGCAGGAAGCCGATCAAATGGCCAAGTCGGTTGTGGAGCGGCTTTCCGCTCCTGCGCCTACAGTCGAGGGAATCCAACGTGAAGCGGAAACGGCGGAGCTGGAGGAAGAAGAGCTGCAGCTGAAGCCTGCAGCGGAGGGAATCCAGCGCGAGGCGGAGTCTGCAGCGGAGGGAATCCAGCGCGAGGCGGAGTCTGCAGAACTGGAGGAAGAGGAGCTGCAGCTGAAGCCTGCAGTCGAGGGAATCCAGCGTGAGGCGGAGTCTGCAGAACTGGAGGAAGAAGAGCTGCAGCTGAAGGGATCGGGCAGCGGATTTGATGCAGCGCCCGCTATTGAGCAGGAAATCCAGATGATGAAGGGAAGCGGGAGCAAATTGGATGGGGTGACCCAACAAAAAATGGAGGGGGCCTTCCAGGCCGATTTCAGCTCTGTGAATATACATACGGATGGCAGGGCTGATCAAGTGAGCCAGGCGATCGGCGCCAGAGCGTTTACGACGGGCAGCGATATTTTTTTCAGGCAGGGCGAGTATAATCCCGAAAGCCGGGACGGTCAGGAGCTTCTCGGTCATGAGCTGACTCATGTCATCCAGCAAGGCAGCGGGAGAGTGTAGGTACACCGAGGCAGCGAAGCTTCCCCAGAAGACCGTCAGCGGTCAAATGAACATAAAAGGGATGTCCCCGGTTGAAAGGATTCAACCGCGAGACATCCTTTTTTTTGACCATATAAGCATTTCCACGTTTCCGGTGAATCGGAAAACAAAATTCGAGCCTTAGCTTAGCTATGTGTCCCGCCTCTAATGTAGGAAGAGACCTTATTTACGATGCAGGGAGGACCAGCCAGCGCACCAGCACATAACCGAAAACCGCCAGCAGCAGGGAAGCCAGCCCGGCCGAGGTGATCGACCGCAGACCTTCACGGCGGAACAAAGCTAGAGGGGTTTGCAGACCGAGCCCGGCCATGGCCATAGCCAGGAAGACATAAGCCAAATCGATGAGCCGCAGCGTTACCGGTTCCGGCAGCAGCTGCAGCGTGTGCACCCCGCTCATCAGCAGAAAGCCGAATAAGAACCAGGGCACGGGCGGACGCTCTTTAGCAGCTGTACGGCTCCGGTACGGGCCAGCGCTTGCGCTGTCGTTCCGCCCCGGCTTGTGCATACAGGAATCCTGGGCGGCATCGGCGTTATCCGCTAGCTGCGGCTTCCATAAGCCGAGCAGCAGCGAGACGGGGATGAGCAGTGCGACACGGGTCAGCTTCATGATGACCGCTGTGTCTACAGCCGCCGCCCCGCCGGGTGCGGCGGCGGCTACCACATGGGCCACCTCGTGGAGGGTGGCCCCGGCGAACATGCCGTACGCCGCTGTACCAAGTCCTAGGACTTGGTACAGCAAGGTGTACAGCAGCGTGAACAGCGTGCCGAGCAGCGCGACGGTCGCTGTGCTCACGGCGATGTCCGCCTGCTTCGCCTTCAGCTGCGGAGCCAGCGCAGCGACGGCGGCAGCCCCGCAGATGGCGGTGCCGCAGGCGGTAAGCAGCGCAAGGCGCGGCTCCACCCCGAACAGCCGCCCCAGGCGGTAGGCTGTCCATAGAGCCATGGCGAGGCAGCTGACTGCTATCGCCACATTGACGACGCCTGCATGGACGATGTCCAGCAGGTTCAGTCTCAGCCCGAGCAGGATGATGCCGAGACGCAGCACGCGCTTGCTTGCGAAGGCGATGCCGGGGGCTAACGCTGCCGGGAGCGGCAACGAGGAACGCCACAGCATGCCGAGCAGCAGGGCGGGGACGAGCGTCCCCATGACGGCCAATGCCGGGAGGGACGCCAGCCAGTTGCCGGCAGCGGCCAGCAGCAAGGTCATAAGAAGCCCCGGCAGGAACCTGGACCCGGGGCCGGACCGGGGTATGGAACCCTGGGATTTACCGAAGCGCAGGCGCTGGCGGAAAGCCGATGTGAAGCTTTTATGTTTCAGATGTGTTTTGGCTGGGTGGGGAATCATGGGAATCACTCCTGTGAGTCAGGTTGTGTCATGGACGGATAACGTCCTGCATGCGGTTCATTCCTGTGTCAGGTACGGGACGTGTCCTTCGTACGCATTTGTTATGCGTCCAATTTCATAGATATGGGTATCGGTTGGCATAACTATAAAGGATTGCCTCAGGAAACGGAAATACGAATACGGAATGGTCATGATAACAAAATCAAATGATTGGACGGAGGCAATGCGGGATGAGTATCGAAAACCTGAAGGTATTCGTGACGGTAGCCGAGCAGCAGCACTTTTCCAGGGCGGCGGAAGTCCTGCATTTGTCGCAGCCTGGCGTCAGCTCCCATATCCGCAATCTTGAGAACGAATTCGGCGCGAAGCTGCTGCACCGTTCCCCGAAGCAGGTGAAGCTGACGGAAGCGGGAACCGTGCTTTACAAGCAGGCCAAGCAAATACTCGCCTACTATGAGGAAGCGCGACAGCGCATTCAACAGCTGCAGCAGCAGGTTACGGGTACACTGCACGTCGGGGCCAGCTTTACGATCGGGGAGTATGTACTGCCCCGTCTGCTCGCCGAATATGTAGACCTGTACCCGATGGTCGATGTACAGGTACAAATCGGCAATACCGAGGAGATCGTACGCGGGGTGAGGTCGCATCAGCTGGATATCGGGCTGGTCGAAGGCCAGATTCCCTTCGCGGATATGGCAACGGAACCGTTTATGCAAGACGAAATGGTGGTTGTATCGCCAGTCGGGCACACCCTGACGCAGGCAGCCCGCAAACGCTCCAGACCTTCGATAGCTGCGGAAGCTTTGCACGATCAAGTGTGGATTGTCAGGGAAGCAGGCTCGGGAACAAGGGATTACAGCGACCGGCTGCTTCAGAAGCTGGGCTTGCGCGTGAAACGGATGTTTGTCTTCGGCAGCAGTCAAGGGGTGAAAGAGGCCGTTATGGCCGGGCTCGGCATCGCCGTGCTGTCCCGTTGGGTGGTTCGCAAGGAGCTGGCGGCCGGGGAGCTGGCGGAGCTTCGATTGGAGGGCCGACATGAGGCGCGAACCTTTTCCATTGTCAGGAGCCGGGAGGCGGTGGAATCGATGGCGGCAGCCATGTTTTTGCATAAAGTGAAGGAAACCGGGTCGGCAGACCCAACGGTTGGTTGATTTATCCTTGTATTTTTTATACGATGGGGTTATTGGGAAAACAAAGGAGACGGAAAGACGATGTCCAAAAAAGTAAAAGTGTCTGACTTGGTAGCAGAATTTCATTTGGAAGTCATTTGCGGCGAAGGCGGCCTGAAGCGGCTGATTACGGTTGCCGACTTGTATCGTCCCGGCTTGGAAATGGCAGGCTATTACGAATTTCACCCTTCAGAGCGGGTACAAATTTTGGGAAAAACAGAGCTGACCTTTTTCGAGGGACTGTCGTCTGCGGAACGAATGGATCGGATGGTCCGTCTGTGCTCTCCTGCGGATACGCCCTGCATTCTGATCAGCCGTGGTTTGGACGTTCCTATTGAGCTGCTGTCTGCGGCGAATGATACGAATATTCCGGTGCTGCGTACCCCAACCTCGACAACCATACTAGCAAGCCGGATTACCGGATTTCTGGAAAATAAATTGGCTCCGTCCACGACGATCCATGGTGTCCTGGTTGATGTGTACGGGATCGGGATGCTGATCTCGGGCAGCAGCGGTATCGGGAAAAGCGAGACGGCGCTGGAGCTTGTCAAACGCGGACATCGTCTTATTGCCGATGATGCGGTTGAAATTCGCCAGACGGCCGACCATGTGTTGAACGGCAATGCGCCGGAGCTGATCCGTCATTTGCTGGAAATCCGCGGCGTGGGCATTATCAACGTCATGACGCTGTTCGGTGCGGGTGCGGTGCGGAACATCAAAAAGATTTCCGTCGTCGTCAAGCTGGAAACCTGGCAGCAGGATAAGCAGTACGACCGCCTCGGGCTGGATGAAGAGACGACACGCATTATCGATACGGACATTCCACTGGTTACGATTCCTGTCCGTCCGGGCCGGAACTTGGCCGTTATTATCGAGGTAGCTGCGATGAACTACCGCTTGAAGCGGATGGGGTATAATGCAGCGTTGCAGTTTACGAACAAGCTGACCGAATCCTTGTCTGAAGATATGGATGATACGGAATAATCCGGCACGTCAATAAGTTTGAGGGGGAAACGTATGTTACTCGCAATCAATCCAATCGCTTTTGGGCTCGGCCCGCTGCAGGTGCACTGGTACGGCATTATTTTGGGGACCGCTGCACTGGTGGGACTGGTTCTTGCGATTCAGGAGGGCAAGCGGTTCGGGATGAATCCGGATTTTTTCATGGATCTGGTCCTGATCGGAGTTCCGTCCGCAATTGTCGGCGCCCGCATCTATTATGTGGCCTTTAAGTGGGAAGATTACCGAGATAATTTATCGGAAATTTATAAAGTATGGCACGGCGGCATTGCCATTTACGGAGCGCTGATCGGCGCCATCATTGCAGCGGTTATTTATGTTCGGAGGAAAGGCTACTCGTTCTGGCGCATTGCCGATTTTTGCGCGCCGGGCCTGATCGTAGGACAAGCCATCGGACGCTGGGGCAATTTTATGAACCAGGAGGCGCACGGGGGACCGGCTAGCGAGGCATTCCTGCGCAGCACGCTGCATTTGCCTGATTTTATCGTCAACCAAATGTACATAGAAGGTCAATATTATCATCCGACCTTTTTATACGAATCGTTGTGGAACCTTGCAGGGCTGCTTCTGTTGTTCTGGCTGCGCCGCAGACCGTTTCTGCGTGCCGGCGAATTGTTCATGAGCTATTTCATCTGGTACTCGATTGGACGTTTCTTTATCGAAGCCCTGAGAACGGACAGCTTGGACTTTACCGGTCCGGCTTGGCTGGCCAGCCTGATGCACGCGCTTTGGGCGCCGATGACGTGGCTAGGGTTCGAGCAAGGCTTTATGACCTACGGGGGCAACGTGCGGATTTCCCAGCTGCTGGCTGTGCTGATTGTACTGTTCGCATTTGTGTTTATGGCCTACCGGAGAAAAACGGGAGCGGCCTCCACCCGTTATTCGGACCCGGTAGAGCGCATCGGCGGTGGCGGAGCGCAGGAGCAGGAAAAGGCCGAAGCAGTACGGTCTGACCGCGATGCGGTACACATTCCATCCGCAGGCTCAGTATCCGAGGAGAAGGACCCGGCAGAACCGATCGGAAAGCCGGGCGAGCAGGGGTAAGCCACGGACTTATAGAGAAGAAGTACAAAGGAGCAGGAGCAGCATGATACAAACCGTACTGTTTGATTTGGATGGAACAATTATTGATACGAACGAGCTGATCATTCAGTCCTTTTTGCACACGTTCGAAGGGGTTACCCCGGAACCGGTGACGCGTGAGCACATCATTCCGAATATGGGGCGCCCCTTGGTGGAGCAAATGCAATATTTTACGGGCAGAACCGAGGTCGAGGACCTGGTGCAAAAGTACCGGGCCTTCAATGTAGGCAAGCATGATGACCTGGTGACGGAGTTCCCGCGGGTGAAAGAAACGGTTGCCCAGCTGCATGCGGCAGGCATCAAGCTCGGCATCGTCACAAGCAAGGTAAGGCTGACTTCGCTTATGGGATTGAAGCTTTGCGGCTTGTCCGATTATTTTCAGACCATCGTATCGGTAGATGACGTGCAAAAGGCGAAGCCTGATCCGGAAGGCATCCGCAAAGCCATGAAGGAGCTTGGCTCCAGTCCGGAAACGACTTTAATGGTAGGCGACAGCCACTATGATATTGACGCGGCGCACAATGCAGGTGTCCAATCGGCCGGGGTGGCCTGGTCCATGAAAGGCATCGAATACCTGAAAAGCTACAATCCCACTTATATCATCGATGATATTACGGAGCTGCTGCCGATCGTAGGCGTGAAGGGCTAATAGCTTACTGGAAAATAGCGCCGGATAGGGACATAGAAGAACAGAGGGGATTCCCGTTGAGAAAGACAGACCGATTTCCTGTGGAAGGACCGAATTCGCTGTGGCAGGTGTATCGGACGGTAAGCCGGTTTAAGGCGGTTCGTAACTTTATATGGATTCAAATTTCCAGGTATGCTCCCTCCTTGCCCCTGAAACGGTGGATTTACCGCCACATCCTGGGGATGAAGGTAGGGGAGCATGCCTCCTTTGCTTTGATGGTGATGGTGGATGTGTTCTTTCCGGAACGCATCGAAGTGGGGGACAATTGCATTATCGGCTACAACACGACGATTTTAACGCACGAGTATTTAATTAAGGAGTACCGGATTGGTACGGTTCGTATCGGGTCCCACGTCATGATCGGGGCGAATACGACGATTTTGCCAGGGGTGACCATCGGCGATCATGCGGTTATTGGGGCGGGCTCGGTCGTACATAAGGACGTTGCGCCCTACAGCTTTGTAGCCGGCAATCCGCTACGGGTTATCCGCGAGGACGTGCGGCAGCAGGACTCCTCTCAGGAAACCCGTTGAAATCGCAGCTGCGGGCGGAGTTCATCCGGTGAACCGTTAACGGGTAGGATGGGGTATAGGTGAAGCAGAGAGGGCGAAAGAAGCGGACGACTTCCATAGTCCTCTTTTTCATAGCATGGGGACTGCCTAAACGCACGCGCAGCCTCCAAGCCGGTTCCCCCTAATATCAGTGTGGTTTGGGTAATCTTGATTTCACAGGATGGAAGGCTTTATGAAAAACGAAGGGCTTGGGTCATCAGCTAAAAACGTTGACGGAAGAGGGCCGGAATGATAAACTTACGATTACATTCTTTATTTTGGTAGTATGGTAGCATATTAGCGAACTAAAGCGAATAAGATAAAAATCATTTATGTTTATATAGGCGGTGAGGATCGGTGTCGAAACCGAAAGTATTTGAAAAGCCGACCGGCGTGAAGGATTATCTTCCCGAGGCGGTAGCCAAATTGCGTACCATCAAGTCGAATGTGCTGGAATGTATGGAGCGGTGGGGATATCGCGAGATTATGACCCCGACGCTGGAATTTTACGATACAGTAGGGGTAGCCAGCTCGACAGAGGACCGCAAGCTCTTCAAGCTGCTCGATCGCAACGGCACCACACTGGTGATGCGTTCCGATATTACGGCGCCGATCGCTCGGGTGGTCGGGTCCTTGTTAAAAGAAGAGGCGTTTCCGATCCGGTTATCGTACCACGCCAATGTGTTCCGTGCCTTTGAGGCGGAGGCGGGCAGAGACGCTGAGTTTTTCCAGACGGGTGTCGAGCTTGTCGGGGATGCTTCGTCGGAATCTGATGCCGAAGTGATTGCTTTGGCCATTGCAAGCCTGCAGGCCGCGGGTGTGAAGGAGTTCAAGATTGCCCTGGGTCATGTCGGCTTCCTGACAGGATTGTTTAATGAAACGCTGCAGGCCCGGTCGGAAGCACAGCAAGCGTTGAAGGAATGTTTGTTGAACCGCGATTATGTCGGTTACCGCGACACGATCAAGTCGCTTGAGCTGGCTCCGGAAGTGCAGAAGGAGCTTGAAGGCATTCTCAGGCTTCGCGGCGGACAAGAAATTTGCGCCCAAGCGAAGCAGGTGACGAAGGATCCGATGGCTCAGCAATCCATCGCGCATCTGTGCGAGGTATGGGACGTGCTGCAGGCTTACGGTGTCAGCGAGCATGTACTGATTGATTTGACGATGATTGGAGATTTCTCCTACTATACAGGCATGACTTTCGAGGGGTATGCATCGGATCTTGGCTTCCCGGTATGCAGCGGGGGGAGATACGATAACCTGCTCACCCAGTTCGGACGACCGGCCCCGGCGACCGGCTTTGCCCTCAAAACAAACCGGATCCTTGAAGTGGTCAGCAAGCAGCCGAACGAGCCGCTCCAACGCATATTGGTTGCTTATACGGCAGCACAGCGGGAGGCGGCCTTTGCGAAAGCAAGGGAGCTGCGCGCTCTTGATGGAGTTATGGTAGAGACGCGATTAACTGAGGGTGCTACAATAGAGGCTGTCCGTCAGGGCGATGATTCGTACCGTGTGAACGGCATCGTATACCAAGACGTGATTCAACTAGGATAAGGAGGCGTGAAGCATGCAGGACGTATTGAAAGTGGCAATGCCCAAAGGGCGTATCTATAAGCAGGCCTCCAAGCTGTTTCGCGAGGCGGGACTCCCGATTCCCGAAGATATGGACGATTCCCGCAAGCTGATTATTCCGGTGCCGGAAGCGAACATGGAGTTCATTATGGCGAAGCCTGTAGACGTGCCTATTTATGTGGAATACGGCGTGGCCGATATCGGTGTGGTCGGCAAGGACGTACTGATGGAAGAAAACCTTGACGTGTATGAGCTGCTGGATCTGGGCATCGCCCGCTGCCGCATGTCGGTGATCGGTCTGCCGGACTGGCAGCCGGTACTGAATCCAAGGGTGGCTACGAAGTACCCGAATGTCGCTTCGCAATATTTCCGTGAACGGGGCCAACAGGTCGAGGTTATCAAGCTGAACGGTTCGATTGAGCTTGCACCTTTGATCGGCTTGGCCGACCGGATCGTCGATATGGTCGAAACCGGACAAACGCTGCGTGAGAACGGGCTGGTGGAGCAGGAGCAAATTTTTGCGATTACGAGCCGTCTGATTGCCAATCGCGTCAGCTACCGCATGAAGAACGAGTCCATACAGGCGCTGTGCGACAAGCTGCAGCAGACGATGGCGACGGCGGGGAAATAGGTTGTAAGGTGTATGCCTAACCGAAAGAATAGATCCGCTTGAAACCGGGCGGAACTTTTACACATACAGAATTGAAGGGGGAATGCGTGATGAAAATCATGCCGGCTAATGCGTTCGCGCTAAAGCGCGAGGTAGAATACGGCTCGCCGGAGCAGAACGAAAGCGTGCAGCGCATCATTGAAACGGTGCGCCGCGAAGGCGATGCGGCGCTGCGCCGCTACGCCGAGCAGTTCGACAGGGTAACCGTCGACGAGCTGCGCGTGAGCGAAGCGGAGATCGAGTCCGCCTATGCACAGGTGGACGAGAGCTTTCTCGCCGCGATCCGGGAGGCGGCGGACAACGTGCGGCGCTTCCACGAGAAGCAGAAGCGCACGTCCTGGATGGATCTGCAGCCCGACGGCAGCATCCTGGGACAAGTGATCCGGCCGCTGCGCCGGGTCGGCCTGTACGTGCCGGGCGGGAAGGCGGCGTACCCGTCCTCCGTTTTAATGAACGCAATCCCCGCACAAGTAGCGGGCGTGCCGGAGATCGTCATGGTGACGCCTCCGGCAACCGCTGGAGCCGCAGGCATCGATCCGCACATTCTCGTCGCCGCCTCGGAAGCGGGCGTACGTGAGATCTACCGCGTCGGCGGCGCGCAAGCCGTAGCGGCACTGGCCTACGGCACGGAGTCGATCGCGGCCGCGGACAAGATCGTAGGGCCCGGCAACATCTACGTCGCCTTGGCGAAGCGCTACGTCTTCGGCGCTGTCGACATCGACAGCATCGCGGGCCCTAGCGAAATCGTCGTGCTCGCCGACGAGACAGCCGACGCCGCTTATGTAGCGGCGGACCTGCTGTCCCAGGCGGAGCATGACGAGATGGCCTCGGCGATTCTCATCACGCCGTCGCAGGCACTGGCGGAAGCCGTGCAGGCGGAGGTAGCCCGCCAGCTCGAAACGCTGCCGAAGAAGGACATCGCTTCGCAGTCGATCCGCGACTACGGTGCGATTCTCACGGTCGCCAGCCTCGAGGAAGGCGTGCGCGTCGTGAACCAGCTCGCACCTGAGCATCTCGAGATCATCGCAAGCGAGCCGTTCCAGTATTTGAGCGCCATTGAGAACGCAGGCGCTATCTTCCTGGGTCCTTACAGCTCGGAGCCGGTTGGCGACTACTTCGCCGGGCCGAACCATGTGCTGCCGACGAACGGTACGGCGCGCTTCTCCTCCCCGCTGAACGTGGACGACTACATGAAGAAGTCCAGCGTGATCTACTACAGCAAGGAAGCGCTGCTGCAGAACGGAGACAAAATTATCGCGCTTGCGAAGCATGAAGGGCTCGAAGCCCATGCCCGCGCGATTCAAATACGACTTGAGAAAGAAGGGAAGTCCCGTGGCTGATTCCAATGCATTGTCCCGCACGGCCAGCATCGCGCGCAAGACCGGTGAAACGGACATTAAGCTGTCCTTGAACGTGGACGGCTCCGGTGTGGCGGAGATCGAAACCGATGTACCGTTCTTCAATCATATGCTGCATGCCTTTACCAAAAATGCAATGTTCGATTTGAAGGTAGAAGCGACGGGTGATATCGAAATCGATGACCACCATACGGTGGAGGATATCGGGATCGTGCTCGGCCAGGCCCTTCGTGAATCGCTTGGCGACAAGTCCGGCATTAAGCGCTATGCTAGTGCGTACATTCCGATGGATGAAGCGCTGGCACAGGTCATCATCGATATTAGCAACCGGCCGCATTTCGAATACCGTGCGGCGTATCCGTCCCACCAGGTGGGGAGCTTCTCCACCGAGCTGGTGCATGAGTTCTTATGGAAATTCGCGCTGGAAGCCAGAATTACGCTGCATGTCATCCTGCATTATGGCCATAACACGCATCATATGATCGAGGCCATTTTCAAAGCGCTTGGACGTGCGCTGGACGAGGCGACAAGCATCGACCCGCGCGTGAAAGGCGTGCCATCGACGAAGGGAGTGCTGTAGCATGATCGCCATTTTCGACTATGGTATGGGCAATTTGCACAGCGTGGCCAAGGCCGTCGAGAGACTCGGCTTTGAAGCCGTCGTCACCTCCGACGAAGCGCAGATTCTGGCAGCAGACGGAGCCATTCTGCCGGGCGTCGGCGCGTTCGGCGACGCCATGCAGCATCTGCGCGAGTCGCGTCTGGACGGCACGGCGATCCGCTATGCGCAGAGCGGCAAGCCGATGCTTGGCATTTGCCTCGGCATGCAGCTGTTGTTCAGCCACAGCGAGGAGCATGGCTCCCACGACGGGCTGAACCTGCTGCCGGGCAAGGTCGTCCGCTTCCGCGGCGACTACAAGGTGCCGCACATGGGCTGGAATCGGCTGCAATTCGTGCAGCCCAGCCCGCTGTTCGAGGGCGTAGAGCCGGGGCACGTGTACTTCGTGCACTCGTATCATGTACAGCCGGAGCAGCCGTCAGACCTGCTTGCCGTTACGGACTACTATCAGCAGGTGACGGCGATTGTGGGCCGTGACAACGTGTACGGCATGCAGTTTCACCCCGAGAAGAGCGGCAGCATCGGGATGCAGCTGCTCGGCAACTTTTTGAAGCTGTGCGAGAGGAGGGACGGTTAGCATGCTGGCGAAACGAATTATTCCCTGCCTGGATGTAAAGGACGGCCGAGTCGTTAAAGGCGTGAATTTTGTCAACCTGCGCGATGCGGGAGATCCGGTCGAGCTTGCGGCTATTTATGACCGGGAGGGCGCCGACGAGCTGGTGTTCCTGGACATCTCCGCTTCGGTGGAAGGGCGTGCGACGATGGTCGAGGTCGTGAAGCAGACCGCAGGCGAGATCACGATCCCGTTCACGGTGGGCGGCGGCATTTCGAGCGTGGAGGATATGAAACGGATGCTGCGCGCGGGCGCCGACAAGATTGGCATTAATACGGCAGCGGTCAAAAACCCGCAGCTTATTTCGGACGGGGCACGCCGCTTCGGCTCCCAGTGTATTGTTGTTGCGATCGACGCGCGGTACAATGAGGCCTGGGGCGAGTGGGAAGTATTCACGCACGGCGGGCGCAATGGTACGGGAATCAAGGCGCTCGAGTGGGCGAAGAAGGTCGAGGAGCTCGGAGCCGGTGAAATTTTGCTGACCAGCATGGATGCGGACGGCACGAAGGATGGCTTTGATCTGCCTCTCACACGGGCTGTTTCCGAGCGTGTAACGATTCCGGTTATCGCTTCGGGCGGGGCGGGAACGAAAGAGCACTTCTACGATGTGTTTACGGAAGGCAAGGCGGATGCCGGCTTGGCCGCCACCATTTTTCATTATAAAGAGATTACGATCGATGAAGTGAAGACGAACTTAAGAACCAAAGGGGTGGAAGTGCGGTGAGTACAGAACAAATCGAACAACTGGCTGCAGATATTAAATGGGATGCACACGGCTTGGTACCTGCCATCGTTCAGGATGCGGCAAGCAAAGAAGTATTGATGATGGCTTATATGAATCAAGATTCACTCAAGCTGACGGTCGAGTCCGGGGAAACGTGGTTCTGGAGCCGCTCGCGCAGCGAGCTGTGGCATAAGGGCGCGACCAGTGGCTATCTGCAAAAGGTGAAGTCGCTGAAGTACGATTGCGACGGCGATACACTGCTTGTTCTGGTTGACCAGACAGGCCCGGCCTGTCATACCGGCAAATACAGCTGCTTCTTCAACGAGGTGCAGCTGAACGGTGGAGACGTCACCGAAGCTGCTGAGCCGGCGGCCGATCGTTTCGAGATTTTGTCGAAGCTGGAAGCGACGATCGCTTCCCGCGAGGCGGAGCGTCCGGAGGGAGCTTATACGACGTACTTGTTCGAGAAAGGCGTCGACAAAATTTTGAAAAAGGTGGGCGAGGAAACCGCCGAGGTCATCATCGCCGCCAAAAACCGCGATCATGATGAGCTTCGTTACGAAGCCAGCGACCTGATTTTCCACCTGATGGTGCTGCTCCGTGAGCAGAAGCTGCCGCTGGATGACGTCATGAAAGAATTGGAACGCCGCCATCTTTCCAAAAAATAAACGACAATCATCGACAACCACGGTTGAACGGACCGTCGGGATGTCATAATAAGGGCATTGGACTGAAGTGATCCGAACAACGGGACTTCTTCCTTGCCCTTCCTCTATGTACGGATCGTGGCAGCACTTGTTAAATTCAGGATAGAGGGACACAATCGTGCAACCGAAACCGGCCTGCTGCGTAAGAAATGGGTAAAACTACCCTTCATTTCACGGAAATGCCTTTTTCTTAATCGAATCTTTTCATGTATAATGGGGTTGAGGACATTTTTATTGTATAATGACTCTTGGTGTCATAGATGCTCGGACAGCAACCCCTTGTGAATTTTTAAACGTAAACGTAAACAATCCATTGCGGAGGTAACCATGTTAAGCGACAACATTAAAGTATTTTCGGGTTCATCCAATCCCAAGCTTGCTCAAGCAATCTGTAAGGAGCTGGATGTTCCTCTTGGCCAAATCAAGCTTTCCCGATTCAAGAGCGGTGAAATTTACTGTCTTTTCGAAGAAACGATTCGTAACTGTGATGTATTTTTGGTTCAAACGTTCTCCCATCCGATCAATGAGCACTTTATGGAGCTGTTGGTTATGATGGATGCGGCCAAACGTGCATCGGCCAGAACCATCAACCTTGTCGTGCCATACTATGGTTATTCCCGTCAAGAACGTAAAGCGGCGCCGCGTGAACCGATTTCCGCGAAGTTGGTTGCCGATCTGTTGAATGCTGCGGGAGCCGATCGTGTTGTAACCATCGACCTGCACGCTCCGGCAATCCAAGGCTTTTTCAATATCCCTGTCGATCATTTGACGGCGATGGATTTGTTAAGCGATCATATTAAGAAGAAAAACATCCCTGACCTGATCGTCGTATCCCCGGATGCGGGCGGCGTGACACGGGCGGAAAACTTAGCGAACGTGCTGGAAGCGCCTATCGCGATGATGTTCAAGAAACGTTATGCTCATAATGAAGCGGTAGTTACCCACGTTATCGGTGATGTGAAAGGGAAGACGCCGGTTATTATAGAAGACTTGATCGATACAGGCACAACGATTGTCAATGTTGTCGAAGGCTTGAAAGAACGCGGTGCGAACGATGTGTACATCTGTGCGACGCACCCGGTATTCTCAGGACCGGCGCTGCAGCGTCTGGATCACCCGAACATCAAGGAAGTCATTATTACCGACTCGATTGCCATTCCTGAAGACCATTCTTCGAGATTCCAGGTGCTTTCTATCGCGGGACTTTTGTCCAATGCGATTCGCATCATCAAGGACGGCGGCTCCATCAGCTCGTTGTTCAAATACGGCGGTGTTTAACGGATATAGGCGTAGGCACAATGTGCTTGCGCCTGTCCTGCATGTGCATTTGTTTAATTTATGCTATACTTGCTAATGACTAACGCTGGTTTCTTACACAATTCCAGACGGAACCGGAGGTGCCTTACTTAATGGAGAAGAAAAAGCGTGCCACCCCAACCCAAGCTGCGAAGGTCATACCGATGAAAATGGATGCCACGTTCTTTTTCGAACGAGCTGTTCAGTCCCTGGACCGATATCATTACGATAAGGCATTAAAGTATTTTCGTCGCGCTGCCGAATACGAGCCGGAGAATCCGGTTAATCATTGTAATTTGGCAGGCCTTCTCTCGGAGATGGGGAATTATGAAGAATCCAACAATATTCTTCAACACGTATTGGATCAGATCGATCCGGCCATGACCGAATGTTATTTCTACATGGCTAACAATTTTGCGAATATGGAAAACTATGAGTCGGCGGAGAAGGCCATTATTCATTACCTCGAGCATGATGAAACCGGTCAGTTCCTGGAGGAATCTGAGGAAATGATTGAGCTGCTCAGCTACGAATTGGACCGCCCGACCAAGCTGACTTCGATCAAAAGCCGGGAAGGCATGTTCGAGCACGACCGTGCCCGCAGTATGCTGGAGGAAGGCAAGTTTGGCGAAGCTGTTCGGATTCTCGAGAAAATTATAAAAAAACACCCTGATTTCATGGCCGCACGCAACAATTTGGCGTTGGCTTACTACTATATGGGTCATTTTGACAAATCCGTCGAAAAGATCAAGGAAGTGCTGGAGCTTGACCACGGAAACCTTCATGCGCTGTGCAATCTGGCTATCTTTTACCAGCATTTCGGCGATAAAGAGAATCTGGGCGAGCTGCTTACGGTGCTTCGCAAGACGTATCCGTTCCACCAGGATCATGTGTTTAAATTAGCTACCACAATGGGTATCTTAAGTGAGCATGAGACAGCTTTCCGTCTGTTCAAGCGGCTGCTTAAGACCGGAGAGGCGGGACTTGATCCCTGCTTGTTCCATTACACAGCGGTGGCCGCCTATAACACCCAAAGGTACGATGAGGCGGAGCGTCAGTGGCGCCAAGCGGATAAATTCGACCCCGGGTCGGAGATTCCGAAGTTTTATTTGAACATTTTGCGCAACTCACGCAATGAATCGGTCAAACCGCCGGTGAGCTATCATTACCATCTTCCATTCGAAGAGCAATTCCGCGGACTGGAGAAATCCACCGAAGGCTTACCCGACCATTTGAAACGGGACCCGCTGGTGCGCTCTTCCTTCTTCTGGGCGCTGCGCCACGGGGATACGGACACCAAGCTGCAGGTGATTCAGGCGTTCGGCCTCATAGCCGATAACGAAGTGAAGGAAGCGCTGCTTGAGTTTATTCAAGAGCCGAGCGAGGACGACTATTTGAAAAAGGTCGCCATCTTCGTGCTTCGCAATATGGGCCTGCAAGAGCCGGTTACAGCTGTGCTGGACGGCTTGAAGCGGACCGTGCCGGCTGCGCCTTTCTCCCCGAATCTCCCGGTTTGGGAGCCGAAGTGGCAGGCGATAATGGATATGGCCTTGCAGCAAATGAGCCGCAGATACGATATGGTTCAGCAATATGATTTACAAACCTTATGGGTGGAGTTCTTAACCCGCATGTACCCGAACACGCCGAAGATCGCCAAGATCGAAGGATGGGCCGCAGCACTGGAATATTTGACGGCCAAGATGCATCGCCGGGCCATCTCATTTCATGAGCTGTCCAATCGGTACAACGTATCGGTAGCCACCATCAGCAAGCATGTAAAAGTGATTGATGAAGCCTGCGGACTGAAGGAGAAAATGGAAGCTATTTTCCCGACCTTCCTCAAGCTTTAGCTATATTGCCTAATCTATAGGAGGAGTTCTTCATGTACAAAGCAATCGTCATCGGGACCGGACCTGCCGGTCTGACAGCAGCTATTTATTTGGCTCGCGCCAACCTGAACCCACTGGTCATTGAAGGACCGGAGCCAGGCGGGCAGCTGACAACCACGACCGAGGTGGAAAATTTCCCCGGCTTCCCTGAAGGCATCATGGGGCCTGAGCTTATGGACAATATGCGCAAGCAAGCGGAGCGTTTCGGCGCCGAGTTCAAAACAAGCTGGGTCACGAAGGTCGATCTCTCCAAACGTCCTTTCAAGCTGACGGTTGAAGGTGTCGGTGAGATTGAAACCGAGAGTCTCATTATCTCGACAGGCGCTTCCGCGAAGCTGCTCGGTATCGAGAATGAAAGAGAAAGCATCGGACGCGGTGTGAGCACTTGCGCAACCTGTGACGGCTTTTTCTTCCGCGGTAAAAAAATTATCGTCATCGGTGGCGGGGATTCCGCTATGGAAGAGGCGAACTTCCTGACGCGCTTCGCAACAGAGGTTCGCGTAGTGAACCGCCGCAGTGAGCTGCGCGCCTCCAAAATTATGCAGGATCGTGCCCGCGAGAATGCAAAAGTAACCTGGAGCTTGAACCGGACGCCGCTCGCGGTCATTTCCGGTGATAAGGGCGTAATCGGCTTGAAGGTGAAGAACAACGAGACCGGCGAAGAAGAAGTCATTGAAACCGACGGCATCTTCGTAGCGATCGGGCATAAGCCGAACACGGACTTCCTGGGCGGCCAAATTACAACCGACGATCATGGCTATATCTTGGTGAAGCCGGGCACGTCCATGACGAACATCGAAGGCGTATTCGCTTGCGGAGACGTACAGGACAGCAAATATCGCCAAGCGATTACAGCGGCAGGCAGCGGCTGTATGGCAGCCCTCGATTGCGAGAAGTTTTTGGATGGGCATGCGGTTCATGACTGGAGCCAATCGGTATAACTATAAGGAAAAACGTGGGGCGGAAGTTCCACGTTTTTTTCAGTAGCTAAGAAGTGTTCTCATACTTCGTCTACCTTGACAAAGGAACGCCATCTTGAAAGACGGCTTAGGTCGTTTATCCTTGTGATAAAGATATAACGCTTGAGCACGTGCCTTGACCTGTAGTTAGGGTTGGCTTATAGTTAAAATGGAGCATTTATGCATGACCGTCGTAACCGTCCGCTGCAGGACGGTGCATTCGTTTATTTTTCTTATGTGATCATATGTTTATGAGGTGACCAAGGCATGGTAGAAAAAGTGTACGTTGGAGTCGATTTGGGCGGAACGGCCATCAAGGTGGGACTTTGCGATGAGTTTGGAAAGCTGCTGCAAACCTATGAAGGTCCGACGGGGACCGAGCATGGAGCCGATGTCGTTCTGGAGAACATCGCGCAATATGTTCGTAAGCTGGTAGCGGATTCTCCGTATGAATGGGAGCAGGTTGCAGGTATCGGAGCAGGTATCGCCGGATTTATGGATATTCCCGAAGGCTTCATCAAGCTGTCCCCGAATTTGGGCTGGCGCAACGTGCCTGTCAAAAAAATACTCGAAGAAAAGCTCGGCAAAACAGTGAAGATTGATAATGACGCTAACGTGGCTGCGCTGGGCGAAGCTTGGAGCGGCGCCGGAGCAGGCTTGCCGAATGTGGTATGCTATACGCTTGGAACAGGCGTAGGCGGCGGAATCATTATAAATGGAAAGATCTTTCAAGGCTATAAAGGGATGGCCGGCGAGCTCGGGCACATGAGCGTGGTACCGGATTTGGAAGCAATCAACTGCAACTGCGGCCTAAAGGGCTGCCTGGAGACCGTTTCTTCAGCGACGGGCATTATCCGTATGGCGAAGGAAGCGGTGGAACGCGGAGAACATACTTCTCTGGCACTGGTGGAGAACATCATGGCGAAGGAAGTATTCGAGGCGGCGGATTCCGGTGATGAGGTTGCCCTGCGTATCGTGAATCGCGCAGCCTTATATTTGGGTAAATCGATGGCCGCTGTATCTGTTGTCCTGAACCCGCAGCGATTTATTGTGGGCGGGGGCGTATCGAAGGCCGGAGATATTTTATTCGATGCGATCCGCAAATATTTTAATGAGTATGCACAAGAGTCCGCCAAGGAAGGCGTGGATATCGTTCCGGCCATTTTGGGTAATGATGCGGGTGTTGTAGGTGCGGCAGGCTTGAACCTCCGTTCTTAGTCGCCTCAAGCATATAATAACTTTATTCCACAGGTCGCAGCCGGCCGCAGCCTGCATAAGATACAGTAAAGGCTTATCGGGCGGTGGCATGCAACAGAATCGGCGCAGAATGCAAGCTGTATCGGCAGGCTTGAACGTCTAGCCGTGTTTGGCTTCGCTTTTTTGCTTGGTCATAGTTTCTCATAAGTTGATAGATTGATAGTTTTGAAAAGGGGAGGGAACCATCCCATGGAAGAAATGCATACCTTAGGAAAGCTGGTTATCATTACCGGCATGTCCGGCGCAGGCAAAACCATTGCGGTACAAAGCTTGGAGGACTTGGGCTTTTTCTGCGTGGATAACCTTCCTCCTGTGTTGATTCCCAAATTTGCCGAGCTTATTGAACAATCCAAAGGCCGTATCGGCAAAGTAGCGCTTGTGATCGACCTACGGGGAAGAGAGTTTTTCACTTCTTTGTCGGAGTCGCTGCGCTACGTGCAGGAGAACCATACGCTCACCTACGAAATCCTGTTTCTTGACGCCACCGATGGAGTACTGGTTCAGCGTTACAAGGAGAGCCGCCGCAAGCATCCGCTGGCCCCGACGGGTGCCCCTCTGGAAGGCATCCATCAGGAGCGCAAGCTGCTGGAGGAGCTCAAGGGATTGGCAACGCAGGTTATCGATACAAGTAATCTGAAGCCTGCGCAGCTGAAAGAGAAGATTATTGCCAGGTTTACGAACATCGAGTCGAATGGCATTTCCATTAATGTCATCTCGTTCGGGTTCAAATATGGCGTGCCGATCGATGCCGATCTGATCTTTGATGTGCGATTCCTGCCCAACCCCCACTATGTGGAGACGCTTCGGCCGAACACGGGCCAAGATCCGGACGTGTACGAGTATGTAATGAAATGGAACGAAACACAGGAGTTTTTGACGAAGCTGCTGGATATGCTGCACTTTCTTGTACCACAGTATAAGAAGGAAGGCAAGAGTCAGGTGGTTGTCGGTATCGGCTGTACGGGAGGCAAGCACCGTTCCGTAGCGATTGCCGAATATTTGGGTAAAGTGATGGGCAACAGCGAAACCGAGATTGTCAGGGTTAATCATCGGGATGCTGAACGCGATCGGGTCGAGGTGAAAAAATGACAACCGGCCATGGGGGAAGAGGTCGGCCTCGGATTGCCGTGATCGGCGGTGGCACCGGACTCTCCGTCATGCTGCGCGGATTGAAGGAGAAGCCTTTGGACATTACGGCGATCGTCACGGTTGCCGATGACGGGGGCAGCTCAGGCATTTTGCGCTCAGAGCTGGAGATGGTGCCGCCCGGCGATATACGCAACGTTTTGACGGCAATGGCGGATGTGGAGCCGATGCTCGGCAAGATGCTGGAGTACCGATTTGAGAAAGGGCAGGGATTAGCCGGCCATAGTTTGGGTAATCTAATTTTGGCAGCGATGAGCGATATTACCGGTGATTTTGTTACGGGCGTTCGCGAGCTAAGCCGTGTGTTTGCCGTTCGGGGGCAGGTGCTGCCGGCTGCGAATCATGCGATTGTGTTAAAAGCGGAAATGACCGACGGTACGATTGTCGAGGGCGAGTCCAAAATTCCGAAGGCTGGGAAAACCATCAAGCGGGTATTTATCGAGCCGGAGCAGGTATCTCCTTTGCCCGAAGCGATCGAGGCTCTGGAGCAGGCAGATGCGATTTTGGTCGGGCCGGGCAGTCTGTACACGAGTATTTTGCCGAACCTGCTTGTACCTGAAATTACCCGTACCATTGTCGAATCCAAGGCGCTTAAAATGTTCATTTGCAATGTGATGACGCAGCCTGGAGAGACGGATCACTATGCCGTCAGCGACCATTTGAGGGCAGTCCGAGATCATGTCGGGCAGGACTTATTCGATTATGTTATCGTCAATAATGGGGAAATTCCGCCTCAGGTGCAGGATCGTTATGCGGAGAAGGGTGCAAAAGTGGTTCATCTGGATCTGGATGAGGTCACGAAGAAAGGCTATAAAGTCATTGCAGACCAGCTGATTTTGTTCCGGACCTATTTAAGGCATGACGCGGAGAAGCTGAGTCAGCATATTTATCAATTGGTGGAGAGCTGGATGCTCAAGAAGGGGTGATTGCCATGTCCTTCGCCGCGCAAACGAAGAAAGAACTGACCATGATCCAATCCGAGGCGTGCTGCGAGACGGCTGAGCTGTCCGCACTCATTCGGATGAACGGCTCCGTTCAGTTGACGAATCAGCGTATCGTGCTGGATATTTCAACCGAGAATGCGGCCATTGCCCGACGGATTTACTCGCTTCTGAAGAAAGAGTTTCATGTCCATACCGAGCTGCTGGTTCGCAAAAAAATGCGGTTGAAAAAAAACAACGTCTACATCGTCCGCGTGCCGAATCAGGTACAGGAAATTTTATCAAGGATGCACATTGTATCCGAAGGATTTATTTTCACGCCTGGCATCGAGAAAGAGATTATTAAGGAAGACTGCTGTAAGCGTGCGTATTTGCGTGGAGCTTTCCTCGCCGGAGGCTCGGTAAATAATCCGGAAGGCTCATCGTATCATCTGGAAATATCATCGATGTATGAAGAGCATTGCCAGGCCCTTTGTGAGCTGGCCAATGAGTTTGATCTGAACGCCCGTTGTATCGAACGCAAGAAGGGCTTTGTGCTGTATATTAAGGAAGGCGAGAAAATTATCGAGTTTCTCAGCCTGATCGGGGCGCATCAAGCGCTGCTTCGTTTCGAGGATGTGCGGATTATGAAGGATATGCGCAACTCGGTCAATCGTCTGGTGAATTGTGAAACCGCGAATTTGAACAAAACGATCGGTGCGGCTGTGCGTCAGATTGATAATATTCGATTGCTGCAAAAGGAGCTCGGCCTGGAAAACCTGCCGGACAAATTGCGCGAGGTGGCTGAAATTCGGCTGAAGCATCCGGATATGAATTTAAAAGAAGTCGGCGACCTGCTTAAGGGTCAAGTCAGCAAGTCCGGTGTGAATCACCGTCTTCGTAAAATTGACGAGATGGCCGAGAAAATCCGGAAATCGTAGGCGCACCATCGGTAAATATAGATTTTTTGTGTAATTTTGCAATATTCCTAGTGTATCGGTTAGGAAAATGGTATAATAGTTGAAAAATCGCTTTTTCATGGTCATTTATATGAAGAATGGTCATTTGCAATTTATGATTGTAGGGGGTATGGGTTGGAATGTCGAAACGCCCAGTAGTTGTGAAGTTGAAAACAGGCCTTCATGCCAGACCAGCGGCACTTTTCGTTCAAGAAGCGAACAAATTCTCTTCCGAGATCTTTGTGGAGAAGGATGAGAAGAAAGTGAACGCCAAGAGTATCATGGGTATCATGAGCCTAGCCATCAGTACAGGTACAGAAGTATACATTAGTGCAGAGGGTTCGGACGCCGAGCAGGCTGTAAACGCTTTAGTCACTTTGGTCAGCAAAGAGGAACTGGAGAATCAATAATACTGCCACGGGCTTCCGTTAAGGAAGCTTTTTTCTCTGGTACAAGGAGTACCGTTCATCGGTATGTCAAATGATGGACGGTATGCGAACCGCAGAAAAGCGCAACCTTTTCTTGAGTAGAGCGTCTATAAAGACGTGTCTTCTGTAGGAAAGGTTTTTTGCTGTCCTTATTTATTTATTTTAAAGGAGTAGAGAGATGAAACAGTTAAAAAGAGAAATGTCGCTAATGGTTCTCATCACCATGCTTTGTACCGTTCTCTTCACACCGTTGGCCTCTGCGGCCGGTATTGCGTCGACCTCGACGTACATCCTGCTGTATGTGGACAAAACGGACGCTTTTCTGAACGGACAGCAGGTGAAGCTGGAGTCCCCGGCGACGATCATTAAGGACAAGATGTATGTGCCGGCTAAGTTTTTGGGCGATGCGATGGGGTTGAAGGTAGAATGGAACGACAAGACCCGTCAAGTGGAAATGAATACCCCAGGCTATAACATTATTTTGGACAGCGATCGCAAGCAAGTTTGGATTAACGGCGTCATGGAGCCATTCGATTCCGCGGCGGCGATTAGTCCGGAAGGCAAATTGATGGTGAAGCTGACTTGGTTGGCTGATTATATGGGAGCACGCTACACATACAACGACGAGCTTCGTCGGGTAGAGGTGATTCACACTCAACTGCCTAACGGCATTTATATTCCGAACACGGGCAACTCCAAGCCGGTTGCGAAGTTTTCCTTTGCGAAGGACACGTACCGTATCGGGGAACCTGTGAAATATGTGGATCTGAGCTATGATCCGGATGCGGAAGGCATAGCCAGAGCGGAATGGACGAATAAAGAGGAAGCTTTCTTTCAACCGGGAAAATACAATGTGACTTTGACCGTATGGGATGCGCACGGCAACAAAAGCGAGACGTATTCCCGTGTCATTACGATTTCGAATGAAACCTACTTAAGTGCAATTGAGTACCCGATCTACATGAAGCCTGTCGGCGGCTTTATCAAAACGGATTGGAGCACGCTGTGGGGCAACTTCTGGAAGCTGCCTGAGCTCCCTAAGACAGTGACGGAAGACTCATCCCGCAAGCTGCTCGTGAGTGACAGCCCTGAGGAATTCACGGAAAAAGGAATCCTATACCAGGATACGGTGAACGGGAAAGGACGCCTTTACGC
This sequence comes from Paenibacillus rigui, assembly GCF_002234615.1. Classification (GTDB taxonomy): domain Bacteria; phylum Bacillota; class Bacilli; order Paenibacillales; family NBRC-103111; genus Paenibacillus_S; species Paenibacillus_S rigui. The sequence goes on along the minus strand of NZ_NMQW01000024.1, from coordinate 29,979 downwards.
AGATCACGTGAATGGAACGAAGGAAAAGGTCAATCTTGCCATCCTGGCAAAGAATACGACCGATAAGCCGGTCACGATCAAAACGACCAACAAAGGGGAAGTATGGCCTTCTGTTTACGCCAACCTGATTGGGAATGAAGCGAGCGTGGAATTCCTGATGAATGATCCGCAAAACGGAAGTATGGTCATTCCTCCGAAAACAACGCTTATTTATTCGCAAATGCCGGAATTTTATCCGAGCCAAGGTGTTAATCTGTTCTATGACGTAGAAACAGACGGTGAAATTCAGTTTTCCTTCGTAGCTACATCGGAAGTGAATCAGAACTCGTTGAACCTCCCGCTGCTGCCGTTTACCGGCCATGTTCGCGGCTCGTTCCAGGTATCTCAAGTGAATTGGAACATCGATGCGAGCTCCTTCACGACACCGTCGCGGCTTATTATCGGAGACGGGAAATCGGATCCGTTCCAGCCAGGGTATGACCCGATGCGCAAGGAGAACGTGAAGAACGAAGGAAACTATGGCATGGTGTACAAGATTCATGCCGACAAGCCAAGAAAGATGGCGGTCATGATAATGCCGTACGGCGGTATTTTCAAGGGGCCATTCAAAATTAACGGTGAAATCCGTTTGGTGCCGGAATCCGGCGTGCTGACTGCTTTTGACGGCATGCAGATCCTGGCGAAGACAACGGGCAAGGAAGACTCCCTGGATATCGAGTTTACGCCACCGGCAGGTTCGGCGTTCCCGATTGATCTTATCTTCTATCCTTTGGACGATAAAGAGTAGGGCGTAGAGAAAAGGCAGCTCGCTTCGCACCTGCGACACACTCCTTTCCCCTCCGTCGGTGCCTTTTCTCCACGGAAGTGGGAGTACAAAAGAGCAACGCTGCAAAAGAAACAGGACAGTCCGATTCGGACTGTCCTGTTTCTTTTTTTTCAGCGAATTATACTCTCTCGATCACTTTATCGATCAAGCCGTAAGCTGCCGCTTCTTCAGCATACATGAAGTTGTCGCGGTCCGTATCCTTCTCAATTTGCTCGAAGGTTTGGCCTGTGCGCTCAGCCAGGATGTGGTTCAGCTTATCGCGCATTTTGAGAATGCGCTTCGCGCGAATTTCGATGTCGCTCGCTTGGCCTTCGGCTCCGCCCAGCGGCTGGTGAATCATGACTTCGCTGTTCGGCAGCGCAAAGCGTTTGCCTTTGGCTCCGGCAGCGAGCAGGAACGCGCCCATCGAAGCGGCCATACCGACACAGATGGTCGATACATCCGGCTTGATGAACTGCATTGTATCGTAGATAGCCATGCCCGCAGTAATGGAACCGCCAGGGCTGTTAATGTACAAGGAGATGTCTTTATCCGGATCCTGAGCAGCCAGGAACAACAGTTGAGCGATGATGGCATTGGCCACAACGTCATTAACCGGGGTACCTAGAAAAATAATGCGATCCTTCAGCAAACGGGAGTAGATGTCATAAGCGCGCTCTCCTCTTGCATCCGGTTCAACGACCATGGGAATGAAACTCATAAGCTGCAGCCTCCTTAAAGTTCATATATGGTAACACTATAACCATCATAGCGGAAAAACAAACAAAGGTCAAGAAAGGTCAAACAAGAGGCACAAAAAAACCTTTGATCAGGTTCATTGCCCAAGGACAACGATGCAAGAATCAAAGGTTCTTTCATGGTAGTACCATATTACGCGCCCGTAAGGAATCGAACCTTAATCTCAGGCTCCGGAGGCCTACGTCATATCCATTGGACCACGGGCGCACAGCGTGTACGAAAAATGCGAAGCAAGAGTTATTATATGATACGCGGGAAGAAAAATCAACCCTCTTGCGAAAAACTATGGATTCGCCAGCTCGATCCGCCCGTTATCGGGGTCGGCTCCATGCTGAATACAGCTGAAGAAGGCCTGCTCCGCCGGGGTAAGACAAGAGCTTTTCCGGTGAATAAAGCCGTTCTTTCGGCTGATGTGAAGCCCGCAAACCGGAATGGTTCTCAACTCCCCTTTGCTGATTTGCTCCCGGACGGCGTAATAGGGAAGGAAGGCAATGCCCAACCCGGATTTGACGGCTTCCTTGATCACCTCGAAATTACTCATGGCTACGGTCGTCAATTGAATTCGTGCCGATTGGAGAGGGGAAACAATGCAGCTCTGCAGCAAACGGCTTTGGGGCAGCAGCAGCGTCGTATGGTTCAAATCGCGGGTGTACAGCAGCTTTCTGTCGGTCCATGGATGGCCGCTCGGGAAGACCAGAAGAAACTGATCCTCGAAAAGCACAGTACGGTAAAACTCCGACTGAATGTACGGATCATTCTCGTATAGCGGCATGAAGGCAGAATGGATTTTATCCTGTTTCAATAACTGATGCAGCGCATCATAGCCGTACGTATGCAGCTCGAACTGCTGGGCAGGGTAGCTCTCATGATATTGGCGCAGCCATTCGGGTACAACATAGACGCCCATATAATTGCTGGCATAGACGGAGAGTATCGTTTTGGGCGGGGCGGCCTGTTTTATCGCAGCGGCGGCTTCGTCGAAGAGCCGGGTTATTTTTTGAGCGTATTCATAAAAGATTTTCCCCTGCAGGGTTAGCTCGACCGACTTGCCCGAACGCTCAAAAAGCTTCGTACCAAGCATTTCCTCCAGCTGCTGGATGTGATTGCTGATGGTTGGCTGTGAGCAGAACAGCTGCCGGGCTGTCTCAGTGAAAGAACCGCAGGCGGCGAGGATTAGAAACGTTTCCAGCTTCTCAAACATTTTCACGGATTGGATCTCCTCCAAGATGCGATTCTGAATAAAATTATACCTTAAATGATAATGATTATCAATATCATATAAAACAAGCGAATTCTGCTTATTCAAGATGGTAATAACATTATTAAAAATTAAAATGATAGCGCTATCACCAGGGTAATAAGCGAATTTTTCATTTTTAGGCCATCTAATTGATATTGATAATTATTCTCACTAGTATTATGATCACTTTTAGATATCCGGACATTATCACTGTAAATCTTACATAGGAGTGGTTTTTCATGCTATCCCGATCCAGACGGTCGTTGGCCGTATTGTTAAGTTCTATCGTTATCTTATCCGGCTGCAGCTCTGCAAGCTCTCTGTCATCAACGGATGCGAGCAAGGAAAAGGCGCCGGCAGCGGAAAGTAAAGCAACCGTCGCTCAGGAGAAGCCTTCGATCCGAATCGGCTGGCAGAAGAGCGGTTATCCGTCGCCATTTGCTTTCAGCTCCTCCGGGCCCGGGGGCTACTTGCATAACAGCTTCCTGTTCGACACGCTTACATGGAAGGATGATAAGGGCGTTATTCCGTGGCTCGCGAAATCGTGGAAGCAGTCGGATAGCGGTCTCAGCTACACGTTTGAACTGGAGCAAGGTGTGAAGTGGCACGACGGCACGGCATTTACAGCGGACGATGTCGTATTTACGTTCGATTATTACAAAAAGTACCCGTTCCCTTGGACGGGCGATATCAGTCAAATCGAATCCGTGAAGAAACTAAACGAAACGACCGTCGTTTTCCAGCTGAAAAACAAATACGCTCCGTTCTTGAGCGACCTGGTCGGCATTATGCCGATTATTCCCAAGCATATTTGGGAGAAGGTCGATAAACCGATGGCTTACCGTGACCCGGGCGCTGTCGTCGGGACAGGTCCTTTTACATTGAAGGCGTATGACGAGAAGTCGGGACAGTATTTGTTTGCGGCCAATGAGCAGTACTTCAAAGGTCAAGTGAAGGTGAAGGATGTCGCTTACCTGGATGTGCAGAACAAGGTGCTCTCTTTGCAGAAAAACGAGATCAATGCCGGAACGACATTGAACTATCCGGAGGTCGAGCTGATTCAAAAGGACGGCTTCGATACGATGAAAAATGAGCAGACCGGCAGCGCCGTTCGTGTCGTGTTCAACCCGGAGCATCCGCAGCTGAAGGACAAGCGGCTCCGCCAAGCGATCGCCTATGCACTGGACCGCCAGGATATGGCGAAAAAAATTGTCGGGGGTGAGCCGCTGGTGGGCAGCGCAGGGGTGATTCCTCCGGATTCGGCTTGGTATAACAAGGACGTACAGCAGTATGCGTACAATACCGCCAAAGCGGAGGAGCTGCTCGACCATCTGGGCTACGTTAAGCAAGCGAGCGGTACAAGGGAGGCGCTTAAGCTTAACATGATGGTTTCCTCCACCTCCAAGGAAGCGCAAATGATGCAGGAAATGCTGAAGAAGGTAGGTGTTTCCCTTCAGATCCAGCAGGTGGATACGGCAACCTTCACTTCTGCCATGGGCGAAAACAAATATGATATGGCGATTACCGGGCACATCGGCTTGAGCGGCGATCCCGATTTCTTGCGGCTGTGGTTCTCCGGTGCGGCCAGCAATGCGTTCGCGGCCAGAGGCAAGGCGTTCGCTAATGCACAATTTCAGCAGCTGGCCGAGGCGCAGCTGTCCGAGCTGGACCCGGCGAAGCGCAAAGCGGAGGTGTACCAGATGCAGTCGATTTTATCCGAGGAGCTGCCCACACTGGTGCTGTATCACCGCCCGTTTTACTTGATGTACAAAAAGACGGATTTTAACGGTTGGTTCAATACGTTCGGCGGGATTGCGGACGGCATTCCTTTATGGGACAACAAGGCGGCCTTTATCGATGTCCGGAAATAAGCGGGCGCTAACTTATGGCAATGTACTGTTGTTTGTGCTCGTACTGAACTTTTTCCTTCCGCGGCTTCTGCCTGGAGGACCGATTGATTATATCTTGGGCGGAGAGAACGGAGCCGTTCTAATGAGCGAGGCGCAGAAGACGGCTCTGCTAGGCTACTACCAGTTGGATAAGCCGATGGGACAGCAGTTTCTGCACTACGTAAAAGGCTTGGTTACCCTGGATTTCGGCCCCTCGATCACTTACAAATCTCCTGCTCTTGAGGTGATTAAAGGCCGGCTTCCATGGACGCTGCTTATTGTCGGCTCCTCCGCCGTCTTATCCATCCTCATCGGTCTTGGCGCGGGACTCATGTCCGCCTGGCGGCATGCCGGTCGGGCAGACAGGGCCCTGCTGCTGTCTATGGTCGGACTGAGCGCTATTCCGGAATTCCTCATCGGCATGCTGCTGCTTATAGGCTTCTCTGTGCAGTGGAGCTGGTTTCCGCTTGGCGGGGCCAGCACTCCGTTCTTGCCGTCGCACTTGTGGTGGGACCGCGTAGGGGATGTGTTACGGCATGCGACCTTGCCGATCCTTACCTTAACCGCCGCTCAGGTTGCGAGCTTGTATTTGTTCATGCGCAATGAAGCTGTCCGTGTGCTGCAGGAGCCTTTTGTCGAGTTCGCATGGGCCAAGGGGCTGAACAGGCGGACGATCCTGCTTCGGCATGCTGCCCGCAATGCACTGCTTCCCATTGTAACGATGATTACACTGCGTATTGGCGGGCTTATGGCCGGTTCGGTGCTAGCAGAGACCGTGTTCTCATATCCGGGCATCGGGAGGCTGCTCCAGGAAGCGATACTATCGCGCGATTACCCGCTGCTTCATGCTTTGTTTCTGGTCATGACCGTATTCGTGCTCCTGTTGAACATGATGGCGGATGCCATCTACCCCCGGTTGGATCCAAGGGTAGGAAGAGGGAACGGGGACGGACCGGCAATGCTGCGGCGTGCGGAAGGCGTAGAAGGGCGAGGAGGGCTGTTATGAAATGGACACGAGTTCAAATTGTTGGTCTTGGCATGCTGCTTCTCTTCCTCGCGTTTGCGGTTGCGGGTCCGATGGCAGCCCGGTTCGGGCCGATTGCTTTTGAGGGCGAACGGCTATCCCCGCCGACGGCGATCCATTGGCTCGGTACGAACTCGCTCGGCCAGGATCTGTTCAGCCAACTGGCCTATGGGGCACGAAGTACACTTGCCATAGGGCTTATGGTCGCGGTGCTGAGCACGGTGCTAAGCGGTGTACTGGGGCTTGCTGCCGGCTACTCGAAGCGGCTGGATCCGGTCATCAACGGCGCCGCGAATGTGCTGCTGGTGATTCCGTCGCTGCTGCTCATCCTTATCGTCATTGCCTTCACTAGAGGAGGGATCGGGCAGCTGGTTTTGACGCTGGGCTTGCTGACATGGCCGGGATATATGCGGCTGATTCGCGCCTCCGTGCTCTCCCTGAGGGAAAGGGAGTTCGTCAAGGCGGCCCAGCTGTACCGTGCCAAGCCCGGTTATATTCTGCGCAGGCATTTGCTGCCTTTCATCATGCCGCTGCTGAGGACGAAATTTCTGATGTCGTTCCGGCAAGCGGTGGCTATGGAGGCCGGCTTATCGTTCCTTGGTCTTGGCGACCCCAACCATGCGACATGGGGGAAAATGCTGGAGCAGGCGTTTCAGCAAAATGAAACGTGGCTGACTGCCGCATGGCAGTGGACCGTGCTTCCGCCGGTCGTTTCGCTGCTGCTGGTAACCGTCAGCCTGGCGATGCTCGGCGAGGGTGCCGGCCGGAGCAAGCCTGCGGGCTGGTCCATGCTCAGCTCCCGGCTGGGTACAGGGCCGGCTGAGCAGCTGTCAGCCTTCTTGGCCCCCGCCGGTGCGGCAGAGCCGCTGGCCACTCTGGCTGTCGGCGATGTGGCTGGACCGCCCGCGTCCCTAGCTTCCGCCGGGATTCCCGAACCGCCCGCGTCCCTGGCAGCCGCGGATGCGCCAGAGTCGCCCAAGACTCTGGCTGTCGATGGTAGGCTTCAGCCACCCGTAGCTCCGTCTGCCGCCGGTGCGCCTGAGCCACCCTACACAATGGCCGGAGTCCCTGCTCCTGTGCCGGTATCCGCTGCCCCTGCGGTTGTCCCATCGCCGACTGGACCTGCGCCGCGCGCCTCTGCACCGGGGGCTGCTGTGGCCGCGGACAGCTTGCGGGTGGCCTATGACGGGCAGGCCGTCCTCCACCCGCTCTCGTTCGCCCTCGCTGCCGGCAGCATAACGGCCGTTGTCGGCGAGTCCGGCTCCGGCAAAACGACGCTGGCGCGCACGCTGTACGGCCTGCAGCCTGAGCACACGGTACAGGGCGACGCCTATGTATGCGGCCGGCGGATGTACGGCGGCGGGCCTGGGATGAAGCGGTGGCAGGATGCCGCGTTCATCTTCCAGGATGCCCGCCTCAGCCTGAATCCGCTGTTAACCATTGGGCGGCAGCTTCAGGAGGTGCTGCCCAAGGGCTTCCCTTCAGCGAAGAGAGCGCGAAGGGAAGCCGCGGCCCAGGCGCTGCGGGAGGTGCAGCTGGAGGAGCGGGTACTCGATTGCTACCCGCACGAATTAAGCGGCGGGATGCTGAGCCGCGTCGTTATTGCTCTCGCGCTGATCAATAAGCCGTCAGTGCTCATTGCCGACGAGCCTACGGGGGCCTTGGACCCGATCGTCAAGCAGGAGATCATGGAGCTGCTTGTCTCCAAGGTGAGGCAGCACGGGATGACACTGCTTTTGATAACGCATGACATTGGTGCAGCTCTTTATGCGGCTGAAGAGGTCATGATCTTAAAAGACGGACGGTTGCTTGAGCATACGTCCAAGCAGCGGTGGCGGACAGCTCCGCAAAACGGATACAGCAAGGAGCTGCTAGGCTCCTATAGACGGCGGGACAGGAGGCGTATGGATGCTTGAAGTCAGTGGATTGTCCAAGAAGTTCGATCGGAATAAGGAACAACGATATGCGGTACAGGATGTCTCCCTGACGATTGCAGACAACGAAATCTTCGCGCTGGTCGGGGAGAGCGGCTCGGGGAAGTCCACCTTGGCCGAAATGATTGTCGGCCTGCAGCGGCCCTCGGCCGGACGGATTTACTGGCAAGGGCAACGGATAGAACGGAAGCCGGATTACTGGCAGCAGGTGCAAATGATTTTCCAAAATCCGGACCGCTCGTTAAATCCCTACTGGAAGGTTCGCGATCTCATCGCAGAGCCGTTGATCCTGCAAAGAGTGCCAAGAGAGGACGCATACCATCGGGTCGCACGGCTGCTTGAACAGGTGAGTCTTCCCAGGGAGCTTGGGCTGCGGAGCACCTCGGAATGCTCGGGTGGGCAGAAACAGCGTGTTGCCATTGCAAGAGCGCTGGCTTTGCCCCCGCAGCTCCTCATAGCGGATGAGATGACATCGGCTCTCGATCCGCTTACCGAGAGGGAAATGCTCAGGCTCCTGCTTGAGTTGAAGCGGGAGCATCGGTTATCGCTCCTGTACATCACCCATCGGTTGGAGACGATCGACGGATTCGCAGACCGTCTCGCGGTTATGAAAGACGGGCGTATCGTCGAGACTGGCTCCTGCGCCGATATATTGAACGCTCCCCAAGCGCTGTATACGAAAAGGCTGCTCGATGCTTGTGATTACAGTGCAGAGCCGGGTGTGATGAAGTGAGGACGACAGATGTAAGGAGTGAAGCCTGTTGACGGAACGTAAAGACATTGCTTACCTTGACTCTCATATGGACGGCCCGGGCCGGGTGTACAGACATGAGTTTTTCCGTGACCGAATGGAGCGGATTCCGCTCTATGCATGGGAGCGGTATGATCTGGAGCCTTACGAGGCGCTGATCATTCCGAACAATATCGACGAAGAATGGCTGTATCCGCGGAGAGAGCGCATTGCGGAATTTATGGCATCGGGCCGTATTCTGGTGTCGTTCGCCCAACCTTTTCTCCCATGGCTTCCAGGGGGTGTGCTGTGGCGGCAAAGCCCTTTGGGGATCCAAGAGAGGACGGTTCTGGCGCATGAAGAGCATCCTATTTTCCAAGGGGTCACCGAGTATGATCTGAATTACCGCCGGGGAGTGAAGGGGTTCTTCTCCCGCGGGTATTTCGAGGCGCCGCAGCAGGCGGAGATCGTACTCAGGGACAATGCCGGGGCAGTGGTTGTGTATATTGACCGCTTGACGACGAACGGAACAATTCTTGCTGGAGCGGGGACGGATCTTCTGGGGTACGGGCTGTCGGACACGACGACCGCACGCAGGATCGGGCTCCAGCTTGTCGCGTGGATTGATTCCGAGAGGAAGGGGAGGGGCAGATGAGAAGCGCGATATTATACAGCGGGATCAGCTATCAGCATTATTTTCTGAACCGAAATAACGGCAAGTACAAGAACAGGTTCGACGACATCATTTATGTAATGGATCTGCATGAGACCGAGTTGCAAAGCTATGATTATGTGGTCGTTCCGACCCGTCTGAATCAAGATATCCTGCTTGAGCATGCCGGGAAATTCGAGGACTATTTGCATGGCGGCGGGCATTTGATCAGCTTCGGTGATTTCGAACGGTCGTGGATTTCCCATGTACGGTGGAAATTTTACCCGACCAACTTTCATTGGTGGGTCAACCCCGGGGCAGATCTGCCGTTATATCCGGTGGATCCGGAGCATCCGCTGTTTCAGCGCATTACCGTAGACGATGCCAAATGGCATTATCACGGCGTGTTTTTGCCCCATGACAGGGTGGAGCGCATATTGGTCAATGAAATCGGTGAGGCGATTATTTATGTGGACCGGCTTTCGTATCGAGGCCATCTATATATGACGACGCTGGACCCGGATTATCATCTGGGGCAGGGATTTATTCCGAAGGCGGAAACGTTCCTCGACGGCTACCTCGCCTGGATTGAGGAAGATATCGCAAGAAGCAGGCAAGGAGAAACGAATAAGGATAAGGAGGCATCTTAATGTCAGTTATTTATGTGCTTGATGATACAGATCGTCTGGAGATTGGCTTTGAGGATATTCGCAAATACCACGGAGGGTTAGCCCTAATGGCGGTAGCGGTAGGCTTCCGTTCTTTGCAGGCCGCTTTTGCCGAGCTGTTCGGCAGCGAAGCCCCGCAGCGGAAAGCAATCAGCATCGTATCGGGACATGCCGGACCCGGCTTTCGCGATGCGTTCGAATATGTGACGCGCGCCGTTACCCGCGGGGCCTACGAGGTCAAGGTGGACTATCCCGCCGCCCAATACGATCCGCATCGCGCCCAGTCCTACGCGTTCGTCATATCCTCTGCCGACGGATCGTCGGTCGAGGTTGCTTTGAAGGATAACTTCCTGCCGATGAAGTTTTATGATTTTTTGGCCAAGGGGCGCGCCGGTACGATGACGGAGGAGGAGAAGGAGGAATTCCGCGACCTGAAATGGTCGTTATCCAAGAAGGCACAGGCGCTGCCGCAGGAGGAGCTCCTTTCGGTGAAACGCATTTCATAGCGGAGTTTCGACAGGAAGCTGCACGGCTATATTAATTATTTGTCTATTTTGTGATTTATGAGTTGAAAACGTCGCTTGGATTTTATATAATGAAGGGGCTAAGTGAAAGCTTAGCTCTTTATTTGGACTATGTGGGACTGAAAATGTAGTAGCGGGACGAAAAGTGTCCAACGTTTCTGGCGGGAGTGAAAGACCATGAGAGAAATGCTCAATATTCAAAAACAACTTCTGCCGGACTTGATCGACACAATGAAGAAGCGCTACACGATTCTTCACCACATCATGGTGTCTGGCATCGTTGGCCGCAGAACGCTGGCGGGCTCGTTGAATACAACGGAGCGCATCATGCGAGCGGAGGTCGATTTCCTGAAGGCGCAAGGCTTGCTGGAGGTGGAAGCCTCAGGCATCCGTATCAGCGCTGCAGGAAGGCAGCTGCTGGAGAGCATCGAACCGCTCGTCAAGGATTTATTCGGCCTGACGGAGCTGGAGGAACGGATCCGTTCCCATTTCGGCTTGAAGCAGGTGGTGATCGTACCGGGAGATTCCGATACGTCGCCGCACACGAAGAAGGAATTAGGCAGAGCAGGTGCTGCCGTTCTTCTGAAGCATGTTTCCCAGGACGAGGTGATTGCAGTCACCGGGGGCTCCACAACGGCGGAGGTTGCTTACCACTTATCGTCGTCGAACTCGCTTAAGGGAAGCTGGTTCGTCCCGGCGAGGGGCGGTCTTGGCGAAAGTTTGGAGTTCCAAGCGAACACCATCGCATCGACCATGGCCAAGAAGACGGGCGCCAAATACCGGCTGCTTCACGTACCGGATCATCTCGGCGAGGAAGCTTACCAGTCTTTAATGCAGGACAGCACGATCCTGGAGATCATCCAGTTTATCCGCAAGGCTCGTATTGTGGTTCATGGCATCGGGGAAGCTATGGTGATGGCCCGACGGCGCAAAGTCGATGCCGGAACGACCTCGAACCTGCAGCAGGACGGAGCGCTGGCGGAAGCGTTCGGGTATTATTTTGACCGCGGGGGCAAGATTTTACATAAAATGCCGACCGTGGGCTTGCGAATCGAAGATATACAAGAAATGGACTGCGTCATCGGCGTTGCAGGCGGGAAGAGCAAGGGGGAAGCTATCGCTTCCGTGCTCCGTTTTGGCCAGGAGGATATTCTGGTTACCGATGAGGCGGCAGCTATCGAGATCGTTCACCTTTTGACATCATGACGGGCTATGCCTGTCTTGACATAAATCCAAATTAACTATTATTAGGAGGCTATTACACATGGCAACTAAAGTTGGTATTAACGGTTTTGGACGTATCGGTCGTAACGTATTCCGCGCTTCTTTCAACAACCCTGAGGTAGAAATCGTAGCAATCAATGACTTGACTGACGTGAACACTTTGGCTCACTTGTTGAAATATGACACAACTCACGGCAAATTTAACGGTACAGTTGAAGCTACAGAAGGCGCTTTGATCGTTAACGGTAAAGAAGTGAAAGTTTTCGCTGAGCGTAACCCTGAAAACCTGCCTTGGGGCGCTAACGGTGTAGAAATCGTTGTTGAATCCACTGGTATTTTCACAGCGAAAGAAAAAGCTTCCCTTCACTTGAAAGGCGGCGCTAAGAAAGTTATTATCTCCGCTCCAGCTACTGACGAAGATATCACTATCGTTCTGGGCGTTAACGAAGATAAATATGATCCAGCTAGCCACACAATCATCTCCAACGCATCTTGCACAACGAACTGCTTGGCACCATTTGCAAAAGTATTGAACGACAAGTTCGGTATCGTTAAAGGTATGATGACAACTATTCACTCCTACACGAACGATCAATCCGTTCTTGATCTTCCACATAAAGATCTTCGTCGCGCTCGTGCAGCGGCTGAGAACATCATTCCATCCACTACAGGTGCTGCTAAAGCCGTATCCTTGGTGCTTCCTGAGCTGAAAGGCTTGCTGAACGGTATGTCCTTCCGCGTGCCTACTCCTAACGTATCCGTTACGGATCTGGTTGCTGAATTGAAAGTAAACGTAACAGTTGACGAAGTCAATGCAGCTTTGCAAGAAGCAGCTAACGGTTCTTTGAAAGGCGTGCTGAACTACTCCGCAGAACCGCTTGTATCGAGCGACTACAACGGAGATCCAGCTTCCTCTACAATCGACGCATTGTCCACTATGGTTGTAGGCGACAACATGGTTAAAGTAGTTTCCTGGTATGACAACGAGTGGGGCTATTCCAACCGTGTCGTTGACTTGGTAGCTTTCATCGCGAAAAAAGGTCTGTAAGTTAGAAAAATTGTGGTCATGAACTGATAAGTTTCATAACGTTTTGCTTTTTTTACGCAAAGGGGATGTACTTCCGGGTCCTGTTGAGATTGTATTCTTTTGATTAGAATTTATAGTAGTGTGAATACACTCTCAAAGGAACCTCGCTGACGCTCTACGGTACATCCCCTTTTGCTTATTTGCAAAAACGTTTTGAAACGGAACTCAGACATTACCACATTTTTTGTGTGCGGGTAGAAAAACATAGGAGGCGTGAGAATAGATGAATAAGAAAAGCGTTCGTGACGTAGAAGTAAGCGGCAAAAGAGTATTTGTGCGGGTGGATTTCAACGTGCCCATGGAAAACGGCCATATCACAGACGATACGCGTATTCGTGAGACCGTACCAACGATTCAATATTTGACTGAAAGAGGCGCGAAGGTTATTCTTGCGAGCCACATGGGACGTCCGAAAGGTCAAGTGGTAGAAGAGCTTCGCTTGACTCCTGCAGCAGCGCGTTTGTCCGAGATTATTGGCAAACCGGTAGCCAAAGCGGACGAGGCCATTGGTGACGCGGTAAAAGCGCAAGTGGCTGCTTTGAACAACGGCGACGTGCTTTTGCTTGAAAACGTGCGTTTCTATGCAGGCGAAGAGAAGAATGACGCGGAACTCGCCAAAGCTTTTGCCGAACTCGCTGACCTGTACGTAAACGATGCTTTCGGTGCGGCTCACCGTGCTCACGCTTCTACTGAAGGTATTGCGCACCACCTGCCAGCGGTTTCCGGTCTGTTGATGGAGAAAGAGCTGGATGTATTGGGCAAAGCGTTGAACAACCCTGAGCGTCCTTTCACAGCCATTGTAGGCGGCGCGAAGGTTAAAGATAAAATCGACGTCATCAACAACCTGCTGAACATTGCAGACAACATCATCATCGGCGGCGGCTTGTCCTACACGTTCCTGAAAGCACAAGGTCTGGAAATCGGTAAATCCCTTGTGGACAACGACAAAATCGATCTGGCTCTCAGCTTCATCAACAAAGCCAAGGAAAAAGGCGTAAACTTCCTGCTTCCTGTAGATATCGTCGTAACAGATGATTTCAGCCCGACGGCAAATACGCAAATCGTAGATAAAGAAGCGATTCCTGCGGATTGGGAAGGTATCGACATAGGTCCAAAAACGCGTGAAATTTACGCTAAAACGATCGCTGAATCCAAATTGGTTGTGTGGAACGGTCCTATGGGCGTGTTCGAAATCGAGCCATTCTCTCACGGTACACGCGCGGTAGCGGAAGCTTGCGCAACGACAACCGCTTACACGGTCATCGGTGGCGGAGACTCTGCAGCGGCTGTTGAGAAATTCCATCTGGCTGACAAAATGGACCACATCTCCACCGGCGGCGGCGCTTCCCTGGAGTTCATGGAAGGTAAAGCTTTGCCAGGCGTTGTAGCCCTTAACGATAAATAACATTAATTCTATTTCGAAGGAGTGAACACTCATGCGTAAACCGATCATTGCAGGTAACTGGAAAATGTTCAAAACGGTTAGCGAAGCGACAGCTTTCGTTAACGAAGTGAAGGGCCAAGCGGAAGTGGACGGCGTGGAAAGCGTAATTTGCGCTCCTTACACGAACTTGCCCGCTCTGGTAGAAGCCGTTAAAGGCACTACGCTGAAAGTCGGCGCACAAAATCTTCACTGGGAAGACAACGGCGCATTTACGGGCGAAATCAGCGGTGTTATGCTGAAGGATCTGGGCGTTCATTATGTAATTATCGGCCATTCCGAGCGCCGCGCTTACTTCGCGGAAACGGACGAAACGGTTAACAAAAAAGTACACGCGTCGTTCAAGCACGGCTTGACACCGATCGTGTGTGTGGGCGAGAAATTGGAAGAGCGTGAAGCAGGTCAAACCAAAGCGGTTTGCAAAGTGCAAACCGAAGCGGCTTTTGCTGGCCTTAGCGCAGAGCAAGCGGTAGAGGTTGTCGTAGCGTACGAGCCGATCTGGGCTATCGGTACAGGCAAATCGTCCACAGCTGCTGACGCTAACGAAGTCATTGCTTACATTCGTGAGCTGATTGCCGGCTTGTACAGCCAAAGCGTAGCGGATGCGGTTCGTATTCAATACGGCGGCAGCGTGAAACCGAACAACATTGCCGAGTACATGGCGGAGTCGGATATCGACGGCGCGCTTGTAGGCGGTGCCAGCTTGGAGTCCGCTTCCTACATTCAGCTCGTTCAGGGGGCAAAGTAATTATGTCGAGACCGAAACCGGTAGCACTGATTATTCTCGACGGCTTCGGCCTTCGCAGCGAGACAACGGGGAATGCCGTTGCTCAAGCAAAGAAGCCGAACTATGACCGTTACTGGGCGGAATATCCACATACGACTTTGACAGCTTGCGGAGAAGCGGTTGGTCTTCCGGAAGGCCAAATGGGCAACTCCGAGGTTGGCCATTTGAATATCGGCGCAGGCCGGATTGTATACCAGGACTTGACCCGGATTTCGAAATCGATTCGCGACGGCGAATTTTTCGAGAACGAGACGATTCTTGGCGCAATTCGCCATGCGAAGGACAACGGACGCAAGCTGCATTTGTACGGCTTGCTGTCCGATGGCGGCGTACACAGCCACATCGCTCACTTGTTCGCTTTGCTAGAAGTGTGCAAGAAAGAAGAATTTAGCGAAGTGTACATTCACGCATTTTTGGACGGCCGCGACGTAGCGCCGGACAGTGCGAAGAAGTACATGGAGGAGCTGCTCGCCAAAATCGCAGAGGTAGGCGTAGGCAAGCTGGCTACGGTACAGGGCCGCTACTATGCGATGGACCGCGACAAGCGCTGGGAGCGTACGGAGAAATCGTACCGCGCTATGGTTTACGGCGAAGGTCCTCAGTACACGGATCCGATGAAAGCGATCGTGGAGTCTTATGAGAAATCGGTTTTTGATGAATTCGTTATGCCGACGGTCATCGTCAAAGAAGACGGCTCTCCTGTAGGCTTGGTGGAATCGAACGATTCCGTCGTGTTCTTCAACTTCCGTCCGGACCGTGCGATCCAGCTGTCCCAAGTGTTTACGAACAGCGACTTCCGTGGCTTCGATCGGGGACCGAAATGCCCTTCGAGCCTGTACTATGTTTGCTTGACCTTGTTCAGCGAATCGGTTGACGGTTATGTAGCCTACAAGCCGAAAAACCTGGATAACACGCTGGGTGAGGTATTGGCACAAAATAACCTGAAGCAGCTGCGTACGGCTGAAACGGAGAAGTACCCGCACGTCACGTTCTTCTTCAGCGGCGGCCGTGATGCCGAGCTTCCGGGTGAAACGCGTATTCTGATCAACTCTCCGAAGGTAGCTACGTATGATCTTCAGCCTGAGATGAGCGCATACGAGCTGGCGGCGTCGACTGCAAAAGAAATCGAAGCGGAAAATCACGATGTGATTATCCTTAACTTCGCTAATCCGGATATGGTAGGCCACTCTGGCTTGCTGGAGCCTACGATCAAAGCGATAGAAGCTACCGACGAGTGCCTCGGTCAAGTGGTTGAGGCGATCCTCGCCAAAGGCGGCGTGGCGCTGATTACAGCCGACCACGGCAACGCGGACGTAGTGACGAACCCGGATGGTAGCCGGAATACGGCCCATACGACAAACCCTGTCCCTTTTATTGTGACAAGCAAACATGTTACACTAAGAAACGATGGGATTTTGGCGGATATCGCACCGACCGTTCTGAAGCTGCTTGAAGTGAAGCAGCCGGAAGAAATGACAGGCGCGCCGTTAATCTAACAAGCAGCGGATAACGATGCTTTTTTCAAAACTAATTCAAATATAAGGAGTGTTTCTGAATCATGACTATGATTGCTAACGTGTATGCTCGCGAAGTGTTGGATTCCCGCGGTAATCCAACAGTAGAGGTTGAAGTGTTTTTGGAGTCCGGCGCAAGAGGCCGCGCTATCGTTCCATCCGGTGCTTCCACAGGCGCTTACGAGGCTGTTGAGCTTCGTGACGGCGACAAATCCCGTTACCTGGGCAAAGGCGTTCTGAAAGCTGTTGAGAACGTGAACGACATCATCGCTCCTGAATTGATAGGCTTGGACGCTTTGGACCAAGTGGGCATCGACAACAAAATGATCGAGCTGGACGGTACGCCGAACAAAGCGAAATTGGGCGCTAACGCGATTCTGGCTGTATCCATGGCGGTTGCTCGTGCAGCTTCCGAGGCTTTGGACATTCCTTTGTATGTATACCTGGGCGGATTCAACGCGAAGCAGCTTCCGGTTCCAATGATGAACATCATCAACGGCGGCGCTCACGCGGACAACAGCGTAGACGTTCAAGAGTTCATGGTTCTTCCTGTAGGCGCACCTACTTTCAGAGAAGCGCTTCGTACAGGCGCGGAAATTTTCCACAGCCTGAAAACAGTTTTGAAAGAAAAAGGCTTGAACACAGCAGTTGGCGACGAGGGCGGCTATGCTCCTAACTTTGCTTCCAACGAAGAAGCGATCACTTCCATCCTGACAGCAATCGAGCGCGCAGGCTACAAGCCAGGCGTTGACGTATTCTTGGGTATGGACGTTGCTTCCACTGAGTTCTACAAAGACGGCAAGTACCACCTGGAAGGCGAAGGAAAATCCTTCACATCCGCTGAGTTCGTAGACTTCCTGGCTTCTTGGGTAGACAAATATCCAATCGTTACCATCGAAGACGGCTGCTCCGAAGACGACTGGGAAGGTTGGAAGCTGTTGACTGAGAAATTGGGCAACAAAGTACAATTGGTTGGTGACGACCTGTTCGTAACCAACACAGTTCGTTTGTCCGAAGGTATCGAAAAAGGCATCGGTAACTCCATCCTGGTTAAAGTAAACCAAATCGGTACTTTGACTGAAACTTTCGACGCTATCCAAATGGCGAACCGTGCAGGCTACACTGCGGTTATTTCCCACCGTTCCGGTGAGAGCGAAGACAGCACAATCGCTGATATCGCTGTCGCTACGAACGCAGGCCAAATCAAAACGGGTGCTCCTTCCCGTACAGACCGCGTAGCGAAATACAACCAATTGCTTCGTATTGAGGATCAATTGGCTGAATCCGCTCAATACTTGGGTAAAAAAGCGTTCTTCAACCTGAAGAACTTCAAATAAGTATAAAGCTATTCTTTCTCGATCAGGAGCATCCTTTGTGATGCTCCTTTCGAGTATTCATGGCGCTAAAAAAGCAAACAGCTGGAGCTATGCGTTCTGCTGAGGGGTTCTCGAACTCTAAATACAATAATATATTGTATTTATTGCATTGGTTTAAACCACAGGCGAGGCGGGGGCGGGAGAGGTCGGAGGGACAGGTGACTACCGGAGAGTTTACGTGCGGCCTTTGAAGTCGTGTTCTTTCCGCAAGGAAAGTTCAAATGGGAACACGACTTTAACAGCCGCCGAAGGTAGACACCTGTCCCGGAGACCTGCCCCCGCACCCTCCGAGCCGTCATCTTTTAAACAAAACAAAGTAATAAATACAATCACACTCCCGGAGGGATCCGCTCATGAGCAACTGGTTAAAGACTGTATTTTTTCTCATAGGGTCAGCCTTTCTCACGCGCTGGATCCCTTTTTCTTCCTTCTTCCGTAATCTCGATACGACGATCCACGAGTTCGGTCATGCTGTGGTGACCCTGGCTTTGTCGGGTAAAGTGATGTCTATCGAGCTATACGCCAATCACAGTGGTGTGACCTATTCGTCCGTGGTTAACAATTGGAGCGTCATTCCCATTTCATTGGCGGGGTATATGACAGCGTCGTTATTTGCCGTATTCCTGTTTAAAATGCGCGCGCAGGACAACCAACGGCTGGGACTGCAGATCATGACCTTGATCGGTCTGATCGCACTGGTCCTGTTTGTCCGCAATGAGTTCGGCATTATGTGGCTGATCGGCTTTATCGCTCTCAATATCATTATGCTGGCTATCGTTCCGCGTTGGCTGAGAGATTTTTATTACTTGCTTCTGGCGTTCTTGACGCTGGAGGAATCGGTCATGGGACCCATCTCGCTAGTCATTTACGCTTTGCAGAATCCGGCCTCCGCAGGGGATGCGACGAATTTGGCCCGGGTTACCTTTTTGCCGGCAATATTCTGGGCGGGGTTGTTCACTTTGTTTGCCTTATGGTGCGCGAAGAATGCGATTCAGGCATTTTTGGGCCGGCGGAAGGCCAGACCTGTCAGACAACAGCCTTATCCGAATTATGAGTAATAGCTAGGGAAATTCGGTGAATGGAGCCGCTCTGGCCGCGCCCGGCTCTTCATTATACTTCTTCAATAGTAATGAACATTGTTTGTCAGGTGGACAAGAATGTGATATAATACAGATGCTGTCTATTTTCGACTTGCTCGCAGGAGGTGGAATTATGGAAATTGCTTTGAAAATTGTACTGGTCATCGCTTCGCTTGGATTGATCGCAGCGGTTTTGCTTCAACCAGGTAAAAGCTCAGGGTTGTCCGGTGCCATCTCCGGAGGTGCGGAGCATTTGTTCGGAAAGCAAAAGGCTCGTGGCTTGGAGTTGTTCTTATCTCGTTTAACGATGGGTTTGGCGGCTGCGTTCTTTATCTTGTCGCTCGTCGTTGCGTTCTTCGTAAAACAAGCGTAACATAAAAGGGAAGCAGCAGGGGAATGATACTCCTGCTGCTTTTTTGTTCATACATAAGTGAACGGAGCATAGGCAGCCTTTTCCTGCAAATTGCAGTGCTCAGGAGGTTGGGCCATGAACCGGGAATATAGAACGCCGGAACCTTTTTTTCTGGAGGGCCATGGGGATCGGGCTGCGGTGCACCTTATGCTGATTCACGGTTTCACCAGCTCCCCGGCGGAATTTCGCAAGCTAGGCTACTACTTGAATGACATGGGCTACACGGTGGACGCTGTGCTGCTGCCGGGTCATGGAACGTCCCCGGAGGATATGATCAAGACCGGGCACGGACATTGGACGGGACATGTTGTGAAAGGGTATGATGAAATAGTAGACCGCAGGAAAAAAAAGGTGGTCGCTATCGGACATTCCATGGGCGGGCTGCTCGCTCTTCAGCTGGCGCTGGAACGTCGGCTGGATGGGGTCGCGGCGCTGGCCGCGCCGATTTTTTTAATGAGCCGGAAGACGGTATTCGCCGTGCTGCTGCAGTATGTACTGAAATATATTGAAAAAAAGCCCTCTGTATCGGCTCACCTGCTTCAAGAAACGTGGACCTACACGAAGACGCCTATTCCGTGCGTAGTCGATTTGCGGAGGCTGCTCAAGCAAGTCAAATCGAAGCTAGGCGAGGTGAAGACGCCGATTTGGATAGGGCAGGGTGAAATGGACAGGCTTGTGCATCCCAGGAGCGCAGGCTATATTTACGAGCATGTTGCGTCCGCATCGAAAATCATCAAGCATTATCCGGGGATGTCCCACGCCCTGCTGCTGGACGAAGGCAGGGACCTGGTATATAAAGATATTCATGCTTTTATCGCTTCATTACATGCACCCGTTGAACCATCCGACAAGGAGCGTCAGCGGATTGGCAAAGAAGTGTTTTCATAACGATAAAAAGGGTAAAACTAAAGAGAAGAAAGAGAAGGAAGGTGAGAGATTTGATTCAACGCGATGAAGTATTGGATTTTATGAGAGAAACGGCCTATAAACCGATGACATATCAGGAGTTGGAAAAACATTTTCGCATCAGCAACTCGCAGGATTTCAAAGATTTCCTGAAGCTGCTCAATGAGCTGGAAAATGAAGGTCAAATTTTGCGGACGAGGACGGAGCGGTACGGAGTACCGGAACGGATGAATTTGCTGAGAGGAAAGCTGCAAGCGCATGCCAAGGGCTTCGGGTTTCTGATTCCCGATGAGCAGGACCACCCGGATGTATATATTCATGCGAACGATATGAACGGCGCCATGAATGGGGACATCATTCTGGTTCGGATTACGTCCAAAAGCGCTGCAGGAGGCAAGCTGGAGGGGGAAGTGGTTCGTGTGGTAAGCCGCGCGAATACCCAAATGGTCGGCTTGTTCCAGGCCAATGAAGGCTATGCCTTCGTCGTTCCGGATGATAAACGGGTCATTCGGGATATTTTCATTCCGAAGCATGCTTTTAACGGGGCGATGGACGGACACAAGGTCGTCGTCAAGCTGGTTACCTATCCGGAAGGGCGGGCAGCCGCGGAAGGGGAAGTCATCGAGATTTTGGGGCATAAGAATGACCCGGGCGTCGATATTATTTCCATTATCCGCAAGCATCAGCTGCCGGAGGCTTTCTCGGATGAAGTGATGGAGCAAGCTTCGGCTGTACCGGAAGTGATTTCGGACAGTGATCTGGTGGGACGCAGAGACTTGAGGAACAAACGGATCGTTACCATCGACGGCGAGGACGCCAAGGATTTGGATGATGCGGTCAACGTCGAGCTGCTGGACAACGGGAATTACGTGCTGGGCGTTCATATTGCGGATGTCAGCTACTATGTCCGGGAAGGCTCCCCGCTGGATCGCGAGGCCTATAACCGGGGCTGCAGCGTCTATCTTGTTGATCGGGTCATCCCGATGCTGCCGCACCGGCTGTCGAACGGCATTTGCTCCTTGAACCCGCAGGTGGATCGCCTGACGATGTCCTGCGAGATGGAATTTGATGCGAACGGTACGGTTGTACGTCATGATATTTTTACGAGCGTCATTAAAACCAGTGAGCGTATGACGTATACGAATGTGCGGAAGCTGCTGTCCGGTGAGGCGGAGCCGGAGCTGGTGGAGAAATATGCTTATTTGATGGACGACTTCAAGCTGATGGAAGAGCTGGCCATGAAGCTGCGCAATCGGCGGATGAAGCGCGGTGCGATTGACTTTGATTTTCAGGAATCGAAAATTTTGGTCGATGCAAACGGCAAGCCGACGGATATTATTAAAAGAGAGCGCAGCATCGCCGAGCAGATTATCGAGGAGTTCATGCTCGCTGCGAACGAAACGGTGGCCGAGCATTTTCACTGGATGAAAGTACCGTTCCTGTACCGGATTCATGAGGACCCGGATTCGGAAAAGCTGATGCACCTCATGGAGTTCATTACGAATTTCGGTTATGTGGTCAAAGGCAAAGGCAACACGATTCATCCGCGGGCGCTGCAAACGCTCCTGGAGGAGATCAAAGGAACCAAGGAAGAAACGGTCATTGCCACTGTCATGCTTCGTTCTATGAAACAGGCGAAGTATGATGCGCAGAGCACCGGTCACTTCGGCTTGGCAGCGGAGTTTTACTCGCATTTCACCTCGCCGATTCGCCGGTATCCCGATCTTATCATTCACCGTGTGATCCGGGAAGTGCTGGAGCAGGGTGATATGAGCGACAAGCGGTATGAGTATTTGTCCGAGCGGATGGTCGATATCGCAAAGCAATCGTCCGAGCGCGAACGGGCATCGGTCGATGCCGAACGGGAAACGGAGGCGCTCAAGAAAGCCGAGTTTATGCTGGATAAGGTCGGAGAAGAATTCGAGGGGATTATCAGCAGCGTGACCAACTTCGGTATTTTCATCGAGCTCGACAATACCGTCGAAGGCCTGATCCGCTTGAGCGATATGCATGACGATTATTATCACTATCACGAAGCGCAGCATGCGTTGATTGGTGAACGGACATCAAGGGTATTCCGGCTTGGGGACGAAGTGAAGGTTCGCGTGGCCCGAGTCAGTACGGAAGAGCATACGATCGATTTTGAGATGGTCGATATGAAGCCGCGCCAGCAAAAAGTAAGCCTCGTCGACGCGCTGAAAGCGGTTCGGCGCGATAAACGCGGCGGCGGCAGAGGCCGTGCCGGCGAAGCCGCAGGACGAGGAGCGCGGGGCCGCGGCGGAGACCGCGAGCGCGGTGCGGCGGAAGCGGCACGCAGCGGCAAGCGCAAAGCCAGCGGCGCGGGCAGCAGCCGGCGCGCTAAGGGCGGACCCGCCGCAGGAACGGACGCGCCGACGAGCGGAGGCAAACGCGGCCGCGGGGGCATCGCGACGGGCGGAGCCGCAGAGGCTGCCGGCAGCAAGCGCAGCCGTGGCGCCGACGCGATCGCGGGCACCAGCACAGGCGCGGCGGCGAGCAGCGGCAAAAGCGGCCGCCTGCGGCGCAGCGGCAGCGCGAGCGCCGGGGCGGCAGGCAGTGCCGGTGCCCTGCGGGCCACCGGCGTCGAAGCCGCCAAGGCGCGGGCGCTGGAAGGCGCAGGCAAGGGCGCCGGAGCCGAAGGCGGGCGCCCGGGCGCGAAGAAGCGCAAGCGCAAGGCCGCGAAAAAGTAGCCGCGCGCGCTTGCTTCAAGGGATTGGAGTCTGGTAAAATGGACTCCAATCCCTTTGTGTGTGACATGTGCTATGTTGCTTAGTACATGCTGCTTTTTATTGGGGAAGGAGTGAGCCGGCATGGGGCAAAAAGCGGACGGCAAGGTTCTGGCACAGAACAAAAAGGCGTCTCACGATTATTTTATTGAAGACACATATGAATGCGGTATGGTACTGACCGGTACCGAGATCAAGTCGCTGCGGCTGGGCCGTGCGAATATCGGCGATGCGTTCGCTACGATCCGGAACGGGGAAGCCTTCATCCATAACGTGCATATCAGTCCGTTCGAGCAGGGTAATCGCCACAATCCGGATGATCCGACCCGGACGCGTAAGCTGCTGCTGAAGAAGGATCAGATCAAGAAGCTGTTCGGGCTGGCCAAGCAGGAAGGCTACACGCTGGTGCCGCTCAAGATCTACGTCCGCAACGGCTATGCCAAGCTGTTGATAGGACTCGGCCGAGGCAAGAAGCAGTATGACAAGCGGGATTCCGCGGCCAAGCGGGATGCTCAGCGCGATATCCAACGCGTGCTTCGCGAGAAGCAGAAGGTCGCGCGGTAGTGAAAAGGTTGAATGTTGCAGGTGCTTGATAGGCAATATTCGCCGCAGGGTCAACTACTGGAACGGCTTCCAGCAAGACATGCTTCATTTTGAACAAAAATGTGTTATACTAAGTAAGCATCACAAGCGGATGCATGCTTTACCTTTTGCGGCTTTCCTGGCAGAAAGCCCACTTATGCGGGGACGTTCTTGGATTCGACGGGGATAGTTCGAGCATGGGTAGCGGGTAGTGGGGACGCGACCACTTCATCAACGCTAAAGCCTATTAAATGGCAAACAACAACAACCTGCTCTTTTAGCAGCCTAAGAAACTGCTGGAGCGCTTCTACTCTCCATCGCCCATGTGGCGGGATAGGGGCTCAACCTTTAGTGGGATACGCTGTCTAGTCTCCGCCTGCGGCTAGCTGAAGAAGACAACCAGGCTGACCCAACGCAGAGCCGGTTACGGGGCGCTGCTCGGGTGACATCAAAACTGTGGCTACACCCGTAGAAGCCTATGTGGCGAGATCTTCGGACAGGGGTTCGACTCCCCTCGTCTCCATAAAAAGCAAAAAGCGTCGACCTAAGCGGTCGGTGCTTTTTTGCATTAGGAGACGCGAGGAGGGAGGTGAAGCCCTGTAAGGGGTTCAGTCCCGCGCGGACCGGAGCGAAGCGCAGGGAGAACGGCATCGAAATCTACCGCTAAAGTTATCCTCGTTGGGTGGGCTTCGTGAGCAGGGAGATGGAAGATTTCGATACTCTCCTCGTCTCCATACTAAAAACCCGCTCAATGAACGGGTTTTTGCCTTTTAAAGATAAAATTGTAGACGAATTGTAGGCATCTCTCGTCTCTAACATACATAACCACGAATCAAATAATCCATTTGCCTGTGGTTATGGTCTAACTTTTGCTTTAGGAGGCGATTGACTATGATAACAGTGCTCAATTTGGACGGCCAAAAACTAACCCCATGTTTGCTTCACCGGGCTTGGAGGGAAGTTAATCGAGCCCGTGCCGTCTGGATTGACGAGCAGACAATCCAATTACTTTACAACCCATTTTCATTTCGAGACTATCGAAAAGCTGCATTAAAACGGGATCGTTACACTTGTTTGTGGTGTGGGCGTCACGCAACGACTGTAGACCACATTGTCCCTTCAAGCAAGGGCGGCTCAGATCTTCCTCAAAACTTACTCGCTTCTTGCATGGAATGCAACACGAAACGAGGAAACCGTTCAGCGTTCTCATATCTTATAGAAAAAGCACTTTCCGTGCCGAATCTTATAAAGCTCTGTTACCGGATCATTAAAGCTAACTATAATCATCGTCAAGCGAACTGATGTAAGTACTGAATTCACCGCCGTAAGGCGGTTTTATCTTTATAGGGCATCCAACCGGCATAGTTGTGCTCACTATTTGATAGGACAAGCTGTTGTTCTAACTTGTTCCAGGATGTTGATGTTAGGAGACCCTACTGCCACATGACGTTCGATCATGTCTTTCATGTTTATCTCTATCGACTTTTGGTTGGAGGCACCTATAGTTTTCAAAGATAAATTATCTATTTTAACAAATTTTGATAATTTTTACACGGGAAATAATATGCTTATCAGGGATATTAAATATACTAAGGGTGATTTTCATTGAATAACGCTAAGAAATACTGGGAAATCATCGAAAGTGTTAGAAACGAAATTATAGCTTGGGCAAAAGAATAAGGAATGAATATACACAGGATGGAATATGTTGCCACATTTGAGAAATGGGATAATAGTATTGGGGTTTATGTATTCTTTAATTGTGAAAGTGAAAAGAATACAGCAGATGAAACGGGAAAGTTCCAGATGATCAAACAAGAGCACTTACATTTACTTGAGCGTTACAACTATCCATTTGATAAATACCCAAACGTGAATTTCATTTTTGATTCCCAAGAGAATGTTGTTAAGAATTATGAAGGAAGCTACTTCTTATATTGAGATGAATTAGAAGAAAATGTTCCGTCGGTATTAATAAATGGCGAGAGTACTTCGTTAGGTTGTTCTCACTGATTACTCAACACATGTGAAGTGCTGTGTGTCGCTCGTGAGGAAACAGTAGTTAAGAGCCGCATTGGCCTGTATATTGAAGCCTGAATGTATGTCGTATTCGGGTTTCTGTATTTGTGGTGGCTAACGGGTCAAAACGAAATAAGTGGAGGCTATGGGGCCCCCGCAAAATCATCGGAAGACGCCACAATGTGGGGTAAGAAAACGTGTATGAATTTACTCGGTGAAAAAAATGTGGTCATGGCGTTGGGCATTACTTGACGCTGTTGACCCATTTTTTATTCATTCCACTTGCATGTAATCAACTCCATGTCTGGAACGGTAAATTGAACTAGGTTGCCAGAGTGCCTTGAGAGCGCGAACTTAAAGTTTTCTTTGAGTTTCACGAATGGGCTAATCTACGATGTTAAGATATAAGAAAAAAATAGTGGGGAGAATATTCATGAATTTTCTAGTCTTTTAATTTTCACGACGGTATTTAGTATGTTTTTTTCGTCAGGCGATAGTAATGTCACAGCTTCAACTGGTGAGAAGGTTCCCAGGTTTGATAATCACTCATGCCATGAGCTCAGCAGCTGGGCTAGAGATGCCGTTGCTCAATCTGTGAGTGCAGGCGTGGTAGAACAGCTACCACCTTCTCACCTAAAGAGAATGCAAGCCGCGCAGAAGCAACGGTGATGCTGAAGCGGATGCTTCAAATTTTACAGTTCATTAACTAGTAATGTATTCTCACATGTATTTTATATCATATCCGAAGAATTAAAGGGGGCTTAAGAACTACAATCGCTTTAAGGCTTCATTAATACATAATTAAAAGGAGAGTTGACACCATTGATCACGAAACTCAAGTTGCCTTCACGTTTCTTGGCAGTTGCCTTATGCTTACTGCTATCATTTGCAGACCTGCCGGGAACGATTGCAGCAGCAGGCGGTACGCCGCCAATTCCGGTTCAAGCTTCCAGTGGTTATTCTCATTCGTTACTAAGGTTTAATGATGGCAGCGTATGGGGCTGGGGGTATAACGAGGAGGGCGAAGCCGGTCACTCACCGGAGCAAAAAGCCGTAACTTCTCCAGCCAAAATACAAAATCTTGAAGATATCACGGAGATCTCTGCAGGCGCTTACCACAATCTGGCGCTGAAGGGAGACAAAACGGTATGGGCATGGGGATATAACGGAACAGGGGAACTCGGGCAAGTCACTTCCGTGACCTATAACCATATTCCCACGCAGGTCGTGGGAGAGTTAAATTCAGGCTTTAGCGATATCACGTCAATAGCTGCAGGCGCTGATCACAGCTTGGCGTTGAAGCAGGACGGCACGGTCTGGGCTTGGGGCAGTAATGAGCTGGGGCAGCTCGGACAGACGGTGGATCCGCAGAACCCTGCTACCACTATGATTTCAGTACCCGTTAAATTAAAAGTAAAGGATGGCAACAATCAGGATGTTGATTTTGATCAAGTTATCGCCATAGCTGCAGGCATCTATTTCAGTGTCGCGCTCAAGGCTGATGGTACGGTTTGGGGCTGGGGGAGAAACCTTGGCAATTCAGTGGCTAATGGTGCCGGCGGCAGCACCCCGGTTAGAATCGATGGACTGAACGACATTGTTCAAATTTCAGCCGGTAACGGATTTATCCTCGCACTTGATGCAGGCGGAAACGTCTGGGGTTGGGGCAACAATGCTAACAATCAGCTTGGTATTAACTCGACAACGGCTTGGATAAGCACTCCTACGAAAGTGAAGAATGAATCAGGTACCGGTTTTTTATCCAATATCAAAGCCGTTTCAACACTCAGTGAAGGAGCTAATGCGTCATATGCGCTGTCCAATGATGGGACCGTGTATTCTTTTGGTCTCAATACGGCAGGACGTCTAGGGGATGGTACTACGACGCAAAGAAATCTGCCAGTCAAAGTGGTCGGGATAAGCAACATCGTGGCGATCGGTCCGGGTTTGCAGCATGGCCTTGCTATTGGCGGGGACGGAAAAATATATACTTGGGGAAATAACGCTCACGGGCAATTAGGCAACGGTTCGACTATTAATCGGACGACAGCATTAAAGGGGAGCTCGATCCTATCGAGTATCACCCTAAATACTTCCACGTTACAGCTCAAAATCGGAGAACCTGCAGCTCAGTTGACTCCAACGATCGAATTAAATAATCCTTTGACGAGTGGGACGATCGAGTGGAGCAGCAGCGACGAAACCGTCGCAACCGTTGATACAAGCGGATTGGTAACGGCCAAAGGACCGGGAACCGCGACGATAAAAGCAGCGGCGAGCGACAACAGCAGCATTAATGCGGCAAGCCAAGTAACGGTGTTAGACAATAATGCAGGAGTGGCAGCATTAAATCTGAGCGGCATCAACATCACCCCATCCGTGAGCGCAGACGTCTATACTGCAACGGTTCCTTATGCGGTGACATCGACGACGGTAACGGCAACGGCCGCTAGCAGCAAAGCGACGGTATCCGCTTTGAAGCTGAACGATAACCCTGTTACTAATCCGGTCGGCTTGAGCGTAGGCTCGAATGTAATCACTGTAGAAATAACGGCAGAAGACGGCACAGTCAAGCCTTATCGTGTGACGGTTACACGGCAGCCGAAGAGCAATAACGCTGGAATCGGCACATTAAGCTTAAGCGGGATCGTTATGAGTCCAACAGTTAGCGCGAGCGTGTATGACTATACAGCAACCGTTGCCAATTCCATAGATTCGACAATGATAACTGCAACGGCCGCACATCCTTTTGCAGCCGTAACCGCCTTGAAGCTTAATGGAAATCCGGTCACGAATTCGATCGGCTTAAGCGTAGGCTCGAACGTTATCACGGTGGAGGTCACGGCGGAAGACGGTACGGTTCAGCCTTACCAAGTTACGGTTACGCGCCTGGGCTCGAGCGTTACATCATTGGGTAACATGTCCATCAGCGAGGGAAGCATTTCCCCTGCATTTGAGAATACAACATATGCCTACACGGCCGATGTGCCTTTCAGCACAACTTCGATCACGGTGGGAGCGTCTGTATACGATGCGCATGCATCATTTCAGTTGACTACGCCGAAAGGCCAACAGCCGACCTTCTCTCTAGACGTAGGAAATAACCTTGTTATCTTCAAGGTGACGGCGGAAGATGGACAGTCGACGGCGACTTATACGCTGCAAATTCGCAGAGCTGGAAGCTCGAATGCCGATTTGAACCATCTCGTATTGTCGGATGGGAGTTTGGAACCGAATTTTACTGCAGGTACGACAGCTTATAATGGATCGGTGAGCAACAGTACGGCTGCCATTACTGTTACGGGAATAGCCAGTGACTCGAACGCCTCAATGATGATAAACGGAGCCTCTGTACCTAGCGGGCAGCAGAGTCAGCCACTAGCGCTTCAGGTCGGGGACAATGAGGTCACGATTCGTGTTACCGCGCAGGATGGCAGCACGGTCAAAACATATACCGTACGGATTCACAGAGCAGCGAGCTCGAACGCCGATTTGCAGGAACTAACATTGTCGGAGGGCACTTTAAATCCGTTATTCACCGCAGCTGGGACTGCTTACAACGCTTCTGTCGCCGATAAGACGGCCTCCGTCACCGTAACGGGTACGGTATACGATGCGAACGCTTTGCTGACGGTGAACGGAAGCCCGGTTGCTAGCGGTCAACCAAGCCAGCCGATTGCGCTGACTGTAGGAGACAATATGATTACGATTCAAGTTAAGGCGCAGGACGGTACGACGGTCAAGACATATAGCGTGAACA
Source organism: Paenibacillus rigui (assembly GCF_002234615.1). Lineage (GTDB taxonomy): Bacteria > Bacillota > Bacilli > Paenibacillales > NBRC-103111 > Paenibacillus_S > Paenibacillus_S rigui. The sequence goes on along the minus strand of NZ_NMQW01000024.1, from coordinate 823 downwards.
TCAATAGGCCAGCCGAATCTCCGCAAGTTCCAGCACCCGGGGCACCGATACTGGATCGCGCCACACCGGGCAATAGACAAATAAGGCTATCATGGAGTCCGGTGATCGGTTCCACAGGGTATAAAGTATTCAAGAGTACGACTTCCGGAGCGTATGGATTGGAAGAAGCTTCAGTCAGTGATTCGGTATACAGCTATGATGTAACCGGACTAACGAATGGCACATTGTACTACTTTGTCGTTAAAGCTACGAACCTGGGGGGAGACAGCGTTGCGTCTAATGAAGTTAGTGCAACATCCCGAGCTGTTTCGGGACGGGGGTCTGCTCCAGAGCAAACACCCGTTCCTCCACAGCAGACGCCTATTCCTCCAGAACAGACACCTGTTTCTCCACAGCCTAAGGTTGGAGCATTTATCAGTAGCATTGTTAATGAAGCCAATTTAGTAAATACGATTGAATCCAAAGTAGCGGAAGCGAAGGAAGCAAACACTACAATTGATTTTGCTGACACTCAAGGGCACTGGGCGAAGAAGACAATCGATGCTTTCATCAAATTGCAACTGATTAATGGCTACGAAGATGGTACGTTTAGGCCGGATAGTCCTATCACACGCGCTGAGTTTGCAGTGATTCTGAATCGCGGATTCAATATCCAAGGTGGCAGCAATACGAGTATTGTATTGAAGGACAATGGTGATAACTGGGCTAAAGGAGCTATTGAGAACCTTGTAGCGGCAGGGGTAATCAAAGGCTACGATGACGGTACGTTCAAACCGGATAAAACGATTACACGTGAAGAAATGGTTGTAATGCTGTCCCGCAA
>NZ_NMQW01000023.1 GCF_002234615.1 Paenibacillus rigui | reverse complement strand
GCGGCCAGCTCCGCCTCCTGCAGCTGGCTAAGCTCCTCCAGCTCCGCTGCGGTGCTTTGCTGGCTGGCCAGACGGCCTGCCAGCTCCGACGCTTCGCGCTCCCTCTCCGCCAGCTTCGCTGTCAGCTCTGCTGCGGCCTGCTCCTGCGCAGTTGCTGCTTGCTCCTGCTCCGCTAGCCTCGCTGCCAGAGCGAGCGTCTGCTGCTCCTGTGCAGCTGCGGCCTCTTGCTCGCTGCGGTACGCCGCCTCCAGGCGATCGCGTTCCGCTTGCGCCGCTTTCAGCTGCTCCGCTTGGGCGGCCAGCTCCGCCTCCTGCAGCTGGCTGAGCTCCTCCAGCTCCGCTGCGGCGCTTTGCTGGCTGGCCAATCGGCCTGCCAGCTCCGACGCCTCGCGTTCCCGCTCCGCCAGCTTCGCTGTCAGCTCTGCTGCGGCCTGCTCCTGCGCAGCTGCTGCTTGCTCCTGCTCCGCTAGCCTCGCTGCCAGAGCGAGCGTCTGCTGCTCCTGCGCAGCTGCCGCTTCTTGCTCGCTGCGGTACGCCGCCTCCAGGCGATCACGTTCCGCTTGCGCCGCTTTCAGCTGCTCTGCCTGCGCGGCCAGCTCCGCCTCCTGCAGCTGGCTCAGCTCCTCCAGCTCAGCCGCTGCTCGCTCCTGCTCCGCCAACCGGTCGGCCAATGCTGCTGCTTCACGCTCTTGTTCAGCCAAACGATTCGCCAGAGCGGCTGCTTCCTGCTCCTGCTCCGCCAGCTTGCCCGCAAGCTCAGCCGCCGCCTGCTCACGCTCCGCTATGGTAAGCGTCAGCTCCGATACCGTGCGCTCCTGCTCCGTTAAGCGAATTGCCAGATCGGCAGCCGCTTTTTCCTGCAAGGACAACGCCTCATGCTCACCACGATAAGCCGCTTCCAGACGCCCACGCTCCGCCTGCACTACTTTTAGCTGCTCCGCTTGCGAGGCAATTTCCTCTTCTTGCAGCTTGCCAAGCTCCGTAAGCTCGGCGACGGTGCGCTCTTGCTCTGCAAGACGGCTTGCCAAGCCGGCCCCCTCATGCTCTTGCTCCGACAATCGGCTTGCCAACTCGGCGGCCAAGCGCTCCTGCTCTTCCAGCCTGCCCGCGAGCTCAGCAGCGCTGTTTTCCCGTTCACTCAGCTGCCTCGCAAGCTCCGCCGCTGTCCGCCGCTGCACCTCCAGCGCTTCCTTCTCGCTACGGTAAGCCGCTTCCAGACGCTCACGCTCTTCATGAGCGGCCTTCAGCTGCTCCGCCTGCACAGCAAGCTCTTCCTCCTGCAGCTTGCCGAGCTCCGTAAGCTCCGCTGCCGCGCTTTCACGCTCTGCCAGACGGCTCGCCAAGTCAGATGCCTCATGCTCTTGCTCCGTCAACCGGCTTGCCAATTCGGCAGCCCGACGTTCCTGCTCCGCAAGCCTGTCCGCAAGCTCAGCAGCACTGCTTTCCCGCTCGGCCAGCCGATTCGTCAGCTCCAGTGCGCTTTGCTCTTGCTCCGCCAAGCGTCCTGCCAGTGCGGAGAGATTTTGCTCCTTCTCTTCCAATCGAAGAGCGAGTTCTGCTGCCGCCTGCTTCTGCGCTTCAAGCGCCTCGCGTTCACTCCGGTAGGCTTCACCCAACCGGTCGCGCTCCGCAAGCGCAGCTTGAAGCCGCTCCGCTTGCTCGGCAAGCTCAGCCTCCTGCAATCGGCTAAGCTCTTCCAGCTCCGCTGCCGCATTTTGCTGCTCGACCAACCGACCGGACAGCTCTACAGCTTCACTCTCCTGCTCCGCCAAACGGTCCGTCAGCTCAACCAGGCTGCGCTCCCGCTCGGCCAAGCGCCCCGCCAGCTCTCCTGACGTGCGCTTCTGCACCTCTAGCGCTTCCCTTTCGCTTCGGTACGCCGCTTCCAGACGTTCACGCTCCGCAAGCGCTGCTTTGAGCTGTTCCGCTTGCGCAGCCAGCTCCTCTTCCTGCAGCTTGCCGAGCTCCGTAAGCTCCGCTGCTGCGACCTGCTGCTCCGCTAGGCGGCCGGTCAGCTCAGCGACCTCCGCTTCCTGCTCCGCCAGACGCTTTCCGAGCTCCGCCGCAGCGTTTTCTTTTTCAACCAGGCTTTTCAAGAGCTCCGCCGCTTCCTGTTCCTTACCCGCGAGTTGGATGGAAAGCTCCTCGGCCGCACTTGTTTTAGCAGCGAGCTGATCAGCAAGCTCTACAGCCTGCTTCGCTTGTTCTGCCAACGCCTCCCTTTCGCTTCGAATATCCTCCTCCAGCGTCTCGCACTGCTGCTCCAGCTGCAAAATCGCTTTTTGCAGCTTGGCCGATTCGGCCAGTGCCTGCGCCCGCTGTCCTTCCAGCTCGAGTCCGGTTGCTTCCAGCTCCATGGCACGCATTTGCTCAAGCTCCAGCTCCTGCATCAGCTTCAAATGCTGCTCCTTCAGCTGCATCAGCTCTTCCCTGGATTTCTCCAGCTGCTTTTGCTTCTCCAGCGACTCTTCCAGCTCATCCTGCATTTTGAAATAATCATCAGCCATATGTACAGCAGCCAAGACAGCAATCTTTGGCGTATCCAAACGCGGTGAACCCGCGGCAATTCTATGCATTTGGTCGTTTACTTGCGCGACGACGCGTTTCATGTAGGTAGCGCTGGTTCTGGCTACCAATTTATATTGATTGCCGAATATGTCGACCGTCATTTTAATTTTATCTTCATTGCTCACAAGCCTGCGCTCCTTTCGGGACAAGGATAAACGGCTCGCCGTCCCTGCCATTGACGGTTCCCGTTACATAAAAAAAGAGATTCCCTCGTATCCATAAAGGATTCGATACAGGGAATCTCTTTTCCTTCTGTAGCACAAAGCTTTTTATCAAGAAAATAGCAGGATTTGCGCTACTTCCGAAGCTCTGCTCCAAATGTTTCCTCTAACGCGGAAACAACCTTCGCATGCAGCTCGCTTACCTCTTCATCCGTCAAGGTTCTTTCCGGTGTCCGGTATACCAAAGCCAGGGCGACGCTCTTTTTCTCCGCACCCAGACGGTCACCTGTATAGATGTCGAAAACCTGGATGGACTCGAGCAGGCTGCCTGCAACTTCGCGTACTTTGGCCGTCAAATCGCCCACCTGCACCTCGCGGTTCACCACGACGGCAATATCCCGTCCGATGGAAGGATAACGCGGCAAAGGCTGGTACGTAATTTTACTATCCGCAAGAGCGGCTAATTCGCTGAACTCGAGCTCCAGCACGTACGTATCGTCCAAATCCTTCTGCTGCTGCAGCGCCGGATGCAGTTGGCCCAGCGTACCGATCACTTTGGTGCCTTCCGCCGTTTGCAGCGTAATGTGGGCCGTACGCCCCGGATGGAAGCCTTCCGGCTGAGCAGCTGTATAACCAATGCCCTCTATACCCAAATAGCTGATCAGATTCTCAAGCACGCCCTTGAGATCATAGAAATCGACAGCGCCCGATTTGCCCGTCCAGTGCGTATCCTGGCGCTTGCCTGTCAGCAATGCGGACAGCAGCAGCTTTTCCTCCGGCAAGCGGGTCAAAGAGCTCTCGTCCGTGACAAACACTTTGCCGATTTCGAATACGGCGACATTGTCCGTATTGCGGTTGCGGTTGTAAGAGGCCACATCGATCAGATGCGGGATCAGACTTGTGCGCAGCGTGCTGCGTTCTTCGCTCATCGGCATGGACAATGCGATCGGCAATGCGGCTTTATAAGCGCCCGGGAACTCTCGAATCTGATCCGGATGGGTAAAGGAGTACGTAATCGCTTCATGCAAACCGCTGCCTGTCAGCAAATTGCGTGCCAAACGGCGTACGGCTTGCTCCTTCGTCAAAGCACCCGGTGTCGTTACACCTGACATCAATGTGGTCGGAATGTTGTCATAGCCGTACAGACGCGCCACTTCTTCGATCAAATCGACGGCTTTAGTAATGTCTCCGCGACGGGTTGGCACGTGAACGGTAAAGCTCTCGCCCGCTAATTCTGTCGTGAAATGCAAACGATCGAAAATTTCCTTCACCTGCTCCACCGTCAGCTCCGTTCCCAAGTAAGCGTTAATGCGGCTTACTGTCAACGTAATTTGTACCGGCTGATGCTGCTGTGTTACTTTCTCGACGATGCCGTTAGCTACTTGCCCGCCTGCATACTGCGCCATCAACGAAGCTGCACGGTTCAATGCAGGAAGCACCATTTCCGGATTGACTTCCTTCTCAAAACGAAGCGAAGCTTCCGAACGCAAGCCCAACTGGCGGGAAGCCTTGCGTACCGTGCCTCCATCAAACTTGGCTGATTCCAGCAAAATGGATGTCGTTCCTTCCGTCACCTCGGAGTTCTCACCGCCCATGACACCCGCAAGGGCAACCGGCTTCGTGCCGTCGGTGATCAGCAGCATATGCGGCTCCAGCGTACGCTCTACGCCGTCCAATGTTACCAGCTTCTCACCCTGCTGCGCCATGCGAACATCGATATGGCCGCCCGCCAGCTTTTCCGCATCAAACGCATGCAGCGGCTGTCCATATTCCAGCATGACATAGTTTGTAATATCCACGATGTTGTTGATCGGGCGGATGCCTGCCGCCATCAGACGATTTTGAATCCACAATGGGGACGTACCGATGGTTACATTCTCGATATAGCGTGCCGCATAGTGAGAGCATTGCTCCTTCGCCGTGATGTTCACCGAAATTTTGCCTGCTGCCTGCGTGGAGCCGTTAAGCCCTGTTTCCGCATCCGGCAGCTTCACTTCACGGCCCAGAATCGCACCGATTTCATAAGCGGCCCCCAGCATGCTCAGACAGTCCGAACGGTTCGGCGTCAAATCCAGATCCATAACTTCATCGTTGATGCCAAGCACATCAAGGATGCTGTCCCCAATTTGCGTATCCTCCGGCAGCACCAGGATACCTTCCTGAATTTCCTTCGGCAGCAGCTTATCGTTCAAGCCGAGCTCCTTGGCCGAGCAGATCATCCCTTGGGATTCCACACCGCGCAGCTTTGCACGCTTGATTACGAGGCCATCCGGCAGCTTTGCGCCAACAATGGCAACGGGTACCTTTTGACCTGCAGCCACATTTTTCGCTCCGCAGACGATTTGTAAATCCTCGCCTTGACCGACATCTACCTTGCATACGCTCAATTTATCCGCATCCGGATGCTTTTCGCGGGACTTCACGAAGCCTACGAACACCTGGCTTACGCCTTTATTACGGTTTTCCACGATATCCACTTCAATCCCGCTTCGGGTCAGCTTTTCTGCCAGCTCCGCTGCGGTAAAACCAGCCACATCCACATACTGGGACAACCATTGATAAGATACTTTCATGTAAGCTTGACACTCCTCTCTGATTACAAATGGGCAAACTGCTTCAAGAATCGAAGGTCGTTCGTATAAAAATGACGGATATCCTCGATATCGTATTTCAACATGGCAACACGCTCGACGCCAAGCCCGAAAGCAAAGCCGCTGTACTCCTCGGGATCGTAGCCGCCTTTTTCCAGCACGTTCGGATGCACCATGCCGGCGCCAAGAATTTCGAGCCAGCCCGTTTGCTTACAAACGCGACAGCCGGAGCCTCCGCACATTGCACAGGTCACGTCAACCTCAACACTAGGCTCTGTGAACGGGAAAAAGCTCGGACGCAAACGAATTTGCGTATTTTGGCCGAACAGCTCACGCACGAACTGCAGCAGCGTACCTTTCAGGTCGCTCATCCGGATGTTGCGGTCGATCACCAATCCCTCAATTTGTGTAAACATGTGGGAATGGGTCGCATCGTCATCATCGCGCCGGTATACTTTACCCGGACAAATGATTTTAACAGGCACTTCGCCCTTCATTTTCTCCATGGTACGCACCTGCACCGGGGACGTTTGCGTACGCATCAAGATCTCTTCCGTAATATAAAAGGAATCCTGCATATCCCGCGCCGGATGATTCTTCGGTAGGTTCAACGCTTCAAAGTTGTAGTAGTCCTGCTCCACCTCGGGACCTTCAGCAACCGTATAGCCCATCCCGATAAAAATATCCTCGATCTGCTGAATCACCTTCGTCAGCGGATGCGTCGCCCCCTGCGCCGCAGGACGGCCCGGCAGCGTCACATCGATCGTTTCAGCGCTCAGGCGGGCTTCCGTTTCCGCCTTCTGGTATTCGGCCTGCTTGCTCTCGATGACGGCTTCGATGGCTGCACGCACGTCATTGGCCACTTGGCCGATGACCGGACGCTCTTCCGCGCTCAGCGCGCCCATCCCTCTCAAAATTTCGGTGAGCGGTCCCTTTTTACCCATATACTTGATTCTCATGTCCGCCAGCTGCTGCTGGTTCGAGACCTGGGCCAGCTCCTGCAAAGCTTCCGCTTTTAGTGCTTCCAGCCGTTCTTTCATCGGTTTCATCCTCCTTTTTATCTGCACGCAAAAAAGGCTTCTCCATCCCGGTAAGGGACGAAAAAGCCGTGGTACCACCCTTGTTTGAAAATGAGACCTTCACCCTGAAGACGAATGCCTCTCTTCTCACTTCATTGAACATAACGGTTCGAACGCGAACGTTCATGGGCCGGTTCCTTCTACTTGCCTGCGCTGCAAGGCATCGCGGTTTCAAAGGTCTGCTCGGGAGCGAACTTCGGCAGCCTGATTCTATTAGAACCGCTCTCAATCTCCGGCGGCTCCTCCCTGTAATGAGGCACTGCTTACTTTTCTCCGTCAACGCATTTATGCATATGGAACTTTAGAAGTATTATATGCAAATTAAATGCAGGATGCAAGGGGCAGGCTTCGGGCACCCAAAGGCATTGGAGACAAATCGTCCTCAATGACCCTCATAGAACAATCGAAATATGTCGATAAATATCACAGCATTCAAACGCTGAAAAATCGCTTGGAAGGCTTGCGGTTGCAGCAGAACTGTTTCATTTTTCACCCTTTCCAGGTCATGCGTTCTGAGGTAAACCTACATTGGATGAAAGGTCCTTGTGAATAAATGATACTTATTGTCCGTAGATATTAAGATACTTTTTTTATTATAATTAGGAACTATAGTAATCATTTCAACAACTTTCGACATTCACGGGAGGGTAAACTTGTGAATATTCTTTCTAATTTTGGACTCCGGGTGAAGGAGCTCCGTTTAAAATCAGGGATGTCCCAAGAGGTGCTGGCGATTCGTTCCGGCTTGGATCGTTCTTACATCGGAGGGGTTGAGCGCGGCGAGCGTAATGTGTCCTTGCAAAACATCGAGAAAATCACGAATGCGCTGGACGTGGATACGAGTTATTTTTTTGATGACGAAAGGTTTGCCCTGCATTCGGCTTACTTGAAGAGTGAATATAATAAAGCTCTTTCCGAGCGTTTCGCATACCATATCGACTTCGATCATCAAGTCATTGCCTGGCAGGTCAAGGGAGTTTTGAACGTGAACGATGTAAATAAAATCTGCTTCGATCTGAAGCTTGCGTGCACGTACTTGACCAAAGGGCATATTAAGCTGCTGATTGATAACCGGGGGATGATGACGAACGGACAGCCCTTTGTATTCACTCCCGAGGTTAACGAGAAGAATGAAGAGCTCCAACGGTGGATGTTCCCTCACTGCAAAAAGGTCGTCGTGCTGTGCAACTCCAAGCTGATGAAAAACCAATTGGACCGATTAGCCACAAGAAGCGGCATCAATTCCATCTCCCTTCACCTCTTCGGCAAGAACTCCTCTCAAGTCATTCAGGAAGCGTATCAGTTTCTAGAGATCCCCAACAACCAACTCATCACGATATAACCGCTCCTGCTCTTGAGCTTGTTCGACGCAGCTTGAATAAATTTCCCCAGGCTTGGCATTCTATCAGATGAGGACCCGGCATGCCCCTGCTGTCCTCCTCAGGGTTGTTTGAATTCATATTCGTATTCCACTAGGAGGCCTGGAACCTATGCCTGAACAGAAAGCTTTCGGTCAGCCAGATAACCTTAAGGAAGAACGGTCGGACTTACAGCCAGAACGGACAAAGGCACCGACGGATATGCTTAGTGAATTTGTCGAGGAAACAATGGAAAATATACACCATCTTTTCGATGACGCGCAGGCAGACAAGCGCAGGGAGCATTAAATCCGCTCTTCTTTACAGCACAACACAAAAATCCCCACCCTCTGGTGAAGGCGGGGCATACATAGCGAACGTTATTGACTTGACTAGGAAGTAATAAAATCAACGAACACCGCATCTCTCAGCATCCCGTGCCGCGTCCAATTCCGGTATTTCACCTTGGCCTGCAGCTGCGGCTCCAGATATACATAGTCGGCATCCTCATGAGTTATGAGCTCACGGCTTACCACCATGAATTCTTTTTTCTGCAGGGGGCTCATTCCTTCCTCAATTCTCCCTGCAGGACGCCTGACCCCATCGTCGCCTTCCTTGTAAGCAAGCCAACCGAAGCCAGCTTTGTCGAACCCGCCTATCCACACGTTTTCTTCCTTATAGTGAATGATTTTCAACCAATCGTGCGAGCGTCTGGAAACATACAAGCCTCCCTTGCGCTTCGCCACTATGCCTTCACCGGATTGCTCCACAATAAGCTGAAACAGCTCTTCACCCGCCCCATCTGTTTGTGTCACAAGCTTGAAGTAATCGTTCTCCTGAAGCGCCGCCTCCAAAATCGCACGTCTTCGAACCAACGGTAAATTGCGCAGGTCTCTGCCTCTAAGAAACAAAATATCCCATATCCTATAGCTCACAGGCCTGTGCTCTGCAAAGGAGCGTATCGCTTTCTTCTTTGTTAATTGAAGCCGCTCCATCACCAGCTCATGGTCCTCTTGACCGGTTTCGGGGTCCGTAAAGCAAACTTCCCCGTCCAATACCACATCGCCTGAAACAGGAACCGCGTAGAGCTCGGGGTACTGCCTCGTACAATCCTGGTGATTGCGTGTAAATAAACGGGTTTCTACGCCGCTTTTAGATAAAATGAGCCGGTGTCCGTCCATCTTCGGTTCAAACACGTAGGACGGATCGGAAAATGGTTTCTCTCTTGAGTCTAGCAGCATCGGAGAGATAAACATAAGTGCATCACCCAAGTTTTATTTTAACATGAGCTTTGCGATGAATAATTAGGGAAAACATGGGGGAACTTAAGCTTATATTTTATAGAAATGAAGGAGGCCAACAACATGGCAAGAGGTCAATCGAGAAGCAGCAATCAATTGGTAGTGCAGCAAGCAGCATCGGCTTTGGAGCAGCTTAAATATGAGGTGGCACAGGAGCTTGGCATTCAAATCCCGCAGGACGGCTACTACGGTTATATGGCGACGCGGGATACCGGAGCTATTGGGGGCCACATGGTACGCCGCTTGGTGCAAATTGCCGAACAGCAAATTGCCGGCGGCAGCCGGTTCTAATTGTTGCGAACGACGCCAAAGACGCTTCCAAAAACCCGCCATGCGCGGGGATGGAAGCGTCTTTTCTGTTGGAGAAGGCCTACACCTTAATCTGCTTGATCGCCTCTCTCATATCGTGGGTCATTTCACTCAAGGCGGCAGCCGACCCCGCCATCTGTCTTACGACATGAAGCTGGGTATCCGTCAATTCGCGAATTTCCTTCGTCTGCTCCGAGGACGACCTGGCAATATTCGCAATACCGCTGACCGATGCCGCTACTTCCTCCGAGCCTGCGGAAATTTGTTCCGTCGCTGCCGAAATATCCTGAATTTGTCCTGTGACGAACCGGAACATCTCGAAGACGGAGGTAAAATATTGCTCCGCCTGCTGGGACAATTCCGTCCCCGTTCGCACTTCCTGCGATCCCTTCTGCATGGCCTCGCTGATCCGGTTCGATTCGTTATGCACCTTATGGAGCAGGTCACCGATCAGCTCCGCTGAACGGGTGGCATCCTCCGCCAGCTTTCTTACTTCTCCGGCTACAACCGAGAATCCCGCACCCTGCTCACCTGCCCTGGCCGCTTCAATCGAAGCGTTCAATGCCAGCAGCTTCGTCTGATTCGCGATATCCGATATACCCGCCAACGCATTCTCGATCTCCTGCGAGAAGCCTTGAAGAACGATGACCCGATCCAACGCCTCTTCAGCGGCATGCGCGATGGTGTGGATCTGCTCATTCATCTGCTGGATGGAGCTTCTCCCGGACTCTGCGCTCTCCAACGCTTTGGCCGAGGCATCGGAAGCCGTCAACGACGCTTCAGAAATGCGCTGAATCGCGATGGTCATTTCTTCCATCGAACGGCTGCTTTCATCGGAGCTCATACTTTGGACGTAGGCCCCTTCGGCTACTTGACTAATCGCTTGATTGGCCCGGGCATTCATCTCCAACGCATGCTGCGCTTCCGATGCAAAGCGGTCCGTCGATTGCACGAGCTGCTCCGAGGTTTGAGCAACATGCGTGACAATCCCGCCGACGATCGTATTCAGGCTTACGGACATATTCAGCATAGCTTGGTAGACCGCGCCGATCTCATCGGACGATCGAACGGGATGCTGAGTGAGCCAGCGATTCGCTTTGGCAAGCTCCCCGCCGGCAATGCTCTCCGCTCCGATCATGATCGTTTTGAGCGGATGGAGCGCCCGTATGAACGCCCAAGTGATCAATCCCAACCCCAGCAAGGTGAGAAGAGCCATGAGCGAGTAGAAGGGTATGCTGTCCTTTCGGATCTGAGCCGACATCGTATCGATAACCGATGCCTCCGTATCGATGCCAAGCACACCGATAATTGTACCGTCCGGCCGCTTCACGGGTGCGTAAGAGGAAATGTACTTGCCGTATTGCGGATTATCAATGACATCCGAGCTCGCCGTATGTCCGCCTAACAGCGTTTTCACCGCTTCCTCGGGAATATCGGTCACTTCATTAATCGGGGATGCTGACTTCTCATCCTTCGGTTGGCCGTCGATCATGATCAAGGGCCGCTGGCTGTCATCGATCTTTACCAGGTACACATACAGGGCGCCGATCTGCTGGCGGTACACGTTCAGCTCCTGCCGTATCGACCAGTACAGATCATTTTCCTCCGGCTTCTTCAAAAATTGATCAAATCGCCCGGTATCCATTTGTTTCGCATAGCTGTCCGCCATTCGGGTGCCAAAGTTGGTTATGACGCCTTTCGCCGCTGTTTCGATGTTCCGGATTTGTAAAAATACGTAGCCCGCAGAGAGCAGCAGGATAATCCCCATCACTACGGCGGACATCCGAAGCGCCAATCTCTTTTGGATCCATCTAAAGCCCTTCATTTGAATCATGCCCCTTTTTTAGTATGGAAAAACGATACAATTCGACACATCCATTTTCTTTTCGACATGTTTGTCGTTTCCCCTTCCGGCTTCGGGCGATTTGACTAACTCTTTATTTTCACAAGCATAGGACCCACAAAGAGAAAGCCCGCAAGAAAGCACTTAATCAAGCGCTCCTCTTGCAGGCTGTACTTCCTCTCAAGCGATGAACTCCCTTTCCCCCTGCACTTGTGCAAGGGCTTAAAGGAGCTATTTTCATTTTTATGGATTTCATGGGAATTTATAAAATCTTTACGTCGTTATGACACTGCGTTAATAAAGGGCTGTTACAATGACCTCATATTAATCAAATGATTTTACTAATTAAGATCGAGGTGAGGGTATGAATGCTTTGAAGCTAAGGGAGAATATGGCCGGTTATGTACTGCTGCTTCCTTCGCTGCTCCTGTTGATCGTGTTTGTGATGATTCCTATTGTTTACAGTGCCGGTCTAAGCTTGTTTTCATGGGACATGATGAGGCCGAAGCCAACGTTTATCGGATGGAAGAACTACGTAACTTTATTCCACAACGAAAGCTTTTACAATACGTTATGGCGGACGCTCCTTTACGCCGTCTTGACGGTACCGACCTCGATGATTTTGTCGCTAGGCTTCGCTCTATTGCTGGATAAGGGGCAGCGCTTTGTGCTTTCGATTTACCGCTCCTTGTTTTTTGCGCCTATTGTGACGTCTACCGTCGCCATCTCCGTGGTATGGATGTTCATCTACCATCCCGATTACGGTATGGCCAATGCAATTTTGAAGTGGTTCGGCCTGGCGCCTCTGCGCTGGCTGAACGATTCCCAGACGGCTTTGCTTTCTCTAGCCATTATGGCTGTGTGGAAGCATATGGGGTTTTGCGTCATCATTTATTTGGCCGGTCTGCAGGGAATTCCCGCTGAACTGGAAGAGGCGGCCAAGATCGATGGAGCGGGGCTGCTGCAGAGATTATGGAGCATCAAGCTTCCGCTTCTGACGCCGACGATGTTTTTCCTTCTCATTTATTTGACGATCGAACAGCTGCAGACGTTTACGCAAATCGATGTCATGACCAAGGGAGGGCCAGCGGGAAGCACGGAGCTCATCGTGATGCATCTGTGGAATTATGCTTTTGAACGGTTCCAGATGGGCTACGCTTCAGCCATTGCCATGGTCCTGCTGGGTATTATCCTGCTGCTGACGTGGATTCAGATGAGGCTGGTCGGCAAAAAAGTGCATTATCAATAAACATGGGAGGCGAAATGAGATGCATGGTATGAACGAGGCCGTAAGAAATAGAGCTGCTCTTCGCAGCCGTACGAAAGGGCTTCAGCCAAAGGCGCTTCTGTTAAAGTATTCCGCAACGGCTCTAAAGCATGTGGTGTTGATCGGCGCTTCCCTGGTGATGGGTTTTCCCTTTCTGTGGATGATGATCAGCTCGTTGAAGCTGCCGGATGAAATATTCGGCGGGGGGCTGCTGAGCCTGCCGAGCACATGGAACTGGAGCAACTATGTACAAGCCTGGCATAGAGCGCCGTTCGACCGCTTTTTTCTCAACAGCCTGATCGTATCCGTCTGTACCGTCATCGGCCAACTGATTACGTGCAGCATGGCTGCCTATGCCTTTGCTTGCGTGGACTTTAAGGGGAAAAACGGCTGGTTTCTGCTCTTTATCGCCACCACGATGATTCCTTTTGAATCGACGATGATTCCTTCCTACCTGGTGATCAAGTCTCTGGGGCTGATCAATACGCATTTGGCGCTCATTGTGCCCAGCCTGACGAGCGTATTCGGAATTTTTCTGCTGCGGCAGTTTTTCTTGACGATTCCGAGAGACCTGCTGGATGCGGCCAAGATCGACGGCTGTTCTCATTTCTCCATCTTATTCCGCATTGTTCTGCCTTTAGCGAAAACGATTTCGGCGACGCTCAGTCTGTTCGCGTTTATTCATTCCTGGAACAATTATTTGTGGCCGCTGCTCGTGACGAATACGGCTCAAATGCGAACGGTACAGGTCGGTCTGAGATATATGATCGATAAGGAGCTCGGCACCCAATGGCCGCAGCTGCTCGCTGCTTCTACCTTCGTCATTCTGCCCATTTTGCTGCTGTTCCTGTTTCTGCAAAAATATTTTGTCCGCGGTATGGTCACCAGCGGTCTGAAATAATGCAAACAATCCAAGGAGGATGAAATCATGAAGAAAAAAGCAGCGCTTGCCCTTGCCGCCGGACTGGCTATTTTATCGGGATGCGGAGGACAGGGAGGTACAAGCTCGCAAGAAGCCTCGCAAACGGCCGCAAACGGCGCTATTACTTTAAAGATGTGGTCGACGGAAAAGGATGGATTGAAGAGCTACATGGACGCGTTCCAGGTCGCAAATCCGAATATTAAGGTTGAAGTAGAGTTTATGGGCGATTATGATGAAATGGCTAAAAAGGTACAAGCCGGGATTGTGTCGAACAGTCTGCCCCATCTTGTCCAATTAGGCCAAAGGCATGCGATCCCGCAAATCGCGGACAGTGGAAAGCTGCTTCCAATTGAGAGCTTTATGTCCAAAGGGGAAATAGATAACATTTTGCCGGGGTTTTGGCAGCGGTACACGTATAAGGACAAGAAATGGGTGATCCCGTTCCAGAGCAGTACGCCGGTGATGTACTATAATAAAACGATGTTCGACAAGCAGGGCTTGAAGGCTCCGGATACATGGGACGAGCTGATCGAAACCGGGAAAAAGCTGAGCGGCAATGGAATTTGGGGTTTGAACCTGAATAACGATAGCCCTTGGTATTTTCAAGCCATGGTATGGAACCGCGGGGGACGAATGATCAAGCAGGACGGCGCCCCTAATGTGAACAGCAAGGAAGTGGTGGAGACGCTGAAATCGTTCCAGGATGCGGTGCACACTTCCAAAATCATGCCGCCGAATCAGATCAAGACGTCGGGTGAGGATTTTATGGCGGGCAAGCTGGCGATGCTGTTCCGGTCCGGATCGTCGCTCTCTGCTTTGAAAAAGCAGGTCGGCGATAAATTTGAAATTGGCGTCGCTTATTTGCCGAAGGTGAAGGAGCGTTGGGTGCCGACGGGCGGCAACGGCCTGGGTATTTTCCAATCCGATAAGGCTCATGAAGAAGCTGCGTGGAAATTGGTATCGTTCCTGACGAGTGCGGACATCACGGCCAAAAACTCGATGAGTACCGGCTACATTCCGGTGAATAAAACAGCCTATGAGCTGCCCGACTTCAAACAGCACTTTACCAAAGCTCCTGACTTCAAGGTCACCATCGATCAAACCCAATATTTGCGCGGGGAGGGCATTCATCCGGCTGACGCGCTTATCTGGTCCGGCGTGGTGAAGGCGATCGAGGCCGTACATAACGATCCGCAGGCCGATCCGCAAAAGATCATGGATTCGCTGCAGAACGAAGTCAACGACTATATGAAATCGTATAAATAAGGTACACGATCCGTACCATCACTCAAGAGCGGCATTGGCGAACACGTGTGTTCCGCCAATGCCGTTTAGATAAAGGAGAATCGAGTCTATCATGATGAATTTAGCTCACCGGGGCGCCTCGCACTATGCGCCGGAAAACACGTTAGCAGCCTTCTATAAAGGCTTGGACCTGGGGGCCAACGGCCTGGAAACAGACCTGCGAAGGTCCAAGGACGGCGTCATTATCCTGCACCATGACGATCGACTGGATCGAACAACTAACGGGACCGGACATCCGTCAGACTACACCTGGAAGCAATTGCAGAAGCTTGATGCAGGCTCATGGTTTTCTGATGGGTACATCGGGGAACGGCTCGTGTGCCTGGACACCTTTCTTCAGGCTTTTGGCCGCAAGCCCATTCATCTTGCCCTGGAGCTGAAAGAGCTAGGGCTGGAGGAGGAGGTGCTCCATGCTCTGGAAAAGCATGAAGTCACCGGGAACATTACGATCACCTCGTTTCAGGATGAGATTTTGCAAGCGGTCCGCAGGGTGGATGGCACGATCCGTCTGGGGCATTTGGTTCAGCATTGGGATGAGCAGCATCTGGAACGTTTGAAGGCGATCGGGGTGATCCAGATATGCCCACGAGCTGACGCAGTCTCTGAGGAAAAGGTGCGGCTGCTGAAGCAGCAAGGCTTTGAGGTTCGAGCTTGGAAGGTCAACAGCGAAGCATTAATGGAGCATTGTCTTCACTGCGGTATAGATGGCATGACAATTAATTTCCCCGACAAATTAGCAGAGGCTTTGCGGTCATAGTATAATAGCAGCAGATTGGACGGGAAGGATGTCATACTTATGCGGGGCAAATCGGATAGCAACAGTCATCAGCGCATGAAGCTGGAGAATCGGACCCAGGTTCTGACTTTGCTGCATCAAGAGTCGCTTCTGTCCAGAGTGGAGCTGGCGGAGAGAACGGGCTTGACCAAGCAGACGGTGACCAATATCATTCAAGAGCTGCTCTCCCAGGAATTGGTGGCCGAGGATTCAACCCGTGAGGGAGACAGCGCAGGCCGGAGGCCCATTTTGCTGCGGCTTCGGCGGGAGAGCCTGTTTTCGGCGGGCATTCAAGTGACGCGCAAATATATTCGAGGATTGATTCTGAATCATGACGCTGCCGTTCTGTACGAGACGGAAACGCTCCTGGACCCGGTGCTCATGGATCACGAGGACTGCGGCGCTTACGTTGTGTCTAACATTCGTAACACGGTATTTCGCTTGCTTCGGGAGCTGCCTGAAGAAGGGAATTTTCTCGGCTTGGGGATCGGCCTGCAGGGGATTATTGACAGCGGAGGCGGAATCGTAAAGTTTTCGCGGTATTTAAAATTGTTCGATTACCCGATGGAGGCTAATTTTCGTAAGGAGTTTCCTTTTCCGGTAAGCGTGGATAATCTGGTGCGGGTTTTTGCCGCAGGCGAGGTCTGGTTTCATAAACAGAGCACGCTGAAGCATGTGTTATGCGTTTACTTGGACCAAGCGGTAGGGGGAGCGATTCTGATCGACGGCAAGCTGTACACGGGCAGCGATTGGCAGGCCGGCAAATTCGGGCATACCAAGGTGGTTCGGGGAGGGAAACTGTGCCGCTGCGGTAGAAAGGGCTGCCTGGAGGCTCATATCTCGATCCCGAACATTCTGGAGAGGCTGGATCACAAGTACGCTTCCCTGGACGATTTGCTGAGCAACCTGAAAAGCTCGGAAGAGCGCCAGTTGATGGACGAGGTAGGCCATCATCTGGGCTTTGCCCTTGGCAACGCGATCAATCTGCTGAACCCGGAGATGGTTATTATCGGGGGGGAGCTGACGAAGGCAGGCGCGTGGTTCGATCGGGCTATGCGGGAGGAAATCCGGGAAACGGTCAGCATTCCGAATAACCACACCCCGGTTTATATGACGCACTACAATCAGAACAACGGCAGTATTGGCGCGGCCGCACTTGTTTTTCACCGTTGGCTGACTGATCCTGTGCAGGTGCCCGTGGCGGAGATCAAGGCGTGGATCAAGACGCAGGAAGATAAGAAGTGATGAGTATGCGGGTACACATTGATTCTTGTACACCTTTATTGCCGGACCGCGACTTGCTTACAGTATCATGCTCAGAATGTGCCCTAATATTTGAAGACGTGGGCTTATTGGAACAAGCAGAAACAAGGGGGGAGCGTAAGTCGATTCCCCTTGTTCGCCCTTATTCAGTCGCAGGCTATTTTCTTGGCACAGCCGCCCTCGCTCATCTAACTCATTCATTCTTTCTCGTCAAAATAGGAACCATTGAAAGAATGGCAAAAAACCATGCTGTCAAATAAGGTATGATAGGCTTCGTCTATCAATATTCGTTTAAACCATTGCGCAACTTCCTTCGGATCGTTACGGAATACACCGCAGCCGTTCCCTGCTGATTTATTTAGAAGCCTTGCTCCACAATATCGAGCGTTTCCTTCGCGATCCGTGACCCGACTTCTTTATTCCTGTTGTGCCTATTCATAAAAACCAACTCCGTTTGCTTCATGTATCCTTCGATTCGGGGGGCCATCGATACAAGGTGACTTGAACATCCTTGAACACATCGCGGATCATGGCTGAGACGGCTTCCCAATCTCCTCCACCCCGGTCACATCCGATCTTGTATGGAAGGGCCACCGAAAACTGCTTCGCTTTGGCAACAGCATAGACCTGCTGTAACGCGCTTCGTAAAGCCTCATCATTCGTATATTTCCTGCCATCCGTGCCATAGCGTTCTTGTCCGAACAGGTTAGCCACATACCGTTCCCCTGTCTGACCGACCTCAACAAATTGGCATTTTCCAAGCAAGTCCTCATGGTGCATATGGCAAAATTGTACGTATTCCTTATACACATGAGGATACTTCCGTTTGATCTGCTTGGCGACCCCGGAACCCATCACCGCCTGACAGTTTACCTGATGCCCGATGATTTGCTCCGTCGCTTTCAGCAGGTCTCCTTCAACAAGGTGCATGGTCATGAGCTTGCCTCCCCTTTTTTATTGGAATCACTCCTTGCTTGCTTTTCTTCAGTACCTGTTCCAATTCGAGTTAAACCGGTACAGCTTGGACGGTCGGTGACCCGCGTCCTTTGTATATTCATTGGTCTCTACAACCATGTTAGCTATCTTTCTTCGGAAGGCAGCAGCCAATAGCTCTTTGCCCAGAATAACCTCATATACCTGCTGCAGCTCTGAGAGTGTGAACAGCGGAGGCATCAGGTTGAAGACAATATCCGTATACTCGATTTTGTTTTGCAGCCGCCGGATGGCGTATTCAATGATTTGAGCATGGTCGAACGCGATACCCTTGCATTCCACTATCTCTGTGATCATTTTGGTGGAACGTCCCTTCAAGGTCTCCACGATTTTTATCGTGGCCGTCAGCAGCTCCAACTCCCCTTTTAGGGCGATCTTCATGAGCTTCTCGTATTCAAAGCCGTCATCGAAATTCGTCCTCTTCTCCTGAAACAAATCGTATGTGACCTCAAACCAGCGGGCTTCGTCCGCATCGTCCCCTGCTTTTACATCCATTGCAGTACGGTCAACCAACGCCATGTAGGAACAGCTGATGACCCGGGTACGCGGATCTCTGCCGACATCGCCCCACGTAAACAATTGCTCCATATAGATCGAATCAATATTCGTCTCGCTCTTCAGCTCGCGCTGAGCCGCTTCCTCAATGCTCTCATGCATTGCAACGAAGCCTCCCGGTAAAGCCCATTGACCAAGATAAGGATGCTCCCCTCTCTTGATGAGCAGCAGCTGCAAGGCTTTCTCGGGCAACTTTCTGTAATTGTCCTGTTCCTTATCCGTCACTGTAAAAATGAGCATATCCACTGTGACGGAGGGCCGCTCATATAAGCTCACATCGTACGACTGCAAAAATTCCTTTTCCGTGAGACCGCTGCGGTCACGCAATTCCATCGCATCCATTTGTCGCATCACCTGATATATATTATTTGTTATTATCAATATGTTATTAACTATGTGTCAATATATACCACAGTGGACTGTCGGGTGTCAATACTTACCCATAAGGAGAAATTCGAGAAATCTCTTTTCAATTATCCTTTTTAAAATTGTTAGTCATATTTTTCATAGAATCGGAATACTAGTTTAGTAGAGGATCACAAAGGGGAGATGACAATGGGTGCCTTTAAAAAATGGACCGGCCTTTTCAGCGCTAAATTGAATGATGCTTATCAAACCTTCCAGGTTTGCGCACCTCGCGATTACTTTAAACGTGCGGATGCTTTTATTGAGGATGTAAGATATTTGACTAAAGAATCGCTACAAGGGCTGAATAAAGCGTTTCTCGCCAAACTATTGTTTGATAATTTTCTTGAGAAAATCAGGCAGGATGAAGATCTTTACGACTATTTATGTTCCTTGAGCGATGCTTACGGGAGTCTCCTTCATCACTCAGCTGATTCTTTTAACACGAAGGGAGCTTCTGCTAGGGAATTAAAATCTGCACGGGGGACACCCAGGTTCAGCTGGAAAATGAATTCATACCCGGTTAAGAACGAAGACAACGACCACCTTGCGCTGTCTATTAAACTGCATGCCAGCGAGGTCAGCCGTGTCGAAGTGTTTTTTGACGATTTGCGCTGGGCGCGTCAACCTCTGGATATGGAGATCGATGAGCTCCTTTCGCTACTATTTATTGAATTTATTACCGCGGTGCGGAGCGGTCTGACCCAGGAGACCAAGGAGGAGATCATTGATTTTATTCTTGCGAAGTGGGAAGAGCGGGGGTAAATACTCAAATGCTTGAACCTGCAATTTATCATTCACTAGACAATTACAATGGAATCTTATATAATTTGCTACAAGCCTTATGTAAAAAGCTCGATGATTTCAGGCTCTATCCCTTGCGGGTGTAGTTCAATGGCAGAACTCCAGCTTCCCAAGCTGGTGGCGTGGGTTCGATTCCCATCACCCGCTTAAATTTTAAAACCGCGTTCTGGAACCACAACACACTAACTGGTTGGGACACTGCATCCCCATCCGGAAGGTGTGTTTTTTGTTATGAGATGGCCCAAACAGCACCAGCCCAGTTAGGCCGTATTGCCTGACTGGGCTTTCTTCTGCCGTCTAAAGTACCTGTTCGGGCATTTTTCCTTGAACGCCTTTGTTAAGTAAGACCTATTGCTTGTTATCCTGCAGCAACCTTTTGATTTCTGCGAGATCAGTCCCGACTTCCTTGCGGAACGCTGCGAAATCCGCCTCAAGGCGATGAAGGTGCCCCTGCATATCGTCGATTTCCTGCTGAGCCCGATAATTGATCGCAAAATCAATAACCGACTCCTTCTTGTCTCTTGAGGCTTGCCGGTTCTGACTCATCATAATAATCGGGGCCTGAAATCCCGCGAGAAAGGATAGCACCAAATTCAACAAAATGAAGGGTGCTTCATCAAAGTGGATGACTTTGGTAAAAGACAAAGAATTAATTAGGATCCATAGGGCAAGAACGATAAAGAATAAAACAATAAATCTCCAGCTGCCGCCGAAGGAAGCGATGCGATCCGCTAATTTATCCGACCAGTGGGTTGAACTGGAGTATTCCTCATCTATTCGGGCATGGATATGGCTCTCAAATTCCTCTACCAGCCCTTTGATGCGCTCGTCGTAGTCTTTCAAATGCTTGCTGTACATCTCGTTCATATCCTCGCCTCCTTCGCCGTACATGCTCTTGTTCTACTACAATTGGTTTCCTGCGCCCCACTGCGCCAGCTGATGCCGGAAGGCTTCCTTGTTCTTCTCGAATTGCGATTTTCTATGACCGTTGGCTCCTGAAGGATGAGGAAAATCGAACAGGCATCGGTCCGCATCCAGCACACCCTCGCGAACGAAGCTTCGCAGCACATCGGATACCGATTTACCGAGCGGGATCATGAAGGCATCCTTCGTTTCCTTCAACTCCCTTTCCGCCATCTCAGATGCATACCTGCTCAGTATGGGGCTTTTTAACATGTCGGGCTGATGTCCGGTATAGTTCTCCCCCTTGATAAAAACAGGATAGCGCAGCACAGAGGTCGTATGCAGCCTATCTCTGAACTCGCCAAACAAGGCCTCACTGGACGGGAGACCGATCGCCTCCGGCAAGCCCAATTCATCCAGCATCGCAATCAGATTACTGCGCATGGAGCCGGCAAAGCTGGCTGACTTCTTGGCTCTTTTCTCCATATCCGCAAAGGAAACCCCGTCCAGCAAGTCTTGTCTCGCTTGACGAACCCCGATTTCCATCTGCGTAAACCCGGGCGTGATCCCGATGATCATCAGCTTGGCTTGGTTATTGATATAATCCATGGGGGCATAGTAGATTCCCAGATCGCCCTGCTCCTCGATCAGAAGCTCGGGCACCAGCAGCTCCTTCTTGGTTAAAGGGCCTGGCGGCAGAGAGAGGATGTAGTTGATATAATTTTGCAGATGTGGTGGCAAGCCGCGTAAATCCCTTCTATATAAAATCTCAATTCAATTACAAGTGCAGGTCGAACACTTCCTGTGATTTGACCCGGGTATAACCTATTTGTTCATAAAAACGATGCGCATCCAATCGCTGCCCGCCGGACCGCACCCGAACCGCACCATACTTCTGCTCTCTTGCCCAGTCCTCGCAGGCTCTCATCAGCATCCTGCCTATCCCTTGCCCTCTACAGCGGCTATGTACGACCAAGCCTCCGATCTCAGCGAAAGCAGCACTTTCGATCAGGTGTCTTCCTTGAATGTGGGCCCATCCAACAACCTCCTCCTCCGCTTCCATCACAAACACAGCGTGAACCTCGTCAGACAGCAGGTTCATCAGACGCTCTTCGATTTGTTCTTCCGTGGCCGCATAGCCCAATTGATTCGATAATTCCGCTATATGCCGCGCATCCGCTTGCCGGGCCCTTCTAATATGCATTCAGCTGCCCTCCCCAGAGGATGGATTCTCTTGTAGTATACCATGCTCCGCCATTTTCTTTATGTATTCGTTACGCCTGATCAAAAACCGTTTCATATACTTTTCAAGAAACAAAGCATCTGCTATGCGTCCAAGCAAACCGAATGGAGATTCATAATCGAATGTATCGATCATGTGCGTCCCCTCCGCCACAGCCACAAACTCATGGGTATGCCGGAATCTTTTGAAAGCACCGTGAACCATCTCGTCTACAAAATAGTAGGGCCGCTCCAGCTCCGCAATTCGCGCCGTCAGTCTCTGCCTGATGCCAAAATGAACCGCTTCCCACGTTACCGTCTCTCCCAGCTCAATCAGCCCGGTCGTTCGCCCGGCTATCGCTCTTTCTCTTGTCTGCGAGGCAGACGCTGCATGAATATCTATGCTCCTCGCCAAATCAAAGCACCGGTCAACCGGGGCTTGAATGATGAACTCCGTACGTATCAGCGGCACAGCCTTCCCTCCCCATGCAAAAAACGCAACCTTGTTTTGGCTGCGCTGCTGTTTCCCTGGTTTACCGCCAGCTAGCTTTTACAAGCTCAAGGGGTGAACCACTCCTATTTATGCCTAGGCCATTTCATGTTATCGGGTACAACCATCTACTTATCTAATCCGCCGATATGATCGAACGGGAAATAGCGAAACATCACTTTGCCGACAAGCTTGTCCTTCGCCACAAACGGGGTGCTTGGCCACAAATGCGAGTCCTCGCTGTCGTTCCGGTTATCCCCCAGGAAAAAATAATGGTCCGCCGGAACGGTTACAGGGCCGTAGGTGTAGGTCATTTTCTCGTTCAGGTAAGGCTCGTCTACCTTCTGTCCATTGCGGATCAGCACGCCGTCCTTCACTTCGATCGTATCTCCCGGGAGACCGATCAGACGCTTCACGAAGCGCTCATTCTCATGCCCCTCCAGCGGAGGATAAAACACAACGACATCACCGAACTGAAAATCGGTCAGCTCGACCATTTTTTCCACTAATATTTTATCATCCAATTGAATGGTCGGCAGCATCGACCCGGTCGGCACCGTCATGCCCTGCGCGACATAGGTGTTAAAAGTAAAGCTGACAATCGCAGCGATTGCCAAGGTCGGAACCCATTCTTTGATCCACCGTTTCACTCGTTGCATCTCTTCAGCTCCTTGCTCTTTGTTCTCTCTTTCACTTTACACGATAAAGCGGGAAGAAAGATTAAAGGAGCATAAATTTTTGAGCAAGGGCCGATTACTTCGCCGGCGCAGCCGCGGGTGATTTATTTTCAACATAAACATATTCTTTAAAATGACGTTCCCCAATGTTTCCTTCCACTTCAACCTGCTTCGTATCTTTCCAGTTTTTGATCTGTGCACTGGAAGATAGAGAGACGGAAGAACCAGCTACCATCTCGGATGCCGTAGCAATAGGTATGACTTCAGGCTCTTGGTTATTACGAACCACATTCACGGTAGCATCCGTTAACTTTTCACTGCCCAAGTAAGTGATCGTCGGAAATTCCTTTAGCGTACTTCCGCTTGCTTTATATTCCAGCTTTACCTTCCAATGCTCCGAATGACCTTCGAGCACGGCGGGACGGGTACCGGTATCATCGGCGCTGTTTTTGGTGCAGGCCGTCAAGGCCGTAAGTGCAATCACCGGAACGAGGAGCGCAAGCCCCAGCTTGGTTTTCAACATATTGGATGTCCCCCTTAACTTGCCTTTATTATAATTTGGATATGCAGGCAACATTTTATTCCAAATGAGCACCGGAATCAAGTCTCTTTGACTTCCCTCCCGCACAGTCGTTACAATAATACATGAACTCATCCAATAGCAGGGAGGGAAAAAGCAATGAAATACCGCAGATTGGGAAGCACGAATGTGAAGGTGTCTGTCATTGGAGTCGGTACGTGGCAGTTTGGCGGCGAATGGGGTAAAGCGTTCACACAAGACGAAGCCGATGCTATTCTGGATCAAGCGCAAGCCTCCGGAATAAATCTCATCGATACGGCCGAATGCTATGGCGATCATACTTCGGAAGCCTTGATTGGGAACTATATGGCTCGCCGGCGCCGGGAGGATTGGGTTATCGCGACGAAATTCGGTCACCATTTCCACGGCCACCAGGAACGGACACAGCATTGGTCCCCACAGGAAGTATTGGACCAGCTCGATGCATCGCTGAAGTCTTTGCAAACCGATTATATTGATGTGTATCAATTTCATTCCGGCTCCGATGAAGCATTCGATCAAGATGAGCTATGGACTTTATTAGATAAGCAGGTGCAAGCGGGGAAAATCCGTCATTTGGGCACGTCAATCGGAAGCAACGATAACTTGCACCAGACGGCTGCCTCCCGCAAAGTGGGCTCCCAGGTCATTCAAGTGGTGTACAACCGGTTGGACCGTAAACCCGAAGAGCGCGTATTTCCTTCCTGCGAAGAGCAGGATCTTGGCGTATTGGCCCGCGTACCGCTTGCCAGCGGTTATTTGAGCGGCAAATATAAGCCGGGTGCCGTCTTCGGAGATAATGACGTGCGTCAGCGCCACGACCGGGAGCAGACCATCGCCAAGCTGGAGGAGGTTCAGCGTATCCGCGAGAATGAAGTACCGCAGGGGATGGATATGGCTACTTGGTCATTGGCGTGGTGCCTGAAGCATCCGGCCGTTACCGCCGTCATTCCCGGCTGCAAGAGCCCGGAGCAAGTCATCTCTAACGCCGCGGCTGCAGAATATGTATCCGATTTACATAAACAAAGCTGGAAGGACTAAGATGGCGGAGAAGCTTGAGCAAGATAATCCATGTTTTTACACAGGACCGTTCATGTAATTCCATCCGATAACGCGATATGCTAATCGATGAACTCAATCAAACCGGAACCGATTCCGCTGCCAGAGAAAGAAGGCTTGAGACCGATGAAGCTATCGACCCGAATTTATTTGGATGCCGCGTTACAGAATATGAAAAGCGTCACTTTCTTTACTTTCCTGCAGGTGCTTATCGCCCGTCTGGGCGCAAGCAATTTTGAGATTGCTTTATCGAATTCGCTTCCACCTCTGTTCTGCGCGCTGTCGTTGGCGTTTCTTACACGACAGCTCCCGGTAACCAGAGGTGTTTTTCTTACGAGCGGCTATATACGTCAATTCGCCTTCCTTTGTATGGCATTCTCCGTGCTGCTGCCGAATCCGATCCCTTATCTGCTGTTTTTCTGGTCCATCAACGCCGTGTCCGTCATGGTGACGGGAGCGCAGCAGCCCGCGATCATGCGCAAATGGATACCGGCCAACGAATTCCCGCGCATTTTCAGCAATAATAAAATTATCGGAATCATCATCGTGACCTTTGGCAGCTTCGGTATCGGTTATTTTCTGGATGCCTATAACTGGATGTTCCCGAAAAACTATGTCATCTCCATGCTGATCGGCTGCTTCGCAACCTTCGCGGGGATGTCGTTAATTGCTGAGCTGGCTCCCAAAGAGAAGAAAAAAATCCGGTTCACCTGGATGCGCCCGCTCCAAGAGTGTGACCGTCGGACATGGTGGATGGGCTTGAACAACGTCGGCATTGCAATGGTGGCCCCGCTGTTCGTCATTTACCATGTCAATGTGTTGAAGCTGAGCAATTCTCAAATTGCTTATTTCGTGGTCATTGCCGGCATCGTCTCCTCCCTGCTGCTTCCGGTAGCCAGACGCTGCATGGAGCGTTTCGGCATGATGAAGGTATATGGTGTCGCGGTGATCGGCATGGCGCTGGCCGTGCTGCCTTACGGGTTCATTCATTCGTTCTGGCTGCTGTTCGTCATTCAAGGCTGGGTCGGAGTTTGTCTCGCCGTGCATGAAGTATCCTCCCAAACGATCATGATGAAGGAAGCGGCCAAGCATCGCAAGGAGATGGCCTATTTCTCGGATTTCCAGCTTGTGATGAATGCGGGCAACGGGATCGGCGCTTTAGTGGCCGGCGCTCTTCTCGCGATTCTCCCTATCTGGGGCTGCTTCATCGTCATCGGCATCACCCGTTTGTTCTTCTATTTCAGCTACCGTGCTGCCGAAGAGACGGAGGCGGAAACCGCCAGCGTCATGCAGCAAGCCAGAGGCTGAGGCTCCGCTGCTGCAACATTGTTTCACAAAACAAGCACGCCTCCAGAATATCCTCCACTACACAGCAAAGCCGCACTCTCTCTCGTCCCGAAGGTTAAACCCCTAGGGCGCGAGGAAAGTGCGGCTTTGTTTTTTGTTTCTATTAAAAGAGCCGGATTTGCTTATTGTACACCGTCTCATCATCATTGCTGTCCATCACGCGAATTTCTACGTTCCAATATCCAGCGTAAGGAAGATAGGCGCCGCGTGCTGTGTACATATATTTGGAAAGGCCGCCGTATGAGTCCTCGGGCACGCCGCTCTTATCCTCTGTCCAGACGAGCGGTACTTCCAGCGGTGCAATCTCAGAAGCCTTGGCATCCTGAAGCTTCATGAGGATCTGCTTCGGTTTGCCCAGCTTCTCAGGAAGCCACACCTTCACCGTAAAATCGTTCACTCCGGGAACATTCGGCGTAATTTGGGCGGTCATATGAATTTTCTCGCCCATGACGTGCCAGTTTAACGGCTTATTGGAAGGCAGCGGCGTCAAATATGTGAAGATCCCGACGATCCCGACAATCAGAACAGCAAGCACAGCATCTGTGCCAAGAAAAAGCGCCGTCTGCTTCAGCCTGCGTTTACGGTATATGCTGCGAAGAATCATACCCGTCACAACAACGAGAAGGACGAGTGCGCTTTTGGCAAGAAGAAGCTGTCCCCATTCGGTTTCAATAATATATGTAAGATTCGGCAAAAAGATCAGTACCGACAAAACACCGGTTACCATCAGCAGGACGATGGAATATAAGGCTGTCGCCGAGAACCGGGGAAAGAAGGCAAGTCCCTCCTCCCTGTCCTTACGCCACAGCACCAGAAGCATGACCAGCCCTCCTACCCACAGGGCAGCCGCGGCCAAGTGAAGCATGTCAAGCACGATCGTCTGTGCTTTGGGCTCGAATACGGAGGCATGACCGTTCAGGCTTTTGGTCAGCCAGATGCTCGCCGCCCACAGGATATCAATCCACAGACTCCGGTACAAAACCACGAATCCGAGAAGTGACAGGAGCAATGAGGCTATCCAGATATAACCCGCACCCGTGCTGGTAAAAATAGCCTGTAGGGCGTCCGCTCCGCCGTCACCGATCAAAGCGTATACATGAGTAAACATAAAAAAGATGAATACGATTAAATAAATGCGCTGCAGCTGTCCAGCCCAGCCCATGAGATACGTTCGGACGGCGGCACTTCGACCCGGAGCCAACCGCTGCCAGAGCAGCCAGCCTGTGAATGCAAGCATGGCCATGTAATAGAAAACCCTTGAAATAAACTGAACGGCATCCTCAAAGCTTAAGCCTGTGCTTAGCCCATTGGAATGAAGGTGATTCGCCCCCCCAGACGTATCGACAGGAGCAGCGCTGATCGGCTGGCCAACCGCGAATAAATACGTACCGTCAATTGGATGTCCGTCGGCCGAAATTACATGGTAGGTTACCAGGTAGTTGCCCTTCGCCAATGAGGGCAGATGAAGCTGTAATGCCGTATGATTTGCGTTCAACTCTGCCTTGGCTGCCGTAACCGGCTTCTTGTTGGTATCCAGCACTCGAATATAGAAAGCGCCGTCTTCCAGTCTTTCATTAAACGTCAGCACCACCTGAGAGGGTGCTTGGTCCAGCTCCGCATTGGCTGCGGGCACCGACTCTACCAATGTCGCATGAGCGGACACTTGGTGAGGTATCGTTATCATACATAGTACGGCCAGTAAAACGGCAAGCGACAGCTTCAACCAACGCATTGAATACCCGTGCTCCCGTTCCGGCCTGATGAGCAAGCCCATGATTACAAATCCTCCTTACAGACGCTCCCAATACTCGGAGATGACGGCATGGAAACAAATCAGTCTCCGCTCAGCCGTTTCCTTCCTGCAAAACCATCGTACAAGCCGTGATAATGTTCCACACGTTCCTCGCCCTGGCGCCAGCAGAGCAGCACTTCCTCCCCGTCAATCATGGCCGGAAAATCGATCAGACCGGTATCCAGATCCTTCAGCTGTACGCCCTTCAGTTCAAAGCTTTGTAGTAGTGTATTACCTTCCACCTGCAAAAAGTCCATCTCGCATTCCAGCGTAAAATACGGATCCCCCTCCTCGGAAACAACACCGTATTCGCGGTGGTACGCCTTTAATTGCCGGAGCTGTTCATATTTTTCTCTAAACTCCTGCTTGATGGCCTGGAGCTTTTCCAATTCGAGCTTGACGATAGGCAGCATCGCGTTTGCTTCACTTATCGTAAAATAAGTCGGCTTCATCGGGTTCAACCTCCTCCAAAAGGAATCGATGGTACGAACATATATTGAATATAGGCAATTTGGTGCATAAGCTTTTCTTACTTTAGCATATTCCCGGGGAGCAAACCAAATTTTTCACGGGACTGTCATACTTTTGCTGCCAGGTTTATATCGGCAATAAAACGTCAATGAATGAGGATAAAAATAAGTCGGCGACGGGTTGAATTGAAACCTTACTGGAGGCCCTGCAGGAATGCAAAATACAAAAAATCAAATTTGGAGAAGCCCCTATGCCATCTTCTCTCTTTTACTATGGTTGAAGCTGGGCTTGCTTCGACTGTTTTTGTTCAAAACCGTCGATTTGAAGTGGTGGCTGGTCGACTTGGCAAGCGTGCTTGTGCTGACAAGCTTGTTCGAGCTGGTCTTCCCGAGAAGGATGAAAAAAGGCGCCTATTGGGGGCTTAATTTCATCCTTTCCCTTATTTTTCTTGCTGCAACCCTTTACTTTGAGCATTTCGGTTCTGTCGTTACCTACACGGCCATCGCTGAGATCAAACAGTTGATTCATATATCGTCAAGTGTGAAGGCATCGTTGCATTTGGAGGACTTTTTGTTTTTTGCGGATTTCATCCTGGTTGTCGTGATGAAGCTGATCCCGGGTATTCGCCGTTTCAGACTGATGCAGGAACGCGCGGTTAGAAGGTACGTAGTGATCGTGCTTTGGCTGAACAGCCTGGGAGCTTCCGTTTATTTCATCCGCTCTGACAACAACATCACCAATGAGCTGGTACGGGCCGAACAGCTGGGCCTGCTTAATTACGAGATGTCTGTTGCTTTTAAAGGGATGAAGGAGGACACTGAATCCAAATTTACAAGTATCGAGCAGGCGGTATTGGCCGTCAGCCGCATCCAGACGAGATTCAATTACGGCATTCAGCCGGATACAAGCGGCAAGCCGGCCTATTTTGGCTCCCAGCAGGGCCGCAATGTGATTGTTTTGCAAATGGAAGCCTTTCAGAACTTCCCGATACATCTGAACTACAACAACCAGGAAGTAACGCCTGTGCTGAACAAGCTTGCTTCGGAAAGCTTTTACTTCCCCCATGTATTCCAGCAGGTCGGTCAAGGAAACACCTCGGATGCCGAGTTCATGTCCAATACATCGATCTACCCTACCGGCACCATACCGATGTCCACCGGCTACGGAGACCGCATATTGCCGAGCATGCCTAGGCTGCTGGAAGAGCGCGGGTATGAAGCTAACACGTTCCATGTGAACGAGGTGCATTTCTGGGACCGCAACAAGCTGTATCCTGCGCTCGGCTTCACACGCTACTACGATAAGCCCAATTACACGGACGACCATTTCAACTCCTTCGGGGCGTCCGATGAGGAACTATTCCGCGTAGGGGTCGAAAAGCTGACGGAGCTGCAGAAGCAAAACAAACCGTTTTATGCCCAGTTTATCACCGTGTCCAGCCATTACCCGTTCAAAATTCCGGATGACCGCCGCAAGATGACCTTGCCGGCATCCGTTGAGGGCAAGCAGCTGGGAGACTACCTGCTGTCGATCAACTATACCGATTATGCGATCGGCACATTGATTGAAAAGCTGAAGGCAGCCGGGCTGTGGGACAACACTGTGCTTATAGCATACGGTGACCATTTTGGGCTGCAGCCGCAGGATAACGATACCAAGGTGTTGAGCCAAGAGCTGGGGATTCCTTATCACGAATACATTACCCGGTTCAACATTCCGCTGATCGTCCATATTCCCGGTCAAACGCAGGGGCAGACGATCGACCGGGTAGGCGGACAGCTCGACATCATGCCGACGCTGGCCAACTTGATGGGCATTTCGCTGGATGACGAAAACTTCATCCATTTCGGACAGGATTTGTTGAACATTCAAAAAAACGCATTCGGCATGCGATACTATCTGCCTACCGGCTCCTTTTTCAACGACGATATTTTATTCGTCCCCGGCAAAGGCTTCGACGACGGCACCGCGGTTTCTATCCGTTCGCTCCAGCCTGTAACAGATCTTACCCCCTTTCGCAAAGATTATAACTACATCATGAGGCTCATGAGCATGTCCGATGAGTATGTCAAGCTGCTTCCCAAGCGCGAATAAGGGGGGCAGCTTCCTTTTTTCCAATGAATCGGTTTCCGTTGGGCAGATCAACCTGTCTCTACAGCGTGACCCGCTCCTTTTCAAAAGACCTCGAACAGAGGTTTATTTCAATAGTTTGGCGCGTAGGTCTAAGCGACTATTTTTCCCACAATTCCCCTCCCATTTTTGATCCCTAAATGTCCGAAAAATAGCGGATATCCCCCGAAAACAACCTGTTTTGGCCCGTTTTCCTCCCCCCGGCGATACCTTTCGTGTCGAAAATTATTAGATTGACAGACACCATATATTGAGGTAAATTCAATTTACGGCTTTAAAGACAACTAGATATTGTGGAAATAACAACCATGCACGACATATTTCGTCGACATGCGTTACATAAAGCCCGGCTACAGCCGGCAATTCCCCAGATTTAGTATGAAGACATAGTATAAGCATGATAGTTCTTCAACGCAGCTTCAGTTTAATGAATGAATAAACGGATTCACCGTCCTGCAAAGGGCGGTGCCCGTTTGTCTAGGTAGAGAGCATGAACGGCTCCCTCTGGTATGAGCCTCATGCTTTTTATTTGCCTGTGTTTTTTTCAAAACTTTCATAGATAGCCATGTATTTAGTAGTTTCTATCTTGTCTCGAAAAAAGGAGTAGTTGTAGATGATCATCGTAAAAAGAGACGGTACCCAAGAAGAGTTAGTTTTTTCAAAGATGAAAAAAGTAATCGACTTCGCTTGCGAGACTTACCCGGAATGCGATCCGCTGGAGCTTGAAACCGCCCTGCTGCCGCTGTTCCGCAACGGGATTTCGACGAAAGAGATCCAACGTCTTCTTATTCAAGTAGCCGTAGAAAAAACAAGCGTAGAACAGCCGAGCTGGCAATATGTTGCCGCCAAGCTGCTTGCCTACGATTTGTATAAAGAAGCCCGTTTGAACCGCAAATACGGACATTTCGGATACGGTGACCTCTACTCTCTCATCACATATTTGACAGATATGGGACTGTACGGGCGTTACATATTGGAGCATTATACGAAGGAAGAGATTCACGAGCTCGGCTCTTATATTAAGCCGGAACGCGATTATCTCCTTAACTATATCGGACTCAAAACATTGGCTGACCGTTATTTGATCCGCGGCCTGGATAAAGAAGTGCTTGAGCTTCCCCAAGAGCTGTTCATGGGTGTTGCCATGCATTTGGCTATGAATGAAGCGGACAAGCTGAAATGGGCCAAACAGTTCTACGATGTGCTCAGCAGCCTGGAAATGACCGTAGCTACGCCGACGCTGGCCAATGCGCGTAAACCGCTGCATCAGCTTTCCAGCTGCTTTATCGATACCGTTCCGGATAATCTGTGGGGCATTTACAACGTCGACCAAAGCTTCGCGCAAGTATCCAAGCATGGCGGCGGCATGGGGATCTATGTCGGCAAAGTGCGCAGCCGCGGCTCCAACATTCGCGGTTACAAAAACGTCGCCGGCGGCGTAATCCCTTGGATCAAAAACTACAACAACACAGCGATCGCCGTCGATCAGCTGGGTGTTCGCTCCGGTGCCGTAGCCGTTTACCTCGACGTATGGCATAAAGATATTTTCGACTTCCTGAACTTGAAAACGAACAACGGGGACGATCGCATGAAGGCGCACGATATTTTCCCGGGCGTGTGTATCCCTGATTTGTTTATGAAAACCGTTCAAGAACGCGGAACCTGGTACTTGTTCGATCCTCACGAGGTACGCAAAGCCAAAGGCTACTCCATCGAGGATAGCTGGGGCGAAGAGTGGGAACGCCGTTACTGGGAATGCGTCAAGGACGACAAAATTTCCAAAGAGGAAGTACCTGCTATTGATATCATGAAGCGGATCATGACTTCTTCGTTCGAAACGGGTACACCGTTCCTGTTCTTCCGTGATACGGTGAACCGTGCAAATCCGAACAAGCATGCCGGCATGATCTACTGCTCCAACCTGTGCACGGAGATTTGCCAGAACATGAGCCCGACCGAGCTGATCCAGACGCAGCATGAGGACGGCATCATTACGAACCAAGTGAAGAGCGGCGACTTCGTCGTGTGCAACCTTTCTTCCTTGAACCTGGGCCGTGTATATACGAAAGAAGACATTGAGCGTGTCGTCACAACGCAAATGCGGATGATGGATAACGTCATCGACTTGAACTACTATCCTATTCCGCAAGCGGAAATTACGAATAAAAAATACCGTGCTGTCGGCCTCGGCTCCAGCGGGTATCATCAAATGCTCGCTCAGTTGAAAATCCAGTGGGAATCGGACGAGCATGTCGTCAAAGCAGATGAAGTGTACGAATGGATGAACTTCTATGCGGTCAAAGCCTCGATGGAAATCGCGAAGGAAAAAGGCGCGTTCCGTATGTTCGAGGGCAGCGAATGGCAAACCGGCACTTACTTCGAGTCCCGCGGCTATAACAGCCCGGAATGGCTGGAGCTCAAAAAACAGGTTGCTGAGTACGGTGTACGCAACGGCTGGATGTTCGCTATTGCTCCTACCGCTTCGACTTCGTTGATCGCCGGCTCGACGGCGGGGATTGACCCGATCTTCAACAAGTTTTTCGTAGAAGAAAAGAAAAATGCGGTTATTCCGCAAACCGCTCCGAACTTGAATGCCGAAACCATGTGGTTCTATAAGGAAGCACACCGTATCGATCAATTGTGGAGCATCAAAGCCGCAGGTGCACGTCAACGCCATATCGACCAGGCGCAATCGTTTAACCTGTACATCACGCCGGAGCTTTCGGCCAAGGAATTCCTTGAGCTGTACATGGCTGCATGGGAGAATGGCTTGAAAACCGTTTACTACGTCCGCAATAAAAGCCTTGAAGTCGAGGACTGCGTAAGCTGCTCCGCCTAAATGGGTATAATAGGAGTCAGTCTGATGACAGGGAAAGAATTGTGAGTGAAAATGTAATCATGAGAGACGGTATTCCGGAAAAGGGAAGGGTACTCCACCGTGAACTTTCCCTCCGCTCCCTTTTCCCTTCATACCTGACATGAATACATTTTCACGCTACTTTCCACCCGTTGTCCAACTGACTCCTGCCTGGGGGTAGAAAGAAGTTCGGTGAACAGGCAGCTGTTCACCATGGCAGCAGCGAAGCGATCTGCCCTGCTCTTGATCTGGCTCTTGATCTGGCTCTTGATCTGGCCCTTGATCTTGGCCATCCCGCGGCACGGCTCTTGTGCCGCGTCCCGGCAGCAGCGAAGCGCTCTGCCTCCGCTCTGCCCACAGCATCACCTGCACAACGTAGAGCGTGTAAGCCGCTGTTCCGGGCGTCAGCAAGGAACAGCGGCGCACGTAAACGAGCATAAGCACCCATGCACCACCCAACGAACCATCGCACCACCGTGAAGCGTGTGAGCCTAAACGCGGCTGAATAGCCGCCGTTTAGGCTCACAGACGCGTTCCCAACCAATACAAAGTAACTCTCCCGAACAGGGGGTCCAGGGGGCAGCGCCCCTTGGGGTCCCCCTTGGGGGATTTAGGGGGTAGCCACACTTGGATCAACTTAGTAAAAAGAAACTATTCAACGAGCACGGAGACCGCGACTGGGGCAAACGGCGCATGATCGGCGGTAATACGACGAATCTGATTGAGCTCAATAACGTCAAATATGACTGGGCCACCAAAATGTACCGCACGATGATGAACAACTTCTGGATTCCTGAGGAAATTCCATTGGCCCAGGATGCAAAGGACTACAAGTTTTTATCGCCGGAAGAGCGCCAAAGCTATGATAAAATTATTAGCTTCCTCATTTTCCTGGACTCGCTGCAAACGGCGAACCTGCCCAACATCAACGAATATATTACTGCTCCTGAGGTCAACTTGTGCCTAACGGTACAAACGTTCCAGGAAGCCGTGCATAGCCAAAGCTACTCGTACATCCTGGACAGCGTCGTTTCGGCCGAGGCCCGCGACGATATCTATAACCAGTGGCGGGAAGACAAGCATTTGCTCCGCCGCAACCGGTTCATTACCGACTTGTATGAGAAATTTATCGAGGATCCTTCCACGAAGAACCTGATGAAGACTATCATGGCGAACTATATCCTGGAAGGCTTGTACTTCTACAGCGGCTTCAGCTTCTTCTACGCCCTCGGACGTCAAGGAAAAATGCTCGGAACCGTTTCCGAAATTAAATATATCCAGCGCGACGAGCTGACACACTTGGCGCTGTTCCAAAATATTTTCCGTGAAATCCGCAAAGAGAACCCTGATGTATTCACCGACGAGCTCGTCGAAGAGCTTCGTCAAATGATGAACACGGCGGTTCAGCATGAAATCGAGTGGGGTCAATACATTACGAACAATAACATCAGCGGACTAAGCAATGTGATCATCGATCAATACATTAAGTACTTGTCCAATGAACGTTTGAGAAACCTCGGTCTGGAAATTCTGTTCCCCGAAATCACGGAGCACCCGATGAAGTGGGTAGAAAGCTTCAGCAACATGAACACCATGAAAACAGACTTTTTCGAGCAAAAAGTAACGAACTACAGCAAATCCTCCAGCCTCAACTGGGACGATCTATAAGCTGAAGGCCGCAAGCCGACAGTCGGCTGCAATTCAACGGCAATCCGCAGGCTCCAGAAGCACCCGATGATCTTTATAGTATACAAAGGCACGGCACTGTCATCGACAGGCTGTGTCTTTTTTTCACCTTACAGGATTGCCCCCTTAATGAAGTTATTCATTACGCATGGCATTTCTTGCATCAACCTCGTGTTCCGCACATTGCTGCACAAAAGCCTTGTGTGCTATCGTAAAATGGAAGACTTTACTATTCTTGCAGAGGAGGAACCCCTTTGCCTTACCCGCTGCCCGAAAAGCTTGTTCAAACCATCCTAGGCGTTCATGGACAAAAAGGAGAGCAGTGGCTGCGCGAATTCGACGAATTGCTTGCGCACTGCGAGCAGAAATGGTCTTTACAGGTGCAAGCACCGCCAAGTCCTTATCCCCTCTCCTTCAATTTCGTTGCCCCCGTCAGATTCGAGGATGGCCGGGAGGCTGTGTTAAAGCTCAGTGTCCCATCCAAAGAAAGTGTGACAGAGCTGTCCGCTTTGCGCCTGTATCAAGGTCGAGGTATGGTCCAATGGCTCGATGCAGACCTCGGTCGCGGCATCCTGTTAATCGAAAAGCTGCAGCCCGGTAAAACCTTGAAGTCCATTCAGGATGACGAAGAAGCGACCCGGATCGCCGCCCAGGTCATGCGCCGTTTGAAAACACCGGCTCCTGCCAGCTCCGTCTTCCCATCGGTAGCCGATTGGGCTCAAGGCCTTAAGAAGCTGCGCCTCCATTTCAACGGTGGGACCGGTCCTATGCCTGAGGACATGGTTGCTAAAGCCGAAGCAAGGTACCAGGAGCTGCTGTCCTCCGTCTCCACATTACAGCTGCTGCACGGCGATCTCCACCATGAAAACATTCTGTCCGCGGCGCGGGAGCCTTGGCTGGCCATTGACCCGAAGGGTGTCATTGGAGAGGCTGAATATGAGGTCATCTCCTTTCTCATGAATCATTTGCCGGAGGCGGAGCAGCATCGGGACCTCATCATTCAGCGAAGAGCAGAGCTGTTTGCACAGGAGCTGAATCTGAACCCACGGAGAGTATACGCCTGGGGCTACTGCCATGCAATACTGTCGGCCTGGTGGTGCATCGAGAGCCAGACCGGAGGTATGGAGAACAGCCTGCATGCCGCAGCGCGATTCGATAGGCTGCTTCATCTCGCAACTTAGGACGGGCGCTGCTGATCGAGAAAGAATAATCCTCCACCTTAAGCCTGTTCTCCCAAAAAACAAGCCTCCACAACCGCCACAGTTTCGTGTGGGGCCAGGAGGCTTCGTTTGATCCGCCCATACAGCAGCGAGCATAAATATACAGCATCTGACTCAGGTTCAGCTTATACCAGTTTCAACAGCTGCTTTACTTTCACTTCCAGCTCGACCATAGAGAACGGCTTGTGCATATAAGCTTCGATCCCCAGCTCTAAGGCACGGGACACATCCTCTTCCCTGCTTCGGCCGGACAGCAGAAGCACCTGCAGCCCCTCTGCCCGGTTCGTTCGCGCTCCGAGCTTTTCCAGCACTTCAATGCCGTCCAGGCGAGGCATCACCCCATCCAATATACATAAATGGAAAAACTGCTGTGTCATTTTATCCAGCGCTTCCAGCCCGTCTGCGGCTTCGACAAAATCGATAGGCAGATGCTGAAGCTTGGAGATCAGAATCGAACGCAAAATACGATCATCGTCGGCAATCAGCACTTTCTTGCGTTGAAGTCCGGATTCAGGAGACGCAAGAATCGTTGTCGTCATCCCTTCTTCATATAGAAGCACCTGGTTTCGCCCGCTCTGCTTTGCCGTATACATAGCGCCGTCCGCCCGTTTGATCCAATCCTCGAGCTCCATTCCCTCCGACCATTCACACACGCCCGCGGAGAAAGTAATATAATAAGCTTGTCCCTCATACTGGGCCACAGGCTCCTTGTGTGCCTGCTGAAGAATGGCATGGATCGCTTTTTTTGCATCCACGGCGGACGTACCTGGGAGAACAACAACAAACTCCTCGCCGCCAAAACGGGCCAGCAGGTCGGTTGCCCGCAAATGCTTTTGCAGCATATGAGCCATGCCCTGCAGAACAATATCCCCCACATGGTGTCCGTGCTTATCATTAATACATTTAAACCGGTCAATATCGATAAACACCATAGAAATCGATGCAGGATAGCGGCTTACCCGCTTCAGCTCCACCTGGATTTGATGGTCGAAAAATCGGCGGTTATATACCCCGGTGAGGGGATCGCGAAATGCCATTTGTTCAAAATTTTTGGTCCGCTTCAGCAAGCTGTAAATCCGCGCACTTAATTCTTCATATTCAAAAGGCTTCGTTACATAGTCGTCGGCTCCCAAATAAAAGCATCGTATTTTATCATGAAGATCGTCCCGGCCGGATAAAACAACCAACGGTACCCATTTCAGGGTCGGGTCCTCTTTTACAAATTCAAATAAAGCATAACCGGATTGAGGATGCATCATCAAATCCAGTGTAATCAGTTCATACGAGTGCTCCCGAAGCAGCCTTTGGGCTCCTTCAACGGTAGAGGTATCGTCGACCTCATAGCCTTCCAGCCTCAGCCGCCTTACCAAATAAGACCGAAGCACATCATCGTCGTCGATAACCAGCAGCCGACTGCTGGAAGAATAGCCTGAAGTCTTGCTGCGGTGCTCTTGCTCTTCATCCAGCTCCAGCTCGTGCGAATAAACATCAAGCTCCATCGACAGCTGCCGGCGCAGTCCATCTCCGTTCAGCACACTTGCCTGGTATCGCTGAATAACAGAGGCGGCCGGAAGCGCCAATGCTTCGCTTTCTTGAATCCACTCCCATTGATGAACGAGCTTCTCGGCAACCGACCCGATTCGGACAAAGCCGAACATAGGAGCGCTGCCTTTTATCGTATGTACGATTCTATAAATTCGGTTCATCTCATCCAAGCCTATGAAAGACTCGGCCGGATTTAGTTGACATAAATCCTGCAGCTCCCTAAGCTGCTTGCGAAGCTCGGCCACAAACCGCTTACGGCCTTCTTTCATCAGCCTCGCTTCTTTCCTGATCCTTTCATCTTCCGATGACTGCCGCAACACACACTCACTTCCAGTCGGGTCAAATAATGAGTTAATTCGATTGTTGGATTAGCTGTTCCACGGTATCCATAAGCTGCAGCGGACTGAACGGCTTGACAATATACGTGGTCACCCCTGCTGCTCTGGCACGCTCTCTATCTTTCTCCAAGGCCTTGGCCGTAAGTAAAATGACAGGCTTATGCTGGTTCGGATTGGGCTGATTGCGCAGCCATTCGCATACCTCCACACCGGTGTGCTCAGGCATCATATAATCCAGGATGATCAAGTCATAGGATTGCGTCTGAATCAGCTCCAGCGCCTCCTTACCGTCTTCCGCTTCCGTAATGTCATATCCTTCGATAGCTAACGTTTCTGTTAACAGAAAGCGCAGCGTTGATTCATCATCAGCCAATAAAATACGATAGTTCGCCATCCCCGGATGTCTCCTTGTAGTCCAAATAAGTTTGCTCTATTATATCACTCTTTCAATTTTATCGGTTCAAAATCATGTATTTATAATACTTTAGAACTATGGTAAAATAATAGAAACGACGATATTTTAGGTAAATTTTATATAAAATGGACCCTTATGACTATTGAAAATAACTTTCAGGATGTGGCTTGCAGTGGAAAATTTCGAGATCTTATTTAAACGAGTGTCGAAGTGCGTTGTATTCGGCCAACCGGTAGCCTCCGGTTCCGTAGTGAACCAGCGAATTTCCGATCCGCGAATTCCCATGTCCGCCTGTTACATGTCTCTTAAAGTACAAAACGCGGAAGAGAATTATTACCATGAGGTATGGCTCAAGAAGGAAGGCCACTTCGCTATTACCGAGGCATGGTACCGGGACGCATCCGTCACGCGGAAATTGCTCCATGATAATGTCTGCTTTTCACAGCTGCAGCAGCTTTTCGGGGAAGAGGAAACCGCCTCGGTCGTGATGCGGATGACTGAAATCATCAAAAAATCCGAACGTGATGAATGGCAGAGGCAGATGCCAAGAAGGGCTTAAGCGAACGATGTTCGCTTAAGCTTTTTTATTTCTCAGGTAAGTACGCCAGCAGCCACCGGGAATGGGGGAGCAGCCACGCGCATCCGTCCATATGTATACCCAGCCCTCCCGCTCCTGCCGCTCGGCATCGCGGATCCAAACCCGCTCATAATCATTACAGCCTTCAGGCCCGTAATATTCCTCAAGCATGTCCATTTGCTCAAGTCCCGGCTCCGTCACCAAAAGCCATTCCCCTCTTACCCATTCATCCTCGACTGTCGGCACCAATGCAGGATACGGTCCATAATCCACCAGCCTGCCCCGAACCTTGCCGCCCTCCACTTTCATTACATAAGGTTCAGCAACCTGATGATTCATTTCTCCCACAAGCAGCGTTCCATAAACAAACACCCAAATCATAACAAGCCTCCTGTTAAAAATAACTCCCTTAGGCTAAGGATAGCACAGGCCGCAAAAACAGAACATGAGCCGACGAAGATGTGTCCGTAGCCAATCTTATTTTCTGCGCATAATCTACAATATCCATTCCTGCAGCACCGGTTTCGGAAAGGAGGAGTTGATCCTATGCTGAGTGCGGAAGACGCCAATAAAATCATTGCTTTTTTGTCGGCAGCCTACAGCTGTACCGATTCCCCAGAAGCCCAAGCCGAATTTCACCGGTTGGCGAACGAGCTTCGCAAAGCTTCCGGACAGCCGGAGGAATAATACCGGTTAACCGAAATCCTGCAATGCCACATCGAACGCCGCTTCCAAATAGGGAGCCGGCGTTTTTTTCATGTGCAGGCGGACTCACCTAAGGGCACCCGCCCTCATATAGTAAAATCAGTGATTTTGAATCAAAAAAATTTATATATTTTTCAAATCTCATATTGCCGATAATCTTAGTAGGATTTATAATAAGCACATAACTATTCAGAGCATTCAAATGCATGGGGTGGATCATATGGATTGGACAATTGCACTTATGGGGCTTTTTGTTGGCCTTCTCGTAGGTTTAACAGGGGTCGGAGGAGCCGCTTTACTGACACCGATCTTAGTCTTAGTGGGCATACAACCAACGGTAGCCGTCGCTACCGATTTATTTTACAACTCGATTACAAAGCTGTTCGGCAGCATTCAGCATTACCGTCAACGGACCATTCAGTTTAAGCTGGTGCTGTATTTGGCTATCGGCAGCGTGCCGAGTGCAATCCTGGCTATCTTGTTATTGGAGCTGTATCCGCCGCTTCACGCGATTCAAGAGACCATTATAAAGCATACCTTGGGTATCGTACTTATTGTTGTTGCCATCCTAAGCGTCGCAAAGCAGTGGTTCGGCCGTATGGAAGGCAGCCGCTTGCAAAATAAACCGCTGGAGCAAAAGATCTGGCTGACCATCGGGATCGGTGCAGCTCTCGGCTTTATCGTCGGGATGACTTCGATTGGCTCCGGTTCACTCTTTGCGATTGCGATGATGTTTTTCTTCCGGATGACGGCTGCGGAATTGGTCGGCACGGATATCGCCCATGCCTTTCTTCTGGTATCGGCCGCAGGCATCATGCATGCCGGATTCGGAAATATCGATTACGGCCTGGCGTTCAACCTGTTGCTGGGCTCAATCCCCGGCGTCCTCCTCGGCAGCGGCTTATCCGCCAAACTGCCCGCCAAACCGTTAAGAACACTCATGGCGGCGATCATACTTATCAGCGGTTTGAAGCTGATTTAAGGACGGTCCGCCGCACGACCCGTCAGGGTGCGCTCACCCTGACTCCCGCACCCTCCAGCCGACGGCGGATCGTCTCAGCAAAAGCAACCGCATGCGGTCCGTCACCGTGGATACAGACCGTATCCGCCTTCACACCGATCATACCGCCCTCTCTCGTTCTCACTTGGCCGACGCTCACCATCTGAATCACCTGTGCAGCTGCGGAATCCGCATCGTGCCACACGGCATCGGGCTCCGTTCTTGGCGTCAGTGTACCGTCGGAACGATAGGTTCGGTCCGCGAAGACCTCCTCAGCCGCCCTTAATCCACGATTTGCTGCCGCCCGGGTTAGCTGGCTGCCGGACAAGCCGTATAAGATCAGCTCCGGATCAACCTTGTACACGGCCTCTGCGATCGCCTCAGCCAAGTCCAACCGGACTGCCGCCATATTGTACAAAGCCCCGTGGGGCTTGACATGCCGCAGGACGCCCCCTTCCGACTTTACAAATCCAATCAACGCTCCGATCTGGTATACCACCATCTCATATGCTTCGTCCGCGGAAATCTGCATCGCCCGCCGGCCAAACCCCGCCAAATCCGGCAGTCCCGGGTGTGCGCCGATGGCTACACCGTGCTCGAGGCAAAGCCGAACCGTCCGCCGCATGACCGCGGCATCGCCGGCGTGAAACCCGCAGGCAATATTAGCCGAGGAAATATAGGGCATCAGGGCTTCATCCTGCCCAATTCGGTAAGGACCATAGCTTTCTCCCAAATCACAATTCAGGTCGATCCGAGCCGGCTTTCTCCGCTGCTCTTCGATGATACCGCTCATGCAGCTTCCCCCCATCGGTTTTATTCATTCCCAGCTCAAGCATATACGATAAGACACAGTTTAAACAACCGGTCCCCCCTGCCGCCGTGCAAGCCTATGCCCTAAGTGACCGTGCCATGACGGAAGGGGATGGGTGTTCCTTAAAAATAAAAAAAGCCTCTCGGCTTTTTTTAGGTCATTCCTTATATGAAAAGCCTGCCTGGGCCAGGCCGCCCCAAGTTAACGCTGGGCGGCGACGACCACGCGGGTTTTTACGATAATTTTACGGATGCTGTCCTCGGACAGATGGTATTTTTGAATGAGCTCGGTTACAGTCAAGCCGTTCTCATACAGTTTGAATATTTCATGGTTACGGCGCTGGATCGTTTGCCGGGTGCCGTTGTTCTCTCCCCAGCCTGCGCGCGTCTGTTCCTTCTTCGGGATATAGATAATCTCGCCCTGAATATAATCCTGCAATTGCTTCAGCAGGCTAGGGGGAAGAATATCCTTTCCGTTTTTGTACCCCATCGATGAAATCCTCCTTCCGTGCTT
Source organism: Paenibacillus rigui (assembly GCF_002234615.1). GTDB lineage: Bacteria > Bacillota > Bacilli > Paenibacillales > NBRC-103111 > Paenibacillus_S > Paenibacillus_S rigui. The sequence goes on along the minus strand of NZ_NMQW01000023.1, from coordinate 292,617 downwards.
TACTTGCAAGCGACGTAGCGAAAGAGATAAGCATTTTCATCTTTACACCTCCTGAAAAGGTTATGAAGTGTGAGTTCAAAAGGACTTTTTGAACAACCTCTACAAACAACAAAAAAACACGATCAGCCGACTCGTGCCTGGGTGTCCGTATATGTCATGGTTTCATGTCAATGACGTCAGGTGACGGTGATGGAGAAAATGCTTATTCAATTCAGCCAAAACCCTTTTCTCATGATTGTGCCTTCATACATCGAACGCCACTCCTTTCGTCATAATTTCATGATTCCGATTACTTCCCAAATTATACCTTATGGACGGGTGCTATGTCCATCGTTTGTTAGAAATTAGGGGGAGGCCCTAAAGCCTCCCTCGTTTTATGGGATCTCTGCGATTAAGCAGAGATCACCTCCATTTGTGAAATCATTGTACCTGATCACTCCTTTCTTTGAGTGTTAGCTGGCCTGCTACATAACTATTAACTCATAAACAGGCCGGGCCTTCAAGCGAAAGAATCGTTATAACAAATTTATCCTCATCCGGACCGCCGCTTCCAGCTGTTGAAGCTGAAGCTCCTGCACAACAAAAAGGGCCTGCGCTTCTTCGAGGGTGATTTCGCTGAAACGCAGCGTACCGCCCGGCCGGACCTGAGCGGCCAGCGGCAAATCGACGGCGGCGAGCTGCGCGATCCGCGGGTAGCCGCCGGTGGTCTGGGCATCGGCCATCAGCACAATCGGCTGGCCGTCCGGCGGCACCTGAACCGTGCCCATCGTCACGGTTTCGGAGATCATCTCGAGCGGCTCCCGCAGCTCGAGCCGCTCGCCCTGCAGCCGGTAGCCCATGCGGTCCGACTGCGGGGCCACCGCGTAGGGCGTGGAGAGAAAGCTTTGCAGGCTCCCTCCTGCAAAGCTTTCCGCCTCACGCCCGCGAAGCACGCGCACCGCCGGGTGCTCCGCATACGGCGGACGCGCGCCCGGCGCGATCGCCCACGCAGCCGGGGCGATCGCGGCCTCCGGCGAAGCCGCAGCCAAGCGGGCTGCGAGCCGGGCGCCCGAGGCCGAGGGCGGACCGGCCTGCAGCCGATCCCCCGGCTGCAGCGCCCGCCCGGCGAAGCCGCCGAGCCGCGAGCGCACGTGCGTGCTGCGGCTGCCGAGCACGGCGGGCACCGCACAGCCGCCCGCCACGGCGAGGTACGCGCGCGCACCGCGGCGCGCGGAACCCAGGCGCAGCACGGTGCCGCTGCGCACGAGCACGGGCCGCCAGCCGGGCAGCGGCGGCCCCGCCTCTGCGGCGCGGGCGTCCAGCTCCGCGCCGCAGAGCGCAACGAGCGCGTCGCGGTGGAACGCCAGCGTCGCGCCCGTGAGCGTCAGCTCCAGCGCCGCGGCGTCCGGCGCGTTGGCGACCAGCAGGTTCGCCGCACGGAGGGCGAACCCGTCCATGGCTCCGCTGGTGACAACGCCGACACCGCGGTAGCCGAACCGGCCTTGATCCTGGACGGTGGTGAACAGTCCTGCCTTTAAGACCTCGATTGTCATCGGCGATCCTCCTCGGAAGGAAGCAGCGCTTTACCGCCGTGCTCCGCTTCCCGATGAAGCCTTTCAAAATCCGCTGCCCCGATCGGTTGAAAAAGAACGCGATCTCCGGAGCGGAATAACGCGGGAGGCTCCTGGTATGCATCGAACAATCGCACCGGCGTGCGGCCGATCAGCTGCCAACCGCCGGGAATCGCCTGCGGGTAAATGCCGGTCTGGACACCGGCAATACCGACGGAGCCGGCAGGCACCTTCAATCGAGGCTCGCTCCGGCGCGGAGCCGCCAAAGGCTGCGGCAGTCCTCCCATATAAGGAAAGCCAGGGACAAAGCCGATCATATGTACGATATACTCCACCGAGCAGTACAGCTCTATCGCTTGCCCGGAGGTCATACCAGCCTGCTCCGCAATCAACGCCAGATCAGGCCCATGCTCCCCGCCGAAGCAGACAGGAACAGTCAATCTGCGCTCGTGCCCTTCCCCTCTCTTCCCGCTTCCGGCGCCAGGCTCTTCCATTTCCCGCAGCCTGGTACGAATCCACTCGCATACGATTCGGTAAGGGGAACGAGGCTCCCCAGTCTGATCGCTGTCCGAGGGAGCGATCGCACCGACCCTCCCCGTCAAGCTCATTCGCTGCCGTTCTTCCCTGTAGAGCCGGAGCGGATCATAAAACACCGTGATCGTGCGATAAGCCCGAACCAGCTCTTGTACCGCTGAAAGGGTGCCTGACTCCAAAAGCCGCTGCGCTTCCGTGACCCGCTGCTGCATCGCTTCCGTAATTCCGCCTTCCCAGCGGATCACGACCGCCCTCTCCCCCAGAGGATACAGTTCATAACGGGCTTCCATCGTTTAAAACCCCTGCTTCTTCAGCCAATTGGCACATACATCCGTCCATGCCCGAACCTCCGGCAGGTCCTCCGCCAATCCGAGCCCATGTCGGCCGCTTTCAAATACATGCAGCTCAAAAGGCACCTTATTGCGGCTTAGAGCCGAAGCGAACAAAATGCTGTTCTCGACCGGAACCGATGCATCATCCGCCGTGTGCCACAAAAACGCCGGCGGGGTCTCCTCCGTCACCTGACGCTCGGTCGACATCAGCTCCAGAAGCGATGTGTCCGCTTCTTCGCCCAGCAGATTCACCTGCGAGCCTTTATGCGCGTCAGGTCCGAAGCTGATGACCGGGTAGCACAGGACGAGCAGATCGGGACGGCTGCTCTCACGCTCGATCGGGTCTTCCGCATCCGGACGGCCTTGGTCGAAGTGAACACCGGCCGAGGAGGCCAAATGCCCGCCCGCCGAAAATCCGAGGATGCCGACACGGCCAGGATCGACATTCCACTGCCGCGCTTGATTCCGCACCGTACGAATGGCGCGCTGCGCATCCATTAATGGATTCGGGTGTTTGTAAGGAGCTACGCGATAATGCACGACAAAAGCGGAAATGCCGAGCGAGTTCAACCATAAAGCTACCGGCTCTCCCTCATGGTTCGCTCTGCGGACGTAGCCTCCTCCCGGACATACGATAACCGCCGCTGCCGGTTCACTGCTTTGCACCAGGTAAGGGACTAAGGTAGGCATGTCCTCCTGAGCGTTCCCCAGGGCGTTCGGCGTCCCATTGGGCCATAATAAAAGACTCATTGTCTATTTCCTCCTCAAACGATTCTGTTTGCAGATAAGTAAGATTCAAAGCCCTGCTTAAATCATACTACAGGCTAAATCCGAGTTGCATCCTTTTTCAGGAAAAAGAGACGGCTTCCGCCTCTGATATGGCAAACCGCCCGGCCATCGTTTATAATTCCTCTTAACAGCCTATACCGAACAAGGATAACCGGCTTCGCCGTCTTTCAAGATGTGCGACCGCGTTCTATGGCGGGTTTGATCGCCAAATACCATTTTGACATCCGCTGACCCGCTGGAAAACAAAGGAGGCGCTAATAATGAAATTGCTGCAGGATACGGTACGTCGCGAGGGGATTGTACTGAACGATCAAGTGCTGAAAGTCGACGCGTTTCTTAACCATCAGATCGATCCGGCATTCATGCTGGCTGTCGGAAAGCAATTCGCGGACCTGTTCGCAGAGGAAGCGATTACCAAGGTCGTAACGATTGAATCGTCCGGCATCGCACCGGCCATGATGACAGCTATGCAGCTTCAGGTTCCTCTGCTGTTCGCGCGCAAACATAAGTCGCTGACGTTGACCAGCGATATTTATACGGAAACGGTCTATTCCTACACCAAGCAGGTAAGCAATGAAATTACTGTCTCCAAAAAATTTCTGCACCCCACGGACAATGTCCTCATTATCGATGACTTTTTGGCCAACGGAGAGGCCGCTTTCGGATTGGCCCGTATCGTCGAACAAGCCGAGGCCCGCGTTGCAGGCATCGGCATTGTGATTGAAAAGTCGTTCCAGCCCGGGCGGCAAAAGCTGCTGGATGCAGGCTACCGGGTAGAGTCCCTTGTACGAATCGCTTCTCTGGAGAAGGGACAAGTCACTTTCGTTGAAAACAATGTCATGCAGCCTTAGCCTGTGTGACAGAAAGCGTCTGGTGAGCATACCTCACGGGTCGCTTCAGCGGGGCTTGCCGGCCCCTTCCCCCCGCTTCTCCATCTTTTTTCTACAGTCGGATACGAATCAGTAAGACCGGCGCGGCAGCTGGCACATTACAATTCGGTTTACCGGATTCAAATATGCCCCTGCTGCTTATTGACCGTCCTTCGCCAGGATCCCCCCGAGCTTCTCAATGAGAAATGCATTCTCCTCCTGCGTGCCTACAGATATTCTTACGTGCCCGGGTAGTCCCCAACCGACTCCGTACCGGACAATGACCCCTTCTTGCATTAAACGTTCATAGATCGTCTGCGCATCCGGTCCAAGCTCAACCAATATAAAATTCGCCATGCTTTCCGTATAACGAAGGCCGAACCTTCGAAACGCCCCATACAGCTGCTCCCGGCCCGCCGCATTCAGCTTCCGGGATTTGTCCACGTGCTCCTTATCCGCTATGGCCGCCGCGGCTCCGACCTGTGCCAGAGCATTGACGTTGAAGGGCTCCTTCACTTTATATATTTGACTGACCAGCTCCACGGACGCCGCCCCAAAGCCAACGCGTATGCCGGCCAGGCCGTATATTTTGGAAAAGGTTTGGAGCACGATGATAGGGTATCCCGCACGGACGAACTCCAGCCCGTCCGTATAATCCTCCGCAGACGCGAAATGAGTGTAGGCTGCATCGAACAACACCAGCACCCGCTTCGGCAGCGCATCGAGCAGACGCTTGAGGTCTTCTTTGCCCAGGTAAGTTCCCGTCGGATTGTTGGGCGAACAAATACATACAAGCTTGGTACGCTCCGTTACCGAAGACAGAATAGCGGATATGTCGTAACTGTAATCATCGTTCAATGGAACGCTGACGGTGCTGGCCCCCATCAAGGTAGCTCCAAATTCATATTCGCTAAAAGTTGGCGATGGGACGACGATTTCATCCCCCGCCTCGAGGAACGTCTCCGCAACGAGAGTAATTAGCTCGTCGCCTCCGTTTGTCACGATCAGCTGCTGCGGCTGCAGGTTTAATTGTGCGGCAAGGGCCTGATTCAACAGCTTTGCGCCCGCATCGGGATAACGGTTTAGCTCCGGAAGAAACGCCGCTAGCGCCTCCAGTGCCTTGGGCGATGGGCCCAACGGATTCTCATTGGAGGCCAGCTTAACGACATAGTCAATACCTAATTCCTGCTGTACTTCCCAGATGGGCTTGCCGGGTGAATAAGGCTTCATTTGCTGTAATATTTTGCGGCCCTGCACTTGGATTTCGTCGATCATCGTTCCCTCTCCCAACCATTGAAATTTTACTGCGATAATTAGATGATACATTAACGCATTAATTAAGTAAAGTATAAATTCATTTTCCTACCATCCATCTATTGTATGGCAGCTTGTAGAGACGCAAAAAGGAGCCGCATACGCAGCTCCTTCTCAGTAACGCTCTTTAATTGAACGTACATCTACTTTCAATGCGGCTAGCTGTTCCAGACAACTTCCCAGTTCGCGTTGAGCGATGCTTCGATCGTTCCCCGCTCCATGATGTAGCTGGCCAGCAGCTCCGCCATATCCGTAGGAATATCGCGCACGACCGGCTTGCTCTGGAACATCGTATAATTGCCTCCGCCGGCAGCGCGGTAGTTGTTCATTACCACGTCGTACTCAGCGTTCAGATCCAGCGTTTCCCCCTCATAGTCCAGCTGTACGACACGCTGTCCCTCCGGCAGGGATATGTTCAGCTTATATTGAATGCCTTCCCACATATCATAATTATAATGCTGCGGCTTCGGTTCACTGAACGATGGATTAACCCTCACCGGACCTTCACCCGTGTACGTCGCAAAATACGATGCCGAACGCTCCAGCGCATCCTTAATGTCCTGACCGCTAATCCGAATCACCTGCAATGTATTCGGATAAATATAATTGGATACGATATCCCGCATCGTAATGTCCGAAGGGAAGCCCGGGGACACATTGTCGAACAAAGCCGTATTGGAGATCCGGGCACCGGATATGTCCATCTGTACTTTATTAATGAATTCAATGAGCGGGTGCTCCTTCAGCCGGACGGCCATCGGGTCGGTGATCTGCATATCGCCGAGGAGCTTGCCGATCGGCGTATCCAGCCATGCCTGGGTTAACGCCTCATCCTCGGAGACTAGCTCCACGATGGATGCGGCCGTATCCTGCCCCTCCGGCGACAGGAGCTCGGAGCTTTTGTTCAGCACGACAAAGCGGCCGTCACGGCGCTCAAGCTCCAGCTGCACTTTGCCAAGCTTCGTCCCCTGGCTGCCCGGCTGAACAACGGTCACTCCATTGACTTCCCGGGCTATCGTCCGATGCTGATGGCCGGTCAACAGCACATCGATCCCTTCCACCTCGGTACACAAGGCATAGCCTACATTCTCACCGGTCAAAGGCTCTGTAGGTTCTCCTGTCTGCAAATCCCGTTCGAAGCCGCCATGGTACGAAACAACCATCACATCGGGCTTCTCTTCACGGCGTATCTTCGACACCCATTTGGCTGCCGACTCCAGGGCATGCTCAAAACGAAGCCCGGCAATATGCTCCGGCTTCTCCCAATGAGGAATGTAATGGGTTGTCAAGCCAAGCACCGCAACCCTCACCCCTTCGGGCGATGTAAAGATGCGATAGGGACTTCCGAAGACCGGCTCGCCGGTCGCCTCATCCACAATATTGGCGCAAAGCCACGGAAACCGGGATTCCCGCACCGCTTTGTTCAATATATCCATCCCATAATTAAATTCATGGTTGCCGATAACCGCGCCGTCGTAGCCTGTTTCATTCAGGCAGCGGATCATCGGATTCGGAGCATCGGCATTCAGCTTCGCATGGTGATAAGCCAGCGGTGTCCCCTGAATCAAATCCCCATTGTCCATCACAAGCACATAACCATTATGGTTCCGTTCCTGCTCGATAAGTGAAGCAATCTTGGCAAATCCGGATTGCGTCGGCCCATTATTTGCATACTGTATCGGCAGCAGTGCTCCATGGATATCACTGGTTTGTAATATCGTAAGCTTACATCTGTCGTTATTTTCCATCTATAATCATCTCCAGCCTGAACTTTTTCCAATATTAAGCATGACTCCTGTGCTTCCACTATAGCAAAAATAGGTCCACACGTTCAATGAAAGCTATCATTCGCTAATAAATTAATCTTTACATGCTATTTTCATAATTTATTTACTGTTGATTTGGGTATTATGTGCTATAGTAGATGTTGGATGAGATACCATATTTAACAGGAGGTCAAAAACATGTTAAAAAAGCTTACAACCATCAGTCTTTCTCTTTTGCTGACAGCAGGTATCGCAGCAGGCTGTGCCAAGAAAGCTGAGCCTACTCCGGCTGCACCGGCTCCGGCAGACAAAAAACAGGAGACAGCCAAAGGGTACGTACCTAAGGAATTGAAAGTTCAATTCGTACCTTCTCAAAGCGCAGAAACACTGGAAGCGAAAGCGAAACCGCTTGAGAAGCTGCTTGGCGACAAGCTGGGCATTCCGGTGAAAGTATCCGTATCCACTAACTACAACACAGTTATCGAGGCTATGGCTTCCAAGCAAGTTGATATCGGCTTCCTGCCTCCGAATGCTTATGTTCTGGCGCATGACGAGAAGAAAGCGGCTGACCTTTTGCTGCAAGCACAACGCTACGGTATTGAAGATGCAACAGGTAAAGATACCAAAGATCTTGTTGACTTCTATAAAGCAATGATTATCGTCAAAGCAGATTCCCCGATTAAAGATATTAAAGATTTGAAAGGTAAAAAGATCGCATGGCAGGGCGTTACTTCCTCCGCGGGTTATGTATGGCCTGCAAGCGAGATGAAGAAAGCCGGCATCGATCCTGAGAAGGATGTAACAGGTATCGAAGTTAAAGGCCATGACAAAGGCGTATTGGCTGTTCTGAATGGCCAAGTGGATGCGGCTGCCGTGTTCCAGGATGCTCGTAATACCGTTGTTAAAGATGTACCGGATGTATTCTCCAAAACCCGCGTATTGGCATATACCGCTCCTATTCCTAACGATACCATCACGGTTCGTAATGATATGGATCAAGCTTGGAGAGACAAAATCTCTCAAGCCTTTATGGACATTAACAAAGACCCTGAAGGTGCTAAAATTATTTTTGACGTATACTCCCACCGCGGTTACATGAAATCCGACGACAAGAAATTTGATGTCGTTCGTGAATATTCCAAACTGGTTGGACAAAAGTAAGTTAAGCTGTGTTAGCTGACAAGCCTCCCCTGAACGGGGAGGTTTTTTATTTTCGGGAAAAGCCGATAGGGGGTAAACATGGTATGCTGCTTGAACATGTAGTAAGAAAAGGAGCTGCCGCAGCAGCTCCTTTGTCACTTTTATGGACTTTACACATCAACTTGTGGTGTCGTGTTCAGATCGTAGTTTATCCGGGTCCTCCAGATTTTTGAAAAATTTGATTTTATCATCGATTTTCTCCAGTGTCTTTTCAAGGCTCTTTACTTGATCGACAACTTTACTGCGATAACTTTCCATGAATTCTCGTCGGGCTGTTATTGTGGAGACTTCACTATTGTGCAAGGCGATAAACTCCTGCATCTCCCGGATGGGCATCCCCATCGCTCGAAAGTAACTTAAAACCTGGAACCATACAATATCGGACTCTGAATACTCGCGATATCCATTTTCATCCCGTACGATACCGTCAATTAAACCTATTTGCTCATAGTATCGCAATGTGTGGATGCTCAATCCAGTCTTGTCGGAAACTTGTTTGCTCGAAAAAGTATTTTCCATTTTTCTATTATAACATTGATTCGAACTGTATTGCTATCGAGTGCACTCTATACTTTATCATTTCATTTGAGCACCCTGCACTGATTCCGGACCTCGAAAAGGGTCACTATTTTATTAGTTGAACGCTCATCCAATAAGGAGGTATAAAACATGTCATTGCAAAACCATCGTGCTGTCATCATAGGCGGTACTTCGGGTATTGGCCTGGCGGTCGCAAAATCACTCCTCACTCAAGGCGCTCAAATCATCGTCGCCAGCCGGTCACAAATCAAAGTAGATGAGGCGAAGAAGGAGTTGGGTCAGGAGGCGCAAGGGCTCGTACTTGATTTCCGGGATGAAAGCCAGACGAAACAATTCTTTGAGAGCTTGGGACCCTTCGAGCACCTCGTCGTTACGGCCGCCGGAGATTCGGCCATGACTCCCTTTAATGCTTTGCCCATCGATACGGCAAGGGCAGCCTTTGATAGCAAGTTCTGGGGACAATACTTGACCGTGAAAGCCGCATTGCCTTTCATCAAGAAGTCCGGGTCAATCACGTTGACCTCCGGTACATTTAGCATACGCCCGGCACAAGGCACCTCGACGGTGGCTGCGATCAACTCAGCAATTGAAGGGCTTGTTCGTGGCTTAGCGGTGGACTTGGCGCCGATTCGAATCAACGCCGTATCGCCGGGTGTAGTGGATACACCCATATTTAGTGGGATGGACGAGGAAAGTCGCGAAGCGATGTTTCAAGCGATTGCTCAGTCAATGTTGCTGAAGCATATTGCAAAGCCTGAGGAAATTGCCGAGGCCTATGTGTACTTGGCTAAAAATACATTTACGACTGGATCTGTCATTCATGTCGAGGGTGGCGCAATCCTTTCATAATCCTACTCGTCAAATGTATTAATCGCTCAAGTTGTACTGGAACATTGAGATTTTTATCCCGCTTACGGAAGCGATACTTCAAAAATACAGCGACAGACTTGGACTTTTTCTCGTCCAAGTCTGTCGCTGTTACGATTTCTGGGGCCAGTCTAAATCTAAATCTCTATTTTCATTACGCTTTATACCAGACGCTTGCGAATGGCTGAGGAAATATAGTCGATGATCGTAACCATCACGATAATTCCCAGCAATATAATACCGACACGATTCCATGCCCGGGCTTCCAAGGCGAAGATGAGCGGGGTACCGATCCCCCCGGCCCCAATCAAGCCAAGAATCGACGCGGAGCGGATGTTGATCTCGAAGCGGTACATCGCGAACGACAGGAAATGCGGAATCACCTGTGGAATGACGGCAAACCACAGGACCTGAAGCCTGTTGGCGCCACAGGCGACCAATGCTTCGGTGGGACCCAGATCCAGGTTTTCGATCGCCTCGGAGTACAGCTTGCCGAGCATCCCGATGGAATGCAGTCCAAGCGCCAATACCCCTGCATAGGAGCCGGGACCTACAGCTTTTATAAAGATGATTGCCATAATGATTTCCGGAAATGTCCGGATCAGACTGAGAACGAATTTTCCCGAAGCCGGAACGGATTTGAAGCGGCTCATATTGTTCGCAGCCCAGAAGGCAAACGGAATACAAATGATAGCGGAAATCACCGTACCTAGAATGGAAATGGCCAATGTCTCAAGCAATCCCCGGAGCAAATCCTCGCCCTCCGGAAGATACACATAGCCCCAATCGGGATGAAGCAAGCCTTTCACAATGGTCGTGAAATCCCGGCCGGCATTTTCCGTGAACCCTTCCAGCTTCAGGCCGGTAACCGACCAGTAGTACACCAAGACGATAAGAACGGCAATGACCCAAAAACGGATACGAGAGGATGTATTTGTCATAGCAGCTTCTCCCTGACTTTCGTGCTGACATAATCAATAACAAGAACAATAGCCAGCGTTAAAATAATAATAAGCGAAGATCTGTCATAACGGAACTGCTGCAAGGTGCGGTCCAGGAATAGACCGATCCCGCCAGCGCCTACCAAGCCGAGTACGGCAGCGGCTCTAATATTGACTTCAAAGGTATACAAGAAGAAGGCCATATATTGGGCCGCCACCTGCGGGAGCACTCCGAAGTGGATCCACTGCCATTTGTTGGCGCCTACAGCCGTCATTGCCTCCAGCGGTCCCGGATCAATAGCTTCAATAGCCTCGAACGTCAGCTTGGCTACGAGACCGAAGGCGAAGAAAGCCAAAGCCATAACCCCCGGCATAGCCCCGATGCCGAAGATCGCAACGAAAAAAGCCGCAAACAACAGCTCAGGGATCGTGCGAATCAGGTTCAGGATGATCCGGGCCGGATGATAAATCCAAGGCGATCTGGACACATTTCCCGCAGCCAGCAGCGCGACAGGAATAGCAGCGATCCCGCCGATCGTCGTACCGATAATGGCCATTTGCACGGTCTCCACCATCGGCTTCCACACGACATCGATGTAGCTCCAGTCCGGAGGAACCATTTCTTTGAGAAGCTTGCCCATCTCAGGCATGCCGGTCATTAACGTAGAAAGCGAAGCATCGGTTTTCGCACCGCTCCACCAAAGCAGTACTAGGATTAACAGCGTCGTCATGTAAGACTTGGTGTTAGACGGCTTCTCCAGCTTCTTGCGTTGTTCGGAAGCTGTCATCAGGCATCCACCCCCAGCAGCTCGTCTCTCTTAATCGCACGTCCGTAAATTTCGGAAAATTTCTCATCCGTCGCTTCTTCCACGGGTCCGTCAAATACGACCTGCCCCGCACGCAAGCCAATAATTCGCGTCGCATATTCACGCGCCAAATCGATAAAGTGCAGGTTTACAATCGTTGTAATCCCCAGCTCCTGATTGATCCGCTTCAGATCGTCCATAACCTGGCGGGTCGTCAACGGGTCAAGGGAAGCGACCGGCTCATCCGCAAGAATGATTTTAGCCTCCTGCGCCAATGCCCGGGCAATGGAAACGCGCTGCTGCTGGCCTCCGGACAGCTCGTCAGCACGCGAATACGCTTTTTCCCGAATATTGACGCGCTCCAGCGCCTTCAGACACAGCTCAATGTCTTCTTTGGGGAAAAGACCGAGAAGCGTTGTGAGGGTCGAGTGGTAGCCTACGCGCCCGGAAAGCACATTGCGCAGAACGGATACGCGCTTCACGAGATTAAAGCTCTGAAAGATCATGCCGATATCCCGGCGCATCCGGCGCAGCTCGGCTCCTCTGGCAGCCGTGATGGACTTGCCGTCGATCTTAATGTGACCATCGGTTATTTCGTGCAAACGATTGATCGACCTCAGGAGTGTTGATTTTCCGGCACCGGACAATCCTACGATGACGACGAATTCTCCCGGCTGAATGGTCAAATTTATGTTGTTTAGGCCCACGGTACCATTGGGATAAACTTTGGAAACTTTTTCAAATTGAATCATAGGCTTACGGTTCCCCTTTTAAATAAATTGCCTGGCAAACGTAATGATTCGACATCAATCGTGTTATTCCTTTTTCCTGGCGTGCCATTCATAAAAGCTTATTAATTTTCACTACGATTCCCAAAGAAATTGTGAATCCTCCCCAATTCCATTCAGGTCCACCACGGAACAGTCCACTGAATAATGAGGGTACAAGGCACTAACAGCAGCTGGGCCAGCCACGTTCCGCAAAACCGCGAGAACATCAGGAGCCCGTACATTTTGGTTAAGGAGGACATGCTTTCCTGGCCGTTCATCGCCCTGTCGGTGAGCAAAGCAATTTGCGGGTCGACCAGTAGTGTCATCAGTATGGTCGCGATCCCATTGACCAGCCCCGAAGACAGCGTTGCGGTCGTACTGTATTGGGGCATAAGGAAGGATGCGTTCAATGCGGCCAGCACGCCTACCGTGTATATAGCCGTTACGACAGTATTCAGCAGCAGCAATCTCTTGGGCACCCCGCCGATCCGCAGCCTGGAAATCATCTCCCAGGTCGGCGGCTTGAACTGCTTGCCTGCGTATTTCAGGTTGCGGATCGACACGGATTCGACAAACAGCCGCGGCAAGGAGCCTGTTACTTCGAGCCTTCCAATCAGCTTGGCCGATACACGGACCGCTGTCGGTATCAATAAGATCGCCAGCAATGTTCCCATGGAAGCTCCGGCGATAATAATATGAAGCTGCGCTTCCAGCGAATAGCCCGGCGTCTGCTTGGCATAGTCGATCACGCCGCCCAGCATCGTAGCCTGCATGAGATTCGATGTGCGGGAAATGAGTACGATCATGCCCGTCAGCGACAACGCAACGGCCAGCTTACCCATACGTACGCCTGCAAGCCGTACGCCGTAAGATTGTCAAGGCAGACGAAGGTTGTGAAACCTAACCTTTCTACTAAAAATAAAGCCATGCGTTTTCAGGGCTTTCCCTGCACTCCCGCATGGCTGCATTGCGTTCTGATTTCTTTTTCCCCCGCAAATCCGGACTTCACCTTACCCCGCTACATCCCGTTTTGTAAACAGCAGCCAGGAGATTCCATACATCACGATCCAGTAAAGGACCAGCATGGTAATCGAAAAGCCGAGCGTCATGCCCTTCACCAAAGGTGCATCCCCCAGCAGGTAAGGCGAAAGATCGGTATTCGCGAACAAAGTGTACTTTACCCAGCTGTATTTCAGCCCGGCCAGCATGAGTACGACGCCGTTAGCCGTAAACATCAGAAAAATGGATAGCCCGATCGCCAGAGAGCTGCTGCGGAAAACGGTGGAAATCATAAACGCTAACGTGACGAACATGAGCAAATCAACGAATTTGAGTCCATAGGCCTGAACGATTCTAGGAAAAGCTCCCGCATCTCCCGCCGCTCCCCCCATTCCGAATACAAGCAAGCCAACGAAATAGGAAAAAACGAACAAGGTGACCAATGCAGTTATCAAAAACAGGACTACGGAAACATATTTAGCTGCCAAAATTTTGGCCCGTGTTGCCGGGCGGATAAGCAGCAGCTTGATCGTGCCCCATGTAAACTCGGAAGCTACGCTGTCCCCGGCGACGATAACGGAAAACACGAATACGAGGAAGGAGAGCCCTGCCGTCATCGACATGAATGAAAGCGCACTGTTCATGCCGGATTCCATGACATACTTGAACATGACCGCATACAGAATAACGGTAAGAGCCAAAATGCCCAGCATGATCCAAGTGCGGACGCGGCTGTAAATTTTCATTTGTTCGTTTTGCACAAGACTGACAAAGCTAGACAATTTGATTCCCCCTCGTTACTTCCAGGAACTGATCCTCCAAAGATTTATTTTGCGTCCGAATGCCGTATACCCGGATACCGGCAGTAACGAGCCGCTTGTTCAGTTCGGCAATCTCGTCCCGCCCGCCGCTGCATCTTACCGTCAGAATGCCCTCGGTCAGGGGCCCGCCGCTTTCAGCAGAGGCAACGGCGACGCCTCCCCCGTCGCTGTCGTCCGGCCTCGGTCTAAGCGGCTGAGCGAATGCTGTGGTCACAGCCTTCACGGCCTGATCCCCTGCCAGCTCTGCCGCTACGTCCCGGGCTGCCTCGACGCGGTCTACTTCAATCTGCACTTCCAGACCGTCCTGCTGTGCCTGCATTTCCTTGAAAGAACGCACGTCCAGCAGCTTGCCGTTCTGAATAATCGCCACGCGGTCACACATCAGCTCCATCTCGGATAACAAGTGGCTGGACACGATAACGGCAAGCCCCTCATGCACGGTCAGCTGGCGCAAATAATCGCGCAGCTCCCGGATGCCTTCGGGATCAAGCCCATTGGTCGGCTCGTCCAGAATAAGCACAGACGGACGGTGCAAAATCGCTTGTGCGACACCTAACCGCTGACGCATGCCGAGGGAGTACGTTTTCACCTTATCATGAATGCGGTGCTCCAGCTTCACGAGAGCAATGACTTCGTTCAGTCGCTCCTCTGTAATGCCTGGAATCATCCGGGCAAAATGCTGCAAATTTTGATACCCGGTTAAAAATTTATAAAATTCCGGATTTTCCACGATCGCGCCGACGTGCATCATGGCCTGCTCGAATTGCGATTTGACGCTCAGGCCGTTGACGCGCACCTCGCCTTCGGTCATCGACATTAAACCGACGATCATCCGGATCGTCGTTGTTTTGCCGGCTCCGTTCGGTCCCAGAAAACCGAACACTTCCCCCGGAAGCACGTCGAAGGACAGGCGATCGACAATCGTTTTGGAGCCGATCCGTTTGGTCACATCTCTCAGCTGCACTACAGACATTGTATTCATTAGGCCTCCAGCATAGAAAAAGGATAGGGTAACTTTTCAGGAAAAGTATACCATATCCCTCTACTTAGACCAAACTACGCTATTCCTCTGTGTCTCCATTCAGGCTCGATTGCCGCTCCATCAGCTGCCTCAGCTTGGCTTCCGTGGTGGAAGCCGGTGCAGGGGTATAAATGCTGCACCTCACATCGGCACTCCCATGCACCTGCAGGGAAGTAAGCTGGAACAGCATTTTGCCGGCCTTCGCATGCCGGAATTCGATCAGCACCTCGGGAGAAGAGCTGACCCGGCTCTGCTCCCAAAGCGTTTGAAACTCGGGATGCAGGCCGCTCATCTCCTCCAAAAACTGCCCGTACCATTCATCCTCCACATACTGGCCGTAATAAGCCCGGAAGATCGCCAAAAAGCCGCTGGCAAAGTGCTGCCAATTGACGGCAAGCCGTTGAAATTCCTTTCTTGTAAACAGCAAGCGAATCATGTTCCGTTCCGATGCAGGGATCCGGTCAAAATCCAAAAACACATGCGAGGCCGCTTCGTTCCAACCGACGATCTGGCAGCGCCGATCGGAAATGATCGTAGGACAAACCTTGAGCTCCTGCAATATCTTTTGCAAGGAGGGGCTGATTTGGGGCTGCTCCTCATGCTGAAGACTGGCGGCCGGCCCCGCCTCCAGTGCAAGGGAATACAAATATTTCCGTTCATCGGCATTCAGCTGCAGCACCGCCGCTACGGCATCCAATACCGAGGCCGATACTTTGATGTCCCGTCCCTGCTCCAGCCATGTGTACCAGGTCGGGCTTACGCCCGCCAGCTGGGCTACCTCTTCACGTCTTAAGCCGGGGGTTCTCCTGCGGGCACCGACGGATAGTCCTACCGATTCCGGGCTCACCTTGGCCCGCCCCCCTTTTAGAAACTCCGATAAAGCTTGCAGCCTCGTTTGACGATTCATACTCAGATCACGCCCTTATCCACTTAAGGTAGTAGTCATTATACTATAATAAATAACAATCTTGTACTAGGATAAGATATGTGGAAAGATAAATGTATGACTTAGTTTTAGTACCTAGTCATATATTCTAATCGCCATTCGAGGAGGCTGCAACATGGAAAGAGTCGTTATTACCGGTATGGGCTTAATCAGTCCTCTAGGAAACGATGTGGATACCTTCTGGCAGCGGTTGACGCAGGGAGAGTCCGGCATCACGCTTCTTGATCACTTCGATACAACGCGCTACAAGGCTAAATTCGGCGGGATGGTGCGCGGCTTCGATGCCGAGGCCCGATTCGGACGCAAGGAATCGCGCCGTATGGACCGGTTCTGCCAATATGCGCTGGCTGCTGCAGAGCAGGCTTGGGAGAGCTCGGGACTTGAGCTTGATAAGCTGGACCGGGAGCGGCTCGGCGTCTATGTTGGCTCGGGCATCGGCGGCATCCAGACGCTGCTGGAGCAGGATGCCGTGCTTCGCGAGCGCGGACCGGAACGCGTCAGCCCTACGCTCGTGCCGATGATGATCTCCAACATGGCGGCAGCCATGATCAGCATCAAGTACGGCGCATACGGCCCAACCATGTCGCCGGTAACCGCTTGCTCCATTGGCAATACAGCTATTGGCGAAGCGTTCCGCTTGATTCGCCAAGGGATTGCCGATGTCGTCATAGCAGGAGGCTCGGAGGCTGCGGTGACGGAAATTTCGCTTGCCAGCTTCGGCAACGCGACAGCCGTCTCCACCCGCAATGAGGATCCTGTCGGGGCGAGCCGGCCGTTCGACGCCGGCCGGGACGGTTTTGTCATGGCGGAGGGAGCTGGCATCGTTATTCTCGAATCCCTCTCTCACGCCCGACGGAGAGAGGCCAAGGTGCTTGCGGAGGTGACGGGCTACGGGGCCAGCTCCGATGCGTATCATATGGTAGCGACGCATCCGGAAGGCATCGGTGCGTACCTCGCGATGAAAGCCGCGCTTGGAGAGGCGCATCTTCCGCCTGAAGCTGTCGATGTCATCAGCGCACATGCGACAAGCACCGAGCTCGGGGACCGCTCCGAGACGATGGCAATCAAGCGGTTGTTCGGAGAGCACGCTTACCGCATTCCTGTCACGGCGAACAAATCCATGACAGGTCATATGCTGGGAGCGGCGGGCGGAGTGGAGGCTATCGCTTTAGTCAAAAGCTTGCGCGAGGGCATCATCCCGCCAACGATAAATCAGGAGGTTCCGGATCCGCAGTGCGATCTGGATTATGTGCCGAATAAAGCGCGGCAGGCCCAGCTTCGAACCGGGATTTCCAATTCGTTCGGTTTCGGCGGACACAATGCCGTCATTGTGCTGCAGGCTTTTGAAGAGTAAATCAGGTCATAGCTTTCACGAAAAAAGGATGGAGCACCAGGTTAAACGGGTACCCATCCTTATTTTCACTTCTATGCGCCCGCGGCCGTCTCATAGTACTGGGCCAAGGTGACGATCATACTGCCCATCCGTTCTTCCTCCGGAGTCACCACACGCTCCACACCCTCGTCACGAAGTGCCTCTGCCGTGACCTTCCCGACAGCGACGGCGACGACTTTGTGCTGAAAGGCACTGAGCAGCGCCTCTGCCAGCCCTTGCTTGCGCGCATAACCCATCATATACCTTACCTGCGGCGTACTTGTGAAGGTTACGGCATCGACTTTGCCTGCCACGATTTCGGATAGCAAAGCATCCATCACTTCCAGATCAGGAGGGATATGCTCATAAGGCAGAATCTCGTAATAGTTCGCCTGCTGCTCCTTCAGCCACTGGACGAGGCGGGGCGCATGATCGCCATATAATTGAAGGGCGACGCGCTGACCGCTAACACTGCACGACTGCATCTCCCTCAATATGCCGACTGTCGTGCCATCCTCGGATTTAACTGTCGCTTCGAGCCCGAGTGTTTTTAAATAACGGAATGTTTTATAGCCTCTGGCCGCAATTTTGGTCTTCTTCAGCAATTCGACGAATGCCTCGCCAACGCCCATCTCTACCGCAGCTTGATACAAAATGTCCGTTCCCACCGATGTGGTCAGGATCACCCAATCCGCTCCTTGTTCGATCAGACGGGAAATTTCGGCTTGCACCTGCTCTTTCTCTACCGACACTGTTCCTTGGGCCGGCCGAAGCACAGGTATGCCTCCAAGTTTCTCTACAATCACACTCAGCTCAGCCGCTTTACGCGGTCCTGTGAGCGCAATACGTTTGCCTTCCAACCGTCTCATCCGATCCCTCCGATTTCAATGTCATCTATCCTAACATTTCTCTATGTACAGTACTATAGCTTACATTTTCGCATTTTACAACAGGAATTTGCTTATAATTTTCATAAAAAAGGCTTATATGTCGGGAGAAACACGAATAATAAGAGGTTTAAAATTATAAAATATTCGTGTTTCTGGCTGGATTTCTTGATGAAAATTCCATTTATAGTAATAAATCTCTTTTCTAATTAAAAATTGTGTTATATTTTATTACATAAACTTTTGAAAAGGACTTACTTATTTTAAAAAAATCATTACAGGAGCCGCCGGCCTCTCAAGGCTCCCCCCAAGAGAATTCGTCTGTCCTGCAAAACAGGCGAACCGGCGGCACTTGTAATGATTTCGTCGACATGCCGCAAATATTAGTGAATATCTCTTTTCTTAAAGCGTCCTCCCTTCACATCATGGATATTGCCTACGGCCAGAAACGCGGTCGGATCCAATTCCTCGACGATCGATTTCATTTTGGCTTCTTCCAGTCGGGTAATGACGCAGAAGATCACCTTTTTCTCACCGCCTGTAAATCCGCCTTCCCCGTTCAAATAAGTCACGCCGCGGCCTAAACGATCAATGATCGCCTCCCCTACGTCTTTGTATCTTTCGCTTATAATCCAAACCGATTTGGACTCGTCGAAGCCTTCGATTGTAATATCAATCATTTTAAAAGCGATATAGTAGGCAATCAGAGAATACATCGCGTGGTCCCAACCGAACACGAAGCCTGCGCTGCCAAGAATAAACAGATTGAAGAACATGACGATTTCACCGACAGAAAACGGTGATTTTTTGTTCACAAGTATCGCGATAATTTCCGTTCCATCCAACGAGCCTCCTGAACGGATAACCATGCCGACCCCGACGCCCAGAATGATGCCTCCGAACACGGCTGCAAGCAAAGGATCAATCGTTAACGGCGGGACCGGGTGAAGCATTGTTGTGCCGATTGACATCAAGGTAACGCTGAACAAGGTAGAGAGTGCGAAGGTTTTACCGATTTGTTTGTAGCCGAGGAAGAAGAAGGGCAGGTTGAGAAGGAACAAGAAAATACCAAGCGGCCAAGAGGACAAATGGGACAAAATAATTGATATCCCGACGACACCGCCGTCAATAATTGCGTTAGGAACCAGAAAAATTTCAAGACCGATGGACACAAAGCTGGAACCGAGCAGCAAGAAAATGGCGCGCTTGAGCAGCTTTAAGCGGGTTGCTCTGGAATGCTGTGGTGTAGGCGGTTCAAGTACTTTTTGTTCTACTTTCGCTGTCATGGACATCTCTCCCATCATTGATCAGGTTTATGAAATCAAACTCCGAAGCGAGCTCCCAGATGATCATATCCGTAGCAGACAGCTGCCCGCGGATAAACTCACAGGATTGCTCGAGTCCGGCCATCTCCAGCTGACGGATCAGCCCTTGCTTTCGTATAAGCAGACGCTCCAAATAATGCTCAATCTTAGACTTGCGGTATGTTTCCGCCATGTATACCTTTTCGCTCCTTTTTTCAAATAATTAGTTTATATATATTATATTGTATTCATTTGTATACAAAAAATCAAAAATTTTGTCATAAATGTTTTTTCCAGCTGGAGGACAAACTAATGCTATCCCCGGAAAAGGAGCTGTATTGTACATGAGAAAGATGATTTTCTTCCTATTATTCAGCGCCCTGTTTCTGTCCGTTACCGGATGCGGGAAGTCCAAGGAGCAGAGTAAAAATGCCAAAGCTCAAAGTCAAAAGCAGCAGAACAGCGACAATAAAGTCATCGATACTGCATTGCAGCAGCAGATGAAAATGTATAAGCAGCTGAAAAAAAGCCAATACGATCAAGCGGAAAAAATACGCCAGGCGGAAAAAAAGCAGCTGAAGAAGCTTCAGCAGGATCGTGTTAAGGTTCTTCAAAAAGTGTTGAAGCAGGAGCAGGATATCGAAAGCGGAAAGCAGCTGAATAAAATTCAAAAGCAGCAGAACGAGAAAAAAACGTCTCAGGAGGAGCAAACGGGGCAAGGCTCTACGAAACAGGGAAAGGAACAGGGACAAGGACAGCAAAAAGACCAGCATAAAGAAAAAGACAAAAAAAAAGAAAAGGATCAGAGCAAAAACAAAGATCAGAAAAAAGAAACGACCGGCGGAAATCAAAGCCAATCCTAGCCAGTTTATATGAAAACAGCGTTCCATCTGTTTGACCGGTACGCTGTTTTGGCATGTCTTACCTTGACCCGGCTGGAAAATAGCGGCTTTTTCCGTTAGTCTAATAGGAAGAAGCTTCAGCCTATTGTGAAAGGAGTGACATGTGAGTTTGCAGCCAATATTGGAAGTACATCACGTCACAGGCGGCTACAGCCGTCAGCAGCCGGTGCTGCATGATTTGAATTTTCATGTTCAGCCGGGAGAAATGGTCGGCTTAATCGGTTTGAACGGAGCAGGGAAAAGTACAACCATCAAGCATATTCTCGGACTGATGCAGCCGCATCAGGGAGAAATCCGCCTAAAGGGCAAACAGGCAGAGGAGGCAGGTCAAGCTTACCGCCAAACCTATGCATATGTTCCAGAAAGCCCGTTACTTTACGAGGAGTTAACTGTGCAGGAGCATCTCGAGATGGCGGCAAGAGCCTATGGGCTGAATCCGGCTGCCTTCGAGGCGAGAATGAAGCCCCTGCTTCGGCAATTTCAGATGGAGCCGTTTACCGGGCGATTGGCGTCCCATTTATCCAAAGGCATGCGGCAAAAGGTGATGATTATGTGCGCATTCCTGGTGCAGCCTGAGCTGTACATCATCGACGAGCCGTTCCTTGGTTTAGACCCGCTAAGTATGCGGTCCTTACTGGAATTGATGGTTACGGTGAAAAAGGAAGGCGCTTCAATCCTGATCAGCTCCCATATTCTTGCAACCATTGAACGGTACTGCGACCGGTTTCTGGTCATGCATCAGGGCAAGCTGATCGTATCCGGAACGGTAGCCGATCTGCGCACTGCAGCAGGCTTGCCTTCCTCCACACCCCTCGACGATGTGTTCTGCGACCTGGTTACAAAGGACGTGCAGCGCTAATGGCCGGGAAAGGGTTATACGAACAAAGGCAGGCGCACTTCGCCAAAGAAATTCGCCCTTATGTCCATTACGCTATTCAAGGCATTGCGATGACGGCTCTTATCGTTTTTTTTGCTGCTTCCATCGGCTATAAGCAGTTTCTTCAATGGGTGACGCCGGACTTTCCATGGAAGCCTGCCGCAGCCGGCTTCATGCTTCCTTTTCTGGCCCTGGGCCGGATACGCACCTACCTGCGTGAGGCGGATACGATCTTCCTGCTCCCGCAGCAGGAGGCCATGATGACATATATCGGTTCGGCGCGGCGCAAAGCGATGGTTTTTCAGTCCGCTGCCGTTACAGCGGCGTGGCTCGCCGTTTGGCCGGTTTACGCCAAAGTAACGGGCTCCGGTGCGGGAGCCTTCCTTGCTCTGCTGCTGGCCTGGGTGCTATTCAAGGCCGTGCTTCTGTACGGGAAGTGGACTGAGCAGCAGATGCAGGAAAGCCGGACACGCCTGGGCTGGTCCTTGCTTCGCTGGCTCTGGGCCGGAACCGCCGCTTATGCCCTCTTCAGCATGGGGCCTGCCTATGGTCTTTTGCTGCTGTCCATCGGCAGTCTCGTATATTTGGCTGCGCTGCGGCTGCCGCGGAAATTCACAGTGCACTGGAATTATTTAATCGAGCTGGAGCTTCGCCACCAAGCCAGCCTGTACCGGGTGTTGAACTGGTTTGTCGATGTGCCGCCGCTGCGGGCCAGAGCCAGAAACATAAAGGGCTTGCCCCGCATCAGCAGCCGGATTCCTTTTCAAAAACGGTTCAGCTACCATTACTTATACTCGTTGGTGTTCTTTCGCTCCGAGCTGCTCGGCATCCTATTCAGACTGCTTGTCATCGGCGTTCTCCTGATCGCGTTCATAACCAATGATTGGGCGCGCATCGTCATCTATGTTGTGTTCTCGCTTGCCGGCGCTTTGCAGCTCTCCGATTTGAAGCGGTATTACCGCGAGCATCTCTGGCACCGGATTTACCCGCTTCCTGAAGGCCTGAAAAAGCAGGCTGTCGGAACGGTCCGGTTTCTTGTTCATTTCATCGCATTACTTGTGCTGGCCGTGCCGCTTCTCCTCAATCCCGCATTTTCCGCTGCCTGGAGCCTCGGCCTCCTGCTGGCTTGCACGGCTGCATCCTGGCTGTATCACCGGTTTAAATAAGACAGAAGCAGACAAAAAGTCTGTTGCTTCGAGGGCGGTTGTCGTATAATGAAACGTGCAATGTTCAAATTCATCATACGAACAGGAAGGAATATGTTGTTATGCGACCCACTCCCGCCATCTCCAGAGCCGCCCGCTCTCGAAGCCATAGGAAGCTGAAAAGCGTCCGGTACTTATTGTATCTGCTGCTCGCTATAGCATTGATTTGTGTCGCCGTCTCCGTCTATGTAGGATGGCAGCTGACGCACCCGCAGCGTAAAGCGATTACCGAGGATCCTTCCCGCTATGAAGCTGCATTCGAGCCTGTCCAGTTCGACAGCCGAACGAAGGACGTTACGTTAAAGGGCTGGTTTCTGCCCAGCGCTTCCGATCCCGCCAAGCTGAATATTATTATGGCCCACGGCTACCGGGACAACCGGACCTATGCTGCAGGGGAGGCTTTGTCGCTCGCCAAGGCATTGACCCAGCAGGGCTTCAACGTGCTTATGTTCGACTTTCGGAATTCCGGCGAGTCCGGAGGCGATCTGACGACCGTAGGCTATCTGGAAAAGTTTGACCTGCTCGGAGCAATCGATTGGATGCAAGCCAATCATCCGGGCAAGCTCGCACTGCATGGCTTCTCGATGGGAGCCAGCTCAGCCTTGCTTGCAGCGGCGGAGGAGCCTGCCGTAGCAGGTATCGTCGCCGACAGTCCTTTTAACCACCTTACCCGTTATCTTGAGGACAATTTGCCGGTCTGGTCGCATCTGCCGAGGTTTCCGTTCACTCCGCTCATTCTCGGCATCTTGCCGCGGCTGACCGGTATTCAAACCGACGCTGTGGACGGGTTAAGTGCAGTTGACCGCATTTATCCGAGACCGATCTTGTTTATTCATAGCACGGATGACCATTCGATTCCTTATCAGAACAGCGAAGCGATGTGGGAGAAGCATAAGGACAAGTTCGAGCTGTGGAAAACATCCGGCGCCGATCATGCCCGATCTCACAAGGTATATCCGAAGCCGTACGAAGACAAGGTTATTGACTTTTATAACAGGCTGCTCGAGCCTTAAGCCAAAGTTCGGCATAGCGGCATAGCAGCAAAGCCTAAGAGACAGTATAAAAAACCTTCTGCCATGGTTGTGTTGTCACAACAAAGCGGAAGGTTTTTCCATTGGATTTTCACTGCACGCCCCCGATCCGACTCGATGAAGCTGAGCATGCCTAAGCTTCAAGCGCCATAAGTCCAAAATATATCCTGTCTGGGCACCAAACATTTGGGTGAGCCGCTCCTTCGCCTCTACCTCCGACTTACGGTAAGCTTGCTGAAGACCTGGATAGGCAAAGAGGATCCCTCCTTGGCCGATACCAGGCGAAGCGGCTCCTGCAAATAAGGAGGTCCAAAGCTGGTTTTAACCAAGACCGCCCCCGCCCTTTTTCCGCAGCTGCATGGTGATTCTGCCCTGATCGTCCTGATCAAAGGTCAGTTGATCCGATAACCGTTTAGCCAACAGCAGCCCCCTGCCCCGTTCCTCCAGCAGCAGCTCGTCAAAGCTGAGCTTCGGCAGCTCGGCCATCGCCGGGGCATCGCAGCCATACCCATGATTGGAGATCGTAATGACGATATCGTCGCCATTCAGCTCCATCCGAATCAAAATCTTGGCCTCCTCCGCTACCGCTCCCTCCTGCTTACCGGCACCGGACTCGCGCAGCTTCAATGTCGATTCGACTGCATTGACAACCAGCTCATGCACCGCAAAGCACAGCTTTCTGTACTGGGACACACCTGAATATTTAAGAAAGCTTTCCATCATCTCATCCGATAGATCTACCAATTGCTGACTAGGCGCACTTTCAACGGTCATCAAAATCATCGGGGTTGTCACTCCTCATTCTTTTTGCTGTTTCGCATTCAAATGCGAATACAGCCGCCTTATCGATGCCTATGCCGAGTCCCCCGTTGTGCAGCAGCTTGACCTGCTTGTCGTCTGCCTGCAGCACCCCGTAAGCAGCAGCGGATTCCATACGTCATGCATTACGGACATGTGAGTCTGCGCCCCTCTCGAGCTCACGGCCGCTCAGCCTTCGCATATGTTATTAATACAGTATGACAAGCCGCAGGCCTTGGCCTCCATGAATGAAGCGGAATAAACACCCAAAAAAGCCCGGCGCCTTCGGGATCGTTGACATAGGGCCAACCTTCCCCAAAGGGCCGGACTTTTCAATATTGGGGCATACGGCAGACACAGACGCACCCGTATGATTTTACTTATAAACCACTCTCTGGCCCGTACGCGACGATTCGTAAATATCCATCACCAGCCTGAAGGCTTTGTATCCTTCCGGTCCATCCAGCCAGAATGGTTTGTCCTCCAGCAGATGCGCATAGAAATCACGGATTTGATGCTCATGGCTCATGCCCCAGTAGGACTTTGCGCCAAGCGTATTTTTGACCGGCTCGGCCAAAACCGTGAGCTCGCCATTCTGATCCAGATACAGCGTGTCCCCCCGAAGGATCAGCGTACCGTTCTCGAACACCAGCTCCATCTCTACAGGTGAATTTTTCAAATAGGCATTCGTCGCATAAAAAATCGCTGTCACGCCATTCTTGAACTGAATGTGCGCGTGAGCCGTATCCTCTACCTCAATGACCCCCTCCAGGGCATCGGTGGAGATCGAACCTTTGATGCTTGCAATATCCCCTCCGAGCCATTGCAGCAAATCTACTGTGTGGATGGCCTGGTTAATCAGCACGCCGCCGCCCTCGGTCGCCCATTTGCCCTTCCATGGCGTTTCGTAATAAGCTGCACTGCGGTACCAGGTGACAATCCCCTTCATGCAGATCAGCTTGCCAAACTCCCCGCTATCCACGGCCGTCTTCATGCGAACGGAGGCCGGATTATAGCGATTCTGGAATATAACGCCCAATTGGACTTCCGGATGCTCCTTGGCTGCCTGCAGCATTGTCTGTGCCGCAGCCTTGTTCTCCGCCATCGGCTTCTCCGTCAGCACATGCTTGCCGGCCTTCAGCGCATCCACCGCCATCGGAGCATGCTGGTAATGCCCGGTACAAAGATGAACGACCTGAATGTCGTCACGCTTCAGCATTTCGTGATAATCGGTGTAGTAAGCACAGCCATATTCCGCTGCAGCCTTTTGCGCCAAGCTCTCATTCACGTCGACAACCGCTTTTAGTTCGGCTAATTCCAACTTGGCTAACGCTGTTAAATGCACTCCCGAAATGGAGCCGCAGCCGATAACTGCTGTTCCTAATGTTTTCACGGTTTCACCTGATTTCATAGAGTTTAGGCGCGTTCTATGTCGAAGGAAGCCTGTTTCGCTGCATCCCTTTTTATGAACACGCTATCAATTCATTTTTATAATGAGGTATAATAAAAACGAATTCCTTGCTTCAATTGCCTTAAATATTGCTTTTTTTGACTTTTTCGCGAAAGGGTGGCCCGACAGTGAAGATTGCTCATGAAATTGAGGGGCTCCAATACATACACAAACGGACAGATGAGCCTTACAAAATGGACTTCCACCTTCACGACCGGTTCGAGGTGTACTTCTTCATTGCCGGGGATGTGCATTATTTGATCGAGAAAAAGGTGTACCCTTTAGTCTATGGCGATGTGCTTCTGATAAACAGCCGCGAGCTGCACAAGCCCACTTACCGGTCAGAGGCACCCTACGAGAACATCGTCATTCATTTTGACCCCCAGGCTGTGGAGCGGTTCGCCTCTCCGTATGCCTTCAACCTGTTGAACTGCTTCACGAACCGCCCGTTAGGCGAGCAAAATAAAATTCAGCTGCTCCCCCAGCAATTAGAGGAGCTGCTTGCCTTATACTCGAGGATGGACGGACTGTCCAGCCGCCCCGAGGACGGCTCGGATCTGCTGATGATGACTTATTTCATTCAGCTGCTTGTGCTGCTGAACCGCGCATTCTCGCAAAATGCTCTGCCGCTCTCCTCTTCGATCGTACCGGAAAAGCTTGCGCCCGTGCTCGATTACATCGATCACCACCTGGACCATGATCTGACGCTCGAAGCGCTGGAGCAGCAGTTTTTTATGAACCGCTATTACTTGAGCCGGCTATTCCGGCAAAGCATCGGGAGCACGATCCATGAGTATATCCTGCTGAAGCGGATCGCCTGCGCCAAAAAACTGCTGCACGACGGCCACAATGTGACCGATGCGTGCCAGCAGTCCGGATTCAACGATTATTCGAATTTTATCCGCATGTTCAAACGGATCGTCGGCGTGCCGCCCGGCCAGTATCGCAAGCAGAGGTAGCCGCCTCCCGGAATGGCCTGGACCCATGTCTCCCTGCCCCTCCTTCATCTCAGCTTTCTGTACAGCTTCTCATTCGGCTCTATCGCTTCGTAGCAATTCTCATGCTCGCTGAAGCGGATCGATTCGCGGTCGCCCAAGGCCAGCACCCCGAACATCCCCAGACTCTCATAGAATAGCCGGTGCACCCGGCTTTGCAGCGTTTTATTAAAGTAAATCATGACGTTTCTGCAAAAAATCACGTTAAACTCGTTAAACGACTGGTCCGTTACCAGGTTGTGCTGGGCGAATACGATATTTTTCATCAGGGACGGCTTGAAAATCACGGCGTCGTAATCGGCCGAATAATAATCGGAGAACGATTTCCGTCCGCTCGATTGAATATAATTTTGCGTATATTGCTGCATTTTATGGAGCGGGAATATGCCGGACTGCGCCTGCCTCAGCACCTCTTGATCAATGTCCGTCGCATAAATGCGGGCCTTCTCGTACAAGCCCTCCTCCTGCAAAATGATCGCCATCGACAGCACCTCCTCTCCCGTCGAGCAGCCTGCATGCCAAATCCGGATGTGCGGATACGTATGAAGGAAAGGGACGACCTTTTCCCGGAACGTCCGAAAAAAAGCCGGATCCCGAAACATCTCGGTGACGTTCACCACCATATAGCGGAGCAGCTTCTGCAGCTGCAAAGGATCGTGAAGCACCTGCTCGATCATCCCGGAGACAGTTTCGCAGCGCAGCGCCCTCATGCCGTGACCGATGCGGCGCTTGATCGAATCGTACGCATAGTTGCGAAAATCGTAGCCATATCTGCGAAATATAGCTTCCAGCAGCAGCTCGATCTCAATCCGTTCCCTTTCTGCCGTATCCTTGCCTGCGGGCCCCCCGCTTCCCTCATTCAGATCCAAAAATTCAGTAATCGCTACCCCTCCTCTATTTGTATAACCATACCTTCAAAAGCGAGAGCAGCCTCTCCGGATCGATCGGCTTGCTGATATAATCGGAGGCTCCCGCATCGATGCATTTCTGGCGGTCTTCCTTCATCGCCTTGGCGGTCAGAGCAATAATGGGCAGCTTCGCATAGCGTGGCATCGCCCGGATCGCTTCCATCGCCTGATAGCCATCCATTTCGGGCATCATGATATCCATCAGGATCAGGTCGAAATCCTGCTGCTTGTCTAGCAGGTCCAGCGCTTCCCTGCCGTTCTCGGCGAAGCTCACCTGGAGGTTGTACGATTCCAGCACATTGGACAACGCGAACACATTGCGGATATCGTCCTCGACCAGCAAAATCCGTTTTCCTTCAAAAGCCGCCTCGTTGCTATGCAGCTTCTTCAACAAATTACGGCGTTCCTCCGGCAAATTCGCCTCCACCCGATGCAGGAACAGCGCCGTTTCATCGTACAGCCGCTCCTGGGACCTGACGTTTTTGATAATGATGCTTTTCGCATATTTCTTAAGCTCAATCTCTTCTTTCCTATCCAGCTCTTTGCCCGTATAAATAATAATCGGAAGCCGCAGCAGCGTATGGTTCTGCCGGATCCGGTCCAGCAGGTCGAAGCCTGACATATCGCTTAATCCCAGATCCATGACCATGCAGTCAAAATGCTCCTCATGCAGCGCCCGCAGCGCCTCCTCGCCGGTTGAGACAGCCGTAATGGCAACATCGTCATGGCCGATCAGCTCGACGAGGCTGTCGCGCAGCACAATATCGTCCTCGACGATGAGCAGCCGCTTCAAACCGCGATTCATGAACGATTCGATCCGCGCGAAGGCGTTCTCAATTTTTTCGCGGCTGGCCGGTTTTTTCAAATAGGCCATAGCCCCCATCGTCAGCATTTGCTGCGGCTCCTCGACGACGGAAATGACATGGACCGGGATATGTCTTGTTTCCGGATGCTGCTTCAGCCGCTCCAGAATCGACCAGCCGTCCAGCACCGGAAGCTGAATATCCAGCAGCACCGCATCCGGCTTGTATGCGTGGGCCAGCGCCAGCCCAACATCCCCGCGCAAGGCGACGAGCCCTTTGAAGCCCCGCGAACGGGCCATATCCAGCATCAGGCCGGCGAAATGGGCATCATCCTCGATGATGAGCAGCACGCGGTCTTCCTCGTTCAGCCGCTCCCGGTCATCCTTGACCTCATCTGATTCGAGCAGCGCCGGATCGGAGAGCTGAACGCTCGGTACAAGCACCGGATCGGCCGGAGCCCCGGCTGGCGTCTCTATCGGCTCCACCGTACTTGCCGCTTCCTTCCTTGCTGCCTGATAAGCGGGCTCCCCCGTCTCGGGAACGTACAGCGTAAAGGTGCTGCCCCTGCCTTCCTGGCTCTCGAGCTCGATGCAGCCCCCGATCAGATGCGACAGCTCCCGGCTGATCGTCAGGCCAAGACCGGTGCCGCCGTATTTGCGGCTGGTCGTCCCGTCGGCCTGCTGGAAGGCTTCGAAGATCATTTCCATTTTATCCTTCGGTATACCTATACCGGTATCATGGACGGCGAAGCCGATAAACGGCTGCTGGCCGGAATGGGCCGCGGAGCCTTTATTGGCAAGGAAAATCCGCACCTTAACCTCACCGCCGGTTGTAAATTTAAATGCATTCGACAGCAGGTTTTTCAATATTTGCTGCAGCCGGTGGCCGTCGGTTACGATCGAATCGGGCAAATCCGGTGCCATGTCGAACTCGAACCGGAGACCTTTTTTAACCGCCATTTCCTGAAAGCTTCGAAATAAATTGTCCTTCACATCCGTCAGCACGACAGGCTCCAGCTCGATTTTCATCTGACCCGCCTCGACCTTCGATAAATCGAGAATCTCGTCAATCAAGCGCAGCAAGTCATTACCGGAGGAATGAATGGTCCTGGCAAATTCAACCTGCTTCTCATCGAGATTGCCCTGCTTGTTCTCCGTCAATAGCTGGGACAAGATCAGCAGGCTGTTGAGCGGCGTCCGCAGCTCATGCGACATGTTGGCCAAAAACTCCGACTTGTACTTTGACATCGTCGATAGCTCGGCCGCCTGCTGCTGCAAAGCATCCCGCTGCTCTTCGATCTGCCGGTTTACTTCCTCGACCTGTCGCATCTGCTCCTCGAGCAGTATGGAGCGCTGCGACAGCTCCTCGTTGCTCTGCTCCAGCTCCTCCTGCTGGCGCTGCAGCCGGTCCTCCGATTTGCGGAGCAAATCGTTGGAGGCCTTCAGCTCGTCCTGCTGCGCCACCAGCTCCTCCGACTGGGCCTGCAGCTCTTCAGCCTGCTGCTGCAGCTCCTCGGTCTGCGCCTGCAGCTCCATCGCCTGGGTCTGCGTCTCGATGAGCAGACGCTCCACCTCCATTCGGCCCAGCACGCGATTGAGCGAAATGCCGAAGGATGCGCGTATTTGCTTCATCAGCAGCAGCTCGATATCGGTGAAGGGCTGTAGCGAAGCCAGCTCGATGACCGCCTCGGTTCTCCCCTCAAAAACGATCGGGCAGATCAACAGACTGTGCGGAGCGGAATCCCCGAGCGCCGATGTAATCTTGATATAATCGGCAGGCGCCGGATTCAAGACGACCATCCGCTGGTCCAGCGCGCTCTGCCCGACAAGGCCTTCTCCCCGGCGGATAGCGGGCGCCCCCTTATCGTTCCCGTCGGAGGCATACGAGGCTATCCGGCGAAGGACTTGTCCCTTCCCCTGGCCCTCCGCCAAGTAAAAGGCGCCATAGCTGGCATGCATGAGCATCGCCATCTTGGCGAGAAATGCCTCCCCCAGCTCGCTGATGTCGGTAAAGCCTTGGTTGAAGATAGCCACTTCAGCCAAATGATTTTGCAGCCATGCCTGCTTCTCCTGGCTTTCCAGCAGCTGATTGGCCGCTTCGGCCAAATCCTTGATTTCATCGTTGGAATAAACGACAATACGGGAGGTCGTCACCCCATTGGAGGCCGCAATTTCCGTTATCGCCCGTCCTACCTGCTTCACCGTGCGAATAATCGAACGGGAAATGATATAAGCAACGACCAAGGACACGACCGTGATCAGAAACATGAGCACATAAAGCTGAACCTTCAGCGTGGCGTTCGATTGATTCAAACCAGCCACACGGCTGGCAGTAAATGCCTTCTCTGTATTGCGGAACGTATCGAACTGCATTCGCAATTGATCCATTTGCCTTTTGCCGGTATCGGATTTGAAAAAGCTGTTCAGTCCGGCGCTGTTCCCGTTGCCTTTCATATTCAGGACCGCTTCGCCGGCCGTTCGGATCCACTGTTCAATCGACGCCTTGTTCATCTCCAGGTTTTTCGCTTGAAGCGGATTGCCCTTTACCAGCTCGTACAGCTTGTTATAATCGCTCTCCCAATTTTGCTGCGCGTTATGGTAGGGCTCCAAATATTCGGAATCTCCTGTAATGACGTAGCCTCTCATGCCGGTTTCCATATCGAGCAGATGCTTTTCGACCTGATATGTCAGATAATGCACGGCCATATCATGCTCCGTTATATAATTGATTTCTTTTTGCATCGATGCAATCCGGCTGTTCAGCGTAAATACGGACACGCCCAGACAAAGCACGATCAACAAATAGCCCAATCCAATTTTGGACCGGATATCAAATCTCCATGGTTTGAACATAGACACACTTCCCCCTATACGTTTATACCCGGGCAAGCTGTGACTGAAACACGGCATGGCTCTTTCAACTAATTTCATTGTTACGTGGACATTGGTTGTATAACCCAACTATCTGTCAAAAGTTTCATCTCTCCATGTATTGACGGAGCGCTTGCCCTTGGTGTATGATGCTACAGGTTTGTGTTTTATGGTAATCGTAAAGGATGTGGCCTCGCTTGAGCTTGAAGACCTGGACAATTTGCTTTTATTTATTGCTGATTTACTGGATTTCCCAACATATACCCGGTGTAAAAATGCTGTTTTATCCTACACTTGGCGCCTTTTCCTACTTATTTATTAGCCGCACCTTTGCTTTCAAGGATTTCTCCAAGCTGATTATGGGTGCGTCGGCAGCTTCTCTGATCAGCTCCGCCTTGTACATATCCAATGCCGGCTTTATCTCCTTTTTTGCCGCTACGATCAGCACGATCATTCTGATTCAAAGGTTTCGACTGAACGCGCCGCCGATCCTGGCGATCGCGCTTGTTCCCTTCTTTACGCACCCGGATAACCTGTGGAGCCTTCCGCTCGCTGTGCTTGTCTCGCTTACAGGGCTTCTGATGACCCTATTGCTTGTTGAGTTCGCCATCGTCTGGTGGCAGCGGGCTGCGCTTCGGGTATCCGAGCGCGGCGGTACCGTGGCGGAGAATGCGAAGGAACTGAACTTATAGTAAAGAACGGCCCGGCCAAGAGAGCTTTTTCTCTAGACCGGGCCGTTTTTGCGTCCGTCTCGGCTTCGCATAAAAAGCTAAGGATTGGAAATCCTAACATTACTTCTTTAGATAGTATGAGGTAACTATGGGTATTTTCGGTAAGGATATACGTAGGAACCAAAACCGGGCCGCATATAACAATAGAGGAAACGACAGCACAGCCGGGCAGGATCATCCGATCACACCGCAGCTGGATACGAATCTGGAGCTCATCCGTTCAGCTCTGGGTAACAGTCCCGATATTGTGACTCGTACTGTCGTCAACAAAAGATTCAGCGAACGCCCGATGGGGATTATTTATATTGACGGCTTGGTAGACATGGAATCCATCCAATGGATGATGCGGGAATCGTTGTTGAAGACGCAAGGGGATACCCCTGTCTCCGCACATCCCGGGGATGTATACCGTTTCTTGCTGGAAGAAACCCTTGCCATCGGAAGTGTAACCGAGCTGCATTCGCTTGAAGCCATTTACAGCAGCTTATTCGAAGGCAACACGGTCATTCTTCTCGACGGCTGTGAGGCGGCATTCTCCGCAGATACCTCCGGGGGCAGCATGAGGTCCGTTGAGGAGCCCAGCACACAAACCGTCATTCGCGGACCAAAGGAAGGCTTCACCGAGAACATCCGCACCAACACCTCGCTTCTCCGGCGCATTATTAAATCGCCGTCGCTGCGGGTCCAGACCCAAAAAATCGGGGCGCAGACGCAAACGAATGTAGCCGTCGTTTATTTGGAAGGCGTCGCCAACGATAAAGTGGTGAATGAAATCCACCGGCGGCTTGACCGCATCGAAACGGATAGTATTCTGGAGAGCGGATATATCGAGGAATTCATACAGGACGCCACCTTCACGCCGTTCCCGACCCTGATGAACACGGAGCGTCCCGATAGCGCCGCTGCGGCTATATTGGAAGGACAAGTGGTTATTATTGTGGACGGCACACCGTTTGTGCTGATGGCTCCCGTCACGTTTTTTAAATTTTTTCAATCGAGCGAGGATTACTATCAACGATATGATCTGTCTTCCTTTCTTAGGCTCATTCGCTTCGCGTCGTTTCTGCTGTCCATGCTCCTGCCTTCTCTCTACATCGCCATTACGACCTTCCATCAGGAAATGCTGCCTACGACCCTGTTGATCAGCCTGGCGGCCCAGCGCGAGGGGGTGCCCTTTCCCGCACTCCTGGAAGCGATGCTGATGGAAATCACATTCGAGGTGCTGCGGGAGGCCGGTGTGCGCATGCCCCGGGTGATTGGCCCTGCCATCTCTATCGTAGGCGCACTCGTATTAGGTCAAGCCGCCGTGCAGGCCGGTTTGGTCTCGGCGGCCATGGTCATTGTCGTATCGTTCACCGCGATAGCGAACTTCGTCATCCCTGCGATCAATATGGCGATCGCCGCCCGGCTGATCCGCTTCATGCTGATGCTTCTGGCCGCAACCTTGGGCTTGTTCGGCATTATGTCGGGGCTGATGATTCTCTTGATTCATATGGCTGGCCTGCGTTCCTTCGGCATTCCTTATCTCATGCCCGTAGCTCCGCTGGTCTACAGAAATCTCAAGGATGTCTTCATCCGGGTCCCGATGTGGGCCATGAGGCGACGCCCCGGATTAATATCCGACAATACCATCAGACAAGGAACCCATCAACGGCCCTCCCCTCCGATCAAGGATGGGGAAGATCCTAAAGACAAAGGGTCCTAGGCAAGGAGGCGCGGCAGCGGATGATCCAAAAAATTTCGAGCACCCAAGGTGTCTTATTGATCATAAGCACCATTGTCCCTACCGCGGTGCTCTCCATTCCGAATTCGACGGTTCGGTTTACAGACCAGGATGCGTGGATCTCCATCCTTATGGCTACGGTAGTCTCCATGCTGCTCATCTTTCTTATCTGCGGCGCCAATAACTACGGCAGGTACGCCACGTTCTTCGAATGGCTTGAGGGCTCCTTCGGTCGATATGTCCGCATCGTAGTCGGCCTTCTGCTTACCTACTACTATTTTACCGTAAGCTGCGTCATTCTGCGGGAATTCACTAATTTTATAAGGGAAAATTTCCTGCTTTATACTCCCGTGTACGTCGTACTCGCCGTTGGCTTAACCGTCACATTATATGCCGTGAGGCAAGGAATCGAGGTCATCGCGCGGATTAACACGTTTATCTTTGCTTTGTCCGCGGCTATTTTTGTCGTATACATTCTGCTGCTGACCAAACAGTTTCACCCCTCGTTTCTGCTGCCCATAGGAGATCATCCGTTTTACCGCTTAGCCCAGGGAAGCGCGGTTCCTTTCAGCTGGTTGAGCGAGGGAGCGATTCTCCTGCTGCTGGCGCCTTTTCTTGAATCCCCTGAGAAAGCGCGAATGGTTGGCTTGATTGGAATCGGGGCCTCCGGGCTGATCTTGACCGCATTTGTCATCGTGACCATCACCGTCTTCGGCTCCAGGCTGATTCAGATGATGGTTTACCCTACGTTTGAAGTCATTGGCATCATCAAGGTCAGCAGCCTGCTGGAAAGGCTGGACATTTTATTTATTACGTTCTGGATTGGCAGCATGTACGTGAAAATTTCCCTGTTTTTATTCGCTACATTTCACAGCTTTGTTCATACGTTCCGTATCCGGTACGACAAGCCGTTTCTAATCATTCTCGGACTGATCTGCGCTTTGACCACCCTATACGCCTGGCCAAAAGCGGCCCAGCTCATGGAATTTAACAATTATGCTTCCGTTCCGTTACTTGTTTTTTTCAATGTGCTGCTCCCCGTAGGGCTGTGGATCTCCCACAAGCTGTCCCGACCCCATTCCTGAAAGGGGCATTGTTCATGAAATTACGATGGATTCTCAGCTTCGCGCTACTCTCTATGCTGCTCACTGGATGCTGGAATCGTATTGAGCTGAATGAACTGTCCATTACCTCCGCAACCGCGTTCGATTTGGAGGGAGAGGACTGGGTTATTTCCTACCAGGTCGTCATCCCCTCCGCCATTTCCAGCGGCGCGGGTACCGTAGGGGGCAGCTCGGCCTCCCGATCGCCTATTACCGTGTTCTCTGCCCGCGGGAGAACGATACGCGAAGCGGTGGCGAACAGCAACATTGAAAACTCCCGGGCGCTTTTCTTTGCCCATACGAATATCCTCGTCGTAAGCGAGCAGGTGGCAAGACGAGGATTGGATCCGATCATCGATTTGTACTTAAGAGTAGCCGAAGCACGCGAAACGGTCCATGTGCTGGTCACGACCGGTAAAGCCCGTACCATTCTGCAGCAGCTGATGCATTCCGAGAAAATACCCGGACAAGGCATCCGGGAAATCATTATGAATGAAGCGCGCAATTCATCGTTGATCCCGAGCGTGATGCTGTTCGAGCTGGCCATGTCATTAACCAGCTCATCCAAAAGCGGCCTGCTGCCGGAAATCGTCTTATCGGGTGAAGCGGCGACCGACTCCTTGGACACACTCAAAAAAACGTACGTACGCTCCAAATTGAAAATAGGAAGACTGGGCATTCTGAAGGGCGACAAGCTCGTCGGCTGGATGAAAAGGGAGGAATCATTCGGGGTCTCGTTTATTAAAAATAAAGTGAACCGGGCGATCATTTCCTTCCCCTGCGGCAAGTCGTCATATGACGGAAAAAGATCAGCCTACAATTCGTCCTTTCGGCTAAGCCACAGCTCTACCAAGCTGAAGCCGATGAAAAGCGGAGATCACTTCTCCATGAAGGTGGATATTAAAGCATCCGGTATTTTGATGGAAAGCGGGTGCCAGCTCGATCTGAGCAAGCCGGATAACGTGAGTTTGCTGGAAAATCAGCTGCAGCAAGAGCTGAACCGGATTGTGCTGAGCGGTTGGAAGGCGTCGAAGGAGCTGGGAACCGACGTTCTGGGCTTTGCCGATGTCATTCACCGCAATTTCCCCAAGGAGTGGAAGAAACTGAACGGTCATTGGGATGCTGCATTTGCCCGAATGGAAATAGAGCCGCAGATCAAAGTATCCATTGACCGGACCGGCCTTAGCAATCGAAGCTTCAAAACACTGCAGAACAAAGAGGATTGAAGCCTGTGATTACACTAAGCATTGTCATATTTTATATCGGCTTGTCGGTCTTGGGCATAAGCCGTATCCAGGCGAAGGGGCAGAAAAAGGACTTGCTACCGTTTGTAGTTCTGATCGCCTGGTGTGCCTATCTCAGTCTGGGGAATGTTTACGGTTGGCCGTTCACCTCCACCTTTTCCCCTATTCTCGGCTTGTTTGTATCCGCCGGTCGCCACTTGGAGCAATGGATGGGAGGTCCGCCGAACGAATGAGGAATAAGGAGCATATTTCCCAGAATCAGCTTGGCTTTATGATCGTTCTTTTCGAAATCGGCAGCACGCCGCTGTTCATGCTGGGTGCAAGCGCGAAGCAGGATGCATGGCTCGCGATGGCCTTGGCCGCCATGATCGGACTACTGCTCTTATGGATGTTTTTGTCCATTCAAAAAAAACAGCCCCGTCTCCACTTGATCGCCCTGCTGCCGCTTTATTGGGGCCGCCCTGTCGGAATATTCCTGAGCTCCACCTATGTCCTTTATTTCGCTTACGAATCGATGCGCAATGTGCGGGACTTTGGAGAGCTCACGTCCCTGACTCTGCTCTCCGAAACGCCGATGGCCGTAACGATGCTCATTGTCATCATTATTGGGGCCTATGCCGTGTACAGCGGCGTCGAGGTTATTTTTCGCATCGGCGAAATCCTTCTGGTTCTGTATCTGGGCAGCTCCTTGCTCATTATCCTGTTCTTTTTTATTATGAAGGTGGTGCACTTCGAGCAGCTTCTGCCCATGCTGGAGAACGGGGTTACCCCTGTCCTCAAAGCAGCATTTCCAGATCTTGTATCGTTCCCGTTCGGACAGATCGTCATTTTCCTGATGTTCTGGCACTTCACGAACGAAGAGCAAGGCTTTCCATTGAAAACGTCGCTCAAAGCCTATATTTTCGTGTCCTGCTTTCTCATCTTTACCAGCATGCTGAACATCGCCATACTGGGTCCTACGCTTGCCGCGTTAACGACTATTCCTTTTCTCCAATCGATTCAGCTGATTTCCCTTGCCAATGTCCTGGAACGGATGGATGTGCTGATCACCCTGCTCGTTTTCGTCGGGCTGTTTATGAAGATGATCATGTTCTATTTTTGCACCGTACTGGGGTTATCCTATCTGACCTCCAGTAACGCACGCCGTTGGACGATACCTGCAGGTATCGTTATTTACGCCTCCTCCCTGCTCGAGCCGAATTATACCTCCCACGTGTGGGTCGGACTGAAGATCAGCGTGAAATTTTTCCCTATATTCCAAATTATTATGCCGCTTGTTTTATGGGTTACCATCCTGCTTCGGCGCAGGATCCCGGTTCAGCCCTGAGCCTTCGCTTTGTTCCGAATCGAGGATACGATGAACAACAGAAGCGGCAGCGCGAGGCCGAAGGTGAGAGCGTAGGGCGTCCATATTTTCGATGCAAAATTTCTGAAATAAACAATATTCGGGTACACGATGAGGGAGAGCACGGTCAGGATGAGTCCCATGGGCAGCGTCAGGGGCTTGTAGCTTCGCAGTCTGCACAGCTGTGCCAGGGAGAGAACCGATGCATAAAAGCAAATGATGAGCTTGAAGTAAATCGTCAAAAACCAGGTGATGCCCATGAAGACCTCGATCCGCTGTATAAATTCGCCAAAATGGATTTTTTTGGCAAGCGTATAGCTGGGAAAGGCATGCCTTGCCGTAAAATCCGCCCCCAGCACGAGAATACACATCATTGTAATGACGATAAGCACGATCCCCCCCAGAAGCGCCCCCGTAAACAGTGCCTTCCCCGCCTTGCCTACCTTGTTGACATAAGGATACAGCATAAGAAAGACGACCAGCTCTAAATAAGGAATACCGAGTATCGACAGGCTGCCCTTCAAAATCGGCTTGATGCCCTCTTCAAACATCGGCAGCATTTTGTAGGCGTGAATTTGCGGCGAGATGCAAATGACAAGCACAAGCAGCAGTAATAAAATCCATGGAAAAAAAATTTCCGAGGCCCGTGCAAACACCTCAAGCCCCAGACGCGCTCCGATAATGACTATCAAAAGAAACATGATATGGACAGCCTGGATCGGCGTTTCGGGCAGGGTAATGCTCGTAATGAAATCCCCGATATTGCGAAGCACCAGCGATGACAGCAGGAAAAAGAACAGGAAATACAGGATACCGACAGCCGTTCCGGCCCATCTACCCAGCACAACCTGACTATACTGGATCAGAGTTTGCTCGGGATAACGTGTCCCTAAAGCATTGTACAACAAGAGCAGCGACAGACCGAGTGC
Source organism: Paenibacillus rigui (assembly GCF_002234615.1). Classification (GTDB taxonomy): domain Bacteria; phylum Bacillota; class Bacilli; order Paenibacillales; family NBRC-103111; genus Paenibacillus_S; species Paenibacillus_S rigui. The sequence continues at coordinate 254,075 of NZ_NMQW01000023.1, read as the reverse complement.
GCAGCCTACAATAGCGGCAATCCAGGCGTCCTGCTTCGAGGCGGCCGTAAGTCCGGACGGTACAATCAGAATGGCGCTCCCGAGCGTGTACAGCATCGCCAATATTTTCAGCTGCCGCGAATTGATTTTACCCTTCTCCAGCATGGTTGCTCCTTTCTTTGTGCCATTATCCCAATAAAGCCGAAATGGCATGGGCAAAAGGCTCATAAAGTTTCGTTATGCCGTCGAGCGGGTTCGGGATGTTCACGTTCAAGCTGTGCATGACGGCCAGACAGAACCCCACAGCCAGAAGAACCGCAAAGCATCCAAGCTCCCTCCACTGCTTCGATTTCCATAAAGAAGGGAATTCCCACATAAAAATCAGTGCCGTTACCAACATACTGACTACCGTCCACATGCTTCCTCACTTCCCCAGCTGACCCAAGAACGACTCTACGACACTTCCCGTTCTTCGGATATTCATATCAACGGTCACCTGTACCGTCAACTCCCCAAAGTGTTGATTCCAGTCCGGCTCCAATTGTCTCCAAGCCTTCGGATCGGCACGGTGTATGGCATCGCCAAAGCCAAAGATGTCCGCTTTGTATTTCTGCGCTTTCTTCACCGCGGCTTGAACCGTCTCTTTGATCTTGTCCTCCGCCCCCCGCTCCAGCAGCCGTATCGTTTCGGGCTCGCTTAAATCGAGATGGCATTCGACCTCGCCCACGTTTCCTTCGGTATCGATATGGAGGTTAACCTGCGGCTGCCCCCCTGTCACCTTTCCTTTGAGACTCTTATCGGTACGGATCAATTCGATCCCCAATTGCCCCCCTTCAGGACAAGGCACAGGGACAATCGTGCTTTTGATACCGCCGGTGATGTAATTATAGCCTTTGCTCTCCTCTTGGTTTAACCATCCCACAAGACGGTCCTTGTTAAAGACGGCCAAGCCGTCATATTGCAGCAATACGGGAGGATTCACCGAATTCAGATTTCGTTTGGACTGGCCGACTTCGGGATCCCCTGTGATGCGGAGGGCGGCCAGAACCGGGTCTTTGCCTTTGCTGACCAAGTCGTAAATGAGCTGATGCAAATCGACCTTGGTGGAGCCTCCCCATGCATTCTGCACTGACTCCAGCGAAGCGAAAAGCTTATGGGAGGGGATTTTCTCCAGCGGCGACAACACCTTTAAAACATCCGCTGCCGTCGCATCCTTGGCCACAGCGATATAAAAGTCCGTCCTCATTTCATGGTCTCTGGACAAGGCGTCGAGCACCTTCGCGATGCCATCTCTTGCCAGCGTCTCCCCGATGACCAGCATCTGAATGTGCGAGGAATAAATTTTACGCGGTGTTGACGTTGACAGCTGCCGCACCGATTCAAAAATCGAATTTCCGTGAGCCAGCACCTGTGTGACCACCGGCATACGGTTGCCGCCGCCACCTCCTTTATTCGTCGCCACTTCGTCCCCGTTAATTAATTGGACGGAGATTTGATAACCTGTACCGATTTTATCCAATCCGTAGGCTGACGCGATGGACAGCTCATTGAGCTCCCTTCGATTCCAGCATCCGGTCAAGCAGATCAGTGCAGCCCAAAGCGTAAGGCCCTGACACAGTCTTTTCAGCATGGGATCATGCCAGCTCCTTTCACAGGGTCAGTTCTTTCTTAGCGGGTTCTCATTGGACGAGGCCTGCTCCCTCACCATATTGCTCTGATTCACCAGACGCGGGCGGGTGTGCTGCATCCAGAGCGGCAGACGGAACAGATTGTCTTTCTGGTCCTCGATAATAAAAGGGGCAAATGGAGCCATATAAGGGACTCCAAAGGATCTCAGGCTGCACAAATGGAGAACAAGCGCGATCAACCCGACCATGATGCCGAACAGGCCAAACGTAGCCGCGAGGACCATCAACAGAAAACGGATCATCCGTATCGCAATACCCATACTGAAGGAAGGAATGACAAAATTGGAAATAGCCGTAATCGATACGATAATGACCATTGCCGGCCCGACCAACCCTGCTTCTACAGCGGCTTGCCCGATGACCAGCGCGCCGACGATAGACACCGCCTGACCGATTGCTCTCGGCATCCGTACGCCTGCCTCCCTTAAGATCTCGAAGGTGATTTCCATCAGCATGGCCTCCACAAAGGCCGGGAACGGAATGCCTTCCCGCTGGGCAGCAATACTTGTGAGCAGGGACGTCGGGATCATCTCTTGATGAAAGGTGGTCGCCGCGATATAGGCGGATGGCGCCAGCATGGAGATCATCAAACAGACATAGCGGAGCATGCGGAGCAAAGAGCTGATATCCGCACGCTGGTAATAATCCTCCGCCGTCTGGACAAAATTCGTGAACAAGGCGGGTACCAGCAAAACAAACGGGGTTCCGTCCACCAGGATAGCCACGCGTCCTTCCAGCAGCCCGGCTGCAACTACATCGGGCCGCTCCGTGTTGTAGACCGTTGGAAAAGGCGTTGCCGTGGAATCCTGTACCCATTCCTCCACATAAGCACTTTCCAGGATGGCATCGATATTGATCTTGTTCAGACGCTGCCGCACCTCAGCGACGACTTTGGGGTTCACAATCCCGTCGATGTACATGATAGACACATCGGTCTGGGTCACAACCCCAATCTGCATCGTTTCAAGCCACAGGCCGGGATTTTTGATTTTCCGCCGGATGAGCATGGTGTTGGTCCGCAGCGTTTCGGAGAAGCCCTCGCGCGGCCCGCGGATGACGGTTTGGGTGGAGGGCTCAGTGACCCCTCTGTCCTTCCAGTGCTTCGTGCCTGCGGCAATAGCCCGGGCTACACCTTCTACCAAAACAACCGTATCTCCCGATAATATCGCATGATACACCGAATCCATGTCGGAGATTTGCTGAATATCCCCGATTTTCAAAACGGAATGAATAAGCGCTGTCAACGGATCTTCGTGGTCGGCCAGCCTTTGCTCCAAGGCATGGTTTTCTTTGCTGTCGAACAGCAAGGCATCCAAAATCGGCGTGGCATCGGCCATCCCCTCCAAATACACCACCGTAACGGCAAATGAAGTGCCCCTGCCGGTCGGTACGGGAAATTGCCTGAATAGGATATCCGTGCTGTGCCCGGTTCGAGACTGAATCATGCGGATAGTCTGCCGCACATCAGTTGGCAGAAGCTGCTTGGGCACAGCAGGCTGTTCAGGAGCGGCCGTCTGGGGATTGCGCTGCAAGGATTTGAACAGCATTCTTATAAACGATCCCACGCTTGTCACCCCTCCTGCATTTTTTACCAGTCTAACCACTTGAGCCCCCCTCGATACAAAAAAATCCATGTCATCTGCAAAAGCAGACAACATGGATCGCTAAAATCTAACATGATGCGGCAGGTTTCACCTCTGGCTAAAGCTGTTTTTGCCGAACGATGCCACCCTTCAGCCACATGCGAATCGAGAGCAGCAGCATCACGGAGCTGATGATGACACATCCCAGCATCAGGCTATGCAGATGGCTGGTCGTAATTTGACTGCTGAAGACGGTGCCGAGCAGGCTTGAGGAAAGAATCGTACCCATAAACCGGGAAGTCATGAACAAGCCCGAAGCAACCCCTGTCTCCGCCGGAGCCACATAAGCATACAATGCGCTCTGCAGCCCCAAATTCTGAAATCCGTTGCTGATGCCAAGCACCGATAAGCAGGTGAAAATCCAGGCCGGTACGGAAGCATCCGTGAGCGTTAGCAGGAGAGACGTGCCAGCGACGGTGAACAAGGTCCCGACCAAAAGCGGCGTTCGTGAGCCCGAACGGTCGATCCATCGGCCCACCAGCGGTGTGATCAGCACCCCGAAGCCGGAGATGGACAGCATAATCAGTCCGACTTCCTGGCCGTTGTAATGACGCACCTGCTGCAAATACGAAGGAATGCCGAACATGATCGAGTAAAACACGATATTGACCAATATGAATTGGAGATAGACGAAGCATACATCCACATTCCCCTTCAAAAAAAGGACGTCGATAAACGGCTGCCTCCGTCTCGCTTCATACAAATAAAAAGCTATGCTCAGACACGCGCTGAGCACGAGCAGCAGCCAGTTCACCCCGGTCTTGAACGACAGGAAAAAGAACAGCCAGCTGAAGATGAGTGCTGTAAAGAAAACGATCCCCCATCCGTCCAACGCCCCGGGCACCGCGTTTTTGCGAGGAGTATCCTTCGGCATCATACGAATCGCAAGCAGGAACGACGCAAGAATAAACGGGAAGTTAATCAGGAATATCGCCTGCCAGTCGCTGTACTGGATGAGAAACCCGCCGAGCGACGGGCCGAATGCAGCCGAGGTCGAGGAAAATATCGACATGACGCTGAGCGCACGCGCCTGATTTGTTGTAATGACCGAGCGGATGATGCCCATCCCGGACGGGAACAGCGCTGAGCTGCCGACCGCCTGAATGACGCGAAAGGCCATCAGCCAGCCGAAGCCGGGCGACAGCGGAGCCAGCATGGATGAGACGGTGATGAGAGCAAGGCCGATCATAAACATTCTTTTGCGGCCGTACAGATCCCCAAGCTTTCCCATCACGGGCTGGGCTACTGCACTGGCGACGTAATACGTGGCAATCAGCCATGAGATCGAAGCATACGTCACTTGAAACTCCTCCTGAAGCCGTGAAAAGGCGACAGAAATCATCGTTGTATTAAGCGGATTCAGCAGCGTGCCCAGAGCAACCGCTGCGATCAGCCAGAAATGTCCCTTGTTTCTCGATTCGGGTATCGCGTTCATATGCGCCTCCTGAGGCAGATTGTTGCTCAAACTCTAGCATGGCTTGTTTTAACTTGTCAAATGATGATTTTTGCACCTTCACGCAGAAAATTGTAAACTATTGGCATAAGGGAGGGGTGCGGATGGGATTCTCTTTTTTTCCATTTAATCGAGTCGATGAGTTTAAACTTTCGAGGCTGCATAAAAGCTCATATTTTCATGTGTATCATCAATATGCAAACAACCACGTTGAACAACTGCACAACAATAAGCTTACCAAATTTCAACGTAAATTTGAGTTCCGATTTCTTAATAGTGATAAGATCGATGCCTTTGTCGATATCCGCAATAAAAAGATCGATTGCGTCTATATAACCTATGGATTCGTCGTAAGGCTTCATGACCTGTTCTATAAGCTGTTTTGCAACGCATCCGTATTTCCGGCTTATGGTTCCGCTGTCGGGTTCCCTTCAGAAGCCCATCTGGCATTCAAGCCCTATATTCAAAATAAAACGGTTTTCTACCTTGCACCAACCGATGAAACCCGGAAACAACTGGCTCAATTCTGCTCGTCTATCTCCATGCAGTTTGCCATTTTACATGAAATAGGTCATCACATGAATGGGCACGAGCTTTACCGTATTCATAAGACAGGCCCGATTACCAAGTTGGAAAGACAAGTGCTGGAAATGGACGCCGATGCTTTTGCAGTTACGAACAGTATTCAAGCTGCTTTTCTTACAGAGGAGCATAGACAAATGGCATTTCCGGACCTGCAGCTTTCTAACATCGAGTACATCCGGTTATGGATTTATTTAGTTCATATCTTCTTCCTGTTTATGAGTAGAGAGCATGATTTTATATACAAGGAACGAATGGAACTGAAATATTTGCCCCGAAGAATAAGAAGCTTACTCGCAGCCCAAATTTCATTTGAACTGTTCGATAAGTTTTATCCCCAAGAGCCTCACGACTTTCAATCGTTATTTGTAGATACGTTCCACCAGGCAGAACGAGATTACAACTCGACATTCCATCAAGCCTCTTCGGCGGCCGAATTAGAATCCTGCTTCAGCGATGATATGCTCTCACATTTGGATGAAATCAACCAATACTGGCGTCACACTATGGTCCATCGGCTGGCTCCTTATGCCAGAGTTCCATTATTTCAACAAAATTAGAAAGCAGCTGAAAGCACTGACGGCGGACATCGGTCCGTCGATTTTTTTTGGGGTAGCGGCCTTAATCGAGGTACTACGCAAATTTAGTACTCTTCATTTGGCGGGATTTCCAGTACAATACAAATAACAATCAATTTATACCTGGTCATAAGGCCAGTCTATAAAAGAGGAGCCGATCCCGATGCCCGCACTGATATCGATATTAAAAGTATTGTTCCGCTGGCTGTTCCAGCTGAGATTGAAGGGTCTGGATAAGCTTGATTTATCCGATAAAACGATTCTGATGCCCAATCACGTATCGCTGATGGATGCTGTTCTGCTTGCGCTGTATTTGCCCAGAGAAGCTACCTTCGTCGTCAACACCGGTATTGCCAAGCGATTCGCCCTGCCGCTCAAGCTATGCCGCTACATTACCGTCGATCCGCTGAACCCGTATTCCGTCCGGACGATGGTGCGAACCGTACAAAGCGGCGTTCCGCTGGTGCTGTTCCCGGAAGGGCGCATCACGACGACAGGCGGGCTGATGAAAATATACACAGGGATTGCCTACATCGCCCTTCGGACGGAAGCAAGACTGATCCCGATTACCATCAACGGAGCAGAACGCTCCAAGTTCTCTTATATAGGAAACAAAGTGAACACCGTCTGGTTCCCGAAGATTCATATTCACATCGGCGAAGCCTTTCGGATCACGCCGCAGCCGGAGCTTTCCATGAAGCGGCAAAAGGAATTGGCGGCCGATCGAATCCTGCAGGTGATGCAGGAGCAGCTGCTGCACAGCCGCCTGAAGCCGGACGTGAACCTGTTCGACGAGCTGCTGCTGCAGGCGTCAATGCACGGTAGAAGCCGCATCATCTGCGAGGATCTGACGCAGAAGTTCACGTACCGCAAGCTTATCCTTGCGTCGCATCTGTTCGCACGCAAGCTCAGACCGCAGCTAAAAAAGCAGGACGCCGTCGGGCTGCTGCTGCCCAATTCCATCGGGCACGTCATTGCTTTGTTCGCCCTGTTCCGGATGGGCAAGGCGCCGGCGATGCTGAATTTCTCCGCCGGTCAGCAAAATCTATTGGACGCGTGTGAAACCGCAGGACTGCGTACGGTGCTCACCTCGCGGGAGTTCATCGAGAAGGCGAAGCTTCAAACCGTTATCGCCGCCTTGGCGATGCAGGTTCGTATCGTATATCTGGAGGAAGTAAAAGACGCCGTACAGCGGACAGATCAGCTGGCCGCCCTCTGGGAGACGCTGAAGCGTACGCCGGCGGACCGCGGGGCCCGCGACGTGCTGCTGTTCACCTCCGGCAGCGAGAGCAAGCCGAAGGGTGTCGTGCTCGGCCATGAGCAGCTGTATGCCAACATTCATCAGGCGAAGGCGGTATTCGATTTCACCTCCGCCGACAAGCTGTTCAATGCGCTGCCGATGTTCCACAGCTTCGGCCTGACGGCCGGAACCTTGCTGCCGATTCTGACCGGCGTGCCGGTGGTGCTGTATCCGAGCCCGCTGCATTACCGCGTCATTCCCGAGGTCGTCTACGACCGGAATGCGACCATTTTGTTCGGTACCTCTACGTTCCTTGCCGGCTATGGCCGGGCGGCGCACCCATACGACTTCCACTCGCTGCGCTATGTGGTAACAGGGGCGGAGAAGCTCAAGGAGGAGGTTGCGGAGCTGTGGAGCCGGAAGTTCGGGATCCGCATTCTCGAAGGCTACGGAACGACGGAAGCCTCACCGATCATTTCTATCAACTCTCCGCTTGCCTATCAAAAAGGCACCGTCGGCCGGATTCTCCCCGGCATCGCCTGCCGGCTGGCGAAGGTCGACGGCATCCGCGACGGCGGAAGCCTGCACATTCAGGGACCGAATGTGATGAAGGGCTACCTCATTCACGGACGCGGCTTCGTCCCGTGCCCGGAATGGTACGACTGCGGCGATGTCGTCGATATCGACGAGCAGGGCTTTCTGACCATCAAATCGCGGTTAAAGCGATTTGCCAAAATCGGCGGCGAGATGATCTCGCTGCAGCTCGTAGAGGAAATGGCCGCCGAATGCTTCGGGCGTGCCGGGGTGGCTGCGATCAGCGTGGCCGACGGCCGGAAGGGCGAGCGCATCGTGCTCTATGTCACCGCCCCCGCACCGGCCGGGGGATTGCAGGAGCTGAAGTCGCATGTCAGCGGCAAAGGCTATTCCCCGCTGATGGTGCCCTCGCGGATCGAAGCTGTTGAAAAGCTGCCTCTGCTGGGCAGCGGAAAGACCGACTACGTTGCGTTGAAGCAGCAGGCGGAAGCCTTGGTGCAGCCAGGAGTCTAAAAATGATGAGCTCGACGAAGGGAAAGATAAGCATGAATGCCAAAGCGTTAAACGCACTGTATATTACGCAATTTTTATCCGCCTTCTCCGACAATATGTCTCTTCTGGTCATTTCCAGCCTGCTGACGAAAAACGGCTTTTCGCCCGAGTCATTGGCGTTGGTGACAATAGCCTTCTTTCTTCCTTACATCCTGCTCGCGCCGTTCGTAGGTCCCTTGGCCGATAAGCTGCCAAAAGCGGTCGTCCTTATTCTGGGCAATCTCATTAAATTGCTGGGCATAGCCGCCCTGCTGCTCATTGATGCATCCAGTATCGTGATGCTGATGCTGTGTTATTTTACCGTCGGCATCGGGGCCGTGGTGTATTCTCCTGCCAAATACGGCATCCTGCCTGAGCTGACGGCAACGAATCAGGAGCTGTTTCAGGCAAACTCCCGTATCGAGGCTTTTACTATCCTGGCGATTCTGACAGGAATCGGGGGCGGCGGGGCTATCGTATCGATTGCGCCTACCGTGCCCTCCGTGCTGCTATGCGCAGCGCTCTACGCACTTTCGCTGGGCATGACCTTCTTTATTCCCCGGATGCCGGGCAACCCGTCCATCCGTTTCACGCGGGAGGCGGGGCAATTTTTCAAAAGCATCGGCCTGCTGCTGCACAATCCGACGACGAAGTTTTCGTTGATCGGCACCGGAGCGTTCTGGATGAGCTCGGCAGTTCTTCGTACGGCGGTACTCGCATGGATTCCGATAGCCCTCGGATTCAGCCCTAACGATATCAGCGTGTCGCTTATTTTGGCCACGACCTCCATTGGTATTGTGATCGGGGCCTTCCTGGCGCCTAAGCTGATCCAGCTCAGTCAATTTCATAAATCGATCCTGTACGGTTTTCTGATGCTGGCGCTCATTTTCATCTTCCCGTGGGTTCATTCCACGCCTATCGCCATTGTGCTCCTGCTCGCCGTCGGATGTATGGGAGGGATCTTCATTGTCCCGATGAATACGGTGCTGCAGGAGGAGGGCTTAAGCCTCGTCGGCTCGGGTAAAACGATTGCCGTGCAAAATTTCGTGGAAAATATCATGATGCTTGTCGGTTCGGGGCTCTATTATTTTGCAGTGGATCAAGGATTATCCATCTCGATGGCCATTGTTATCCAAGGGTTGATTATGCTGTTGATCTTGTCGTTTCTGCGTCTGAACATGGGACGCAACCGCAAGGAAATGACTTTATAGCCATAGTAAAAAACGATAAGACTTGTTCCGTCCTGAACGCGGAATGAGTCTTTTTGATGCCCATCCCCATGAGCATGAAGGCAGAAAATCAGCGGTGCTCCCGAATGAATATGATAAAGCCCCGTTAAAGCCCCGTGCCTGACAGGGCAGAAAGGGAGGGTCCCGATGGGAAATGAGATTGATTTGGCTGTGGAAAAAATCGAGCAGCTCAACTACCGCAATCAAAGAGCGATGATGGAGCTGGTACGAAGAAGCCTCAAAATGAATGAGGATGAGTTCAACAAGGAGCTGCTGCTGGCTTACGCGCACCGCAATCCGGTACATATCCTCGAAATCGCTATCGCGCTCAGCTATGAAGAAATCATTAAGTCTTTGCCCGATCAATATCACGATTCGAAATCACGATAAGTCCAATGCTCCGCCTCCTCCAGGCACGGTTCTGCTGCAGCCACGGTTTCCTGGATGGAGCTGCCGGCACGGGCACGGCACCGCTCCTCTGCGAATGCTGTCGACTGCCTGACGGATCCATCCTACTTGCCTCCCATTTCCGTTTTCTCCTTAGTTCTACATTCCTATTTTTACCAAATGTTATCATTGTGCCGGCTGCTTTCGTGCTAAAATTGAGGGGCAATGATACTTTTCCTTATAGATGGAGATGGAGGAATAAGATGAGAAAACCAGGAAATTGGAAAACGGCGCTGTTGAAAACAACGCTCGCGCTTGCACTCGCGCTGCCTGTACAAGCCTCCTTTACAGACCTACTGCCGCAAGCCTTTGCGGAGGGTCCAAGCGATCCCGCTCCCTTCATCAATGCGAAGGTTGTCAACGAAAATGCAGGCAAAAAGGTTTTGTTCGACAACACGCACGGACAGACCGCCGGCGCAGCCGACTGGGTCATTGACGGGGCCTTCTCCGATTTCGGGAATGCTCTGGCGGACAACGGCTACTATGTCAAGGAGCTCCGCAAAGCTGCCCCTATCACGATTGAAGACTTGCAGGGCTACGATGTGTTTGTCATCGGGGAAGCGAACATCCCCTACAAGCAAACGGAGCAAGCCGCTATGCAGCAATATGTTCAAAACGGCGGCAGCATCTTTTTCATCGCCGACCATTATAATGCAGACCGCAACAAAAACCGCTGGGATGCCTCCGAGGTCATGAACGGCTACCGCCGTGGTGCCTGGGATGATCCTGCTAAAGGAATGAGCACGGAGGAACGCAGCTCCTCTGCGATGCAAGGGGTGGCCAGCTCCGACTGGCTGAACGAAAACTTTGGCGTCCGCTTCCGCTACAATGCCCTCGGAGACATCATCACCAGCCAGGTGGTGGCACCGGATCAGGCGCTGGGCATTACGAGCGGGGTATCGACCGTTGCGATGCATGCCGGCTCTACGATCGAAATTCTCGATCCGACGCGTGCCAAAGGCATCGTTTACCTGCCTCAGACGAACGAGGCATGGGCCAATGCGGTCGATCAAGGCGTCTATAACGGGGGCGGCGTGGCAGAAGGTCCTTATGTAGCCATCTCCAAATCCGGTTCAGGTAAAGCCGCATTTATCGGAGACTCCTCCCCTGTTGAGGATGCAACGCCTAAATATGTACGGGAAGAGACCGGACAAGCCAAGACAACCTATGATGGCTTCAAGGAACAAAATGACGGCACCCTGCTCGTCAATATCATCAACTGGCTGAGCAAGAAAGAAAGCTATACGAAGCTGAGCGATGTCAGCGGCTTGCAGCTGGATCAGCCGACGGCCCTGCTTTCGTTCGAGGAGCCTGCGGCTTCCACCGAGCCGCAGGCAGAGCCTTGGGCTGCGCCGGCAGCAGGCTACAAATGGTGGGATCCGACCACCTTCAAGGCCGGCTCCTACGGCGGTCCGGCGGCGACAGCGGCAGCCGCATACAGCTTCGTGCATCAGGCGCAGCTTCCGAATGCGCAGGATTTCCAGATCCGCGTCGTAGCGGATAACCTGACGCCTTACGCGACCGTCTCGGGCTTCAGCGCAGGCATTTACTTGACCGGCGGCACGCAGGTCGCTCAAATCCAGAATGCCGACGGCACGTGGCCGACGGCATACGGCTACAGCTCCGCATTCAGCGTGACTGCGGATGGTCTGGGCCATGCGTACAAGGACTTGAATGTCCGCATCAAGCCGGGCAGCAGCGGAGCGGCCAATCTCCGCCTGAGACAGAACGGCAGCAATCTCAAAACCGAGGCGGTCACCCTGGCGAACGTGCCGGCCGAGCCGCTGCCGGAGGACAAGCCTCCGGTACCGGACAAAATCTCGATCGCGGAGGCGCGCGGGAAATCCGATAATACGCTCGTAACCGTAGAAGGCGTCGTCACCACCGAGCCGGGCGCGTTCGGCGGACAATCCTTTTATTTACAGGACGCGACAGGCGGCGTGTATGTGTTCCAAAGCCAAAGCGGCTTTCACCAAGGCGATGTCGTCTCCGTATCCGCTCCGCTGGCTCACTATAACACAGAGCTGGAGCTCGCTACTCCGGTAGCTATCGCCAAGAAGGGCACGGCTGCGCTTCCTTTCGTGATACCTGTAAGGGCAGTAAGCGAGGACAATCAGGGACAGCTGGTCGAGCTGTCGAATGGAACCATTCACAACCTGGCCAGCGCCACCCCTGCCGGCTCCTTTGAATTCGATCTGGTTACCGCCTCCGGTTCGGTAACCAATCATGTCCGTGTCGACGGCCGTACCGGCTTGACGTTGGACTCGTTCCCTTACCACGAAGGGCAGGTCGTCACGGTACGCGGCGTTGCTGCTATTTTCAAAGGGGTCTACCAATTGAAGCCAAGAGGGATCAGCGACTTCTCCGCCGATACGACAGCTCCTGTCACGACGTCATCACTGTCCGCCACGCCTAACGGTGCAGGCTGGTACCGTGACGATGTGACGTTGATCTTGCAGGCCTCGGATGCAGGCAGCGGTGTCGCATCCACGTCGTACAACAGCAACGGAGGCGCTTGGACGAGCTATACCGCTCCGGTCGTCATTGCTTCGGAGGGCGTCAACACCGTTCAATATTATTCGACCGACGCGGCGGGCAACGCAGAAGCCGCTCAAGCCGTGCAGGTGCGTCTGGATAAAACGGCGCCGACGGCCGTTCTGACCGAGTCCGGCCAAACCGTGCACAGCGTCACGTATGATGCGACTTTGAAATTCGAGCTTGCGACGAGCGATGCGGTATCCGGCATCACCCTGCAGCAGCTTCAGCTCGACGGTACCGAGATCACCTCGGGTCAAGTGCTGTCGGCGAAGCAAATCGGCCTCGGCACCCACACGGTACAGTACCGTGTCGAGGATGCCGCAGGGAACGCAGCGGAGCAAAGCTTCTCCTTCGAGGTAACCTTCAGCACCAGCTTTGAAGCCGTTCATGCCTTGATTGCACAGCTGGAGAGCAGCGGCCAGTTCCAGAATCACGGAGCGGCTGTCTCGACCGAAGCCAAGCTGTCCAATGCCGAGAAGCAGGCGCAGAAGGGCCATACGGATCAAGCGGTCAAGCACCTGCAGGAGCTGCTGGAGGCCATCGCCAAGGATGCGGCCAAAGGCAAAATGACCGATTACGCCAAAACGCAGCTGACACTGCATGTCTCTTATTTACTTAGCAGCTTATCGAAATAGACGGATTCATCTCTTGACATGACACGACGGCCTCTACGCCTTTTCAAGGGCGGGGAGGCCGTTTGTCCATGTTTGGCGAAGCCTGGGACGCATTCCCCTCCACGGAACCGGTGGCTGGGAAAGTGTCTTTTTCCACATGCTTTCAGACAGACTCATTCGCCACGCTATAAGGGGTGGCTTTCCTTTCCTTCCATTCCATTGCATTGTATTGCTTGGCTCGAAGCCTCTGGCGGATCGAATGCAATTATTTGGTATCGATTTACAATAACAATACACGCGGTTAACATCTTGAAAACATAGTCTCCTTATAGTCAAGCTTGTAAGCCAATTCTTCCCAAAGGGAGCTGTCAAATGATGAAAACAAGAAGGACATGGGTACGCACGTTAAGCGCAGCGGTTTGTGCCGCAATCCTGGCCGTAAGCATTCAAGCGCCTGAACCGGTGCATGCCGCAAGCAATATGGTGCCCGATTACGAGGTCAAGCTGCTGCTGCAGCCGAGTGCCGTGTTAGGCTCGGACAACAAGCTGACCAGTACCGTTCGTTCCACCTTCGGTATGCCGGATACGGTGACCAAAATGAACGTCGAATTCATGGACACGAGCGCACAGGATATCTACACGAACGGCTGGTCCCCCCGGATTCGCAAGATGGAGGGCGAGAATGACTTTGATCTGACTTACAAGAAGCGTTACCCGATTGCCAATGGAGACATTAACGCAGCTTTGACTTTGGCGAACCAGCAGGGCTTCAGCTCGAGCGATACCAACTACGCTGCGCAGGTGGAGTGGGGCTATCAGAAGCAAACGCTCAGCATTTCCAATGATAAAACCGGCAGCAAATCCGGCTACAGCGGCATGGAGCTTCCTTCCGCCAGCGATTCCCGCGACCTGCTCGTCAAAAATATTCCCGGCAAAATGGACAAATGGCTGTACAGCGGCTGGGGAACGGCGCAGCTGAAGGCTTCGCGCGTATACGGTCCTGTGCTTGCCAAGCGTTATACCGGTACGTGGAGCGGCATGAAAACCTATATTGAAATTTGGCCGATCCAGGATGCCGCAGGAACCGGCACGGAATACGTCGTCGAAATTTCCTTCAAGACGACCAGCGCCGCTACCGCCTCCCAAAAGCATGACGAGCTGATTGCCTACCTGCAAAGCAAAGGCTGGTTTCTCCCGCAGGATTCCTTGAAAACTCAACTGATCATGGATCGGTACTAGGATGATTCACTTGATCACAAATCGTTCGTGCACGTTTACCGGCTCGGACAGCAGCAGCATGTTCCGCTGAATCAAGCTGAGCAGCCTCGTCTTGGCAGCCAATGAAAGGATTAAGGGGGCCACCGTTTTTATAAACGGGGAGGAAGAGAACATCATTTTGGCTGCCCGCTCCTGCACCTTATGGACGGAGCGTATTTCCTTGTCCCGGAGCTGCTGCACTCTGGACAGGCGCTCGGCCGATACATCATGATCCTGAAGCGCTTCAAAAATGACATCAGCCGCCACCACAGCCGTCGTCACAGACAGCGAGACACCGACGGCCCCTACCGGGGAGGCGCAGTGGGCTGCATCGCCTACGAGCAGGCAGCCGTCCTGCGCCCACCTCGATACATAGAAATCGGTTGCCTGCAGCAGCACGAACGGTTTAAAGTCGGTTAACGATTCCGCGAAGCCGCGGAATGCTTCATTCGCAGCCATCAGTTCTTGACGAAAAGGCTCTATCCCCTGCTGCCGTATTTCTTTCCATTCCCCGGGCGGTACCGCCACACCGACCTGAAGATGGTTCGGGTATTTCGGCAGCAAGATGAATCCGTGGCCGTCACTCACCTTCAACCGCACCTCGTCATCCCAGCCGTCCGGACGCGGAATCGTGAACCAGACCAGGTCGCCGGCATGGTGCTCATACTCCATCTGAAACTCCCCGAGCCTCCTTACGGCGGAGAACCTTCCGTCCGCCCCAACGGTTACTTTGGCGTGCACCTCGAACCGTTCTCCTCCCGCGCCTTCAGCTTCCACACCGGTAACTGCCGCTCCTTCCCGGAGCAGCTTCTTCACCGTCGCATGAAACTTCATTTCAAATGCCGGAAGCTCCCGTCCTTTATCATATAAAGCCTGAAGCAGGATCGGCTGCGGCATCCACAGCGCATAAGGAATGTCAGGAGCAAGGTTGGCGAAGCTGAATTCACCCAGCCGTTTGTTCCGATAATAGAGCGAGCCCCGCCTGATTTTGGAGGAAGGGAACGATTCCAGATAGGAACGCAGCCCCAGCTGATCCATCAGTTGGGTAAACCGAGGCTGGAGCACTTCGCCCCGATATTCCCTGTCGAAATTTTCATGGCTTTCAAGCACAAGAACCCTGACTCCCGCTTGGGCTAGCAGAACGCCCAGTATAACCCCGGCAGGCCCTCCGCCGACGATGCACACATCCGTTTCCAGCCTTTGATTGGACATGGTTATCTCTCCATTTCGTCATCTCACTCGCAAACTAAACCTGAATCCTTGCTGATCAGCGTGCCGTTATCATACCCTTCGCAAATTTCCTTCATCGATCCGGGACGGTCAAAGTTAAATACATGAATCGGTAAGCTGTAATCGCGCGCGAGAATAAATGCACTCTGATCCATTACTTTCAGATTACGCTGAATGACGTCGTTATAGTGAAGCGACTTGTATTTACGCGCATTCGGGTCGACCTTGGGGTCCGCGGTCAGCACGCCCTCCACCCCTTGCTTGGCTACGAGCAGCGCTTGGCAGTTGATCTCGATCGCCCGCTGCACGGAAGGATAATCCGTCGTGACATAAGGCTGGCCGTTGCCTCCGGCGAACAGGACAATATACCCTTTTTCCAAGTGATGCATGGCTCTTAATCGAATATATGGCTCTGCAACAGAGGTGGTAGGGATGGCCGACATCACCCGGACCTCCTTGGTCGTCTTCGCCTTTAAGACGCCTCTCAGCATCAGGCTATTGATGACTGTCGCAAGCGTGCCGATATTATCCGCCTCGGCTCTCTCGATTCCCCAGCTTTCCGCCATGTTCCCGCGAAAAATATTCCCGCCTCCAATGACGATGGAAACCTCCACCCCCATGTGCACCACCGACAAAATTTCATTCGCAATGTGATCCAGTCTCTCCGGCTCGAAGCCGAATTCGCTGCTCCCTGCTACGGCTCCGCCGCTGAGCTTAATAAGAATTCTTTGGTATCGTTTCAAAAGGTACACCTCCTCAAGGATAAGCCTCCCTGCCGTCCTTCAAGACTGCGAACAAAAAAAGAAACACTAAAGCATTAAATGCTCTAGTGTTTCAGAAGAGAACAGAAATATGAAAATAAGCTGCATCCGCCGGGGAGCCGTCTGTACCCTCATATTTCCACCTCCCTTGTACATGTACCTAAATTTTACCTGTTGATGGTCAAGAATGCAATGGGAGCACGGAGGGATTTCATCCCATTACCAAAAACGCTCCGTCCGGCCTTTCAACCGGCTGAGTCCTTCTACGAAGAAGTAATCTCCGTAAATGAGCGGCACATCCACGTTCTTACCTTCCGGATAATGGCTTGTGCCGTGCAGCACCAGGCCCTCCTCCTTCTCGTCGTCCCACGCGCCGTAGTTCGTGTACAACGAATGCAGAATCGCTTCCCCCGCCTTGCGGTAGCTCTCGGCTTCGACCGGCGCGACCTGATCGGCGATCAGCAGCAGCCCGCATGCCGCGCAGGCGCCGGCTGACGTATCGCGGTAGCGCGTAATATTCTCCGGCAGGCGGAAATCCCAGTGAGGCACGTGATCTTCCGGGAGCTGGGAGATGAAGAAGTGAGCCACCCTTTTGGCCGCCTGTAAGTATCGCTCGTCGCCCGTGTATTGATAGCTTAACGCCATCCCGTAAATAGCCCAAGAGGCGCCGCGGGACCATGCCGATTCCGGCGCGAAGCCCTGGCCGCCCAGCGCTTCCACCCGCTCGCCCGTCTGTGCGTCGAAGCGAACGATATGGTATACCGAGCCGTCCGGCCGGATAAAATGATTCAGCACCGTATCCGCGTGCTCGATCGCCAAGTGCTTGAACCGCGGATCTCCCGTTTGCTCCGTTGCCCAATACAGGAGCGGCAGGTTCATCATGCAGTCGATAATGGCGACGCCGGAGTTGTCCTCCCCTTCGCGCCAAGGATTCCAGGCGCGGATGTAGCTGCCCTTCACGTTGAAGCGTGCCGCCAGCAGGTTGGCCGCCAGCAGCCCGCGGCGCTTTGCATCCTCCGCCTGAAGCAGCTTGTAGCGCGCTACGCTCGTCAACGTCCACATAAAGCCGATATCATGATCCAGCTTGTAATAATCCGTTACAACCTGATCCAGCTGCTGCTCGCACTGCTCCGCAATCCCGCGGAGCTGCTCATCCCCGGTCTCCCGGTACAGCAGCCACAGCAGCCCCGGCCAGAAGCCGGCCGTCCACCAATAGGCAGGCTCCAGCACATAGGTCCCGTTCACGCTGGCGTGCGGGAAATTCGCCCCGATCCGCTTGCTTGTACGGGACACCTTCCTTACAGTCTGCTCCCATGCTTCGTTTACCCAAGCATTCGTATTTGCAATACTCATTCTCACCATCTCCTCCATTTGATTATGCAAACCTTTATTCAAATTGAAAGCCCAGCTGCACCTTGCATCTCTTCTCAGGCTGCAGCACTTTGAAATCTATCGCATAGACATCCTGTTGGACGCCAAAATGGTCCGCATACTCCAGCTTCTGCACATGGGGCTGCAGCCGTTCATGATCATAGCGGATGATTAACCGCCGCTCTCTTCCGGGAATAACAAGGTCATTGCCCGATACATCGGGCTCCAGCATCGTCATGAACCGTTCGATCAATGAATCAGGCGTCTCGTTGAAAACAAACGTATCCTCCAGCTCCAAAACCGGCTGTTCCTTCTTGTGCCATTGGAAGGTACGCGTCAGCTGCTTCAGCTCCTTCATCCCATAGGCGGATGCAAAATCAAGCTGCAGCCGTTCCGTTTCCCTGTTTACAGCCGCATAAGCGGCCTGGGCGCGGCACTGGGCTCCCTCCTGCTGGACTCGTCCATTCACGATCGGTACCGAATGCCCCTGCGAACCGTTACACAGGTAGCTGTACCTCGCATCGCCGAAATAATCCTGCGTGTACATGCCGCTGCCTAAATCCGCAAGAAAGGTATCCCCTGCGGCATGGAGAATGAAGTGCCCGACATCGTTATGATTGTGCGGCTCCGCGTTATGTCCGCCCTTGGCCGCGAAGCAGTAAATGCCGTGCTCATTCCTATGACGCGAGACAAGCCACTGCGCATCCTCCAGAAAGTAGGACGCTTCGCCCCAAGGCTGACCGTCCGCCGCTTTCTCCGGGCGGTGCCACAGCACATTGCGCAGCGCAGTCGCCCAGCGGCTGCAATGATCCTCCGTATAGCCCGTCCGAAGCGAGTAGGACGGGACGAACACATCGGGATACATCCGGTTCAAGTAATGCGTCAGCCCCATATGGATATGCGCTTCCGGCAGCGAGTCGGAGAAATTGACGACGGAAGCCCCGCTCATAAAGCACTTTTGCTGGAACAGGGCGATGCGGTGAACCCGCTCATTGGAGAACAGATTCATCGCGCCCCCGGTCCGTTTCTTTAACAGGTCGGCAAAAAACACGAAAAAGCCGAAGCCATAATACCAGTAGCCGTACCCTTCCGTCGTGGCCCCGTCCGCCTTAAAGCCCTGCAAATAGCAATCCATCGTACGGAGTACCTTTTCCAGCACCGCGGACAAATCGTCCTCGTCCGTCATCAGATGCAGCGCGGCCGAGCCGATCGAGCCTGCGCATACCGCAGCCCAGTTGTGCGTCGCTGTTTCCCATGAGAAGGGGCCTTGGTGCATATAAGGCCAGAACAGGCGGCGGTATACCTCGTGCCGAATCCGGTTGCGAAGCAGCAGCGGTAACCGATGCTCGGTCAAGCGCAAAATCTCGCTTAACGCAAAGCCGGTTTCCGCCGAGAACAAATCGATCATGGAGGCGTTTCCCTGCAGATCGGCTGAAGGCTCCTGAAGCGAATAGGCGGCCTCGCCTACCGTTTCCGGCGTAGTGCCGACATGTGCAGGCAAGCACCACGTATATTCGTTGCAAATCGCCCAGATCGTCTCCTGCAATGCCTGCATTACATCCTCACGCTCCGGCTCCAGCAAGGCGTAGAGCGTGAACGTATTCAATCTCTTTCTCATCTCGAAATAAGGCCGCTCATACTCCAATCTCGAGCCCTTCTCACCGAACAAACGGAAAATGCCGTAAGTCAGCTCGGGTGCCGGCAGACGAAGCAGCGCTTCCGCGACTTCCCGGATCTCATGGAGTACCGGACGATAAGCCTCTGCTTGTCCGATACGGCTCCACCACTGCGCAGAATCTCCGGCAGGAAACAGGAGAGACCGGCCTCCGTCGGCGTGATCCCTTAACATTTGTGCAATCTGATTCCGATCCATATGAACCTCCGCTGCATAACTTAGAAGACTCGTGAATGCCACCCGCTGCACGGACGAAGCCTTCCTTCGGGCCCTGTTGCTTCTCAAGAACGATTCCGCCCGCTCCGCTGCTGCTTATTCACCATGCTTCTAGATAATTGCTTCTACGTTCATACTACTGATTTCCGGCACCGAAACCGTACTACTATTTTTACTGTTTCAGGTTGTTTTTTGACCTCTATACTCCACCGGCGTCAAACCGACGGACGATTTGAAGATTTTGATGAAATAGCTCTGATTATCGTAACCGAGCATTTCGCAAATTTTACCGACCGGATGGCTGGTCTGATCGAGCAGCTCCTTCGCGCGGATCATCTTCATCCGGGTCACGTATTCAATGAACGTCTCCCCGGTCTCCTTCTTGAACAGACGGCTGAAATAGCTGCTGTTCAAGTGCAGATGGTCCGCAACCTCCTCTAGGCCGATTCTTTTGTCCAGGTGCAGGGAGACATAATGGCAGGCCTCCACCACCTCGGACCGCTTGCTCTGCTCCCAAATTTCCCCCGCCAACGCAATAACGGACTGAAAGTGGTCAATCAGCCAGTGCTCCAGCTCCACCAGCGAATCGATCTCAAGAATTTCCTTGTGAAGAATGTCCACCGCATAGGTGGAACGGAAATATTGCAGCGACTGCAGCTTCAGCTTCAAATCAAGGAGCAGCTTCAGCACCCAATCCTTGACCTTCTCGGGCGGAAACGTATGCTCCCGCAAAAACTCCATCCACCGCTCGACCGTAGGCACGATAAGCCCGGTATTCTTCTCGATCATCATTTCCCGAAATTCGGTGCTAGCCTGATCATACCAGGAGAACAGATCGATATTGCCTTCGCTGTAAACCCGCTGCTTCGCGATGGACCCTTCCTCCATATAAAATCGCTGCACTCTCGCGGCGAGCAGCCCGTTCAGCGAGCTTTTGATCTCCTCGGGCTGATGGCAGACGTCTCCGATCAGGAAGGACATCGAGATTTTCAAATATTTGCGCAGCGCCGTTTGAATTTCCTTGATCTGCGCCGCCGCCTCATCGTAGGCGTTAATTTTGAGCGTGTCATGAAACGGGTACAAATAAAACGATTCCTTCGTACCGTAAGCAAAATGAACCACAGGCAGCTCGTCCTGACCGATCATTTCATTAATGACATTGTAGATGGCGAATCGAAGAATATCGTCGGACATGAACCGGTGCTTGGCCAGACGGTAGCCGTCGATAAACCCCATGATCGGGAGGCACGCTTTTCCCGTCAGCTCCAGATCGAAGGTTTGCGCCTCCGACATCCAATCCTGCCGGTCCAGGATGGGCTCCTGCATCGTCTTGCGAATGAATTTCTCCTTCATCAGCTCTTTGTTGCGGTCCACCATATGCTGAAGCTGATGCTGGTGAGTCAGCACCTGCCCCTCCTGATCCAGGCTTTTCTTGAACTGATCCAGCAGCTTTTCCAAATCCGCCGGATCGAGTGTATCCTTCAACACATAATCCTGCACATTGAGCCGCAGCGCCTGCTGGGCGTAATGAAACTCATTATGGCACGACAAAATAGCCACCCGCAGATTGGGCTTGCGCTCTCTTAATGCTGCAATGAGCTCCAATCCGTTCATCTTCGGCATTCCGATATCCGTAATGAGAATATCCGGCATTCCCGCCTCGGCCTGTTCAAGGGCTACCGCGCCGTTCTCATGCGTGCCCTGCAGCTGCAAGCCGTACTGCTCCCACGGTATGGCAGCGGATAAAAACTCCAGCACCGGATAATCGTCATCGACCAGCATCACTTTATACATGTTCGGAATCCACCTCCGCAGCGGGAATGTGCATCGTTACCCGAGTGCCCCTCCCCGGTTCACTGTCTATCTCCATATAAAAAGCATCGCCGTAGGTCATCCGCATCCGTTCATTGACGTTCGACAAGCCTATGCTTGAAAAGCCTTTGCGCGAGTCCACGCCCCGCTCCCCCCTATCCTCTCCCGATGTCAGCCGCCGGCGGAGACGCGCGATCGTCTCTTCCGCCATGCCGGTCCCGTTGTCCTCGACAGCCACGATCAGCTTCTGCGCTTCCATCCAAGCCTCGACCGTTATCGTGCCCGCAGATTGATTCAAGCCGTGGATCAATGCATTCTCAATGATGGGCTGCAAAAAAAATCGCGGCACCTTTTTCAAAAAGGCGTCCGTCGATACATCGATCTTCAGCTGCACCTTTTCTTTCTGACGCATGTTCATCAGCTGCATGTAATCCATCACTATTTCCACTTCCTCGTGGAGAGTGATCGTTCCCTTATCCTTATTAATCGTCATCCGCAGCAGCTTGGATAACGATCCGATCATTTCGGCGCTTTCTTTATCCCCGCGAAACATCACCTTCATCCGGATCGAGTTCAGCACGTTGAACAAAAAATGAGGATTGATCTGCGCCTGCAGCATGTCCAGCTCCGCCTGCCGCTTGCGCGCCTGCGTCTCGGACACCTCGGCGATCATCTCCTTGATCCGGTCAAGCATCTGATCGAATAAATAGCCGAGACGGCCGATTTCATCCTCCCCGCGAATATGGGAGCGCGTCTCCAGGTCGCCCCGCTGCACAGTCAGCGCGACTTTCCCCAGACGGACGAGCGGCCTCGTAAACGTGCCGAGCAAGTATAATAGCAGCAGCAGGAATACGATGAAGGACACGATTTGGAACACGAATACTTTATTGAAAATACCGCTGATTTTAAATATCGCCTTTTTATAGGGCGTCAAGGATACCAGCTTCCAGCCCGTCAGAGGCATCAGCTTCTGCGTAATCAAATAATCCTCGTGGTCCACCTGGACAATCTCCGAGGAGATGGGTTCGGCCTGAGAGCTCACATCGGCGTACGTGAACTTGGTTCCGATCTTGGTGACATCATTGCTCGAAATAACCTTCTGATGGCTATCCAAAATCATAAACTCCTGGTTGTTGGCAAGCCGCTCGAAATTCTGATTGATCTGGTTCTCCATGACTGTCACCATAATGAAGCCGTAGATCGTCGACCCTTCCCAGCGAAGCGTGCGGACCACCGACATTTGGTAAGGGTTGTTCAGCTTTTGGGTTTTAAATACCGTTGGTGTCGTACCCACCCAATACGATTGAAAGCCGTACAAGTCCTTCAGCTGATTAAACCACGGCTCATTCATAAGGTTCAGGGGATTATATTCATCAATCTCGTAGTTGGCGTAATACGAACCGTTCGATAATAAAATCGTTACGTTTACTTTTTCTCCAGCTATCGTGATATTGTCAATTTGCTTAATAATTTTATTTTTATCGGCGAATTCATCATACTCTGCTGTAGGTCCCGTATACCGCTTACCGGCAACATTCGCTTTGAAGATCGATTCCAGCTCCGGGTCCATCTGAATCGTATTGGCCACATTGAGCATATATTTGAACGAGTTCGTGACATAGTTGTTTACAAGCATCATTGATTCCTGGGAGTTGGATACCGCCTGTTCCTTGACCGCATCCTGCGTTAAGTAATTGTAGACGGCCAACGTGATACAAGCCGGAATGAGAATACATATGATGGAGGCCATCATTAATTTATAACGAAAAGAACGTGACGAAAACCATTTACGGAACGGGGATTGCAGTGGAACCGCCTCCTGACCTGACGACAATTTCCTCAAGCGAAGACACTGGTAGAGCATAGTCTGAACGCAAAAGAGAGGGGTAGGCTTAACCCTTCCCCCTCTTTGAGGCTGTACTGCTTATTATACCAAATTATTTCTTGTTCGAAGCAATAATTTGAGCTACACGATCCTGCGATGCTTTCACGGTAGCGTCGATATCTTGTTTACCCAAGATCAGCTTCTCGAACTCTTCGTTCACCGCTTTGTATACTTCCGCTTGGTAAGAAACCGGAGGTACGATAGCGGATGCTTTGGAATTGGCCATAACACGGTTCAGAGAATCTTTATCCACCTTCTCCGGGTTTTTGGTGCTGCTCAGGATCGTATCGATAATTTTACCCAAATCCTCGGATTTCACTTTGCTCCACGAAGGAATGTTTTTCCCTTGAACCAAAGCGCCGTCCGTAGTCAGCCAACGAATGAATTTATAAGCTTCGTCTTTATGCTTGGAATTTGCAGCAACGGCCATATAGTCGGTTGTTACCGTAGCATATCCGCCTTTGTCGCCAGCAGCGTTTTTAGGATATGGTGCAACAGCGATGTTGAAGTTCAAAGGTGTTTGCTCCGTACCGCCCAGCTCGGAGTTCATCCAGCTGCCGATCAGAATCATAGACGCTTTTTGATTGTAGAATTGCGTACGATAGTTCAGCTTTTGGGAAAGCATATCGGAGTAAGGAACGGCCGATTTGTCTTCCTTCTCCATTTTCACGCGCAGCTCCAACGATTTTTTGAACAGCGGGCTATCCATGTTGGAAGAGCCGTCGGCTTTGATGAACTCAGGGTTTTCCGCTTGGTTCGCCATTGCCAGCTTTACATAATCAAGCCAGCCGCCGTTTTGAGGACCGTGGAAATACGTACCGTATACTTTGTTCGCTCCGTCGCCTTTGCTCAGCTTCTTGGCGTAGTCCGCGAAATCGTCCCAAGTCCAGTCCGTAGGCACCTTCAGACCGGCTGCATCCAGCTGATCCTTGTTCAACAGAACGTACCATGGATTGAATTTACCAGGAAGCGCGTAATACTTGCCATTCAGCTTCGTGTCAACCTTGTACTCTTCGCCAACCTTGTAGCCGTCCTTGTTAATATAATCGTCGATTGGCGCTACCATACCAAGGGATACACGCTGTGCATAGCTTGCTGCGTCACTGAACATCAGGATGTCCATGTCTTCGCCGGAAGCTGCCGCAAGGTCAAGCTTTTTCAACGATTCCTGCGTGTCGCCTTTTTCACTCAAGCCGATGACATTGATTTTAACGCCCGGATTTTTTTCCTCATAGGCTGCAACCGTCTTTTTCCAGCTATAAGCACTTTCCGTACCATAAGTATAGAAACGAAGCTCTGTTGTTTTACCGCCAGCTGCAGAGCCGGAAGCGTTGTCCTTGCCTTGCTCTGTTGCCGCTCCACCGCCACAGCCCGCCAACAAGCCTGCTAACATCACACCGCTGACAATACCTGCGCCCAATTTCTTCTTGTTCATGGTCTAAAAACCCTCCTCAAGTGTACTGCTCTTTTTTATGAAAAACGCTTTCAAACAAATTGTATCAATTGCCTGCTGCAGAACCATGCGCGTAAATTGACTTTTTTTGAATTTTTTTGACTTTTTTATTATCCTTTGACCCCGCCCGTAGCAATCCCTTCAATAACGCTCTTCTGTCCAATAATGAAAATAATGAGCAGCGGAAGGATTGCAGAGACGGCTGCAGCCATAATGAGCGAGTAAAACTCACCGCTTAGAGACGTAAATTTTTGCATCGCCAATTGAATCGTGTACAGCTTATCGGTCCGCAGGAAAATCAACGGATTCTGATAGTCGTTCCAGGTCCAGATAAAGCGAAGAATCCCGTAGGTTGCAATCGATGGACGAGCCAGCGGCAGAATGATCGACCAGAAAATACGGAAGTGGCCGGCACCGTCAATTTTGGCGGATTCAATAAATTCATTATGAATGCCCATGAAAAACTGGCGCAGCATGAACGTTCCCAATACGCTGAAGCTGCCGATCAGAATCAAGCCGATATGGTTGTCGAACAGCCCAATGTAGCGGTACAAAATAAATTGCGGAACCAATGTGGCTTGACCTGGCACCATATACGTCGTCAATACGATCAGGAACAGCCATTTGCTTGCGGCAAATTGAATTTTGGAGAAGCCGTAAGCGGCCATAGCCGAGATAATTACGGAAATAGCCGTTGTGACAACCGTAATTTTGATAGAGTTCCAATAGTAAACGTAGAATGGAAATTTCCCCATCCATACCTCTTTGTAGTTCGCAATCGCATTCCAATGCGTTGGAATCCACTCGATCGGATAGTTAAACACATCATTTTCGATTTTGAAGGATGCGGACAGCATCCATATAAACGGCATCAGGAACAAAATACTGACAGCAAACAGGATGATAGTTACGATCGTTTTTCTTAGACTAAGCGGTTCCTTCAGTTCCTTCGTACTCATGGCATTATCCCCTCATTTCCTTACGTAATCTGGGCTTAAATTAATAGTTTACCCATTTTTTCTGGCCAAGCCATTGCAGAGCTGTAATCAGCAATACGAGCAGGAACAGCACCGTGGACATGGAAGACGCGTAGCCAAGCTTCAAATTCGTAAACGCCGTATCGTACAAATACCACACGAGCATGCTTGTCGATCCTACAGGTCCGCCCTGTGTTAACACCGCAATCAATTCAAATACTTTAAAGGTCGAAATAAAGCCGGTAATCATCAGGAAGAAGGTCGTTGGCGACAGCATCGGAAGCGTGATGCTTTTGAATTTAACCCAGCCGTTCGCACCGTCAATGTCGGCCGCTTCGTACAAATCTTTAGGAATGGATTGCAGCGCCGCGATATAGACGATCAAGTTAAATCCGATGGAAATCCAGACCGAAATCATCATGACGGAGATGAGCGCATAATCCGGGTCGGCAATCCATTTCGGCGGATTGGACACACCCAGCGACATCAGAAACTGGTTTACCGGTCCCGCGGACGGGTGAAACAACACTTGCCATACGATAGCAACAGCTACCACGCTGGAGATGTAAGGCATGAAATACGCGACTTTGAAAAAGCTTTTAAAATAGACGTGCTTGTCAATTAAAATCGCGAGCACGATCGAAATGATCAAATAAACGGGAACCGTCAATAAAAATATGGCGTTGTTGCGGAGTGACTTCAGAAACTGCGGATCATGAAACAGCTTCTGATAATTGTCCAGCCCGCCCCATTTGAACCCGTTAAAGCCCATAATAAAGTTCCAATCCGAGAAGCTCAGGACGAACGTGGCGATAATAGGAATCAGTACAAATATGGTGACTCCGATCAGCATCGGGCTCACGAATATGAAACCGGCTAACGTTTCTTTACGCTGCAAGCTGCTTTTGCGCGGCTTCGTTATCTTTTTGTCAGCCACAGCAGCAGTGGAGTTGGAATTCATGTTGCACTCACCTCGACTTCGTTATTATTGACTTAATTATAAAGAAAAGAGGGGTGCCTTATTTAACGCTATTTTGATCACATTATCAAAAATTTTGACTTTTCATAGAACCGCAACCGTATTATTTCTCATCAGCCGCCAAAAAATGAACCTTTCATCATATCAGTGAAAGCAAGCCCTCGAATACAACGTATGGTGTACCCTCTCCCCTCTCTCATATAAACAACCCACCCACTGCCGCAACAAAGGTTGTTCCTAAGTAAGTCGATTTGCAGCTTGCAGATTTTCCTCATCCAAATAAAGAGGCACACCTATGTAGGCGTGCCCTAAAATTGTTGCTAAGATTAATGATTATTCATTCAACGAGAATACATTAACCGACAACGGCTCCGATGGCGCACCGAATTGACTAGTGTACCGTCCAGCGCCATCAATGAAAGGTATGCACTCATATCGATCTTTGCACTTACGGTATTTACAATGGGGTCAAACGAGCCAGCCAGTTTATTAAACGTCCCCGGATCACTCGTGGCATAATAATGGTCCACGCCAAGCTTCATGGTTACCTAATCATCATTTTTTTCATCGCAGCTATGCCATCCTTAACTGGCATTCGACGTACTGGCTTCCTTCCGTGCGGCGATATAGAAGAAATACAGAACCAGATACGCGACAAGAATAAGCGATGAATACCGGTACATTTGAGCGTAGCTGCTTCCTTGGGCTACCAGCCCAAGCAGCATGCCGCCGCCTCCGATCCCGATATCGAAGGCCGAATAAAAGGTAGCATTGGCTGCTCCTCTCCGATTCGGTGCCGATCTGCTGATCACCCACGCCTGGATCGAAGGCTGGATGGAGCCAAAGCCAATACCGTACAGGATCGCGGCAGCGACCAGCGTCCAGGTAGAAGAAGCGTAAGAGGTCAGAATCAGCCCTGCAATACAGAATAAGGCCCCCGGGAACAGCACCCAGATATGACCCTTGCGGTCAAATAGCTTGCCGGAAATAGGACGAACGACAAAAATGCTCGCCGCGTTGAACAAGAAGAACCATCCGATGTTCTCGATTCCCGCTTCGTTGCCGAACAGCGTAATGAAGCTGACCAATCCGCCGTAGGTACCACCCAGCAGCAGAGCGAGCAAGGAAGGAAACAAAGCGGATTTGTCTACAATCCTCGACCAAAAGGAGGCGGCCTCGCGCTTCGGAGCCTCCTCGATCCGGGAGCGCAGCTTGATAAACTGCATCCCGATCAAAGCGAACAGGGTGCTGAGGAGCGTTGCCGCGAACAGAAAGGTAAATCCATATTGCTTCAGCAGCCATAGCCCCGCAAAAGGACCTACCGCCATGGCCAGCGTCGAGCCCAATCCGAAATAGCCCATCCCTTCCCCTCTTCGGGAAGCAGGCACGATATCGGATGCGATCACGCCGAACGTCGTCGTTGCGATGCCCCAGCCTATGCCGTGTATAAAGCGGATCATCAGCATCAGGAATACGGTGGCTGCGATCAAATAACCGCCCATCGCCAGCAGGCAGATGGCAATCCCGATTGCCAGAATGAGCTTGCGCCCCCATTTGTCGAGGAAAGCCCCTGCAATCGGGCGAATCAGCACTGCAGACAGAGTCAAGAGTCCGATGACCAGCCCGACCTGCGTGCTGCTTCCGCCATGCTCCGAGACGAATAACGGGACGGTAGGCAGCAGCATCTGAAAACCAAGAAACACAAAGAAATTGGATAACGATAGCAAAATAAACGGCGCTGTCCACAATGGCTCGTGTCCTGCTTGAACTTGTGCTTGTGTCGTACTTGTCATTCGTACACCCTCCTTTTTCTAATATCCCCAACCGGGAGATTATTTACGTGGTATAGCACCTATATGAGCGAACGAAAAGGGACCGGTACTGGCCGTCCCGTCTCCGCTCTGCCGCCTTACGCTTGCACATTGTGGCACATACGGCGAAGCAATCTGCGAAGCAGCTCCTGCTCCTCCAAAGATATGCCTTGAACCTCCTGCTCTATGACTTGTTCCGCTACAGGAACGATGGCCTCCTGCAGCTCGATTCCCTTCCCTGTTACATACAAGAGCCATGCTCTGCGGTCCTCCGGATGGGCGGTGCGTTCCAGGAGGCCCTTTTTCACCAGCTTGTCTACGATTCTGGAGAGATTCGTATGATCTTTGTTGACCTTGTCGGACAAGTCCTTCAGTGTTAATCCGTCCTGGACCCACAGCACATTGAGCAGACCCCATTGTTCCAGGGTAATATCAAAGGGCTCCAGACTTTTCTGAAAGTTGCGTGCCAAAACCAGACTGGTATGGTTAATTATGCGGCCTAATGCTTCCTCATACACATGTCTCGTATCCATGCGATTCCTGCACTCCCCTGCCGAATAGATGCTGTCAGCATTTACGTGCTATAGCACGTTTTTTTATATCATATGGGTTGGACACCCTAATTGTCAATTTCAAGCTTGCCCATTTGCCAAAGCAGATTTTGTGAGATCCCTTACATATTCAGCCCGTGTACGGAAAATAATACACAGGTAAATTTTAGGACAGGAGTGCAGGAAGATGACACCCGATAATTTAAATGCAGGAACATCCGTCACCCAAAGCGGCGGCCCGCAGGACCAGCGGTTCTCAGAGGGCGAGACCGAAATCACTTTAACCGACCGTCAGGGGCATCCGATTCAGGACAATCAGAACATTCGCACCGTCGGCAGCCGCGGCCCTTCCACGCTGGAAAACTATCATTATATCGAGAAAATATCGCATTTCGATCGGGAGCGGATCCCCGAGCGGGTCGTCCATGCCCGGGGAGCCGGTGCCCATGGCTATTTCGAGGCCTACGGCAAGGTCGGAGAAGAGCCCGTGTCGAAGTACACCCGCGCCAAGCTGTTCCAGCAAGCCGGCAAGCAGACGCCGGTGTTCGTGCGGTTCTCGACGGTCGTCCACAGTGCGCATTCCCCGGAGACGCTTCGCGACCCGCGCGGATTTGCCGTCAAATTTTATACAGAGGATGGCAACTGGGATTTGGTGGGCAACAATCTGAAAATATTTTTTATTCGCGATCCGCTGAAATTTCCGGACATGGTCCATGCGTTCAAGCCGGACCCGGTGACGAACCTGTCGAACCCGGAGCGGATGTTCGATTTCGTGTCCAATTCTCCGGAAGCGACGCATATGATTACCTTCCTGTTCTCTCCCTGGGGCATCCCGGCCAATTACAGGGAAATGCAGGGGTCCGGCGTAAATACGTACAAATGGGTCAATGCGGAGGGGAAGGCCGTACTGGTGAAATACCATTGGGAGCCTATCAAGCAAAAAATACGCAATCTCACCCAGAAGGAAGCCGATACGATTCAAGGCACAAACTACAGCCATGCCACCCAGGATCTGTATGAAGCGATTGAGCGCGGCGATTATCCGGAATGGGAGCTCTGCGTACAGATCATGAGTGACGACGAGCATCCTGAGCTTGACTACGATCCGTTGGACCCGACCAAGCTCTGGGACCATCAACAATTCCCTTTCCTGCCGGTTGGCAAAATGGTGCTCAATAAAAATCCGGAAAATTATTTTGCCGAAGTCGAGCAAGCCGCCTTCGGTACCGGCGTGCTTGTGGACGGCCTCGACTTCTCCGACGACAAGCTGCTGCAGGGCCGCACCTTTTCCTATTCGGACACCCAGCGCTACCGCGTCGGCACGAATTATTTGCAGCTTCCCATCAATGCCCCCAAGAAGCATGTCGCTACGAACCAGCGGGACGGGCAGATGGCCTTCTTCGTCGATCGCGCTCCCGGACAAAGTCCCCATGTAAACTACGAGCCTTCCTCCCTCGGAGGCTTGCAGGAAGCACAGCGCTCCGGCAAAGAGCATGAGCCGGCTTATAACGCCCGTCTGGTCAGACAAAAGCTCGAGCGGACCAACGATTTCAAGCAGGCTGGTGAAACGTACCGAAGCTTCGAGGATTGGGAGCGCGACGAGCTGGTCGCTAACCTCGCGGCCAACCTGCACCTGTGCAAGCCTGGCATCCAGGAACAGATGCTTCACTACTTCACCCAAGCGGACGCCGAATACGGCCGCAGAGTTGCCGAAGGTCTCGCGAAGGTGAAGGAGCAGGCCGCATCCGGGCATATGGGAACCCCGGAAGCCCGGCAGGGTGCCGCCAAAGCGGATCGGCTGGGCAATCCGACGGATGGATATTGAGGATGCGGCGGCGCCGGATTCGAGCATTGGTAAGTGTTCGATCGTCGGTATGCAGCGCCACACCGATGCGAGTATGACTGAGCTGGCTTTCGCGAGGGCGAGACCGAGGAACAAGGAAACCGCCTGGGCCCGTCCTTCCGCCGTTTAAGCGGAAAGAAAGCCATGCTTAGCGATATGGAACCATTGTTCGAGAGCCTCGCCCTCCAGCACACCCAGTTTTTTCAATATATCTCTTGCGAATTCGACCGCGGCGCTGCCGTTTGCGGTTATGAGATTTCCGTCGCAGACAGACTGTGCTTCCACATAGAGGCGTTCCCCGCGATATTCCGGGGCGCCTTGCTTTAGATAGCCTAGTGTATTGCCGGTATGCTTATGGTTTTCGAGGAATCCGTGTTTCGCGAGAAATGTAGTCGCATCGCAAATCGCCGCAACAGGAATCCCGCGCTGGAAGCAATGGCGGACCAGCTCACGAATCGGCACATTAACTTCGGCAAGCCAGCTTGTTCCTCCGGGAAGGATGACCATAGCCGGGTCGTTCCCCTTCTCACAAGCCTCGGCCCATGTATGATGAGGAAGAACGTCGAAGCCGCCCATCGATGTTTTCACGGCTTTATCCAGTGCGATCGTCCGCACCTGATATCCGGCTTCCGGCTTATTGAGCTCCGGACTAATGTAGCTGGCCTCCCAATCTGCAAAACCATCCGTAAGCACAATCCAAACCTGTTTCTTCATTAAAATCCACTCTCCTCACGCATCTTTTCATACTAAAATACACAAAAAACACTGACAGCCCTATGTCAGTGTTTTTTTCCATTTATTTGGATGTCATCCGCTTTATTCATCCAATTCTTCGTTCACTGCTTGTATCCGAAGTCCGGAATGGACAGCCATCTTTTGCGCAGCTCATGGGCGGCATACTTCGGTTTCCGATCCCTGGTGAAAATTCCCTTCTTGTTCCCTTGTACCCGAATAATCCCCTGGCTCGTATTGAAATCGGCAAAATTCCAAACCTGCTCTCCAACAAAATGACTGCACCGATCGAATATTTCATGATTGGCGCGCAGGTACTCCACTTGAAATTCCTCGGTGAACATAAGCGGGTCGACATCATGTAAGCCTGCAATCGTATCGGCACCATATTCAGTCATCATGATCGGCTTGCCCGGACAGCGCTTGAGCCACCCATCGAGCTCCTGACGAAGCTTCGCCTGCGCAGCCTCCCAATCGCCACCGTCGACATACCAGCCGTAATACCGATTGAGAGCAAGCACATCAACGAGCTCGGCAACCTTGCACGCTTCCGGTGTCGACTTGATATAGGTGACAATCGTGACAGGCCTATGCTGCGGATCGGAGCGCTTTGCAGTCTGCACCAGCGGCTCGAAATATTCGTAGGCTCCCTCTTCCTCGGATGCCGGTTCATTCGCAATGGACCACATGACGACACATGGATGATTTTTATCCCTTGCAATAAGCTCCTCGATCACCGTCCGATGAGACTCCTGTGTTTTCAGCTCTTCCCAGGTTTTCCTCCTCGGCGCGCCGCCGAACAAGGCAGCCATAAAGTTCAGATGCAGCCCTACAGCCGGCACTTCATCGATGACGACGAAGCCCTCCCGGTCTGCCAGCCGCATGAGCTCCTCTGAATAGGGATAATGGGAGGTGCGAAATGAATTGGCGCCAATCCATTTCATCAGCCGAAAATCGATGACATTCACCGCTTCATCCAGTCCCCGCCCGTGGATCGGAGCATCCTCATGCTTGCCGAAGCCCTTGAAATAAAAAGGCTTCCCATTGATGAGAAATTTCCCGTCCCTCACCTCCACCTTCCTGACCCCGAAAGGCTGCTCATACGTATCGATGGTCGTTACTCCCCGGACCACATCTACCTTCAACGAATACATATAAGCGTTCAACGGCTCCCACAGGACGGCATGGTCCATACGGATTGTACCTTGCGGCCCTTTCATGAAGGCAACGGAGCGGCCGTCTTCATCCAGAACCGTGACTTCCACCTCGCCCTCTCCGGCCATGTCCACTTCATAATGGACATATCGGGTCAGTTCATCCAAATCCGTCACGATGGTTATATCTCGGATGTAGGTTTGTGGAGTCGTATAAATTTTGACGGGCCGGTGCAGCCCTCCGTAATTAAAGAAGTCAAAGTTCGGATGATTACGCTTCACCTTCCCCAAGCCCGGAACGTCTTTTTCAATATAATTCCCTATCGGGAGCGTCGTTTCGTCCACAATGTTGTTTACAGCTACGGTTAAACGGTTTTTACCTTGGACCAGGAAGCCGTTGATTTCCGTTTCAAAAGGCGTAAAGCCTCCTTGGTGCTCCATGACGAGCTGACCATTCACATATACCTTCGCGGTATGCGTTGCCGAGCCGAAACGCAGCACCATGCGCTCAGAATGAAATAAACCCGGTACGTGAAACTCCCTTTCATACCAAACCCAGCCTACATGATTGCGGATCTCGGACGTCACCCCCAGATCATTATAAGAGGATGGGACCGTCATCGGTATCGTTTCCGTAAGCTTGGCGGCGTACCACTGATGCTCGAAGCCGTTTCCTGTGTCCAGCTTGAAATTCCAAATGCCATTCAAATCAATTATTGCTCTGGATTCGGTTACAATCGGATACAGCATGGTTGCAGCACTCCCTATTTCCAATATCATACCAGCTTGTAAGTGGTTACATGACCGATTATACTGGGATTGAACGCAAACAAGAAGGACGCAATTAGCATAATCAGGATTTTATATACATGATGAAAAAGGAGTGAACGCTTGTGACCCTCCCGCTCCAAGCCGCAAATACCACCATGACCTTGTTTCATATTCTCGATATGAATACGGTACTTTTGGATTCGAACGGAGCTATCCTTTTGCTGCATGAACGTGATGGGCTCCCGGATATGCTGCTGAACGGACAGGGCCAAGACTTTCGCAGGCTCTGTGCGGAAACGTTGCAGAGCCCGGATTCCTGCTGCTTGTATACCAATGCATGGGGGCTTTCGTATGTATCGGCTTTATATCGAAACGAAGGAGAGCCGGATCGGATCGTGTGCATTGGCCCCTTCTTGAAGCAAATCCCGGACCTTCATCCGATCGATAGCCGATTGCAAGGAAATGCGAGCCAATTTGCCCAGCTGCAGGATTACTACCGACATTTGAAGCTGATCAGCAGCGCCAAAATTCAGAGTATCGCAAGTATCCTGAAGCAGGCTGACTCGATTCGGCATGCCCAGCTCCGTTATGTAGAGGCGGCGGACGAGGATGCGACTGGATCCCGGACTAAAGACACTGCCCATCCGGCAAACCTGCTGTTGTCGCAGGCTGGCGGGAACAACGCAGAGCTCATAGAGCTTAGGTACAAGCTGGAGAATGAGATGATGCATGCTGTACAAAAAGGGGATAAGCAACAAGTGAGAGAGAGGAGCAAGTATGCCAAAAACTTATATGACTTCTCCGAACGATTGCCGAATCAGCCGATCCGGGCATTCCGCAATATGCTGATCGTCTTGAACACACTGTTACGTGTGGCGGCCAGGAACGGGAATGTGCCCCCTTACTACATTCACCGGTTGTCCGAGAAATTTTCGAAGCAAATCGAACGATCCGACAATATCGGCACCCTTGCCGCCTTAAGTGCCACCATGCATGAAGCGTATTGCGATTTGGTCAAGGAACGCTCCGTCGGCGGCTATTCCCCTCTCGTTCAACAAGCGATGCAGTATCTCGGTGTCCATTACCGAAAGCCTTTGGATTTAAAATGGTTAGCCGCCCGCTGTCATGTTCATCCATCCCACTTGTCCCGGCAGTTTAAGAAGGAAACCAAGTTGACACTGACCGATTATCTGAATAAACAGCGGGTTACGGAAGCTAAGCATGCGCTGCAAAAAGAGCGCGCCTCCATCGATTGGATCGCGGGATATGTCGGCTTCGAGGATGCGGGCTACTTCGCCCGTGTCTTCAAGCGGCTGGAGGGCATGACGCCGCGGGAGTACAGGGAGCGGTAGCTGAGGACGATTGTTTGACGCGATCCTTCTAATCGTGCACATCAAAGAAGCAGAGAGCCGAAGCTTCTCTGCTTCTTAGCGAAATATTATGGTTCTTCCTTAGCGGGAGCAACCTCAGGAACCTCTTGGTTTTGCTCCTTCAGGCTCTGCTCATAATTTCCTATCAGCTCAGCCAGCTCCGCACGTTCATCATACTGCTCTTTATGTTCATGATAAAACTTAACTGCCTGTGGCCACAAATCGTGATTTTTTTTCAGCAAGTCATCAATTGCCTCTAAATACTTTTGATCGGTAGACAAAAACTCAGCCTGAATGAAATCATCGATTGCATCTTTATTCATACTCAATTGTTGAAAAGTTAAGGCACGATTCCAATAATAGACACTATTATCCCCAATAAGTTCAATAGCCTTGGAGTAATCTTCAATAGCCTTTAACCGGTGTTGGCGCTTCGTATCCTTAATAGCCGTTTCTCTACCCAATAAATCCTGACTCAGCCCTCGAATATTAAAGCAATAGGCTGATAACGTACCAAGGTCGTGTTCCACAGCAATTTCCTCAGCGGTATTTATAGCTTGAATTACCTGATTCATTGCGTTTACATACTTGTCCTTATCGCTTTTGGCGTACAAATTCCGGAGCGCATTATGTGCATAACCTAAATTCTTATAATAAGTAAACAATTCTTCCGGCTTCTTCGTTAAATGCACTGCTTGCTGGTAACAAAAAATCGCTTCTTCAAAATGTTCTGGTGTATCAAGAAAATAATGACAATCTCCCTGGAGATTATGGTATTCCGCCAATACAAAATGCTGCTCCCCGGCACATCGGAATGCCAATTCACAATATTCCACAGATTTGGCGTATATTTTCTTACGAAAAAAAGCTCTAGCAATTTTGAAATATAGATGATAATCCACCGCTTCAAAACCTTGCAGTTCTTTCTCCTTCAAAGATAGCTCGATTTCTGAAGACTTGTCCTGTTTATTAATAATATCGATAATTTCCTGAACCAACTCAAATATTTTATCCTCGTTGTCCAGCTCCGGAATCAAATTCACCATGCCATCCTCGGAAATGATTGCGATGACACAAGGAACAGGTTCCTCCAGGCTTTTCAACTTGGCCAAATAACGGTGTGCCGAATTAAACCGCGCCCCGCGACTTGCGTCCCCGTAACCTGGAGCGGCAATTCCGTCCAAAATGACCCCGATACCGTGGCAAGCCCCATGAACGTCAAAATAAATGGCGCCATCGATAGATGTAAGATGCTTGATGTAATCCGCATGAATTTCCCCAGGCTCGATAAGTGTGGATTGTTTTTTCAATGTACCTAGCTCGGAGCGTGCCACCACTTCCTCTGTAATGACGACCATCGTCCCGTGTTTCTGCTCCTTGGCCTTCGAATAATGTTTTCCAGCTTGTCAATGGCTCTATCGCTATCCATACTCTGCTTGCCGTCAAAAAACTGGGAACGCAGCAGATTGCGAAGCTTTTGCGGTGAATAGCCGTCCTCTCCAAGCCTAGGGTTTTTAAAAGAAACAGCTAACAAGCAATCGGCCTTCAGTAGTGCCTGCGTCTGATAAATCTTGTTATCTCCATCAAATAAAACATATCCATTTTTCTGGTAGCTTTCATCCAATCGAATAAGCTGAAGCTCATAGTGCGATAAGCCCCTGAATTCGACTCGTAAAGTCAAATGTTCCTTCATTTTTCCCCAGTCCACTTTACCCAATCCGTACACAAACTGATGGTCCGCAATTAAATACAACTCTTTCTTCGCATCTGTTAACTCAAGCAGCTTCCGGATCCGTTTGGCATCCTCCAGTTTAATCTTATCTTCATCGATAAATTTGATAGCGAACTGGATTCGCTGCTGCCCTTTCTCCGTAATGAGATTCCGCTGGCAAAAAACAATGCTTCCGAAAGGAGAACTTCCCTCGTAGGTCTGGGTGGAGATATCGTCGATTTTTTCCTGCAAATCATGAATGTAATAAGCGGGATTAATAGCATTGTCAAAGGACCCGGATTCAGCAAGGATACAACCGTCTTGGAGAAAGTTGTTCAGCTTGCCCATGAACATACGAGACATTCTCCGTGCGAATTGAGTATGATTCTCGTTATATTTTGTTTGAAAGTTTTTCTTAAAGTAGTCAATAAAGAAATAATCCAGGAGCATGCGCAAAAATGAAAACTGAGGCTGTCTGTAAAATAACCCTACGGACATCTCATCCAAATTACGAATTTCCAGTACATAAATGGCGAAACCAGCATTTTCAATGCTTCTCAGTTCAACTTCACTAGCATAAAAAATCGTAAAATCATTCGATTTGGCAGATCCCTTGTCCTTTGTTTCCCGCTCACCGGCCGCCCCTTCGTTCTCGTCCGGCTCCTGCGTCTTGGAACGGTACATTCCTTTCTCCTGATTGAGCAAATCTTTAATCCCCGAACGGAGCGCAGCTGCATCCTTCTCATATTTGTTCTCTATCGACAGCTCCCGAAACATGTGAGCAAAGTCTTCAATGCTTTCTTGGTTGACGTTATACCCGGTTTGATTGGAATCCGACACGGTCTTCCTCACACGAATTGTGTCCCGATAAGAATCGTTCTCGTCGTACAGCACCGCGTACATTTTGAGATGAAGCCTTTTGTTCAGCAGCCTTAACGTATCATGTAAATTGCGATAAATGATTTCATGAATTTTCTCCAATGGTTCATCTGCCGTCAGCATCGATCATACCCCTTCATCCATATTGGCGTGCCGGTTCTTGACGAACCCCGCCAATCGTCAGCTCCTCGTTCCTTGGATATATACGGTAAATATAATATCTGGTTCTGGGATATTTGTATAGCATTAACAAAAAACGACTCCTTCAGGAGTCGAAGACAAACAAAAAGGAGCCGATCCTCCGGCTCCTCTTAAACCCTTTACCGTCAGCCTCGTCCTGCCTGCTGCGTCATCATGTACGTTACCGTTGTTCCGGTGACTACCGGTTTTACCCCAAACTACGCACAAACGCAACAATAGCATCCGCCAGCGCCTTCGGGTTCTCCATCATGCTCATATGACCGACCTCGTCGATCTTCCGCTGCGACACGCTGCCGCCGTCGACGACAAAGGTACGCTCTGCAGGGATGATCTGATCGTGCTCGCCCGCGACGAGCAGCACCGGCTGCTTCGCCTGCTTCAGCACGTCATTGCGGTCTGGACGGGTACGCATCCCTTCCAGCGTAGCCATAGCTCCTTGGGGACTCGTGCTGAGCCCGATACGCTTGGCTTCCTGCACCGCCTCAGGCATCGACTCCAAATGAGCCGGAGCGAACAGCTTCGGAATCAGGCCTTCGATGAACGCCGGCAGCCCTTTTTCCTGAATCGTCTGAATTCCTTTCAACCGGCCCGCCTTGCCCTCCTCGCTGTCCGGAAATCCGGTCGAGTGAATAAGACCGAACGCCTTCAGCAGCTCAGGCTGCTTGTCCGCCAGCGCCAGAGTAACGTAGCCGCCAAGGGAATGTCCGAGCACGATCGCTTTGCCGGCATCCAGCTTGCCGATCAGCTGAACGATGTCCGCGGCGAACACTTCCATCGTATACGTACCGTCCGGCGACGAAGAGTCGCCATGGCCGCGCAAATCCGGCGCGATCACGCGTATATCGTCCGGGAGGAGCGGCAGCACCTTGTCCCAATAAGCGGAGCTCCCGCAGAAGCCGTGCAGCAGGAGAACCGTTGTTCCCTGACCTTGTTGTTGATAAGCCAGCTCGACACCTTCCAGTAAAACCTTCTGTTTTGCCATGGTTACAGCTCCTTTTCGCAGGAAAATAAAGTATATCTTACTATATACCCAATTCTCTATCCAAAGCTACATGGTTTCCCAAAAAAAGAGGCACCGTCTTGAAACAAGACCTATGCCACAACGCCTGGATTATTGAATCGGAAACCCCGTAGAGCCGACGGCCGGGTCTACGCTCTTCGGCTCCTTAGACAAAAAGCTTACCGGAGTTGTGCCGCCACCGGCTTGTATTTTGAGGAAATGTAAGTTTCCGCTTTGGCTTCAGTAAGCACCTGGGGATAGAGCATTCCCGGCTTCGGCTCCGAGACAGAATACGCAATAACGGCCGTGCCGTCGTCCTTGAAGCGATTGTCTGTAATGGCAAAGCCGTAGCCCGGGCTTGGCATTTGACGGGTCAGCGTCACCTTGTTGACGTCGTCGTTGACCCGCTCCACGGCAACCGCCACCTCTCCCCGCTCCACAGGCGGCTCGGGCTTCTGTGCTGTGTGTGTCTCTACGAATTGGATCGCGTTGTGGAGCCAAACGGCGGCCTCTCCGCGGCTCATTTCCCGTTTCGGATAAGCCATTTGCTTCTCATCCAGCTTGGCAATGCCGTGCAAATATATACGCTGGACACTGTTCATGGAAGTCGGGCTGACTTGGTCCTCATCCGTAAGCAGGATCAGCATCTCGATCACGGGAAATGTCCCCTTCGTATCCATCGCATGGATGAGCAGGTCAGCATATTGCTCCTGCGTAATCGTTGCATTCGGATCCACATCCGCGGGGATGTTCAAGCCGTTCAATTTGGCGATAATAAACGCCTTTAGACGGCATGCTTTCGGAAAAGGTTTCAGGAAAAAGGGGGATAAATCGCACAATCCATATGGTAAACTTTACCATGCTAGTTAAAAAAGTTGCCCATTCATGACAATTTCCGGTGTACTCCTTCTGTAAGACCATGTAAAATAAGGTTGACTAGGTTGTAAGCGTATGCACGTCCCCGGGTCTTTTACGGATATTTGCCTCAAAGGAGGAGATCCCCTTGATTCTGAACAACATGATCAATCGTCGAAGCATTGTTTTGACTTGGCTCTTTTCCTATTTGGCCATCCTCCTTCTCCCTGTCTTGATCAGTATCATCGTGTATATGCAATCCAGCGAAACGTTGGAGAGCGAGATTAATCAGGCGAACAATTCACTGCTCAAGCAAGTCCGGGAGATTATGGACAACTATTATCAAGCCGTGGAACGGCTGAATTTCGAGCTGACGTGGAATCTGCAGGTTCAGGAGCTTCTCAGCTCCAACAAATACGTTTCCTCTCCCAATGAATATACGTATGACCTGTACCGTCTCACGCAGGATTTCAAACTGTACAAATCCGCCTATTCGACGGTCGATTTATTTTATATGAGCCTGCCGGCCAGCGGTACCGTGGTACTGCCCAGTACGCTGCGCGATGCAGCCTTCGCTTACCAAACGCTGCATGCCGATCCCTCGTTTCCCTTTAGCAAGTGGAGCTCGATTGTAAGCCGCAAAAATTTCAAAGGCTTCCTGCCGATGGTCCGCATTGACGAAGAAGGCAAGCTGCGCAAAACGGCTGCCTACATTAGTACATTCCCCTCGGACAAGCCGGAGGCCGTGGCTACCAATGTCATCATGCTGGATCAATCGAGAATTTTGTCCTCCATCCAGAATGTGGAGCTGTTCAATAAAGGACATGTACTCATTTTGAACCGGGACAATGAGGTTTTGATCTCCAACTCGGAGGAAGCGCTGCCCGGCAATTTTCCATTCGACAAGCTGTCGAGCGAAACGAACTTTTTTTATTACATGCCGAACGGCACGAAGTATGAGGTGCAAACCATTCAATCGGCAGGCTCCGGCCTGAAATATATTTCCATGATTCCAAGCAGCCTGTACTGGAAAAAGGCGGAGCACGTCCGGAACCTGACGTATGTGAGCATTCTCGTCAGTCTGCTGGGCGGCAGCGTGCTGACGTACTTTTTCCTGCGTAAAAACTATAACCCGGTCCGCCGTCTCGTTCAAACCTTCTCCGGTAAATCGAATCTGAGCTACGGCAAGGGGCTTAACGAATTTCATTTTATCGAGCAGGCGATCGGAAGCACCTTGAATGAGATGGATAAAATTATGGACCGGATGAAAAGCCAGCAGCAGACGCTGCGGCTGAATTTTATCGCACGCCTGATGAAAGGGCGGATTGACAGCCAAATCCCGATTGCGGAGTCGCTGACAACCTTTAACATGAAGATGGATTCCAACGACTTCGCTGTCATTATGCTCTATGTGGAAGCAAGCGCACCGTTCCATGAGCGGTATGAAGGGATGGAGCCGGGCGACAAGCAAAGACTGCTGCAATTTATCGTCAGCAATGTGGTCGAGGAGCTTACGGCACAGCACAACCGCGGCTTCGTAACGGAGGTCGATCAGGCATTGGCCTGCCTCGTCAACTTCCGGCAGACGGAAGCTGAGGACCGCAAAGCGGATCTGCTGCGGATTGCGAAGGAAGCGCAAGCTTTTTTGGCCAGCCATTACCATATTCATCTGACGCTGTCCATCAGCTCGATCCATACCGGCATGCTTGGCATTCCCAAAGCCTACACGGAAGCGTTGGATGCCATGGAATACAAGCTCGTGATGGGCAGCAAAGAAATACTGTCCTACGAGGAAATTCATCAGGCCGGCTCCGAAGAAGAGGAGGTTGTTTATTACTATCCGCTTCAGGAAGAGCAGCAGCTCATCAATTATGTCAAAATCGGGGATTTCGACCGGTCCAAGGAAAAGCTCGACGAGATTATCGGGCGCAACCTAAACCGTACCGGCGTATCCGTCGCCATCGCCAGGTGCTTGATGCTGGATTTGGTCAGCACGATGATGAAAACCGTCAGTGAAATCGGGGACGGCCAGGAAAGCTTCTTATTCCAGAACCCGAAACGGATCGAGCGGCTGACCTCCTGTGAAACGGTCCATGACATGCAGGAGCAAATGACTGGGCTTTTGCGCAAGGTATGCGAGTATACGAGCAGCAAGCGCCAGCAAAATATTCAGGAATCCAGACAGCAAACATTGCATGAGCTGGTCGGCAGGGTCACCGCTTTTATTCATGAGCAGTACACCGATTCCAATCTGAACATTTCGATGATCGGAAATCATTTTGACATGAAGCCGACCTACTTGTCCAAGCTGTTCAAAGACTATACCGGCGAAGGGCTTCTCGATTTCATTAACAAGACGAGGATTGAGAAGGCGAAGCAATCGATCCGGCAATGTAAGAAGAGCATTACGGAAGTATCGGGGGCCGTCGGTTTTAACGACGTCAATGCTTTTATCCGTACCTTCAAAAAATACGAGGGCATCACCCCGGGTAAATATAAAGAAATGCTGGAGGAATAGCCGCGGATACGCGGTTTTTTTCTGCTTGTTTGTCCCTGTTTTGGAGGTTTTGACGATCGTTTTGGAGGTTTTGAATGCGGTTTCAAGGAATTGAAGATGCCTTTGGCGATATTCAAGATTCCTTTTTTGTAAGCGTTAACATATGATTAGGGCATGAGGTCAACTCATACAGATCAACCGGCTGAACCGGACATATCAGGAGGTCTTAATCTATGAACAGAGGAAACAAGAAACTCGTCCCCGTATTGCTTGCAACCACGATGATGAGCGGTCTGATGGTCGCATGTACAACGAAAGCTCCGGATGCAGCATCTGACAACAAGACTCCCGACAAATCGAATACACCCGCAGCCGCAACAACGTATCCTATGAAATCAGACAAAACCGTTACGTATTGGGGAGAGCTTCCAGGCAACCTTACCGGGGTGACAGCTTCCCATAGTGAAACCCCATTCTTCCAGGAATGGCAAAAACGAACCGGCGTCAACATCAAGTTCACTGCCCCTGCTACGGGACAAGCGAAGCAAACGCTGAACGTGCTGCTCGCTTCGGGTGACCTGCCGGACATGATCGAATTCAACTTCAAGGATGATTTCCCGGGCGGACCGGAGAAAGCGATCAAGGACGGCTACATTCTGAAATTGAACGATGTCATCGACAAATACGCTCCGAATTTGAAGAAATATTTAAAGGAGCATCCGGATGTGGACAAAATGGTCAAAACGGATAACGGCAGCTATTATGCCTTTCCATTTATCCGCGGCGACCAATCCTTGATGGTATACCAGGGGCCGATTGTACGCAAAGACTGGCTCGATGAATTGGGCATCCCTATGCCTGCGACGATTGACGAATGGACAGCTATGCTGAAAGCATTTAAAGAAAAGAAAGGCGCTACGGCTCCATTCACGGCCAACAGCGTACCGCGCGTATTTAATGATTTCAACAACGGTCCGTTCATGGGCGCGTTCGGTGTCACACGCGACTTCTATCTCGATGGCTCCGATATTAAATTCGGTCCTGCCGAAAAAGGCTATAAGGAATTCCTTGCCTTGTTCCGCAGCTGGTACGCCGACGGCCTATTGGATAAAAACATCGCCACCATCGATACGAAAGCCTGGGATTCGAACATCGCTTCCGGCGCAACGGGCTCAACGGTCGGTAACGCAGGCGGCGGGATCGGCAAATGGCAGCCGCTCGTCCAAGCCAAAGATCCGAAGGCTACGCTGGTTGCTGCACCGT
The DNA here is from genome assembly GCF_002234615.1 of Paenibacillus rigui. Classification (GTDB taxonomy): domain Bacteria; phylum Bacillota; class Bacilli; order Paenibacillales; family NBRC-103111; genus Paenibacillus_S; species Paenibacillus_S rigui. Next base: position 210,765 of record NZ_NMQW01000023.1, on the reverse strand, counting down.
ACCCTGTTGCCAAGAAAGGCGACACCGCCTTCTTCGGACAATTGGATCAGCCGTTCTCCCCTGGCGGCATGGTAGCGATCACCGCTACGTCCAAAAATGTGGAGCTGGTCGCCAAAATGCTGGACTACGGCTACAGCGAAGAAGGTCACATGTACTTTAACTTCGGGCAAGAGGGCGTTAGCTACAAAATGGAAAACGGCTATCCGAAGTATACCGATCTGTTAATGAAAAACCCGGATAAGCTGGCGCCTGCCCAAGCAATGTCCAAGTATGTACGCGCTAACTACAACGGGCCGTTCGTTCAGGACAAACGCTATCTCGAGCAATATCTGGCTTTGCAAACACAGCGTGATGCCATTACTGTATGGCAAAAGACGGACGTGGCGAAGCATAAGCTGCCTCCAATTACGCCGACACCGGAGGAAAGCTCGGAGTTTGCGAAAATTATGACCGATGTGAACACACTGGTCGACGAAATGACGCTCAAAATTATTCTTGGCACCGAACCGCTGGACAGCTTCGACAAATATCAGGATAAAATGAAGCAGCTTAAGCTCGATCGTGCCCTTGCCATTCAAAAGGCGGCGTTGGAGCGCTATAACAAACGCTAATCTGACCCGGAGGGGGCCCTCCCCCTCCATATACTAAAAAGTCCGGTGATCGCTTCGGCCACCATAGGGACAATTCGCCCACATCAGCCGAGGCGTTCACCGGGACTTTACGCTTCAATCCACGGAAGGAGGGAACGAGATGGACAAAACCATGCCGCTGCAGCAAGCCAAAGGCATTGCACAAACGAGAAAGAACACTTTCATGCAACGGTTCAAAAGAGATTTTTTACTGAACAAATATTTGTACGTCATGATGATTCCCGTCATTATTTATTACGCTATTTTTCATTACGGCCCTATGATTGGCGCAGTCATCGCGTTTAAGGACTATGCCCCGATGAAAGGGATTTGGGGAAGCGACTGGGTCGGTCTGAAGCATTTCTACGATTTTTTCAGCACCTACTATTTCTGGAGGATTCTTAAAAATACGCTGCTCATCAGCGTCTACACCCTCTGCTTTGAGTTTCCGATGCCTATTATTTTGGCGCTCCTCATTAACGAGGTCCGCAATCAGGTGTTCAAGCGGTTCGTTCAAACGGTAACCTACATGCCTTATTTTATTTCACTGGTCGTTATTTGCGGGATGATCAAGGACTTCACCAATAGCGACGGAATCATCAATACCTTGGTTACCTTCCTCGGCGGGGACGGGAAAGCGATGCTCCAGAAGCCGGAGCTGTTCCGTTCCATCTATGTCATCTCCGAAATTTGGCAAAAAATCGGCTGGGAGTCGATTATCTATATTGCAGCGCTCATGAGTATCGATCAAGAGCAGTATGAGGCTGCCCGAATGGACGGTGCAAGCCGCTGGAAGCAAATATTGTACATTACCCTTCCCGGTATCATGCCGACCATTTCGATCATGTTCATTTTGCGGATGGGGAACATGCTGAATGTTGGCTTTGAGAAAATCATCCTGCTCTACAATCCGGTCACCTATGATACGGCCGATGTCATCTCTTCCTTCGTTTACCGTAAAGGCTTGCTGGAATTAAACTGGAGCTACAGTACCGCGGTGGGCATATTCAATTCCATTTTCAATCTCATTCTGCTGATTGCCGCCAACCGGATTAGCCGTAAAGTAAACGAAAGCAGCTTATGGTAAAAACCAACGCTTATGAAGATAGGAGTGAACCGCAATGAACAAACAAGCCAGCCTTTCGGAAAAAACGTTTGACCTTGTGATCCATCTGGCTCTGCTAGCGCTTGTCGTGGTCACGCTGTATCCGCTTTTATATGTAGCCTTCGCCTCGATCAGTGACGCTACGGAGCTAGTCCGCTATAAAGGCTTGCTTTGGAAGCCGCTAGGCTACAGCATCGCCGCTTACGAGAGCGTTTTCAAAAATCCAAGCATCCTGACCGGCTATCGGAATACGCTCTTCATCCTTTTCTTCGGCGTCATTATCAATCTGTTCCTTACGGCGCTCGGCGCCTATGTCATGTCCCGCAAAAATGTGATGTGGAACAAATTGTTTATTTTCGTCATCGTATTTACGATGTTTTTCAACGGCGGCTTGATTCCCCTCTACCTCGTCGTCAAAAATGTCGGGCTCGTCGACTCGCTGTGGTCCACTATCGTTCCTTTTGCCATCAGCACCTTTAACTTGATCATTATGCGTACGGCGTTCATGGCCATCCCCGACAGTCTGGAGGAGTCCGCCAAAATGGACGGTGCAAACCATTTCACCATTTTATTCCGGATCATTCTCCCTTTATCGATGCCGGTTATCGCGGTGATGATTCTGTATTATGCCGTTGAAAAATGGAACGGATGGTTCTGGGCATCCATCTTCCTGAAGGATCGCAGCCTCTTCCCGCTGCAGCTCGTTTTGCGTGAAATCTTGATTGCCAACTCGACGGACAATATGTCCGCAGGCGCCAGCGCCGGGGACCAGTTCCAAATCGGCGAGACGATCAAATATGCGACCATTATGGTGGCGACGGTGCCGATTCTGCTCGTGTACCCGTTCGTGCAAAAGTATTTTGTGAAAGGCGTCATGATCGGAGCATTGAAGGGCTGAGCGTTCCGGCATCACTGTATCCAAGCGCTTTAACACACTGAGAAAAACGCCTTGCGGCGTCCTTAGGTGAAGCTTATACGTTTGTGCGTGGGGGAGGGACTCCTGTGTGGGTTCCGGCCGCTGTTGAAACTTGTGTTCCTTGAATCCAACCAAGCAGCGTAGAACACAAGTTTCAAAGGCGGACGCTCCGCTCCTCCACCCCACACCGGACTCCCTCCGTTCTACTCTGTGCTTTGTTACCAAAAACACAAACAGGGTGGAAGGCACGTTCCACCCCGAAATTTTATTAATTCGCTATAATGTCAAGAAAGTCTAGGAGTTCATTGACAGTTCTTTCTCCATTACTAGCTTCACGGCACTGTTAAAGGCGGAACGGTGATCCCAAAGGAAGGAGATAATGCTTTGGCGTTCCTCGAAAAATTGCTCCTCCTCATCCCGATAATCCTCGCCCAGACCATGCACGCTGAACGTATCGCCGGAATAATGCATTAGTGTCCATTGACCTCCCCGCTTGCGGTCAGGAAACACGAAGTACTGCTTCTTCCCAAGGGCATCCCATTGTGCAAAAGACGAAAAATTATCCAAAACGGCGTCAATATCGGTTTTCTTTTTGATTTGCATAACTCATCACCTTTCTGCATCCCATTTTTTTCATAACAATGCTGACCGCCCCGCTGCTTATACACCCGGCTTTTAGACGAGGTGTCTTCTTAAGCGCCTTGCTTTTGAGCCAGGGGGTCCATGTCCACGGAGTGATGTGATAAATATTGCTTGGCGAAGTCTTTGCTGCAATCGATATAGGGAGGATACACCTGTTGAAGCTCGTTGTCCGCAGCCGGCCCTTCAGCCGTTTGCACGGCTTCTCTTGAAAAGGATTGAACGATATGACGGTTCCTTCTTATCACATCTATGCAAAGAACAAGCATGATGCCAATCAAGCCAACAGCCACAGCATAAACACCGACCTCTTCAAGCATCTTCATCAGCCCTCCTATGAATCTCTTTAGTTAAGGTTATCAAGTATCTAGTAAAAATACGCTCGAATGCTGTTGTCAACTTGTGACTTTTATTGTTGATAAGAAAACCTCTATCGAGGCATTGCGGTAGAGGTGCGACCGCTTTAAATAAAAAACCGAAGGGGCGTTCTCCCTCCGGTTCTACAAGTATGGCTATTTACTTTCCGACGTTAGCTTCAAATTCTCTGCCGTTACGGCTACCTTGGACGCGGCGTCGCCGATCTCCTCGATGATCTTGATCAGTGATTCCATCTCGGCTTCTACCCGCTTGGCTTCTTGAATGTTCGTATTCATAGAATCCATAATCCCCTCGAATACCGTTCCTGTACGCGCCGCTTCCTTCTGCCCTGTCGCTACGCTCGTCTGCACCTCCCGAATGGAAGCGCTCACTGTTTCGTTATAATGATTGGACTGAGCGACAAGCTCAATGATTTGCACGACTGTCTGCTTCGTCGTCTCGGACAGCTTCTGAACCTCGTTCGCAACGATACCGAAGCCTTTGCCATGCTCTCCGGCCCGTGCCGCTTCAATAGAAGCGTTCAGTGATAACAGCTTCGTCTGATTCGCAATGTCTTCAACGACCGCTACAATGCCTTTGATCTGGTTCGAGAAATCCTGGAGCTGAACCACCGCTTCCGACATTTGGGCCGTGCTGCTGTGAATATTGCTGATCCGGTCGGTCAGCTGCAGCATGTGATCTTGACCGGTTGCAGCCAGCTGCTGCGTACCTTGGGATTGCTCGATGCTTTTCAGAAAAGAGCGATTGACCTCGGTGCTGCTGGCGACCATTTCCTGAATGGACGCATTCGTCCTTTCGGTCAGGTGAGCCAGCTCGTGGCTAACCCTTTGCAGCTCCTTGCGGTACTTCTCATGCTGCTGCTCCTGCTGAAGAAGATTCCCTTTCTCGTATGCATCCAGAACCAGCTGCTGCTCCAGATTCAACAGCTTCATGACGATCTTGCTAACGTACAGATACTCCTCTTTGTTGGGGATCTCCTGGTAAAGCATGTCCAGTAATGTGCTTTGCAGCTTTTGGAAGGCACCCATATACCATTTCGGCTCCAGCCCGATTCTTTGGTGAACAGAGGCAATCTGCAGCCTTTTCTGGATAAAAGCCTCATCGATTTGCCCGCTGAACAGCTCCAGCAAATGGATGGACAGCGTCTTTTTCAACCGTTCCACCTTGCTGTGGTCTTCGATGATCCGAACCAGATGGGGTACGGTCAAAATAATGCTATAGAAGGAATCCACAATGGATTCGATATGCTTCTGTACGAGAGGCTGAATCGCCTTCATCATTCGAAGATCATCTACCGTCAAGTTGATCATACTGAGCTGCAGCTCCAATTCGGTGCCCTTCTCCACACGTAGTTTAATCTCTGATGCATCGACCGGATTCAGCGTAAGCTTGTCCTGGGAGGTTGAATCTGTGGGTTGCTTGCCGAACCATTTGCCAAAAGGAGTTTTGCTCATCGTGTAGTCCCCTATTCAATGTATGGATATTAGTATTCATGTTACAGCAGGAATCCTTTTTTTGTCAGCCTGTTGAGCCGCAAATTTATTACAATTCTATTAACATTATCGGCTAAAACAGAGCTAAAATATAGGGTTATTATTTCTTTTCCAAAAGCGCTATGCTAAAATATACAACGGACAAGTCAAGATTCATCGAATTTTGTCGAATTCTATCGGAAATCTATGAAAATAGCATTGACCGACACTTGCACTAATGGTAAACTATCATTACCGAGTAAACTTATTGGAATTATATTTTCGGAAGATTTGGGGGAGAAACGATAATGAAACGATCCAAACGCAGCATCCCGCTTTTGCTGATGCTTATTTTTGCCCTGGCTCTGGCAGCATGCGGTGCCAAACCCGAGGCGAAGCCGCAGGACGGCGGTGCCAAGCCGGCTGATTCAGCAGCTGCAGGCGCTACATCGCTCGACAATAAAAAGATTGCATTGATTATGCAAATCAACCTGGGTACGTTCTCTGCACAGTACATTGAAGGCGTGAAAGAGCAAGTCGAGAAGCTGGGCGGTAAAGTTACGGTATTTACGGCTGAAGGCGATTTGGCCAAAATGTCCTCTCACCTGGACGCAGCTATCAACCAAAAGTTCGACGGCATCCTGATTGACCACGGTACGGCGGAAGCGCTGGAAGCCGGTGTGAAGAAGGCGCTTGAGAAAAAAATCCCGGTTATCGCGTTTGACGCGGACATCAAGGTTCCCGGCGTAAGCGTATTGGAGCAAGGCGACCAGAAGATGGCCGAGCAAACGTTGGATCGTCTTAGCAAAGATATCGGCGGTAAAGGAAACATCGTGAAAATCTGGGTAGCCGGCTTCGCGCCAATGGAACGCAGACAAGTAGCTTACAAAGCATTTATGGACAAAAATCCGGACATTAAAGAAGTAGCCGCTTTCGGCGCCGCTTCGCAAAATACAGCGTTGGATACACAAGCACAAATGGAAGCGATTCTGAAGAAGTATCCAAATAAAGGCGACATTACAGCCGTATGGGCTGCTTGGGATGAATTCGCCAAAGGCGCTTCCCGTGCGATTCAGCAAGCCGGCCGTACAGAAATCAAAGTATACGGTATCGATATGAGCGATGAAGATTTGCAAATGATTCAAGACACCAAGAGCCCGTGGATTGCATCCGCTGCGGTAGATCCGAAAGACATCGGCCGTATCCAGGTTCGTTATCTGTACCAAAAGCTTCATGGCGATCAAACGCCTGAGAAAATTGTTCTGGATCCGGTATTCGTCTCCAGAGACCAGCTGCCTTCGACTTCCATCTCGACCGCTCAGTTGAGCGATCATGTCAAAGGCTGGGGTAAAAGCGAGCAAGGCTATACCGACTGGTTGAAGAAAGCGGAAAAGCCTGCCGCGAAGTAATAATCCATCTTAACAAGTCCGTTCCGTATAGACCTAACATCCCATCGGTTGCGACCGATGGGATTTTCCATTGAGAAAAGGAGGATGATTTCCTAATGCCTTTAGCCGCCGCCAACCTGCAAATGAATGGCATATCCAAATCGTTTCCCGGCGTCAAGGCGCTTCAGCAGGTCGATTTTCAGGTCCGCGGGGGCGAAATTCACGCCCTGCTCGGCGCTAACGGTGCCGGGAAGAGCACGCTGATCAAGGTGATGTCCGGCGCCTACCTGCCGGACGAGGGCGAAATTACCATCGACGGCGCCTCTCTTTCCTTCAGCGGCCCAATGGATGCGATCCGCTGCGGTATTCAGTGCGTATACCAAGAGGTTGACACCGCGCTAGTGCCTCAGCTTACCGTAGCCGAGAATATTATGCTCGACAGTCTGACCCGTCGAGGCGCAGGCTGGATCAACTGGGGCCGGATCCATAAGGAATCGGAACGCATCCTCCGTGATATCGGCCTGACCATCGACGTACGCCGTCAGGCGGCGGAGCTAAGCATTTCACAGAAGCAGCTCGTGCTGATTGCCCGCGCTTTGGCTCAGCAGGCCAAGTTTATTATATTCGATGAGCCGACCGCTCCGCTCAGCAGTGAGGAAGCCGATCAGCTGTTCCGCATTATGGAGCGGCTTAAGGCAGACGGCGTCGGGTGTATTTTCATCTCGCACCGGCTAAACGAGGTGTTCCGCATCAGCGACCGGATCACCGTGATGCGGGACGGTCAACGCATCTCGACGGTGCCGGCGGGCGAGACGGACACGCAGCAGGTCATCGAGCAAATGCTCGGCCGCACCTTCGAGGAGGAGTTCCCGAAGGTGCAGGTGGAGATCGGCGAGCCGCTGCTCGAGGCTTCGGGCTTAACGCACGGCACCAAGGTGCGCGGTGTCGATTTGACGGTACGCCGCGGTGAAATCGTCGGCGTGGTCGGCTTGGTCGGCGCGGGGAAGACCGAGCTGTCCCGCGTGCTCTTCGGCGCCGATCCGCTCGATAGCGGCGAGATCCGCATGCAAGGGCGCCGCCTGAAGCTGGCAAGCCCGACCGACGCGGTGCGCGAAGGCATCGCGCTCATTCCGGAGGAACGGCGCAAGCAGGGCATTCTGGTGGAGCAAACCGTAAAGCATAACCTCTCCCTGCCGCTGCTCAAGGCGTTCAGCCAATTCGGATTTGTTCTGAAGGGCAAAGAAGCGACTAACGCGCAATCAATGATCGGACAGCTTGGCATTCAGCCTCCGAACATGGAGCAAACCGTGAAATATTTAAGCGGCGGCAACCAGCAAAAGGTCGCGGTCGGCAAATGGCTTCCTACCGAAGCCCAGGTCTACCTGTTCGACGAGCCGACCAAAGGCGTGGATATCGGAGCGAAAAGCGATATATTCCGCTTGATCGGCAGACTGGCCCAGGAAGGTAAAGGCATCGTGTATTTATCGTGCGAGCTGGCCGAAATTATTGGGATTGCCGACCGGATCCTCGTCATGAGCTATGGACGGATCGTGAAGGAATTGCGTCGGGAAGAAGCGACGCAGGAGCTAATATTGTATTACGCCAGTGCAGGGGAGGCCTAAATCCAGTGAAAGATAAGCTGCTCGATTATTCATACAAGTACGGAGCCTTGGTATTAATTGCCGCTGTCATCGCGGTGTTCTCGGTCGTGAATGAGAACTTTTTGTCCTATGACAATATGGCTGATATTTTGCGTTCCATCTCTATCGTTACCTTCGTGGCCATCGGGGTCACCTTTTCCCAGATCGTAGACGGCTTCGACCTGTCGGTCGGCTCCACCGTTTCCCTGACTACCGTTGTCGTCGCTACCATGATGGTCTGGTACCAGCTTCCGCTCATTGCCGTGCTCATCGTACCGATCGTGATCGGCGTGATAATCGGCTTGTTGAATTCATTCCTGATTGTCCGCGTCCGCATTCCGGATTTGCTCGCCACCCTGGCGGTCATGTACATTATCGGAGGCGTCCATAAGACGTACACGAAGGGCTTCTCCATCTACAATAATATGCAAATGCAGGACGGTACGAAGGCTCCCGGCAAATTTACAGAGTCGTTCCTATGGATCGGGCAAGGCAAGCTGTTCGGCCTCCCGGTTCCCGTACTGCTCATGATTATTGCGGTAGTACTTGTCCATGTGTTTCTGACGTACACCCGCTGGGGCCGTCAGCTCTATGTAACCGGCGGTAACAAAGAGGCCGCTCGCCTCTCCGGTATTTCGGTCAACCGCGTACGCACCTTCGCTTATGTGCTTTCCGGCATATTTGCAGCTATCGGCGGTATTTTGTTTGCCGCACGGGTCGGCTCCGGTCAGATTGATGCCGGCGCTCCGATTCTTATGGAATCCGTTGCTGCCGTGTTCGTCGGCTTCTCCGTATTCGGCGCAGGTAAACCCAATGTTATTGGTACGTTCTTCGGGGCTGTGCTGATCGGGGTGCTGCTGAACGGTCTTACGATGCTGAATTTACCTTATTACGCTTTTGACATCGTCAAAGGAGCCGTATTGGTGCTGGCCTTGGCCATTACATTTATTCATCTGACACGCAGAAGAACCTGATCATAAGCTCTAATGGGAAGGTTGTGAAACTTACACTTTCTTATCTACGAAAAAAATAGAACGAGGGGTTTCGATTACATCCAATCGAACCCCTCGTTTTATTTTTTTCTTTTAATTCTTTTATTTTTGTTTGCATTTTTCCGATATAAAGTTCATGATAGTAGAGTTGTCATATATTTGAAAGTAAGGAGATTTATTGATCATGGACTTGGCACAGCAGGTGGAGATCGTCAGAGCAAGACTTGTGGAGCTGGTAGCGGTCAAAAACAACTTTTGCGATCATGAGGTCATCGCCTTGAGTCAAGAACTCGATGTGCTCCTCATGCTCCTGCAATTTCATAACGAGGAAGCCCCCCCTAAAAAAAATAAACCTAAACATGGATAACGGCCTGTCCGCCTGTACAAGGCGGTTCGTGTTCGTCAAAGTGTTGCGCAGTCTATAGAGGCCGATGCTAGACTTTCTAATGCACCAAGGATAACCGGCTTCGCCGTCCCCAGAGCTTGTACAGCTGGTTGCTTATTGAAGCCTGCGTTTCATTTCAATCTCTTTATTAATTTCATACGTGGCCCCCCCACATACACTTTGAACCGTGCAGACATGTTTGACTGTACGGTTCTTTTTCAGCCAGACCCGGCTGCAGCAAGGCTATTCGGGGTAACGGGCATGCTAAATAAAATGATGTCAACAGTATTCATGACGCAACGTGCTTTTCATTTGATTGAACAAAAGCACGTCCTGCCTTAGGATGAAGGTATAAAACCTTGCTGAATTTGATTCGCATGGGAAAGTTTCTAATTAAAGGAGGACATCCTACATGAATACAATGGCAGCGCAGCAAAAATCGTCTGCAGGCGCACGGGTCGCCGTGCAACGCTTCGGTCGTTTCCTGAGCGGCATGGTCATGCCGAATATCGGCGCTTTTATCGCGTGGGGATTAATTACTGCTTTATTTATTCCGACCGGATGGTTCCCGAACGAATATTTAGCTAAGCTGGTCGGTCCGACGATTACTTATTTGCTGCCTATTCTCATCGGTTATACGGGTGGACAGATGGTCCATGGCTCCCGCGGTGCCGTCATCGGATCCATCGCCACCATGGGGGTGGTCATCGGGGCGGATATTCCTATGTTTCTCGGAGCAATGATCGTGGGTCCGGGGGCTGCCTGGGTATTGAAGCAGTTCGACAGATCGATTGAGGGCAAAGTCCGTTCCGGCTTTGAAATGCTGGTCAACAACTTCTCCTCCGGGATTATCGGTGCCGCGCTGGCCCTCATCGCTTATACGGGTATCGGCCCGGTCGTTCAAGTCATCAGCAAAGCGTTGGCAGCGGGCGTTCAATTTCTGATTAATGCCGGGCTGCTTCCGCTGGCGAATATTTTGATTGAGCCGGCGAAGGTTCTTTTCTTGAACAATGCCATCAACCATGGCGTACTGAGCCCTATCGCCCTGGATCAAGCATCCAAAACCGGACAGTCCATTATTTTCATGCTCGAATCCAATCCTGGACCCGGCCTTGGTATCCTGCTCGCCTACTGGCTTGTAGGACGCGGGTCTGCCAAGCAATCCGCGCCCGGGGCAGCTATCATTCATTTCCTTGGCGGGATTCACGAGATCTACTTCCCTTATATTTTGATGAACCCGCGGTTGATTCTGGCCGTGATTGCAGGCGGTGTGACAGGTACCTTTACATTCTCCTTATTTCATGCCGGTCTGGTCGCCACCCCTTCACCGGGAAGCATCTTCGCCTACATCGCCATGGCGCCGAAAGGCGGCCTCCTGTCCGTCTTCACCGGTGTTCTGACAGCAACCGTCGTCTCGTTCGTCGTCGCGGCGCTGCTGCTCAAAACAAGCCGGAAGGAAGAGCAGGACGGCGATCTGGAACAAGCCGCCGAACAAATGAAGCAAATGAAACATGCGGCAGCATCGGAAGCTGCGCAGCCTGCTGCCGCGCAGAAGGCTAAAGCCGAAATTAATAAAATCGTATTCTCCTGCGATGCAGGGATGGGGTCCAGCGCAATGGGCGCTTCGATTCTCAGAAAAAAAATGAAAGAAGCCCAGGTTCAAGTGACGGTCATCAACACCGCCATCAGCGAAATTCCCGGAGATGCCGATTTGGTCATTACACATAAATCGCTTACGGACCGCGCCAAAGCACAGGCACCGAATGCGGAGCATATCTCCATCGATAATTTCTTGAAAAGTCCGGAATACGATGAGCTGGTCAAGCGTCTGAGCTGACATCGACTGGGGTCCACTGGGGTCGACCACCTTCGTACAACGCCATATTGCGCTGCGTAGAGCTGCGCAGCCGATTGCAAACCCTGTTAACGCTGGCAGCTCTGCCGGCGTTAGCTCCATTTTGTCCATGAGGAAGATGACCATGATGCATGTGTCCAACAGGCAGCGTCAAATTCTGGAGATGCTTCTGAGCCGTAATGGGGAGATCACTGCTAGCGAGATTGCCAGTGAAATCAAGGTGAGTGTAAGAACCGTTCACAGGGAGCTCCCTGAGCTGGAAAAAATGCTGGAAGCGTACGGGATCTCTCTCCTTAAAAAATCCGGCTCCGGTATCCGGCTTCTGGCCGATTCACGCTCGTTGAATGAGCTCAGAGAAAGCCTTTCGTTAACGAGTCAGGCCGGTTATTCCACAGAGGAACGGAAGGTGCTGATTTCGTGCTGCCTGCTTGAATCCGATGAGCCGACGAAACTATTCGCTCTGGCACATGATCTGCGCGTTGCGGTTCCTACCATCGCGAGCGACTTGGATCACGTGGAAAGCTGGGCTGTCAAATATGGATTGACGCTGGTCCGCCGGAGAGGCTTCGGGGTACAGCTGGAAGGACCCGAGTCTATCAAACGCAAGGTCATTTATTTACTGGCCAAGGATCACTTGGATGATTCGGCTATTTTCGGGCATACGGCGGATTTGCCTTCCCCCTCTCCCGTTACGCTGAAGCTCCTCTCGATGGTAGGAAAAGAGAATCTGATGCAGGTGGAGCAAGCGTTGTGGGGACTGGAGGAGCATGGTCTCAATGAATTATCGGAGTCTGGCTATACGGACCTACTGCTTCAATTATCCGTTGCCGTAACACGCATCCGTCAAGGCTATGGCATAGCTCCCACAGACAACATTCATTCTGGCCGCTCTGTAGACGCTGATGCTGATGTGACGGCGCTATACGGGAGGGAACGGGCCATGCTCGCGCATTTGTCCAATGCTCTAAAGCTTTCCCTCTCCCGGGAGGAGGCCATCTATATTTCGGCTCTTCTTCGTGGAGAAAAAACCACGGCTACAAGCCGCCTGCTGCCGCAGGATGACTTCAGCCTGATGGAGACGGTCCGAGGGCTCATTCAGGCCATGGAAGAACGCTGCGGTGCTCCGCTGAGCGAAGACCGCTCTTTAAGAGACGGGCTGCTAAATCACCTGGAACCGGCGCTGCAGCGGATCGCTGACGGCGAGCGCATTCGAAATCCGCTGCTGGCCCAGATCCGGAAGAACTATGAGCAATTGTTCAGCTGGGTACGCCAAGCTGCCGATCACATATTCAAGCACATCGTTATCCCGGATGAAGAGATCGGCTTTCTGGTCATGCATTTCGGCGCTTCCATCGAACGGCTTAAACAGTTGTCTCGCAACGTGAAAGCCATCATCGTATGCACGAGCGGCATCGGCTCCTCCAAGCTGCTCGCCGTACGGCTCGGGAAGGAAATGCCCCAGATCGAGATTATCGATCATGTCAGCTGGTACGAAGCCTCTCGTATACCTGACGGGGCTTATGATCTTATTATTTCAACGGTTGATCTGCCCTTGGAGGCACGCCAATACGTGAAGCTAAGTCCTCTCCTGACCAAAGAAGAAATAGAGAAGCTGCGGCACTATGTGCAGGAGGTCACCCTCAAAAAACCGGCTGAGGCTCATCTAGAGTCATCCTATGAAGTACAGGCTTGGGAGCTTCTACTTCTATTAAATCGATACATGCATGAAATTATTGCCTTGATTGAGCAATTCGAGGTCTTTCCGCTCGAGCCGGCCTTCATGCCCGACGGCCAGCACACGGATTTGCGAGCCACGCTGCACAAGGTATGCGAGGCAGTGAATCAGGATGGAAGCCTCACCCGGATCGAGCCTGTCGTTGAGCTGCTGCTCGAACGGGAACAGCATGGAACCCAGGTGATTCCGGATACCCATTTGGCTTTATTTCACACACGCAGCGAATCTATTCGAAAACCGGTATTGTCGATGTTTCGCTTAAATACACCTTTGGTGCTCCATTCGGAGCACCCTGCCGAAGTAGTCCAGCTGGTGCTGATGCTGGGGCCCCTGGAGCTGGCGAAGGAAAGCCTCGAGGTGCTCAGCGAATTCAGCGCATTGCTGCTGCTGCCTGAGCTGATCACTTTATTGGAGCAGGGCAGTACCCCTGAGATTAAACAATTTTTGTCCAAAGAGCTGCTAAGCTTCTATCTCAATAAAACGGAAATGGGGAGAGTAAACCAATGAGTATTTTGTCCAAAGAAAAAGTAAAATTGAATGCCGCCGCCCATGACAAATTCGAAGCGATCCGCATTGCGGGTCAGCTGCTTGTGGATGCGGGTCACGCAGCACCGGCTTATGTCGATAAGATGATCGAAAGAGAACAAACCCTCTCGACCTACATGGGCGGAGGCTTGGCGATCCCCCATGGAACGAAGGACTCCAAGGAGCTGATCCGCTCCACAGGCTTATCGATCGTGCAATTCCCGCAAGGCGTAGATTTTGGCGACGGTGAGCTGGCGCATCTGGTTATCGGTATTGCCGCGGCAGGAGACGATCATTTGGAAATTTTGACGAATGTAGCAATGATCTGCTCGGATGACGAGAACCTTGAGCGTATTGTGAATGCAGCCAGCGAGGATGAAATGATTGCGATTTTCGAAGGCGGGCTGGAATCATGAGAGCCGTCCATTTTGGTGCAGGGAATATCGGGAGAGGGTTTATCGGGCTGCTGCTGTCCCAGGCAGGCTACGAGGTCTGCTTCATTGATGTGAATGAGTCTCTTGTTTCGCTGCTGCAGCAAAAGGCAGCGTACAAGGTTTCCTTGGCGAATGCAGCCCATGACACGATGCAGGTCCAAGGCGTGACGGCTTTAAACGGCAACGACATCGATCGTGTCGCCGAAGCCGTAGCCGATGCGGATTTGGTGACGACCGCAGTAGGGGTCAATATATTGAAGCACATAGCCGGAGGCATCGCCCAAGGCATCGAGCGGCGGCTGACCCGTTCTCCGCTTCCCCTGCATGTGATTGCATGCGAGAATGCTATTGGCGGCAGTACGCAGCTTAAGGAGCACGTGTACGCCCATTTGAGCGAAGCAGCCCGTAAATCGGCCGATACCCTTATCGCCTTTCCGGATGCTGCCGTCGATCGGATTGTGCCGATTCAGCATCATGAGGACCCTCTGGAAGTGACCGTCGAGCCTTTCTACGAATGGGTCGTTGAGCGTTCAAGCATGCTCCCGGGCGCGGTCGAAATCGGCGGGGTACATTATGTGGATCAGCTTCAACCCTATATTGAACGGAAGCTGTTCACGGTCAACACAGGCCATTGTACCGCAGCCTATCTGGGCTACCTGCACGGCTTCGCTACGATACAGGATGCGATGGCCGATGAGACCATTGCCGCACAGGTGCAGCAGGTGCTCGAGGAAACCGGGGCGATGCTTGTACAAACTTACGGCTTTGATGCCGCAGAGCACTCCCGGTATATCCATAAAATATTGGATAGATTCCGGAATCCTTATTTAACCGATGAGGTTGTCCGCGTAGGGCGTTCTCCGATTCGCAAGCTTTCTCCGAATGACCGCTTGACCCGCCCAGCTCTTCAAGCGTATGCTTTGGGCCTGGAGCCGCAGTATCTGGAGCTGGCTATGGCTTGCGCTCTGCTGTTTGATTACCCGGAGGATCCCGAAGCTGTCGAGCTTCAATCAGCCATTGCGGCGCTTGGCGTCGAACGGGCACTATCGGAATTTACCGGTATCGCGGCAGACCATCCGGTTCATATACAGGTTGTCAATCACTATCACAAGCTGAAACAGCAGGTTCATTCGTCATGAAAGGGGTGCAACACATCATGTCCAACCGTTTAGAAGGAATTGCCGCGTCCCCCGGCATCGCAATAGCTCCGGCCTATGTGTTGAAGCATACGGCCTACGTCCCTACTCGCAGTGCTGCAGAGGACCCCGCTTTTGAAGCACATCGTTTTCGGGAGGCATTGGCGCAGGCCAAGCAGGAGCTCCAATCGATTCGGGATTTGACGGAAGCCCGGCTCGGCGCGCAAAAAGCGGAAATTTTCGAAGCGCATCTGCTCCTCCTGGAGGACCCGGATTTAATCGATGTCGTATTCGAACGGATAGAGAAAGAACGGATCCATGCCGAATTTGCGTTGTATGATGTATCGCAAGGGTTTATCGATATGCTGCTGGCGATGGACAACGAGCTGCTCCGGGAGCGTGCCGCCGACGTTCGCGACGTCTCGGGACGCATGCTAAGCAGACTGCGCGGTGAGGCCTACAGCACGATCTCGGACATTGCCGAGGAAGCTATCGTCATTGCAGAAGATTTGACGCCTTCCGACACGGCGCAGCTCGATCTTCAGGTCGTACGCGGCTTCGTCACGGAAATCGGCAGCCGCACTTCGCACTCCGCCATCATGGCACGCTCCTTAGGTATTCCCGCTATTGTCGGGGCAGGCGAGGAAGTCCGGCAAATCGTTCCCGGCACGACCATCATCCTGGACGCTTCGGAAGGACGCGTGATCCTGGATCCGAGCCCGGAGGAGCTTGATGCCTACCGTCAGAAGAAAGAGCAGTATGACCGCCGGCGAAGCGAGCTGGCGAAGCTGAAGGATCAGCCCACGGCTTCCAAGGACGGGCACACGGTAGAGCTGGCAGCAAATATCGGCAGCACGGAGGACCTGCAAAAGGTGCTCGATAACGGCGCCGAAGGCGTGGGTTTGTTCCGTACGGAGTTTCTGTATATGGGCAGAAGCACCTTCCCTACCGAGGAGGAGCAGTTCAGCGTCTACAAGCATGTGCTGGAAAAAATGGACGGCAAGCCCGTCGTCATCCGAACGCTCGATATCGGAGGTGACAAAGAGCTGTCCTATATGAAGCTTCCCCAGGAAAGCAATCCTTTCCTCGGACTGCGCGCCCTCCGTCTATGCCTGGACCGTCAAGACCTGTTCCGCACACAGCTTCGTGCGCTGCTTCGGGCCAGCCGGTACGGCCTGTTGAAAATCATGTTCCCGATGATCGCCGTACTCGAGGAGCTGGAGGAAGCGAAGCGTCTGCTGCAGGAGGAGAAGGCGAAGCTGCTTCAGGAAGGCCACGCGATCTCGGACAAAATAGAGGTCGGCATGATGATCGAGGTGCCTGCCGCTGCGCTGGCTGCGGACCAGTTCGCGAAGGAAGTGGATTTCTTCAGCATCGGCACGAATGACCTGATCCAATATACGATGGCGGCCGACCGAATGAACGAACAAGTCGCGTACTTGTACCAGCCCTGCCATCCGGCCATTCTTCGCCTGATTCATATGGTGATCCAGGCAGCAGAAGCCGAAGGCCGATGGGTCGGCATGTGCGGAGAAATGGCAGGAGACGAGACAGCGATTCCGCTTCTGCTCGGCATGGGCTTGCATGAATTCAGTATGAGCGCCAGCTCCATCCTGCCGGCTCGTGCCTTGATCCGGGATTTGAATAAAGCGGAGTGGAGTGGCCGTATACCGCAGGTGCTTGCCATGAGAAGTCAGGCCGATATTACCGACTACGTAAATAAGTTCTTAAGGAGTGAAGCTTAACATGATATCCCAAACGTTTACCGTGCTGAATCCATCCGGCTTCCACGCACGTCCGACCAAAATGTTCGTTCAAGCCGCCGCCGCGTTTCCCTGCAAGATCCAGGTTCTAAAAAACGATAAAAAGGTGAACGGAAAAAGCTCTCTAAGCATGCTGACACTTGGCATCGCCGTCAATGATGAAATCACAATTGAGGCGGATGGCGAGCAGGAGGAGCAAGCACTGCAGGAATTAGGCCAGCTGCTTGTCAAAATTTACGAGGAGTAGTCGAGCAAGCTGCTTTGCTCCCGAATTTAATCTCATTTCCGGCCGACGGTTACTTAACCGCGGCTTTTTATTTTTCACACGGCCCAATGATACATTTTGTATAAATTTTATATAAAGGGGATTGATTACAGGAAAATTACGTGCGATAATACTTAAAAAGATACATTTTGTATCTAAAAGTGCAGGAGGGTTACGAATGAGTATTGTAGTAAATCAGATGAACATCGAGGAATTGGATGTGGAATGGACCCAGCTTATTATGACTGCCCGCAGCATGGGTCTCAGCACGGATGATATACGCACGTTCTTACAAAACCCAAGCGCTCTCATAAACTATGAATATGCCAACGAAATCGAGTCTAATCGTCACTAGACCGATTCTTTGTTTTCCATTTATTGAATTCCAGAAACTCACGAAACTGCTGCTTGTCTACACCGGACGTCATAGCTTCCTTAATAATTTGATACCATTCCTGGTCGATATCGGGATCTTCCATAGGGACGCGATCCTCCTGATCGATCAGGCTTTCCATCGGAACGTTCAAAACGGATGCAATCTTTTCAACAAACTGAATGGAAGGATTTTTTTGAATATCCCGCTCCAATTTACTGATATATGACTTCGCCACCCCGGCGCGTTCCGCCAGCTCCGTCAGTGTTATTCCCTTTTCTTTTCTCAGCTGCTGAATCCGTTTACCAATCATGTGGGATCTTCCCTTTTTAACAAAGTATAGTACTAAAGTATTAACATAGTATACCAGAATTCCTCCCATCGAACAATTCATCCGCCAGAGTTGGCCTTCGCACATAACCAAAAATTCCACCATCGGACGTTTCAGTTATGTGCTAGTCAAGGCTACCTTTTCCTCCACCAAGTCATGACCAGCAAAAAAACGAGCGCAGCTGCCGAATCAAGCAGAACATCCCGGATCGACGGGGTTCGGCCTGGGACAAACGATTGGTGCCACTCGTCCAGTCCGGCGAGCACAACAGTGCATGCCCATGCACGGCTTAGGCTTTTGGTTCGAAATATGCGATGCAGCAGCAGGGCCAGCAATCCGAAAATAAGAACATGGACGGCTTTGCGGGCTACAGCATTCACCTCGTACGCAGTGCGCTCATCCAGCCCCGTTACGTGCTGAACTATCGTTTTGGTATGCTCCCCCGTAAAAAACGGAAAAGCCGTCAGCATAAAAAGAATGCCCAATGCAGAGACGAACACCATCCAGCCGAGTCCCAGCTTCGCTTGCTTACTTAACTTTATCATGATGCCACTTAATAAAATCGACGACGATTTTGTATTCATGAATCTGATCCTTGTCGATTCCCGCGTCTTTCAAATCACGTATAAAATCGATCCATTCTTTGTCCAACGGCTGCATCGCAACCGGATCGGCCGCAATTTTCAGCAGCGTTTTGATATCGACATTCAGCACGGCTGCGATTTTCTCCATCACATGAATCGAAGGGTTTTGCTTTAAGTTCCTTTCGATATTGCTTAAATACGACTTGGAAATCCCCGCCCGCTCCGAGAGCTCGGATAGCGTAAATCCCCTTTGTTTACGAATCGACGCAATATTGTTACCGATCATGGTTATCATCACTCCGCATGGATCCCTTAGGAAACGTTCCTTCACTTGGCCTCGGCATACCTTCATTGCTCATCATTCAAATCCTATCCCCCCCGTACCTGTTCTGGATGTCTCTATATATAACCTGTACTTGAATTCAGCTTCTTCTCTTCCCACTCCGGTCAAACAGCTTTCCTAGAATCACCCCCTTATTGTCAGAAAATTGAATACATTGCTCCGCCCCTTCATAAGGATTTATCAAAGAGGTGATGATGCTATGTTTTCACTTGGGATTGAGCTGGTCAAAAAAACCAAACGCGTATATCATCAAATAATGCATACCTACCACAGTATTTTGTATAAGGACTGCTTGAATGAACAGATGAAGCAGCGGTTTTTCCAAAAAATAAAACACCATGAAGAACGCATGGCAGCAACAAA
This sequence comes from Paenibacillus rigui, assembly GCF_002234615.1. GTDB lineage: Bacteria > Bacillota > Bacilli > Paenibacillales > NBRC-103111 > Paenibacillus_S > Paenibacillus_S rigui. The sequence goes on along the minus strand of NZ_NMQW01000023.1, from coordinate 191,514 downwards.
ATAATGCGTCGTTACGCCCTTCTGTTCTGCAGTTCTACACGGTCAGGCGTTTCTTTTGGTGCAGGCACTGCTTGATGCAATCGATGATTCTCTCCTGCTCTTCTTCCGTCATTTGAGAGCCTGAGGGCAAACAAATGCCGGTCCGGAACAATTGCTCGGAGACAGATTCACCGCCGCTGCTGTGCGGATAAAATGTAACCGCTTCAAATAATGGCTGCAGATGAAGCGGCTTCCATACCGGGCGGGCTTCGATATTTTGTTCGGCCAATGCTTCGATCCAGTCCGACGGCCCCGTCCCTGTTTCCTGCTCATCGATCGTCAGCGCCGTAAGCCAGCGGTTCGAACGGGTGGCCTCCAATTCCGGCATGAATTGAAGGCCCGGCACATGGGACAATTCCTCATAGTAGCGCCTAAACACGGCTCGGCGGGCAGCCACCCTTTCGTCCAAAACCTCCAGCTGCGCTCTGCCGATACCGGCCAGCACATTGCTCAGCCGATAATTATATCCCGTCTCGCTGTGCTGGTAATGCGGGGCTTGATCCCTGGCCTGCGTAGCAAAAAAACGGGCCTGCTTCAAAGCCTCTGCGTCATTGGAGACGAGCATGCCTCCGCCGGATGTCGTAATAATCTTGTTCCCGTTAAAGGAATAAACGCCGAAATGCCCCAAGGTTCCGCTTGCTTTCCCTTTGTACGTCGAGCCAAGCGATTCGGCGGCATCCTCTATAACCGGGATGCCCAGAGGCTCGCATAAAGCGTTGATCTCATCCATCCTGGCACTTTGGCCGTACAAATTGACCACGATGACGGCTTTGGGCAGCCGCCCCTTGCTCTCGGCATCCTGCAGCGCATGGGCCAATGCCTGAGGAGACATGTTCCACGTCTGGGGCTCCGAATCGATAAATACCGGAGTCGCTCCCATATAGACAATGGGGTTAGCGCTCGCCACAAACGTCAGCGTGGAGCAAAATACCGTATCTCCTGCTTTCACATTCAGCAGCCGGAGCGCCAAATGAATCGCCGCTGTCCCTGAACTCAGTGCGGCCGCGTCCCGGACACCGGCGTAAGCGGCAAGCTCCCGCTCAAATGCATCGACATGCGGTCCGAGCGGCGCGATCCAATTCGTATCAAAAGCGTCATGAATATATGACAGCTCTTTCCCGCTCATGTGCGGGGGGGATAAATAAATTTTGCTAGGATTGGCAGCCATGGTTCCCAATTCACACCCTTTTCCTTAACGAATCAATAATTTGGCAGGCGTACCTACAGCGGTACTATGGGGCGGTATATTCCCAATGACGGCGGCTCCGGCTCCGACGACAGCCCAGGCTCCGATGCTTTTGCCGGGGATAACGACTGCCCCGGCCCCGATCATGGCCCCTTCCCCAACGCTTACCGCCCCGGTAAGCGTAGCCCTTGGCGCTGCATGCACATAGTCATCAAGCCTGCTGTCATGCTCTATGATGGCGCCGGAGTTCACGATAGCATGATGCCCGATTGCGGTATCCGCCTGAACCACCGCATGGGCCATCACCACGGTCCCTCGCCCAAGCGTTGCGCTCGGGCTGACCACAGCGGAAGGATGCACAAGCGTAATATAACGGTCTGCGGGCAGCCCCAGCCTGGACACGATAGTTTGCCGGGTCGCATTATGGCCGACCGCCACGATAAACCGGAGCTCAGGCTCTGACTGAAGCAGCCCGGGCACGCACGATAGAGGACCGGTGCATACATCGCCGTCCTGGGCTTCCGCTTCGTATTTATCATCCAAAATCGCTTGGATCCGATAGCCCGGGATGGAGCGGATCAGATCCGTCACCACTTTACTGTGGCCGCCGTTGCCTATGACGGCGATCTGCATAGTTCAACACATCCGTTTTATACAGATTTGGAGCCGGAGAACCGCTCCATGGTCACGTGATTGGCGTGACTGATTCCTTCGGAGCGCAGTACCTTGGCAAAGGTGAGCGCGAGTATTTTCAAATCAAGGGCAAAGCTTTGATTTTCGGTATACCACACATCCAGCTTGAATTTCTCTTCCCACGAAATCTCATTGCGTCCGTTGATTTGGGCCCAGCCTGTAACACCCGGCCTTACTTGGTGACGTTTGGCCTGTTCTTCCGTGTACAAAGGCAAATACTCCATGAGCAGCGGTCTCGGCCCGACCAGACTGAGATCACCTTTGATCACGTTCAGCAGCTGCAATAATTCATCCAGGCTGTATTTTCTGAGGAATTGGCCGAAGGGCGTCAGCCTGACCGAGTCGGGCAGCGGGTTGCCCTGCGCATCGACCGCATCCGTCATCGTTCTAAATTTGTACAAGTCAAAAGGCTTTCCATGCAAGCCCGGCCGCTGCTGCCTGAAAATAACAGGAGAGCCCAGCTTCCATCTCACCAGCACGGCTACGGCCACAAACACTCCCGCCAGCAGGACCAGCAGCGTCAGAGCCACGAGAAGATCGAAAAGACGTTTCATATCACACCAAACTCCTAATCCTTTTCAACTGAAAAAACTTGAGAGCAAATCATTTCCTCCCCAGGGCGGATATGATTTGCTGCTTGATCTCTTCTATTAGCTCCTTGACTCCGATATTCTCGGACTCGCGGCCTTTTTGATAAGCACTGAGCATAATTTCCTTCATTTCTTGCTGGGTCAGTTCAGAAACCTTCATGGACCTTAACCTCACTTTAGCCATCCGGTGAATTCACGCACCTGCGTGAGCGGATCGTTCCTTCGATCCTTGTTGCCCCGGATTTCTTGAATTTTCACGCTTTTGTGGTCAAAGCAAACATCCCCGCTGCTTCCTTCGCTGCGGGGATGTTATTTGGCTGCGGCATGCGCCTCTTGCATATAGCCGTCAGGATTGGCGGACTGCCACCGCCAGCCATCGATGCACATGTCCTCGATGCCCTTCTCCGCAACCCACCCGAGCTCTCTTTCGGCTTTGGCAGGGTTGGCGTAGCAGATTGCAATATCACCGGCTCTCCGGCCCGAAATCGTATACGGAATACGTCGTCCGGTCACTTTTTCAAAAGCAGCCACAAGCTCCAGTACGCTGTAGCCCCGGCCGGTTCCCAGGTTATAGGCATCCACGCGGGTCTCCGCTATCACTTTATCCAGCGCCTTCAAATGCCCACGGGCCAAGTCAACGGCATGAATATAATCTCTTACTCCGGTTCCGTCCACCGTCGGGTAATCATTGCCGAACACGCGAAGCTCCTTCAGCCTGCCCACGGCAACCTGGGTAATGTACGGCATCAGGTTGTTAGGTATGCCGCTCGGAGCCTCTCCAATCCGTCCGCTCTCATGGGAGCCGATAGGATTGAAGTATCTCAAAATCGCGATGCTCCACAGCGGATCGGAGGCATGCAGATCTCTTAAAATTTCCTCAATCATCAGCTTCGTGCGACCGTAAGGGTTCGTCGCATGGAGTGGCGCATCCTCTGCAATCGGCACCTGCTCCGGCAGGCCGTAGACTGTGGCCGAGGAGCTGAACACCATGCGTTTGACGCCGTACTTCTGCATTACCTTACATAGAATCAGCGTTCCTGTGATATTGTTATGATAATACCAGAGCGGGAGACTGACGGATTCCCCTACAGCCTTCAATCCGGCGAAGTGGATCACCGCTTCGATGTGATTGTACAGAAATACTTTATCCAGCTCGATAGAATCCAGCAGATCTACTTCATAGAACTTGAAATCTTTGCCCGTAATCTCCTTCACCCGTCTGAGTGACTCCACGCTGCTGTTATGAAGGTTGTCCACGACTACGATCTCGTAGCCCGCATTTAACAATTCGACGCAGGTATGACTTCCGATATAGCCTGATCCTCCGGTGACCAATATCGCCATTTGCTTCGCCTCCTGTTATCGGTTTTGCAATACTTTGCGCATCAAGGAGATGCCTTTGGGGCCTATGATCCGGCTGACAATCCGCTTGAAGTAACCCCGCACCCGCACGCTTGCAGGCAGCCAGGATTGGATAAAATGATGGATCGTGTAGCTGTCCTTCGTGCGGTAGTTGCCACCGTTGATGTAATCGTAAGGGCTGAAATACGTCCGCGGATAAAAAACAACGCCGTTTTGCAGCACCTGGTATTGGCCGTTCGCGACCAGCCCCCATTGACTGCAAATCCGTGTAATGATGTTGGTATTGGTGGTCATGTCATACGTCCCATCGTCCTTGATGAAGCTTTTATCCTTGTAATAGTCCAGCAGCTCCTGGATCCAGGCATGACCGGCAACGGCACCCATCGTACCTGACTGCAAATAAACCTCATCTTCGAATCCGGAGAAGGCTTCGTGGGCCAGAAAACGATCCAACGATTGGATCACCTCCACATCCGTATCCATGTAGATCCCGCCGTAATGATACAACGCGTATAGTCTTACATAATCGCTGACAAACGCGTATTTCCGCGCCTCGTAGGCTTGCTTCACATAGGGGATGGAATCAATATTGAACACATCCTCGTTCCATTCCATCAGCTTGTAATCCGGCAAATGCTTCCTCCAGCTCTTGATGCACTTTTGAATTTTGGGGGATTTCGGCCCTCTGCCGAACCAGCAGTAATGGATGACCTTCGGAATTTTGTTCTCAACCGTCACACGCTCACTCCTTTCATTCATTCGGCGATTCCGCCCGCTAGAACTTGAGATAATCGCTCTCGTACCAGATGCCTAAGCTGAATACATTCTCGTAAAAGTAATAAATAAAATAACAGATCAGAATAAGGTAGTAGATGATCTTCCTCTCTCTGGATACGAACAGCTGGACGATCCACGACATCAGCAGCGGGCTGTACAGCCCGAAATAAAACGTAAACCGGGCAAAAATCCAGTTTTGCGTCGAAATAATCATGAACACGAAAGCAATCAGCGCCATGTTCACCACATAGTCGCTCTGGGGAAACAGCTCCCGCAGCTTATTCCTCCCCAGGAAGGCAAAAATAACGGGAACACCCCACACCGCAACCCGAAGGATGTTCGTTCCGCCCTCGGAGAAGTTCTTATAATCGCTGTACTGGCTATTCTCCAATACAGAGAACAGAGCGGACGAAAATTGATTGAAGCCGATCACGATCATAATGGACATGACCAGCAGGATACTCGTTGTCCAGGACCATGCTTTTCTTCTGACAATGAAATAGATGGGAATCAGGATCAGCGCACTTTGGTGAAACTGGGCCGCCAGCAGCACGACCAGCATATATTTTTTCCAATTGCCGTTAAAAATGTATTTCGTCGCTGCGAAAGCGATGGCTGCCGCCAAAAATTGGCGAATCCCGTTCATGGACATGAGAAACATGCCGCTCGTAATATACACATACAGGCTCAGCTCAAACAGCTTGGAATATTTATAGTAAGTGATGAAAACAAGTACATTGGTTAGCAGCGCTACGACAAACACCAGAATCTGGGGATCGCTGGATATCGTTTGCAGCAGCATTTGAAACACGTTAAAGCCAATGTCCTTTTGGCCCACGAGGCTTTCGAGGTTGTAGTTGTTTTGCGCGTAGGAATACATATAGAAGTAGGTATCCCCAATGTTTTTGCGCAGCCCGGCAACCAGCACCATACTGATCAAGGCAACTAGGGCAAACAGCACGTTCGGCCTTGCAGGAGCTAAGGCGGGTTGATTTTTCACAAACCATCTGGAGCATAAAGAGAACACATACACAACACATATATTCATATAAAAAATAGCCAAAGCGCTCCAATCCCTTCGTTACCAACCGTTAAAGAGCAGGATTATCCTTATTCGTTCTCTTGATTACCGTGTCACCGTGGATTTGCTGGTCGTCCGAATGTACCAGTACAGCAGCACGCCGAACGGCGCCGCAACGACCGTCGCCCATTTGCACGGAGACTCAACGATAAATTTGTAATTTCTAATCATCAGACTGCCCGAAACGTAGTGGATCGACTCTCTGAGCTTATCTTTGAGGGTTGGGGCGAATTTCATCGCGACTTTGCGAAAAAATAAAAACCCGTTCGGGTTTCGTTTGTACTGCTTGATCATGTTCATGCTCGATCCGTCCGCCAAATATTCGACATGGCAAAGAACCTCATTCATCAACAACAGCGGAAACTGCTGATCAATCAGGATGTATTTGTAGCTTAAGGGACAATATTTCTCCCCCGGGTAAATCGGATAGGGCGGGCACTGGCGCGTTACCTCGGAGCGGTATACAAGCTTTTTGTCGCCCTTCACCTTGTGGACTGCATAGAGCTCCGACAGGGTGGAGGCCTTCAGGCGATCCGGCATCATCGTCCCTATGATTGTCCCGTCAGGGGCTGCATCCAGCCCTGCGATACCTGCGTATTGATCACTGCCGTGCTGTTTCCAGAACGTCACGATTTTTTCCACCGCATCATCCGCCATATAATCATCCGAATCAATACATACATTCAGCTCCGTATCGATTCGCTCATACGCGGTATTGTGCGCTCCGTGCATGCCTTGATTGTCCTGGTAGCAATAACGGATGGGAACCTGCCCCTCGGCCATCCAGCCTTGAACCAGCCGTTCGGTCCCGTCCGTAGAGCCGTCGTCAATAATGAGCCATACGAAATCCTTGCAGGTTTGTCTTTTCAAGCTTTCGTAGCATAAATGCAGCGTGTACGCCCGATTGAAAGTCGGGGTGAACACGGTCAAGGTATACGTCATAACCCACCCTCCGCCTGATTAAGCTTTGCTTTGTCTGCACCTTTACAGCGCATGGTCCAAATAATAGTCCGCCAGCCACCTCGTCATTGTGCCGGTGTCGTAGCCCCCGGCTCTCAGCAGCTCCGCCGTATCCTGATGCTCGCAGCTGGTGGTCGCAATCCGTGCTGCCCAAACGTCGGCCGGCTCCTTCAAGCTGATGAACTGCACGCGTCCGGTCACGTCCGATTCCTTCGTAATCGCATCCGAGACGATACAGTTCAAGCCGGCTGCCTGCGCCTCAACCAGTACGACGGGCAAGCCTTCGAACAAGGAGGGAAACAAGAACAGGTCCATCCCCTGCATAAGCTCAGGTATATCCTCCCGGACCCCTAGGAACCGGATACTATCGGACAGGCCCAGTTGTGTCGCCTTCTTCTCCATATCCTTGCGCAGCACCCCCTCGCCAGCCAATACCAGCAGCGAATCCGGACGGCGTTCGTGAACGGCCCGGAACACGTCCAGGAGGAACGTATGGTTTTTCTGCTTGTTGAATCGCCCGACATGGCCCAGCACCAGCCTGGAGCCGGCCTGCCATTCGTCCCGGATCCGGCGTCTGACTTCGGGATCATACTTGAAGCTGTCTACATGGACGGCATTGTTCAAAACCGTCACCCGCTTGGCAGCCGTCAGCTCCTTTCCAAACAGCCATTGTCCCGCATGGGAAGAGCAGGCAAAAAACTGGTTCGGGTTATCCTTCATCGCCATCCTCGCGTACAACCGGAACGGCAGCTTCAAATCCAGCCCCAGATCGCTTAAATGGCTGTGCGCGATACGGCATGGCACCCCGGCCCGCTTCGCCGCCCGAAGCACGAAGCTGCTGTTCTCGTTAATATGCGAATGGACGATGCGGTACTCCGGATGCTCAGTGAAAAATTGATCCAGCAGCTTGAAATAATGCCGATAGTTGCCGGGCCGGATTTGGGGCATTCTGTAGATGCGCCCCCCAAGGCTTATAATTTCTTCATCGTAATGGCCCGGTTCAGCGCGATGAACCATGAAGTCAAACTGAATCCGGCTCCGGTCCATCTGCCTGTAATAATTCATCAGCATCGTTTCCAGTCCGCCACGATTCATAATCGTAACAATTTGCAGCACACGAACGGGTTCCAGAACGTATCCCTCCTATTTCACTGTCTTTCTTAGCCATTCGATCCCGAGCAGCATGCAATAAAATCCAACGACGAATCGGAGCTTCGCGCAGCCGTAGAAAATCTTCCATACAGCCGAGCAGTAGGCCGTCTCAAACTGCCGGAAGGAATGCCGGATACGCTGGTCGTTCAAAATTCCGCTGAGCTTCCGCAGCTTCGCCGGAACCGATGCGTGATTGCTGATGCTGATTGTATTGAGGCCAAGCCCCAGCGTATTTAAGCAAATCCGGTTATTCAGCGCCTTATAGTAGTCGTCTGACAGCTCCCGCTCCTGCAAAAACCGCTCCATAAATCCATACAGCCGAAACCACTTCTCCTTCAGGTCCGGCTTGTAGCCCGAGGTGACGGACGCCGCATGAGCCCGCCAGTAATGGTAATAAGGCTTATTGAGCATCACAAACTTGCGCGTATGATAAAAAGCATGAACATTAAATAAGGAATCCTCGTTCGTTCCAACCACCTGAAGGTCCATAAACTCCAGCTGATGCTCAAGGATCAGGTCGGCTCTGTACAGCTTGGACCACACCGTCCCCCAGGCATCCAAATATTCCGGATTGGCGATTTCCTCCTGGAGCGGACCGATGAGACGACGCAGCATCTTCGTCTGCACTTCTTCGTCACAGTAGCTCAGCTTCTCGGGAAGGTCGAACTTCTTCTCTTTGGCATGGGTGCCAAACTCGCGGACATACGTGCACATCACGATATCCGCCTGCTCGCTTACAGCGGTCCCATACAAGGCCTCATACATGCCGGTATCGACCCAATCGTCCGGATCGACAAAGCCGATGTAGTCTCCCGACACCCTGCGTAGTGCAGCATTGCGCGCAGAGGAGACGCCTCCGTTAGCTTGATGAATCGCTACAATCCGCTTATCCTGAGCAGCGTATTGATCGAGGATAGCGCCGGAACGGTCTGTGGAGCCGTCATTTACCGCAATCACCTCAATCTCCTTGAGCGTTTGCTGCAGCAAGCTGTCCAAACACCGTCCCAAATAGGCCTCAATATTATATATAGGCACGACGATACTTACTTTCGGTTTCATTCTTATCCTCCAATAAGTAGTGCGTATAAATTCCGGTTAGCTCCCGGCCAACCTGCTCCAGCGAATATTTCGTGATCAGCCGTCTATTCTCCAAGCCAAGTTGCCGACGCAGCCTTTGGGACTGGGCTAGCTCCCGCAGCCTTGCGGCAAAGTTCCCGGTATCGAGTCCTTGAATGACATAACCGTTCACCTGATGCTTGATCAGCTCGGAATGGCCTCGATTCTCCGTTGCCACAACGGGCAGGCCGCATGCCATTGCCTCCATAATGTTGACCGGGAGTCCTTCACGCAGACTGGTCGACACCGCGATATCGCACAAGGGCAGCAGCCTGTCGATATCGTTGCGGTAGCCGAGGAACTCCACCATGCTCCCGACCCCCAAGCTTACGGCCAGCTCACGGCAGCTTTGCTGTAAGGGACCGGCTCCAGCCAGCAGCAGCTTCGCCTGCGGGACCTCATCCTTTATCAGGGCAAGCGCATGAATCAGCAGCTGCTGGTTTTTATTCCTGTTGAATTCCGCCGCATAAAACATCAAAAAATCATCCGACTTGTAGCCCAGACGATTTCGCTCTTCATATTTGGCCGACTCCGGCAGCGGTTTGAAACGTTCTGTATCCACACCGACGCCATGAACCCGTTCAATGCGTTCGGACCGGAATCGCCGGCGCACCGCGAGCTTATAGTCTTCCTCGTTAATTGTAATCAGACAATGGGTCACATAAGACAACAGCTTCTCGATCGGGTAATAGACGAGCCAGTTCAACAGCGGAGCCCCCTTGCAAAAGTGAAAGCCGTGGGCTGTATAGATCACCTTCGTCCCGCGCTTCCTCGCTTTGCGTGCTGCCAAGCGGGCCAGTACGCCGCCCATCGGCGTATGACAGTGGAGCATGTCGAAGCCATGGTGCTCGATGATCGACTTCAGCTCATGATAAGCCTTCTTGTTCAACCATTTGAAGGGTGATCTCTGAATCGGCAGCACATGCCTCTGATCGACGTAAGGCAGCTCCATCGTGCCATTGGCCGCCACATGCACTTCCCAGCCCTGCTCCTGAAACCATTTCATATAGGGAAGATGGAATGCTTTAAAGTGGACATCCATCGTCGCGCAAAACAGCACTTTCTTCTTCATCTGCGCGCCCACCTACTTAATTAACTCTTTCTCCATAAGCCTGGAGAGATAATGCAGCAGCCCGTATCTTAAATCCTCCCGCTGCAGCGCATATTCGATAGTCGTTTGGATAAAGCCCATTTTCTCGCCGACGTCATAACGGATCCCTTCAAAGTCATAGGCGTAGACCGCTTCATGCCGGTTCAGCTCCTCGATTCCGTCGGTCAGCTGAATTTCACCGCCTGCTCCAGGCCTCTGATTCCCCAGGATCTCAAAAATCCGCGGCGTCAAAATATACCGTCCGAGTATCGCAAGGTTCGAAGGAGCCTCTTCCTTCTTCGGCTTCTCCACCAAGTGGTTGATGCTGTATAGACGCTCGCCCAGCCCGACACCGTCGACAATCCCGTATCGGGACACATCGTCGTCCGAGACGTGCTGCACTCCGATAATTGAAGAGCTATAGCGCTCAAACTGCTCGATCATTTGCTTCAGGCACGGCTTCTCGGCCCGGACAATATCATCGCCCAGCAGCACGGCAAAGGGCTCATCGCCGATAAAATTGCGCGCGCACCAGATCGCGTGCCCCAGGCCCTTCGGTTCCTTTTGCCGAATATAGTGAATGTCCACCATGTTCGACGATTTTTGAACCTCGCTGAGCAGGTCGAACTTTTGCTTCTCCATCAGGTTCTGCTCCAGCTCAAAGGAGCTGTCGAAATGGTCCTCAATCGCCCGCTTGCCCTTACCTGTAACAATAATAATATCTTCAATCCCGGACTCAATCGCTTCCTCAACAATATATTGAATGGTCGGCTTGTCTACGATGGGCAGCATCTCTTTAGGCATTGCCTTGGTTGCAGGAAGGAACCGGGTTCCGAGTCCCGCCGCCGGAATAATTGCTTTTCTTACTTTCATCGTGTATTACACTCCTTTTTAACCAATTGAAATCAATTTTTTGGACATCGGGATGACATGGTTGCTGTTAGCCAAATTCAACAGCTGCTCCCTCAAGCTCGCCCTATCCAGTGTGGCGTAAATGGATATCATTTTTTTGATTTCTTCCATGTATAAGTCTGCCGTCTTGCCGATATAAATTTTCGGATAGACCTGCTGTTCATTCACCTCGTTCGCCTTGAGCAGCTCCTCGAACAGCTTCTCCCCTGGCCGCATGCCGGTAAATTCAATACCGATATCTTCAATAGAATGGCCGGACAGCCTAATTAAATTTCGGGCCAGGTCAACGATTTTCACCGGCTCACCCATGTCCAGCACGAAGATTTCCCCACCTCTGGCCAGAGAACCGGCTTGAATGACCAAGCGGGAGGCCTCCGGTATCGTCATAAAGTACCGAATCATCTCCGGATGCGTAACGGACACCGGGCCGCCCTTCTCAATCTGCTGCTTGAACCGCGGAATAACGCTGCCCCGGCTGCCGAGCACATTGCCGAAACGGACCGCTACGAACTTCGTATCGCTGTTCCGGTCCATATCCTGAATGATCATCTCGGCCAGCCGCTTGGTCGCCCCCATGACGCTGGTCGGGTTGACCGCCTTATCCGTCGAGATCATGACGAACGTATCGACGCCGTACTTGCTCGCCGCCCTGGCTACATTCATCGTGCCGATGACGTTATTTTTGACGGCCTCCTCCGGGTTGCGCTCCATCAGAGGCACATGCTTATGTGCAGCGGCATGATAGACGACAGCCGGACGATGACGGTTCATAATCGCATTGATTTTGGTTCCGTCCTGGATATCTGCAATCTCGGTAATCAGCTCCATAGGCATATGCCCGTAAGTATCTCTCAATTCCATTTCGATGGAATAGATGCTGTTCTCCCCATGCCCAAGCAAAATCAATTTCAGAGGCGCGAACTTCGCCACCTGACGGCATATTTCCGAGCCGATCGAGCCGCCGGCACCGGTGACCAAGACCACCTTTTGCGAGATGTAGCCCGAGATGCTTTCAATGTCCAGCTCCACCGGCTCCCTGCCCAATAAATCCTCCACCTGCACATCGCGGAATTGATTTACCGACAGCTTCCCTGTCACAAGGTCCTCGAGCATCGGCAATATTTTCGTTTTGACCTTCGTCTTGGCGCATTCCTGGAATATCGTGTTGAGCTCTTTCTTGCCGAGGGAAGGTATGGCGATGACGATATAGTCAATGTTATATTCCTCCACAGCCCATTGCAGCTTGTCGATGCCTCCGATAACGGGCAGGCCCAAAATGTCCAAATGCTGCTTTTTGACGTTATCGTCAATGAAAGCAACGGGCAGCAATTCCGCGTCGTTGTTCTTGCTCAGCTGCCGGACCACCATGGTTCCTGCCGAGCCGGCACCGATGATCAAGGTCCGTTTCTTATGGTCGGCCTTCCTGATGTACGTATCCCTCAGAAGCCTCCAGCAAAAGCGGGAACCGCCGATCAGCAGCATGTGAAGCATCCAGGTGACCGCAAGAAGCCTGAAGTAAATATCTTGAACAATGATCTCCTGCATAACGGCTGCCGCAGCAATGGAGAACGTCACCGCTTTGAGAATAAACAGAAGCTCCCCGATACTGGCGTATTCCCACGCTTTGCGGTACAGCTTGTAAATCATCGAAAACGCGTGATGACTGAGCAGCAAAGTAATAGAACTGACGACCAACGGAAAAGTAATCACGTGGAGATCGGCACTTAACAAAAACCTGCTGAAGAAAATGGAGGTCAATACAATGCATGAATCAGCCATAATGAGTATGGATAACCTTTGACGGTATGACAAAAACATTCACCCTCTCAATAAAGTTCTTAAGTATAAGGCCTTTGCAGCAAAGACCATATAATTAAACACTTTAATGTGTTAAGGGCATCGAACCCCTCCTCACACCACACCTTTGACGACTCGCGTCTAAGGTCTTTTTCAACCCACAGCATGGTCGAGTGCCTCCCTTGATAACGGCCAGGAGACATCACCGGAACTCTCGTTCAACAATATATGCAGTCTTAAGGTTCTTTATTAAGAACGTTTATGCAAAAAAAATTTGTTCATGCGACAAAATAGGTACGTGAGTTCAACTTTCGCTTGGAACATACGATTGGGGTCATCAAGTGAGCTCTAAGGGGCAAAATCATGGAGAATCGTGCGAATTTTGGTGATTTCTCACCCGGACGTTCTTTATAAAGAACATGTAAACAAAAAAATAATAGGCGTTTTTCTCACCTCTTGTTTTTATTGTAGTTCTTTATAAAGAATGTGTCAATACTAAATACCTAGTTTCCTTGGAATTCGATTGTCGTATGCGTCTGAGGCCTTATTCTACCGAAGAAACGTCCCTTTCGGCCACTCTTCTGAACCGCTTCAGCAAACCGCCGGCAAGCTGCACAGCGATCCCGAGAAGGTACTTGAATTCGTCCGTCTTATAAAATAACACGGCATACACGACATTCGGCACAACCAGGGCAACCAGACCTCTGCCGGCAAGGCCCCATACCGTGACCGCCGGAATGAGACTGCATAATACGCTCGTTCCGATACAAGCTCCCGCCGCAACGGCAGTGTAATACAAATAGCGGGTGTAGTAATGCCGCAAGGGCTTCTGGAATACATGCTTATACACCAGATACGGCGTCGTCCAGAACGGCATAGCCAAGGCGCTGATTAACGTTCCCAGAAACACGCCCACAATCCCGATGTGCTGCACAAGAACAATCGAGAATACAAGATTGATGGCAGCCTGGACAAGCGGAACATACCGGTCTTCGTGAAATATACCTGCAGTCGTTTTGACCGTACTGATCGAATTACGCATGCCCCGCTCATAAAAGGTGACGGCTAATACAATCAGCACGATCGGCTCCATCAAAAATTGCGGTCCGAGCCACAGCGTAATAAAGGGCTCAATAAGAATGTACAAGCAGATGGAGCAAAAGGAGTACAGCCAAAAGTTGAGAAATAAGGTCACTTTGTACACGCTGTAGATTTTGTCCTTGCTCTCCTTCGCTACCAGGTTGCCCACGCTGTGATAGATGTTGTTAAACACTTGATTGATAAACGTCCTGCAAATATCGATCAGCATATTGTAATTCGAATACAAGCCGACGGCCGCTATGCTGACATAGGTCGAAATAATAATATTGTCGGTACCGAAAATAAGGTAGGTGCCTACATTTTGCAATACGATCGCTTTGACGTTCTTGATGATGTTGCTTTTGGTTGCGGCATCCAGGGCGGCCGTCACCTTTTCCTTAAGAAAAGGGTACATCCGGTCAACGATGAAGGACAAAATAACACTGTTCGCTATCGTGATGAAGCTGTCAATAATCAAATATAAAATATAATTTTGCGTAGCATACAAAATCGCGATTTTCAGGCACATCGACAAAATGGACGAAACCGAGAACACCCCGGTGATGATATAGCCTTTCTGCGAAACGTTCAGGAACGAGCTTTTATGCTGGAAAAAATACGGCGTTACCGTGTTGATCAGAAAAACAAGATAAATCAGGTGAAGGTGCTCCACCGTCGTATCCTTTACAACATGATTCAGAAAAGGCATCACGGAAAGCCCCAGCAGCAGCACAATTAAGGCTATGACGAGATACGCCTTTTTATACAGCTTCATGAGCATCAGAATCTTTTCTTTATCCTGCTCCGCTACAGGCTTATACAAATTGTAGATAATGCTGGAGCCAATCCCCGCTTCGGCAAGGGACAGCATGGCGAGAATGTTCGTGAATAGCCCGTTGACCCCTAAATATTCGATGCCCAGCGTCTGAATGAATACGGTCCGCGAGAAAAAGCTCAGCAGCGTAATAATGAGCTGGTTGCCCAGTCCAACCGAAATGTTGATGATGGAATGCTTGGTTCTCATGGCCTGCCTCCGCCTCCGCTAAGCTGTCTTCTTGTACGCTGCCGCTTGATGCCGGTACGCATGGATGCACCGGATGCAGAACCCTTGCGTGAAGGGCAGGATATTGAACAGCGTTGAATATACACCAATATCCTTCGTATCCCCTTGGGAAAAATCGACGGCTCCGTTCCTTCGGGTCACCTTCATTAAGTAGCGGATCGCTTGGTACGCAGATGCCATGCATTCCTCCGATATCGAGTCGATCCGTGCGGCATGCAGCAGAAACCAGCCTAACGTAGCTGTGGCCGAGGAGTCCGGTCTCGTCTCCCCCCGGGTAACCGTCCAGTTCCAGTGCCCGCCGCTCTGCTGAAAACGTATGGCCGCCTTGGCGAATTTGCGTACAATTTCCTCCAGCCCGGACTTATGCTTATGCGCTTGCGGCAGCTCGTTCCAGGCATCAATCAGGCCGATTGCGAACCATCCCAGCCCTCTTCCCCACCCATATAAGCCGAGGGGAGCCTTATTGTCGAGCTTGTAGACGTGGCACGGCAGGTCGTGCTGCTCCAGCAGACCGTAGCGTTCGTACTCCTTGATCTGCTTGACAGCCAGCTCAATGCACTCCTCTTTGCCGTAACGAAGGCCGTATGCCACTAGAAAAGGGCAGATGAACCCGATCGTATCCACATACCTGTAGCTCTTCATATACTTCCTGTATTCGACCGTCCCGTCTTGGCCGATATGCTCCTGGATCATTTCCCACGTGGCATCCAGTGCCGGTTTATAATGATCCGGATCCAGGAAGTCCAGCTTCATCAACGCATAGGCCAAAATAGCACCGTCGATATGCTCGGGACGGGATACCCACCCGCCGTTGGCATCGAATGTTTTGCTTACATAACCGCGAATTTGCTGCTTGGCCCGCGGGTCGTCATGGTGCCGCAAATATTCGGCCATGCCCAGCAGTAAAGAAGCCTCCTGCCAATGCTGGATCGCTGCCTTCGTATAGTTTCCCTTCAGTATATCGATAACGACGAATCTGGTGTTGTCCGTTACTTTGATTTTGGGCGTATGCCTCAGCCATTGAATGCCTCGATCCGTGATCGCCTCATTCCATGACGCTTCGTTATCGAATCGGCCAATATGAATCCGTCCTACCCAGTCCGCCAACTGGGGAATCACATCCAGCAGGATGACAACCAGCATCAAAATCCCGAGCGCGTACCCCATACTTTCCAAGATCATAATTTCGACTATCCTCTCCTATTGGCATCTTTATTTCACATACCCGACCACTTTTTCAAGCGCCTGGGACATATGCGCACACTGCTCCGATGTAATGTTCCCTGAAAATGTAATTAAACGACTTGGACCAATTGGTAGAACTTGTCGATCTCGTCTTCCGTACCGAAGTCTTCCTTCTTCAGGTTAGCGGTGAATTGACGCTGCAGCGCTTCTTCCTGAATCATTCTCTCCAGCTGGGACGCTACCGATTCGGCATCCATTCGGGCAATCAGTCCGTTGCTCTCATGCCGGATATGATTAGACGCCGTGTCAAAATTCGTAATGACGATCGGCTTGCCCAAAATTTTCGCTTCCTCAATGGAAATGGATCTGCCCTCATATCTTGAGGTTTGGATATAAATATCCGATTGGCGGATATAAGGGTACGGATTTTCCTTTAAACCCAGCAATGTCACTCTGTCCTCAAGCTTCTTGTTCTTGATGCCGGTCTCCAGCTCCGTTCGCAGGTTGCCTTCGCCAATCACGTACCAGCGGATATCATATCCCTTCTTGACCAGGATATCGATCGCATCCAGCGAGATTTCCAATCCCTTCTCCTTGGCGAGACGCCCAACGGATATAACGGAAACGGATGAAGCGTTGCCCGGCTGGAAGTCAACAGGCTCCAGGGACAGCTCTCTGACCACGTTCGAGGAAATAATATTATGAACGCATTTCAGCTTGCCGGAATATTGGGGAAACATCGTTCTCAAAATGTCGACCAGCGGGTCGGACACCGTCACGATATAATCCAGTTCGCCGAAGTAGGGGCTCTCTCTGCTCGGATCAATCCCTAATTTGCTGTAATCCGTATGGATCCATCCGATTTTTGTTTTCGCTCTCACATGGTCCACGCAGAAATAAATCGGATTTTTCTCCTGGTAACCGATAGCAGCATCATACTCCTGAGGCAGCTTGGCAATAGCTTTGGACATATATTTCCACAGCTTCTGTTCAATGACGGCACCGTTCTTTTCCGTCTTGGCCATCCATCCCAGTATCAGCCTGTACAAAGCGATTTGAAGCTTTCCTTTGCCGAGCAGCTCGGTTAATGCCCGTTTGACAGGCATATCGAAGTACTTGTATTGATCGGGCTCGGGCAGCAGGCGAACCGGCTTGGGCAGCTTGCCTAAGAACACGCCCTCATGCTTGAATAAAAAAAGATCTACGTCGTAGCGGCTGTAATCGATCGTTTCCAGCATGGAAATAAGAGCCTTCTCCGCCCCGCCGCATGTCAGCTTGTTCATCACGAACAACAATTTGATTTTCACATGAGTCACCTGCTCGCAAAAAGACTGTACAGCTTATCGATTTCCGCTTCGGTTCCCAGCTTCAGCCGGGCCAGGTTGGAAACGAGTGTTTTTCTCAAGCCACGATCTTGAATGAGCTTCTCCAGGCCGTTGGCAACGGCTGTCGGGTTCATGTCCACGATAACCCCATCCACACCGTCATGAATTTGATCCTTGGCCGTACTGAAATTGGTCACCAGGATCGGCTTGTTCAAAATCTTCGCCTCATCAATGGCGATCGATTTGCCTTCAAAGCGGGACGGCTGCGCGTAAATATCCGCTTGCTTGATGAACGGGTACGGATTCGATTTCAATCCGAGCAGGTGGAAATAACGCTCCAGGCCGAGCTCGCGAATTTGCCGCTCCAGCTTCTCCCGCTCCTCACCCTCGCCTATAATGCTCCACCGGATGTTGTAGCCCCGGTCCACCAGCTGCCTGCAGGCTTCAATGGCCAGCTCGAAGCCCTTCTGATAGTGCAGACGGCCTATCGAAAGAATCGTTATTTCATCCTCTCTCTTGTTGTACACATTCCGTTCGGCTTGATCGGCCATCTTATGAATCATCGACGGAGAAACGATATTGTAAATGACCTCCACCTTGCTCTGCTGATCGGGAAACCGGTTCTTCAAAATAGCTGCACATTCTTCCGAAACGGTAACAATATGGTCAAGCTGTCTGAAATAGCCGATATCCAATTTAGGGTCCATTCCCAGCTTGTCGTAATCGATGTGCACCCAGCCAATTTTTTTGGAGGCCTCTACCTTATCGACGCAAAAATAGGTGGATGTCTTCTCCAGGAAACCGATGGACACATCGTACTTCTTAGGGATGATCTCCAGCGATTTGGCCAGATAGGTCCAGTTATGCTGCTCGCTTCGGATTCTGTTGCTCGATAGTTTGTTGTTGAGTGTAAACAGGAGCCGGTTGCAGGCTAGCGATACCTTGCCCTTGGCCAGCAGCTTCAGGATCGACTTCGCGAGAGGCAATACGAACAAATGATACGATTCCGGCAGCGGCAGCAGCCTGACCTCTTT
Organism: Paenibacillus rigui; assembly: GCF_002234615.1. Taxonomy (GTDB): domain Bacteria; phylum Bacillota; class Bacilli; order Paenibacillales; family NBRC-103111; genus Paenibacillus_S; species Paenibacillus_S rigui. The sequence goes on along the minus strand of NZ_NMQW01000023.1, from coordinate 173,072 downwards.
GGGGAGAAATTCCATGAAGATCCCCTCATGGTTCAATAGAAACAAGTCGACATTGTATTGCTCATAATCAATATGCGACAGCAGGTTTACCAGACTTTTCTCACCACCGCCGGCGGTCAAGCTCGGCATCACGAACAGGATGTTTTTTTTCATAATATACCTCAGCTTCAAAGATTCGCAGGCCAGCTGCGCTACATGACTAATTCATGCAAATAGTCGACCGCTTTGACGGACATTTGTTGAATGGCAGGGATCGATTTGCGCAGCTTCTGTTGAATCGCCTCTTCCTCTCGGACCAGCTCGTCAAAGCCCGCGATCAGGTTGCTGCTGCTTGAGATTTGCTCAATGCCTAGCACCAGCTTTTCCTCGCCGAAAATATCTTTGGAGATGCCCTTGGATTTAATACTGTAGCCCAGCACCATCGTCGGCACATAGTTGGAATAGGCGGCAATGGTGGCATGGGTGCGTGCGCCGATAAAAAACCGCATCCGCGCAATATATCCCTTGTACTGCTCGGCGTTCAAATGCTCCGGCAGCAGCAGCACTCGACCGGTTTGCTTGAATTGCTCGTAGTAGGTTTGCAATACTTCGTAATCGTTGTTGCCCTCTTGAGCGACATGCGGCGTGAGCGCAATCGTGAGATCGGTGGACTTCAGAATATGCTGGATCAGATCCCTCACTGCTGTCTGGGACTGCGTATTCCGTTTCCATACGAGCGGGCTGAAATTCAAGCCTACCGTATTCCCCTTCTGCCAGCCCTCGGGCAAAGCCAGCTCTTCCTTGTTCATCGTAAAAGCCGGGTCTGCGCACAACTTCACATTCGTGAGCCCGTGTCCGACCAGCATGCCGTACGTCAACGTTTCGCGGGCCAGAATCAAGTCGTACTGCCGTAGGTCCTCCAGCTTTGTTGGCGACATGTCCTCCGGCCCGATCGAGCAGCCCCATAAGACAAGCTTTTTCCCCTGCTGCTTTACCCGGCGGTTGATCTCATACCACCCCGGCTGCTCCCCGTAGCAGTAATTATCCCCGCCGATGGATAAGCATACGTCCATATCCCGAATACGCCGGATCGTCTTGCCCTCTATTCTGCTTAAGGCATAGGATTCATTCTTGAACAGCTTGAGATAAAGGGCGGCTACCGCCCAATCCAGCGAAAATTTCCTGATCGGCTGCGGAGAGCCGTCATAAATGCCGTCCAGGTTCGTAATGACGGTATCCGTCTCCGGCTTCTGCGAAGCCAAGTACACCTTCGCCCCGTTGATTCTTTTCTTGATCAGCTCGGTCGAAGAACGAACGATCGCTTCACATCCCCTGTTCAAGCTCCCGCCGTGCGAATACATCATGATTTTCATATCGTGACTCCTCCGGTTTGTTTGTTCTTGGACCTGCTATACCAAGTCGCGCAATACAGCCCCAGGACCAGCTTGCTTTTCATAAAAAATGTAATGAATCGTTCATACCTGCCCGCATGCGCGTGCTGCTCCTCTACATACGCCGGCAGTGCATCCCTTACGCAAGGATTGTTTATCATTCGCTTGACGTAGGCATATCTTTGCCTGAAGCTGACTTCTTGGGACGGCATGAAATAGATGTAAATATAGGACATGACGCTTTTAATGAGTCTTAGCGACTTTAAGCGCTGGATCTCATTTTGCCGGAATTGACGAGTGAATATTTCAGGAAGCTCGTACTGATACACCTCCAGCGCTCGACTGAAATAGTCTTTTTCCATAATGTTGCGGGTGGCGCTTCCGATGACCTCCTTGTAATGATAACCGGTATAATCCACGTAAACCGTTCTTCCTGCATGGCTGAAAAAGGACAAGTTGAACAGCCTATCCTCTCCTAAGGCGACTCCTCTTGGGAACGACACATCATGCTCCTGGAGCAAGGCTCTCCTGTACAGCTTGTTACACACGGAGTTTAAATTTTCGGCTTTAAGAAAATAAAGCAGCAGCTCCCGCTCAATATACTCGCGTTCTAGAACCGTCTCCACCGGAAACGGATACCGGGTCACGCGGGTGCGGCCTTCCATTTCATATTCAAAGTTGGAAATCACCACATCGCAAGCCTCCCGCTTCGCGGCGGCGTACAACGTTTCATACATATCCGGCTCGATATCATCATCCGCATCGACGAAGCCGATGTATTCCCCCTTCGCCCGCTCCAGTCCCGCATTCCTCGCAGCGCTAACCCCTTGATTCGCCTGCCGGATCAGCTGGATCCGGTCATCCTGCATCCGATATTTCTCGATCAAGGCCGAGCTGTTATCTCTGGAGCCGTCGTCGATGAAAATAAACTCGCACGCTTTCAGCGTTTGGCGGAGCAGGGATTCAATACAAGGAGCCAAATAGGCTTCCGCGTTATACACCGGTATGATGATGCTTACCGCACAGCTCATTGCCTCTTCACCCCTCTACTAGTAACTCCAGCTTGCGCAGCTCGTTATCGTTACCGAAATCTTTATCCCTGATGTTATTCATCAGCGTATGGCGGATCTCCTGATGGTTGTACAAGTAGGCAATGCCATCGGCAATCCCTTCGGGACTCAGCTCGCAGGTGATCCCATCTACTCCCTCCTCAATCTGGCTGGCGGACGTCGGATATCTTGTAATCAGGATCGGTTTGCCCAATATTTTGGCCTCCGTTACCGTGACCGCCTTGCCTTCATACCGGGAAGGCTGGACGTATAAATCGCAGGCCTTGATATACGGGTACGGATTCGTTTTTTTTCCTACCAGAATGAAGCTGTCCTGCAGGCCATATTCAGCGATGAGCGCCTTCAGCTCCGGCTCGAAGCCTCCGTAGCCCACGATGCGCCATTGGATATGGGTAAGCCCCCGGTCATGCAAAATTCTCAATGCTTTGATGGCCATGTCAAAGCCCTTGACGTAGGACAGCCTGCCTACGGATACGATGTTGAATGAATTACGGAACGTATCATCAGCGGTCACCGGGTCCTCCTCCGCCATTTTCCGGATGAAGGCCGGGGAAGTAATATTTTCGATCAGCTTCATTTTGCCGGCAAGTGTGGGGTATTGGGTGACGAAGGCGCTGGTGACGGCGTCCGAGATGGACACGATATAATCAAACTTGCTCCAGACTTTCAGATCAAGTGAATGATCAATTTCAAGCTCACTGTAATCCGTATGAATCCAGGCTATCCTCCTGGCGGCAGTGACTTTCTCCGCAATGATGTCATGCGGCCATGCATAGCTGATCGCGAGGTCATAAGCTTTGGGAAGGCGGGGCAGAAACAAACAGGAGTACCGGAGCGAAAGCTGCATTTGGATATAGCCTGAGCCTTCCTTCAGACGGCGCCTTCTCGCTTTGAAGCCCGCAATAGCTTTGGATATTACCCTGATTAATGCAACGGTGTAATGCCCCTCCCGAATACATTGGGAGATCGGCTTGCGAAATACGGTGTATGGTTCTATCTGCGGCAGCAGGTGAACCTGATCCGGGATGAGATGCATAAAATCGCCGGTATGATGGTAGATGAGCAGGTCTACGTTGTACTTCTCATAATCGAAGCATTCGAGCATGTTAATCAGGCTTCGCTCGATTCCGCCAATTTCCATATCGTAGATAGCAATGAGAATGTTTTTTTTCATAAAACTCCCTCGCAGAAGCGCATATTATGGGGCCCCCGATGCAGCGGCATAAGGAATATAGTGTCTTTCTCTTTTGTTCATAAAGACCGTGTCGGACGGAACGTTGCCCTTCACAATGCTGCCGGCGGCAATCACGGCGTTATCCCCGATAGTCGTATCCCGCAGGATGACTACGTTGGAGCCGATCCACACATTGCTGCCGATGGTCACTTCGCCGATGAGCAGATGGTCGTTGGAGGAGCTTTTATAATTGTGGTCGTGGTCGTTAATGCAGACGTTCGGAGCTATTTTGGTATGGGCGCCGATGCTTACCCTGCCGACGCAGTTAATATTGCAGTTGTCGTTGATGAATACCTTGTCCCCGAGATGCAGCTCCCCGCCAAGGTCAACCCGGAGGCTGGCATTTTTGCGTATGTAGACAAAACGTCCGATCGTCACCCTTGAGGCTTTGCTGAACACCTCGATCCGGCTGTTCGCCTGGAGAAAAAACAGGGAGGCCTTGATGTTTTTATAATATACCGCTCGGAAGAACAGGCCCCGCAGCAGCCCGACGATATGCCCCGCATACATAATGGCTGTAAAATAAGCCCCTCGATTCCGACATTCCGCGACAATCGTCGCAAACCCTTTTCGTAACAGATTCATGATTCGTTCTCTCCCGGAACATATATTCACAATAAAATTCTCTATAAAGAACATTAAGGCATCAACGTAACACTTATTTGGTTTCAAAGCCTTTGCCCAATCGGTACCTTGCCGCTAATTTCATAATAATTCTTTATAAAGAACATGTCAATGAAAAATGTACTTAAAAGAGAACGTAAAGTTTGACAAGGTTCACGAATCTTTTACACAACCAAGGTGGAGTGCGCCTGCACCAGCTTCCCGTGATCCAACGTAATGACCTGATCCGCATTTCGGATTGTCGAAGGACGGTGCGCGATAACGATCAGCGTCATTTTCCCTTTCAAACGGTCCAGCGCTTCCTGGATCAGCGTCTCGTTGTCCATGTCCAAGGCGCTTGTGGCCTCGTCGAGCACAAGGATTGACGGCTTTCTCAGAATAGCCCTCGCCAACACCAGCCTCTGACGTTCGCCTCCCGACAGCCTGACGCCTCTGTCTCCGATCATCGTGTCCAAGCCTTGCGGCAATCTGCCGACGAATTGCGCGGCCGCTGCGAATTCCAGTGCCTCCTGCAGCTCCTCGTCCGTTGCGTCCGGCTGCATCATCATCAGGTTATCCCTGATGCTGCCGTTAAACAATAACGGATCCTGGGGCACATAGCCTATCGCCTTCCGGAAGGCTAATAGATTGTGTCCGGTAAGCGGAACGCCGTCGATAAGTACCTGCCCGCTTTCCGGCTGCAGCAGACCCATGAGGATATCGATCAAGGTGCTTTTACCGGCGCCTGAGGGACCGACAATGGCTGTCATTTCTCTGGGACGAATGTAGAGATTCACGTGCTGGAGCGCATACAGCGGTTCACCACGATGGTACCGGAAGCTGAGATCGCGGCATTCGATGCCTTGCTCCACACGAATGGGATTGACCTGCTTCATGTCTGCACGCTCATCGTCAACCTCTCTGGCTTCCCGGCATTCCTTCTGCAGCTCCATTAAGGAATGGAAGGCAGGTGCGGAAGCCGCAATTTGTTCCAGATTCGACTGAATGCCTGTAAAGCGCGGCCATAACCTGGAGAAGATGAGGATAATCAGCAGCAGCTGCTCGCTTTGCATGCTGAACTGTGTGGCCGCAACGTAAATAAAGGCTGCAATGATCAGCGATGACGAGATTTTGTAGTACAGCTGGGAGTTCGTTCTAACCTTCGTATGCTCGAGCCTTTCCAACCCGATGGTGTGGGACCAATGCTCCAGCCAGCGAATGCGGGAGTTCTCCAGCATATTGCTCTTGATATCCTTAATCCCATTGAATTGATCCGTCATGCCTCCGATATAGCTCCGGGCGAGATCCGAGGTTTGCTGGCCCAGCTCTCTGGATTTGCGGATAAACTGACGGGAGAAGAAGGAGATGATTAGCCCACAGCCAAGCACGAACAAAGTTAACGGGGTGGACAGCCAAAAAGCGATGCCTACTTGAATGATCGTAAACACAAGCGAGGCGCTAAATTGTAAAAATAAATACGTTCCATTCGTCACCCGTCCCAATTCCTCCGTCAAGGCATTGATCAGGTCCGACTTCCGTTTGCGGAGAAAAAATTGCCAGTTGGCCTGAAGCATCGCCCGGTTCGTCTCCAGCCGCACATGATTAATAAAGCCGGTATGCAGCCGAATATCCCGAAGCGTTAAGCTGCGCTGAATCCAGCTTTGACCGATGATCAGCAGCAGGTAGGTGCCCAAAATCAGAAGCAAGGCCGCCGGCTTCGGCAGCTCCTTCAGGAACGCAAACAGGCCGAGCTGCGACAACCATCCCGCGCTTCCGTTCAATATTCCGCTGATGCCGAGCAAAGGAACAAGCAAGAGCATGCCCAGTCCGTCAAGGAAGCTGATCAGCATCATGCCTGCAAGATTGAAATATAAAATTTTGCCCGCGAAGCGATGCATTTGCCGGGTAAAATACAGAATCGGTTTCATGAAGTCCCCCCTTGGGATACGGCCAGCTTCTTCGTCTTTCGCCAAGCCCACAGCAAGGGACGGAGAGGAAAATAAAGAAAGTGCACCGATTTAGGCAGCTTCAACGTTTCGGCATCTTCAGGGTAAGGATAGAAGAAGTTCATAATAAACAGCACTTTGTGGTGAAGTGACATCAGAGAAAACAAATGCCGCTTATGGTACCTTGACACAGGCTCCGGCAGCGGCTCGCTGTGCAAATTAATCATCTCCCGCAAATAAAACAGAGCCTCTTGTGCCAGACTTTTACCGCGGTGGCCTGCGGCAACCCCCTCCAGCGGCCCGGAAAGCGGAGTCCCCAGCAGCTGCGAGGACAGCACCAAAGCTTGCGATGCCAGATGAAGATGCCGGTTCTGCTTCAGCAGTGGAATCAGCTTCACCGGCTGCAGCGCTTCTTGCCTTGCCAATTGATCGATGTCCGTCAGCCAGCGCAGACGGGACCAGCCGTGGCGCGCGCCGTGTGAGACCAAAAACAGAAATAAATCCTCTCTCCCCAAGTAGTAGACAGGATTAGGGGTAATCGAACTCGTCCTTTTCCGCTCCCACAACGATTCAAAGCCGGGTTCCTTCCCTGGTCCGGGCCCCAGCCTCCAGTGAACCTCGATTTTGATTCTTTTTTGAAAATGAAAAAAGGTAACGTGGTGGTGTCTCCATTTCCAATCGTTTAACACGGTCTGAATGTACTCATCCTTCACATAGCCCAGCTTCCTGAGCAGCTCCTCAGTCTTCTCCAAGTCCTGCATCGGCACCAGAATATCCAAATCCCCGCAGGTGCGCAGGGAGAGATCCCCATACAAATCGGCTGCCAGCACCGGACCCTTCAGCATCAAGGAACGGATGCTCACCTCCGACAATACGCGGCTGACGAATTCCATTTCGGATGTGAGATGCAGCATCTCGAACGTGTTGCGCTGGTACTGCTGCTGAAGCTGGAGCTTCACCTGCAGGGGAATCCAGGCGATTTGGCGCCTGTGCAGATTCGTATGCAGCGCAGGATATACGCGGTGATGAAAGGCGAGCTGAAGGAATACATCCCAGTTCATGCCGCTCAGCTCATCCCTGTACTTGGCGAACAGATCGGGTTCCGGATCTGTCCTCAGTAACGAAAGCAGTAACGTTAATTCCTTAGGAATCGACGACCTATCCAGTTCCCATGTCGTATCCATTTTATTCACCTTCATTATGATTTACTTTACATGTTTTGCGAATGTTCCGACGACCTCAAACCGGCTCATCTCTTCCGCGCCTGTAATATAGAACGGACCGCTGCGGAGCCAGGCATGAGCAATCATTTGTCTGGAATCATCCCTCGCTATTCCTAAATATAACGTGCTTTCGATCTGACGCCTTTCCAGCATTTTCAAAGCGGCAATGGCTCTGACCAGACATTTGCTGTCCCAGGGTGTATGCCGGCTTGCAATTCGAATTGCATCGTGCACACGAGTTAAAACAGCTATGTCCGGTTCATATCTTGCCTCCGAGGTTTCCTGCATCGCAGCCCCCAACGAGGGTGCAACCTTGGCGAAGGGTACCGAAATCAGCACGCGGCCCCAGGCCAAATAGCCAAAAGCTTCTATGAACAGAAGCATAGTTTTCATATCCAATGAAACGAAGGTTCTCAGCTTATGAATGAATCCCAATGAGCTTTTCCTCCAATAGGTGCTCCATAAACGAAACCACCTGCTGCTCGCATTCCCCTTGCTCCACCTGGTATTCCGACATCAATGCCGATACCACCTCTTGAACCGATGCGGGCACGGCAAGGCAATCCCAAATTGTCCCGCCGACTTCGCCGAGATTGTAGTACTTTCCATTATGGACGCTTAGCATGACCTTCTCCCCGCCCATGTCGCTAACGATATTTCCTTTGGCCTGAACGTAACTTTCCTTGAGTGAAACGGTTTTATTGGTCATCATTTAGGATTCCTCCGTGGATAAAGAATCTAACAACCGCGATATGAGCTGCGGGGCGGTAAAGCCGGCGGCAGGCCTGCGCAATTGGTACATGCGAATCTGTTGGATGAGCGCTGCGGAAATTTGGAAATGCCATTCCATTAAGCCAAGACGGGGGATAAGAAATTGACGGAATGTGTGGCAGTACAAAGTCTGCAGACGGTCCAGCTTAGGTATGGGCCGAAGATCAATCCGCTCTTCTTCTGTTTTGACCAATTCGAAGACGCCGGCAAGCGGGAGCGGCTCCGCGAAATAATTGGAGGTGACCGGGACACTGAACTTGGTCTCTCTGCCGTAAATCGAGCGATACGGGTCGGTTGACCTGCCGAGCTGATGCAGACTGTCCTCCCATAGCTTTTGCTGTGGAAAAGCAGGCGTAACATAAGCGGTGCCATCCTGCTCCGACAGGGATACGGCAATAAGGTCATCACTCAGTAATGGGTACCCCTGATTCAGAAAAGCGGAGGCTAATGTCGATTTCCCTGCTCCCGACTCTCCGACAAAAGCATAGGCTTTGCCATCAATTGCGATGGCGCTCCCATGCAGCGGCATCATTCTTCTCTGCATCAGCAGCGCGCCCATACAAGTGCCAAGGATGTAAAGACGAATCAAATCCTCGTCGGCTCCGGGAACCGAGGCAACCGTAATCCGGTTTCCCTCGCTGATACGAAAATAAGCGGTGTCCGGAATATAGACCATGACCGCATTGCCTTCGACAACGTGCTTGTAAGGGATGGCCTCCAGCTCGAATCGGAATGGCGCATGAGGCTCCGACTCGATATCGACGTCCGACTTCTGAGCCAGCGGCTGGATTGCCGGCAGCTCCGGTAACGCGATGTCACTTGAGATGTGCAATCCGAAAGCTTTGTATACGACCTTGTTCTTGATTTCTATCATGACAATCACTCCAAATTGATATCGGTGGTTATGCTTAGAGCCCTTATACTCAATTGGCGTATAAGGGCTCTAACCACACTCAAGGCTTGCAGACAGGACTAGCTCGTAAAACGCGGATTAGCGGACCATTGTCCTGGAATGTAAGCTTCGTCCGTGAAAGGACCGTTTGTAGTGGAAGCCATCGTTTGGTTCACTTCCAGCACTTCCAATGCAGGTTTTTTCCATTCTTTTTTCATCCATATTCACCTCCCTTCAAGTTACTTTTTTCATAAAGCGATGTACGATCAAGCTGCGCATGAGTACCTTGTAGTCCGGGTCGACTGCTAGCTCCGGGGTGACACCGTCATTCACCTTCGCAAGCGCCTTCCTCAGCACCCGGCCATCGAGGAACTGCAGCGTTCTCTCGTCCTGGCTCAGCTGCTCCAGCTCCTCGCGAAACGTCCTCCAGTAAGGCATCATCCGATGAACCCAGTCGGCACCCTGCACTCCCTGCACCTTTTGATTCAATCGGACCTGATCCGGCAGCAGCCTCTCGGTTGATCTTCGGATGAGTGCCCGGTCCAGCCCGTTCTGAACGTACTGCTCCTCCGGAACGGACAGGCAGAACCGGATGACACGCAAATCATTGGTCGGGTCGCGCTTCCACAATCCGAACCGCAAGGACATCTTGGTCGCCAGCGTGTTGCTCGCATTCCAGTGAAACAGCTCCTCAAAGTGCTTTTTTCTTAAATCGTACGCATTGGAGCTCGCATACCAGCCGGACTCATCCATCCCATGCGCCCTCAGCTTGTCGAACACTTCGGTTCTTTTGGCGAATTCCGGATTGATGATGACGGGAAACTGATACGATTGGCCGACCGGAAATAGACGATCCAGGACCGGAAAGGCGGTTCTCGCTATGAGCGGCAAATTGCGCAGCCGGCTCCCGCCCACATTATGGCTGTACTGGTGAAGCTCCTGCTTCAGCCGAACCCATTTCATTCGCTTGAGCAGCGTCGCGTAATAATCAATGGCCGAGCCCCAGGATATCGTAAGATTTCCTCTGCCTCCGTTAAGCAGCACGCCGACTCCGTGATCACGCGCCTTCTCGAAGATGCCCCGCAGCCAGAAGGAGTTCTCGAAGAACTTGTAGGGCATTTCCATCATATGGAGAAAGCTGTCAATTTCGGTAAATGAATTGTTATCTTCGAATTGCAAATAGTGATCCTTAATGCCGCCCACATGCTGTACCGTGGATCGTATGAACGGACTCTCATCCGCCATAAACCGTTTGGAGGTGAAGTCCTTGAAGCCCGCTGAAGGCACGTGACTGAACGTGTGAAGCGGTCTGTTGTCGTTTCGCAGCGCCCGGGCCGCAAAGCTCACGATGGAGCCGGAATCGAGCCCTCCGCTCAGCTGCGCTCCCACCTGGCGGTGCGTACGCAAGCGCGAGGTTACCGCTTGTTGAAACACGTCCTGAAACGCTTCGACGTATTCCTCATTCGACTTCAGTTTCAAGCGTTCGCCGCGGGTAATCGTGCAATATCTTGATAGCTCGATGCCGCTATCCGAGACGACCACACTGTGAGAGGGCGGCAGCTGCTCCACATCCGCGTATACGGTCGAATGAACGTCTACCACATCCACCATCGCCGATATGGCCAAATATTGGGCAAGCCATTGCTCGTTCAGCTTCCTGCTCGCCTGAGGCAAGGACAAGAGCGGTTCGATCACGGTGCAGAAGGCAAACCGCTCGCGATTGCGGGTATAATAGAGCGTCCGGCTTCCGGAAAAGTCTCTGGCTCCGAACAGCCGCCGTTTTCTCTCGTCCCAAATCATAAAGGCAAAGTCGCCGATCAGATACTTCGGTGCATTCGTATCCCATTTATCATAAGCCAGCAAGATGAGCTCGCTGTCTGTCATTTCCTTAGCTCGACCGTGCTCTATTTGCAGCAGCCGGAACAGCTCCGCACGGTTGTCTATCATCGCGTCCGCTGTAATCGCCAGCTGTCTCTCCGAATCATAGCCTGGCAGCTGCTCGTGCACCGATTCGGGTGTGATATGTTGGGCATGGCAGCCGAGGAATATGCTGTCGGTATACCATACGCGAACATCGTCACAGGGATAATGCTGTAACCCTAGCATCAACTTATGGCCATGCTCCACCTGTAGGGGCTCTTGATTCAATGGATACAATCCGGTTATGGCGCTCATGATTTCCTCCAACTGCAGCATGATAAGCGATAATAGGGGATTATTTATTCTCGATAGAGAACATTTTTGGTACACAACCTCAATTTCGACGAATTAAATCTTCATTCAGTGCTAAAATTTAGTTTAAACACCGTTTATTGTTCTTTATTAAGAACATTTTCAGAATAGCATCTTCTGGTTTCAGTGTCAACTACTTCCTGCAGCTTTTTTGTCCCAAAAGAATGGGAATTTATTTTGCTTAGAACAGCCATCCCGGCAGCGGATACAGAAGCCGCCATATGCTTCACCGAATCAAAATCTAACAATTCGTAATGAACCCGATTCAGCCAAGGCGAGCGGATCCTTCTCCCCGACGGAAACCGGTACAGGTCCGCCGAATGCGGAAAATAGTGGAAAACCTCCGCCAATGTGCGGGCTACTCTTCTTGAGGTTTGGTGTGCTGCCGTATCCTTTAGGAACCGGGCATGAGCTATCTCCCCTTTGGAGACAGAGATCACCTGCAGAATATCCATATAATATTTAAGGGAATCCAGCTTATGGCTCCAGCCATGAAGACAAACATGATAGAACGTATGGTAGTCCGACAGCTCCAGCACATGCTTGAACGGATCCATGGGAACAGCTTGTTCCCAAAATTCATCCATATCGATAGCGGACGTCTTCTCCCTCAACAGGCCCCAATGCAGCTCGACGGTCAGCGGAATGTCTCCATGCGGTAGCCGCTTGCTGAGACTCCAGTGAAAATGGGAGCGGTTTGGCCGCTGCCCCATCGTGTAGCCCTGGGCTTGCACGCACTGCAACGCTTGATTCAAATCGTGTTTGCGTACGAGCAGATCGATATCCGTCGTAGCCCTCGCGCCGATATGGCCGAAATAGCGCTCCGCAAGCCGTGTTCCCTTCAGGGGAATGACTGGAATGTGCATACGCTCAAATAGCGCTAGCAGCTGCATCAGTTGATGTTTGATAAATACATTGCGGCACACGGTATCGTCAAAGCTCTGCTTCATTCGTTCGGCAAAAAAGGGAGGGACCTGCTCCAGCAATCCCCGCTGCTTCAATAAATAATAGACCGTCGGAGACACCGCCGTACAATCCGCATCCCGCAGTGCGTGCTCATACACCTCCGTCTCTTCCGGCAGCCGCCCGCCGGGGTCATACAATGCGTGTATCAAAGTACGGATCACCGGCTGCCTCTCCTCCCTGTGATTGCATGCGATATAATTTGCGATACAAGCCTTCTTGCTTCATGAGTTCCTCGTGCCGTCCTGACTGCACGATCTTTCCCTGATCCATGACGATAATCCGGTCCGCATGCTGGATTGTGGACAGCCGGTGGGCAATCACCAGCGTCGTGCGATGCTTCATTATCCGTGCCAAGGCTTCTTTCAATTGCTGCTCCGTCACACTGTCCACTGCCGAGGTCGCCTCATCAAGAAGCAGGATCGGCGCATCCTTCAATAGGGCTCGGGCTATGGCGAGGCGTTGTCTCTGACCTCCGGATAAGCTTAGCCCTCTTTCGCCGATGAGGGTATCGTATCCCTCAGGCAAAGACATCACGAAAGCATGGATATGGGCCGCTGCGGCCGCCCGCATCATCTCCATTTCCGTCATGCCTGGCCGTGCCAGCAATAGATTGTCGCGAATCGAGCCGCTAAACAGAAAGGTCTCTTGAGAAACATACGCGAATAAGCTTCTGAATTGTGAAGGGGACAACTCCTGGATGCTGCGCCCGTCGATAAGGATGGAGCCCTCATGCGGCTTGTAAAACCCTTGCAGCAGGCTGAACAGCGTGCTCTTGCCTGCCCCGCTGGGCCCGACGATCGCCGTCATTTTCCCTGCCGGAATGCGAAGCTGCAGCCCTTCGAATACGTTCCTCTCCCCCTCGTAACCGAACGTCATGCTCCGGAATTCAATCTCTTGCTCCAGCGGCTTCGGAACTCGATTCTCGTGGAAGGTATCGGATACGATCGGCATTTCCAGACATTGCGACAGCCTTTCCACTGCGGAGAGCGATCTCTGCATACCTGCCCACAAACCGGCAAAGCCTGTCAGCGGATAGATCAAATGATTCGTAAGATTCACGAAGGTTAACAAGGACCCTACCGACAAGCGATTGTCCAGGACAAAATACGCGCCTGCGCAAAGACTGCCTACAAAAACAACCGTCCCCAGCGCATCCCCTCCCGCATGAAACCACCCGCGAAGCTTCGCATCCTTTAATTCCAGGCGGTACCGCTCCTGATTCTGGCTCTCGTATTTGCGGTGAAACCAACCTTCCACAGCGAACGACCGAATGACGAGGAAGCCCCACATCGTTTCACTGAGCAGGCTGCTGGTCTGACCGGCAAGCTGGTGAATGCTCCGGCCGTTGCGGCGCAAAAGCCACCCGAAGAGGCCTCCCGCCAGTACGGCCAGAGGCGCCAGAACGATCGCCAGAACACATAATTCCCAGCTGATCCGGAGCAAATAGATGAATATACCGGCTGTGACCAAAGGGAGTTTAATCAACCGCATGAGGCTCGATCCGAGAACACCGTCCATATTGTCGATGTCATGCGTAAAGTGGGACAACAGCTGGCCCGAGGGCTGCTTCGCAAAGCTGTCTACCGGAAGAAGCATGATATGCCGGTGCAGCCGCGATTTGAACTCCTTCTTCACGCCTTCCACCGCTGCCGTATCCATATACTCCTGGCCATAGGCAGCCGCAATGCTTACGACAATCAACCCTGCGCCAAGCGGCAGCAAGGATTTCATTTGATTCCAGTCGCCTGCTACGGCGGCGTCCGTCATGTTCCCGAGAAACCAGGCGAACGCAAACGTTAAGGCGACGTCGGCCAGCATACCGAGCAAAAGCCCCAGGTAAGCTTTCCATTGCCTGGCCATAGCAGGGTATAGGAAAGCAAACGGGCGGTGCTTCCTGCGGCGCTTGTTCAATAGTGGAACCTTCTGGGGATTACGCATAGCTTCAAGAGCAAGGACAAGAAGGGAAACGAAACGATAATCTTGCTCCATAGTTTAACCATCCCGTCGGTTACATGGACAATCGTATTTCTTTTTTGTATGCGTACCAGCTTCCCGATAAGCTGCTCCTGAACGACCGGCTCGTCGGGTCCCCAATTCGTATCTCCTTTGAACACGAGACAGGGGCGCTGCCGAATCGTTTCATGGCGGTAAAAGCGGTGCGCGACCAATTGTCCGTTCCAGGAATGGAACAGGGCAATATCCCCTTTCTTCAGCAAAGAGCCGTCGCAGCTTTCGAACCGGCAGATCTCCCCTTCGTTGATGAGGGGAAACATGCTATGGCCGTGAGCGGGAAGATCGATACTTCCGTGCTTATCAATCGCGTTGTATAGAAGCAGCATCGTATCCTTACTAAACCGCATATTTCAATAGCCCTCTTTGCATTAAATCGGTAACGAACGATTCGAGCTCTTGTTCCGCTGTCGGACTTACAGCCTCATACTGCTCGTGCACTGCCTGGAGCAGCGCCGGCAGCGTCTGGGCGGACTGAAGCAATGTCCAGCAAAAGCCCCCGAGATCATTCAATTTCGTAACGGTAAAGCTATCGGTATTGAGGATAATCCACTCCCCGTCCAATTCGACGGTCTCGTACTGATTTCGCCATACGTATTGGGTCATCAGGAAATCAACTCCCAAAATGTGTTGTTCTGCTGAAAATGCAGCTCATAGATCGGCACCGTGCCGGCCAGCACATGCACGGCGTGCAGCACCTTGCGCGTTTCTTCCGGGCTGTGGGCCCAATAAAAGATTTTATCCAGCAGCTGGAGCAGTCCTTCCGATTTGCTCAGACCGATCCTTCGATTGCTGTGCGCCTGGTACAGCAGATGAACGCTTGCCAACGTACTGCTCTGCTCCCTGCCTGTTGCCGCCAGCTCGCTGCGGAAGGGGGAATTAAACACCGTCATATGGCCCGGTGTAATTTTGACCAGCGCCGCCTCATCGGAGAGAAGCTCCCTCGGATGCGAAAGCTTAGCCACCGTCGATTTACCGGCACCGCTCGGACCAGCGAACAGATGCGCCCTGCCATCCGCAATGACACAGGACGAATGAAGCAGCAGCCCCCAACCGTGATGAACGATATAGGCGCTGTACAAATTCATTAGAGCATGCTTCAAAGCCAGCTCATCAAAGACGAATATTCGGGCCTCGCGATATGCTTCATCCGTGACGAGCAAATAGTCTGCCCTGCGGAACCGAATGCGGCCCGGCTCTTCCGTAATGGTAACCTCATCATCGACGAAGGATACACCGTATCCCGCCTCGATATGAATGACAAGATCAGGGGCTTTACCTAAGGGCTCCGCCGGGACATGACATGGAAAATGAACCGCTAGCATGGCCAGCATCCGGTCACTCGAGCTCGTGAATTCAACCAGATGCTCGCCTATCGTCGTATAGATCGGCATCATTTGTTTTTGGAAGGTCTGGGATCAAGAGGGTAATGAATACCGCCGTTTCCGTGCCCTGGATGATCTTTATTCCCCTTCCCCCTGTTCCAGCTTTGCGCCGTTTCGAATCGAATCGGCTGATGACTAAGAATTTGAGGTGAAGAATACTTTTTCCTTATCGTCTGCTTGCCGGTTTCCATAATCCGCCTCCCGCAATCGAATTTGTTAATGTATCGTCGCAATTAACCGTTCGGCCTGACCGAATGGGGTGTCTACCGTTTCATAAAGACGAAGCGTATCCGCGAACTCGAATAGAATGGAGTCCAGGCTGATCGTTTGTGAACCGGTTACCAGCTTATTCTCGTTCGTGAAAGATAATGCCTTGGATCCAATGACTCTGCCTTGGGCATCGACCAGTTCCGCTTTCATCTTCGGAAAGCTTTGATCCACAACCGCGCCATCCTGAAGCTGGATATCCAGATCGAGAATCAATTTATAAGAGTAAGGAAGCGCCTCTCTCATCGAGCCCATATACACTTCCACTTTCCAGCTGTTGACCTTCACTTGAAACGGATAAAAGTTGAGCACGCCATCCTGCGCTTTATCAGCTTGAATCGTTGTTTGAAATTTGGCAATCGCCAGATTGTACGGAGCGACCGAGGTCGTATCGAGCATTTCCATCGTCAGCTGATCGCCCTTCTCGGTGCTCGGCATGACAAACGTATAGTAGATGACATAGCTGATGTTCGGGACCAAGGCTTCCACGGCAGTCGTCTGCCGCACCCCCATGTACTTGCTTCCGTTCTTGTCGATCAGCTGGGCCTGAAATTGGGGCAAGGCAATCGGGTTATCACTGCGGTTTTGCAGCTTGAATTTGGCTACAGCGGCTTTGAAGCCCCCGCCTACGCCCTCATGCAGCTGCAGCGACACTAAGGAAACGCCCACCTGAGACGGAATTACTTTATTCAACGGATCGAATTCGATGACCTTGTTCCAATCGTAAGCAGGAGCGGCGCTTGCCTTGTTCCACTGGCTGCTGTCCGCCGGAAGCATAATGGCAAGCTGTCCGATCGCAAAATCAATCTGGGTCTTGTCATCAACAGAGAAGCTTTCCGGCGTCAAAATCATCAGGCTCTTCAGCGCATCCTTGCTTCCTGCAGGAAATACGTAGTGAATGTAACGCTTTTCGGCAGGCTCAAGCACGATCGGATCCTTCTCCAGCCTCTGGCCGTTGAACACTCTTGTATCCGATCTGACGTTCATCCGAAAGTCGGGAATCTTTTTTTTCTGATCCGTTTTGTTGTCGACAAGCAGCTCCAGAATTGTCTGTGAGCCTTTGGGTGTATTCTGCTCATTGAAGCTGACCGGCTTGTATTCAAGTGCGGTCGATAATGCCGATATCGTAAAGGTCTCGCCCCATTGCTTTATGGCTTCAGGATTTGAGATAACCGCGTTTTCCCCTCTCCATTCTAAGGAGGCTACGGGGATGGATAAGATCGATTTCTCCGTCTTGGGAGAAGCATATTCATCCACGTCGACCCAAGTCAGCTCGGACAAGGAGAAGGCATCCTGCCGATCCACGACAATCATGTAGCTGAGCTCAACCGTTTCTTTGGGCTGGATAGCGACCGGATTCGCCTGACTGGATACAAGCTTATATTCAATCCCCTCTTCGGTTTTGGCACGGACCTCAACATCGGGGACACGTGTCAGCCGGGGCCCCTCATTCGTTAATCGAACGACGGCTCCGATACGGGTTCCTTCCGGAATTTGTTCGTTCAAGACGCTTTTCACGGCAACCTTCACAGAATTCGTGAGGTAGTAATCCGTAACGGCAGGCACTTCCTTTGCCGTTGCCTGGAAGAGTGTCGCCGGGATGAACAAGGAGGCGATTAGGGTGAGGACGACCAAGACTTGCTTCCATTTCATTCTCAATTGATTTCACTCCATTTTCATTTTTGCTCTTCCGCAGCCGAATGCTGAACCTTCTCTTTATCCTTCAACGGTCCCGGATTGGTGACAATCAGCTCTCCTTCTTTTAAGCCGCTGACCACCTCCTGGATCGAATCGTTTAACCGGCCGGGCTGAATCTTCCTTTTCTCCACCACATCTCCATTCAGGACGAATACGTAGGAATCATCCCCTTCTTTGACCATACTGTAGGTGGGGACGGCCACGACGATCTGCTCTTGCTCGTCCGTCAATTGCATGACGGCTTTCATACCCGGCTTTAATGCCATATCCTTATTCGGAATTTCCAGATTCAGTTCGTAAGCTTTTGTCTCCGGATCAATGACCTTCGAGAGGAAGCTGACCTTTCCCTTCGCTTTCTGTGACGTTCCGGTTATGTAATAGCTTAGCTCTGTCTTGTTACTGACAAATTTCGCCTCATCGGTGTTCAAGAAAGCTTTAATCCGGATCGGATCCACCTTCTGGATCACCCCAAGCTTTGCCCCGGTTTGCAGTGTCATGCCGACTTCCAGAGGCAGCTCTGTCAAAATACCGCTAACCGGTGCCTTGACTTCAAGATAGCTCATGGATTGTTCAAGCTGCAGCAGCGAAATTTGCGCATTTTTCAGCTGTGTTTCCAAATCCGCTGCGGAGTCGTCCACCACCAGCGTATTTTTCTTTTGCTTCATCTGCTCCAGATCGAACCGCGTACTTCTCAGCTGGACCTCCGCCTGATATACCTGAGCCTTGGTAGCCAGTCCGACTTCATAGTCATTTTTAGCCTTATTGTAGCTTTTGGTCAAATCAACCAGACTCTGCTCTAATTTGTCGATGGAAAGGGCAAGCTCCCGCTTCTGGTTCTCCAAATCTTTTCTCGCCCGCTCCTTCGCCTTGCTGATCGCGCTTTGCGCTGTTTCAACCGCAAGATTCGCCTTGTCCCGCTGAAATTTTGCTTCGCTTGAATTCAGTCTGACAATGACTTCCCCTTCCTGCACCAAATCCCCGCGGGCTTTCAGGATACTTTCAATATCGCCTGCAGCCTTGGCTACCACATCAAACTGTATGGAGGATTGGACATCCCCTGCATGCTCTACCGGATCGCCGATTTTTTGCTTCGCTACCTTGATGACCTTCACGCTCTTGAGAGCCTGCTCCTGTCCTGCCGGGGTATTCGTTGAGCTGATGGGAATCGTATCCGAGCAGCCTGCGATAATAGCAAAGCTGAGTGCCAGCATGCAGATGGTTCTTGCATTACGCCGATACTGTTTTAACCTTTTTCTTCTCATTCGCTATAAACCTTCTCTCCTTACGGCTTTTTGATGTATCTATGAAATGAAAATGAATTCAGGCTATAAATAGGCTTCCGCATCCTGATAGCTGACTTTGTTCAGCACAACCCCCATCAGCTTCGTTTTGGCGAGCAGCAGGTCCTCTTTGACTTTTTTCGCTACATTTCGTTTCAATTTGCCGTATTCGATCACAAGCAGAATCCCATCGCATTGGGCAGCCAAAATTTTGCCATCCGTTAAGGCCAGCACCGAAGGCGTATCGATAAAAATCATATCGTAGCTTTCGCGCAGCTCCGCCAGCAGCGCCGTCATCTGCTTCGAGGCCAACAGCTCCGTCGGCTGGGCAGGAACAGGTCCGGCCATCATCAGAGACAGATTGTCCACATAGGAATCTCGAATGATTTCACCCACCGTGCTTTGGCCGGTAAGAAAGCTTGAGAGTCCCCGGCTGTTCTCCATGCCGAATGTCAAATGAATGCCGGGCTGCCTGAGATCCGCATCGATCAGCAGCACTTTTTTGCCGATTTGCGCGAAGGCTGTCGCCAGGTTCAAGGCCGTTGTCGTCTTCCCCTCTCCCTTGCGTGCAGAAGTAATCGCTATGGTCTTAATATCCTGACCGCTGGCTGAGGACTCGATATTAAATCGCAAAGAACGGTAGGCTTCTGAAACCGGCGAGTTCGGATTCATCTGCATAATAATCGCGCTATTCGCGGACGGTTTTGGCATAAGGGGCTTCGCCTGCCTTTCTTCGGGCTATGTTCCGTTTTTCTTGTCTCAGCTCTTTCTCTCTGATCTTGGGGATGGATGCCAGCATCGAGGTTTCGAACAGCGCGCGGATATCCGCTTCCTTCTTCAGCGTATCGTCCATTGCATCCAGCATCAGAATAGCGCCGATCGCTACCACAAGCGACCCGACAAAGCTCAGAATAATGTACTGGTTCGACTTTTTGTTAATCGGAACCGGGTGCTCCTGCATCTTGGCCCGATTCAGAATCGTTACATTATCGACCTTCATAATCTTGGGGATTTCGGTTTGGAACACGTCGGAGACCGCATTGGCTGCTTTGACGGCTTTTTCGTAAGAGTAGTGGGATGCGACAATGGTCATCACTTGAGTTTCATGCAAATCGGAAACATTCGTAATCGCAATCAGCTGTTCAGCGGATAAATTCAAATCCGGGTACCGCTGCACCACCTTATCCATAATGGCAGGCGTCTTAATAATTTCCTTGTACGTGTTGATCAAGGCGAGATTGACGCCGATGGCCCCGTAATCGATTTGTTCTTTTCCCATCGGGTCCTTGTCGCTCGTTTTGTTGACGATCAGCTTGGTCGATGCCGTATAAATCGGCTGATAATTGAGCGAGCTGTAAATGGCGGTCAGCGTGGTGCACAGCAGAACCCAGGCCACAATGAGCCACAATCGCTTCTTTATGATCATCAAATACTCTTTCAAATTGATTTCCATGCTTCCCTCCACAAAGCCCCGATCCGGGGTATTCTTCCTGCTTGACAATGTCTCGAGCCCCAAAATGATACTAACTGTATCATTCGATATTCTTACTTTATGACACTTTTTGTATCATGTCAACACAGTTTTTCGAAAAATGATCCATATTGTATCATAGCTCACAAAGTGTTTCCATTTCAGCTAATTCACCAATTCAACCGGGCATTCATAGTATATATCAAGTAAATCTCTTAGCCTATAAAGGCAGCAGCTAGATATCAACGGACCTTGATTCACCGAATTTCAAAGAAAGGGGAGGACGGTATGGCAGCAGACGAAAGCAGCTTGGCAGCGTACATCGTTTACTCTGAGGATTGGGTTGGCGGGGAGCCTGTTACGGTTATTAATACGGTATTGCCTAACAATGTGACCAGCCTGACAGTATCGGATATTCGCGCAACCACAGTCTATTTGTCCTGGACGGCAAGCACTTCAGCGGATGTCGCCGGGTACGATATCATGAACGGCCCGAATCTGATCGGCACAACTGCAGGCACAGCCTATCAAGTAACAGGGCTAACGGAAGAATCGACGTATACCTTTACGGTCAAGACACGAAATGCGGCAGGTAATACGGCAAGCGGAGTGAGTATTACGGTGACTACGGTCAAGCTGGCCTATGCTCTTTCCATGAACGGGACAAGCGACTATATCCTCACCCCGACGCTTCCCTTCGATACGGTAACCCTCGATTTCATGGCAGAACAAAAGGCAGGGGCCTTCAACGCCTATGTGGACGCATCCAGAGGAATCCCCAATTCCCTTTTCCTCAGGAACAGCTCGGGGTTCGATGTGCTGCAGGCGGCATGGAAGAGTGTAACGGTTGATGGTGTAAACCAGACCGGGTCCGCTGGGTCCACGGTGATCGTTCCGAAAAATCAGCGCACCGTTGTCCAGCTCGCTCTTCCCAATGCCGGCAAAGCCCCTGTCCTTATCTTCGCAAACCAGCTCGGCCAAATTCCAATGAAGGGGCTCCTCTACAGCGTAAAGTTCTCACTGGGCGGAACCCTCACGGCTTCCTACGATTTCACCAAGCCGTTCAGCGGAACGGCTGTCCCGGACCAAAGCGGCAGCAATAATACAGCTACGTTAAAGGGGGGAACCTGGGTCAGTCAGTAATCTTTCACGCGAGCATGCAGGAGGTGGGAATGATGATAGGTAAAATCAAGAAGCTGAAAAACAATAATCAGGAATATATGTATCCGATTACAGTTGCCGAAGCTGTGTTTACCGATCCTGAGAAGACGTTAACTGCCAAGCTCTCCGAGCTGGAGGCCGGTATAGGCTCCCCTGTTTCTTATGCCATAGAGCTGGACCGCTGGGGGATCCAAAATAACGGGACCGATGCCGAAACCACGACCCGCGGGATCAACGATGCTTTGGTTTGGGCAAAGTCCGCCGGATATAACCATGTCGTCCTGCGCGGCGGAACCTATCTTATCCAGGTTGATCCGAACGGTACCGCCATTTATATGCCGAGCGGCATGCATTTCGAAATGCACCATGACTGCATACTTCAGCTGGCCGGAAACTCCTTCCCCAACTATCGCATGATAGAGATGAAGGGCATCCGGTATGCCAAAGTATCCGGAGGCAAAATGATCGGAGACAAGGCATTCCATCAATACGAAATGGCTGTGAAATTCGTCAGGGGCGGCGTCAATGCGGACGGGTCTCTGAATGACAATCCGCAGTTTATTCGCAGTCAGGTGATAGACCGCTATGCGAACACGGGGCTGCTATCCACCTTCAGGCTGTGGTCCATCAACGGCATAACGAATACAACCTACAGCTTCTATCAATATAAGGATACCGTGTCCAAAGAATCGTTCGTCAACTTCCGGGATAACGGCGGCTTTGCCCCGGCCGTCCCTTCGGGCAGAGGCTGGTTCGACACGATCGACAAGGCGAATAAAATGATTTTTACGATAGATATCACAAGCTCCCCTTTGACCGACGCACAGATTGCGGGCATCAGCGCCAAGGTGGACAACGCCTACTATACGCATGAAAGCGGGCTGGGTATAGGCATTCTCAGCTCCAACTATATCGAAATAGCGGACATGGAGATCCTGGATTGTACAGGCGACGCGATTTTGACGGGAATTGGCGTCTATTACGATGATCCTTCACAATATACGCAGGAGGAAATGGGCCAGCATATTTATATTCACGGCTGCGACCTGCACCACTGCAGAAGGCAGGGCATCTCGCTTTGCGGATCGAACGATGTATATGTCTTTAACAACACCATCCATCACATCGGGTATATGGAGGATAGCCTGACAAGCGATTTCCGCAACGGCACCGCCCCGATGTTCGGAATTGACGTGGAATCCATGGTGAGCGAGGGCAATATCCCCTACAAAAGCATATATTTGAATCGCGACGGGCTGGAAACGAACTATCGTATTGCGATTTGCAACAACTACATCCACCATAATGCCAAAGGACATTTCGTCAATGCGGATGGGACCCTGGTTACATTGCAGAACAATACGTTCGAGGGCTACAACGTGGGGGGCATCAGCTCGTACCCTAATCAATGGTATATCCAATATATCCATAATACGTTTATCGGGTGCCAGCTCGTTGTTTCCGGAAACAATGTCGTCAACGGTGCGATTTTCAATTCGGCTAATTTGAATTTGTCCAATGTACAGGGAGCTTTTATCGAGAATGTCCAAATTAAAGACGGTTTATTTAACGGATCGAGCATTTACGGTTATTTCGGAGCCCCCGCCGCGGTAGATGTCGCATCCGGAACCTTTACTTATAGCGCCGCCCACGGGATGGGGAACGGTGCCCAGATCAGCTTCGAGCAATGGTACGGGAAGGTCCCCTCCGGAATTAGCGTCGACAAGCTCTACTATACCGTCAATATCACATCAACCGGCTTTCAGGTGTCCGAAACGAAAGGCGGAACCCCTGTCGTCATTACCGATGCCGGGGTAACGGGATTCAGTATCGGCAGATACAACTACGGGCGATGCTATATTTCCAATGTGACGGTGGAACGGGATTGGAAGGATAATAACAGCTATGACGCAGGCTCAGGCTTTCATCTGCTTATGACGGGCGGCGTTCTCAACAATATAATGGTGAAAAACAGCTCCCTGTCCGTCAAGCCGCCTGCGGCGTATGTAGGGAGACCGAATGTCCTTGAAAGCATTACTTTAATAGAAAGTACGGCTAACTTCGAGAGCAGCAGCATCAGCAATCTCAAGGCGATGCGCATCAAAACGCGGGCCGCAGGCGGCGACATCAATCTGGGCGCCAGCTCCGTCTACTCCAGGGTCAACGTGGACAGCGGGCTGTTCCAGGGCGTGCAAGTGAATCTCGGTGCAGCTTATTTAAGCAACGGTACCTTTTTGAATGCGATCATCTACAAGGCGGAGAGCCCTACCTTGTCGACCGTAGCCCATAGCTACATGGAGAACAGCTCCATCAGCCTGCGCTGGTTAACGTATGAGAAATCCGTGATCCTCGTCAAAAATATATTCAACCAAACTGCGGTAGACGTAAGCACCGCTGTTCAGCTGATCGAAAATATCGATCTGAACACACGCCTGACGGACAACCGCATGAGTGCCCCGCCGACAAGCGGCACCTGGGCGTTAGGCCAGATCATTTACAATACAGCGCCGGTACCGGGAGGCTATGCGGGATGGATCTGCACCACCGGAGGCTATGCCAGCACCCTGGCTTGGGCTGCATCCAAGAGCTATGACAAAGGAAACAGGATCAATGCAATGGGACACGTATACGAAGCGATGACCGCAGGCATTTCCGGTACGGCCTCCCCGGCATTTCCCACAGCATCAGGCGCCTCCGTAACCGACAACAGCATAACATGGAAGGAACTGGGACTTTTAGCCGTCTTCAAGGCTTTTGGACCTATTAGCTCCTAATGCCCCCCAAGCAGGCTGCTTATATACAGGCAGTCTGCTTGTTTGCGTTTACATTCCTTATTTTATTTAAGAAACTTAGGGCTACCCCGTTCTCAAATGACTAAATATGATGTATGATTCTTAATAGAGAACTAAGACAAATTGACTATTTATTACATCCCCTTTCATTTTAAGCGAAGGAGGTCATGGTACATGCCCAAGTTTAAAAAGATTGTTTGTCTTGCCCTGCTGCTTAGTGTAATCGCCCTCCCTGCCACTGCCTTTGCCTCAACAGGCAGCTATTCATCGACAAATCAATACAGCAGCTGGAATCAGTTTTTGTCCTATTTTTCAACAAGCAGCGGATCCTATTATAATGATGGCGATCGAAACCGTCGGGACAAGGAACGAGACTTTGAAGACTGGTACAATAAATATAAAAAGGATTGTCCGCCTGAAGAATCCTATGACATTTGGAAAAAATGGTTCTGCAACTAGGCGGTGCATGATTACAACATAAAGGCAGGGAGAAGTGCCAACCGTGGTTGGCCTTTTCCCTGCCTTCGTTATTTTTGTATGGCCGACGGCTAGGAGCGGAAATGGTTCATGACCCAGCCGACATTGTGCTTATCCACGATCTGACCGTGCAGAGCACCAAAAAAAGTATCCTGCAGCTCCACCGTCACGGTGCCTTCCTCACTTAACGCCTCGAATATGCGGGTCATTTCCTCCTCGGTTTCCAGGTCCAAAATAATTCTCACGTTGTCCCCTTCATCGCGAACGGGTCTGCCCATCGAATCGGCAAAATGCAGCTTGCTGCCGCCAACATGCAGCTCGGCATGCATCAAATTTCCTCCATGCTCGTTCAGCACGCGGATTTCGCCGCCAAGCACCCCTTGATAGTAGTCGATGGCTTCTCTGCAGCTAAAAAAGAGCCGGCTATTACGCCGGCCCCAATGCCTTCCTATTTTAATACTGCGTGTTGCCCGATTGGCTTGTTTTACCGGAAGAAAAGCCCTTGAACAGCGTCGGTACGTTGTGATACCGGGTATTCGTAATTTTCCCTTGGCTGACGCTGCTGTCCGTTCTAAGAATGGAGTCCTTCACATCGGAAATGTCACTGCTGTCTACCGTCATATTGACCTGGAATGTAGTACCGCCATTTTGACGAACCAGCTTGCCGATATCGTTGGCTTTGAAATTTTTAATA
Organism: Paenibacillus rigui; assembly: GCF_002234615.1. Lineage (GTDB taxonomy): Bacteria > Bacillota > Bacilli > Paenibacillales > NBRC-103111 > Paenibacillus_S > Paenibacillus_S rigui. The sequence continues at coordinate 147,530 of NZ_NMQW01000023.1, read as the reverse complement.
TTAATCGTACCCGCAGCATTCATTTGAAACACTTTATCATAAGCCTTGTAAGCTCCTCCGCCCGTAATGTTCACCGTACCGGGGGACTTTAACGTCAATGCATCCTCACCGACATCCTGCCACGTCACATTGGATATGGTGCAATTCCCGTAACAGTGCACCCCATCGGCAGCGGGAGCCCCGAGGATCACATTCTTCAATGTAGCACCTGCCTCCAGCTTAAAGACCGGCTTCTGATTTTCCCCTTGGCCGCCGTCACCTAACGTGCTCGCATTCGCAACAAAAGTTTGGCCTTTCCCGTCATAGGTCGTTCCTGCCGGCACAACGATCGTCGTGCTTACTGTCGTTGCCGCTTGCGCCGGCAGAGCTGCGAACAAGGAGGAAACAAGTCCTAAAGATAAAGCCAGACTTAACATTTTTTTCATGGGATGGATCTTCTCCTTTTAAGTCGAAATTGAGAATGCGGGCGAATGTGCACCTTCGCTGCATCTGCAATTAACTTAGCAGACCTCAGAGGTTACCGAAATAATCATTTGTTCAGATGCGGCACAAAATGATATAAAGATTACCATTTATTGAATTTTAAACCACATCCTCTTGTCAGGAAAAATGCGATAACCGTCAGGGAATTATGACGGTCCTTTCGCGTCTAAACCCACACGCTTGCACGTAGGGGGAAGGGAATAGGTGCTTACCTATTTGTACAACAACGATATTCGCGACCATCGACAAGCTGCGGATGTTCCCCCCAGTTTTCGCCCCATGTGCGCATTTGCCGAAGCACAGGAATATACTCCTGTCCTTTATCTGTTAGCGAATACTCAACGGTTACAGGTACGGTAGGAATTACCTGGCGATTGATGACTTTATGCTGCTCCAAATGGCGCAGGACATCCGTCAAGGACTTGATGCTGATGTTCTCTAAATTTCTTCGCATTTGATTAAATCGTTGCGGACCCAGACTAAGTAAGGAAAGCACCAAAAAAGACCATTTTCCGCGGACAACCTCCAAAGCTTCCCGAATAGAGATGAGGCATAGTTCGTCCCCTTTGCGTACATCCACAGAAATCACTCCTTACTAAAATATAGGAAGTCTACTTTATGAATTTATATAAAAATAATGTGTCTACTTTTAATTATATAGTTAGTATTTTAAAATAACAACAAGACTTATTTAACTGCCATGGTTTAGCTTCAGCAGAGAAGGTCTTATAAAGCTTAGAGAGGAGCATCGGGATATGAGTAATAAAAAGATATTGGTTTCGGGAGCAACCGGACAACAGGGAGGTGCTGCCGTTAGGCATTTAATCGCCGATGGTTGGAAGGTTCGTGCATTTGTTCGTGATTTATCAAGCGATAAGGCCCTGAAACTGTCCCAATTGGGAGCCGAGCTTTTTTTAGGTGACATGAACGATCTTGCCTCGCTCGATGCCGCTATGCAGGGGGTTTATGGCGTATTCAGTGTTCAGGCGTCGAGCTGGAACCCTACTCTCGAATCCAACGCCGATGAAAGACGTATTGGGAAGGCCGTAGCGGACGCTGCCCTAAAGGCGAACATTCAGCACTTCGTTTATACATCGGTTGGCGGTGCAGATGCGCAATCCCGATATCGCGATATGCAGAAATGGGATATTGAGCAGTACATTCTTTCACTCGATTTGCCGGCTACCATATTGCGTCCCGCTACCTTCATGGAGAACTTCTCAGACCCGATGACAGCCGGCGTGCAGAACGGAACAATCACACAACCCTTCAAGCCGGATGGAGTGATCCCACTCGTAGCTGTGGACGATATCGGCGCTTTCGTCGCGTTAGCATTTAAAAACCCAGACAATTATTTAGGTAAAACGGTCGAAATTACTGGCGACAAGTTAACACCCTTGCAGATTGCCGAGGCCATAGGCCGTATAACCAACCGAACCATTCCTTACGTTCAGGTTCCGCTGGAAGCATTGCGCCAGCATAACGAAATCTTGGCCGGCGTGTTTCAATGGCTAAACGAAGAAGGCCACGAGGTCGATATTTCTGTTGTGCGCAAGGCTTTCCCCGAACTTACAGATTTCAATACCTGGGTGGAAAAGCAAGGAAAAGCGAAGTTTGAGGCATTGTTTCTGAAAGAGCGTGCATGAGATTGTTAGTTAACAGATCTGGCATTCGAAGACCGCGATGGCTTCCATCAAAAGGAACGACAAAGGGAGCAGTTGCCGCGGTGGCAAACTGCTCCCTAGATTGCTGAACTATCGTTCGCCGTTATTTGAATCCCAATATGTGTGCAGCTTTTGACGCTTACAGCTAAACTGCGGTGGCACCTCCTCAACCCAAAAAAAGCCTCCTTCATAGGAGAGGCCACTGAAAAAGCTACGGCTGCATGGACAGATCGTTCTTCCGATCGCTGTTGTCCCCGGATTTTCTCAATTTCAATCCCCTTATAGCGGTCAAAATCCGGGGACAAAGGCGAACGCTTACGCTTCTACAGAACGATTCCGTCCACTCCGCCAGTTTTTCAGTGGCCTCTCACAGGAAGCCCGTAATTTATTTTGCAACATTCCAATGCACATCCTGTTCCGCGAGCTTGACTCTCCACTCGCTCGGCGGCTCGGAATCGCTGATGATGATATCGACTTCACTCCAATCGGCGATTTTGCAAAAATGGTTGGAGCCGATTGTGGAATGGTCGGCAAGCACAACCGTTTGGTGCGCTTGCTTAAGGAACGTTCTTGAAAGCAAGCCCCGTTCGTCCTCATAGCTCGTGATGCCTTTATCAATCTGGATGCCATCTGCCACGATAAAGGCTTTGTCCACATGAAAGGAAGTCATAAAGTGCTGCGCTACGGCCCCGCTCACACGATGCTGCGCAGCATGAATCCGTCCGCCGATGAAAACAATGTCACCGGAAAACATGCCCTTGTTCTTGTAATCGATCAGCAACGTCAGCGCGGGTACGGAGCATACGAGAACCGTAATGCCCTTCTTCTCTAAGAGAAATTCAATCATCTGAAGCGCCGTTGTGCCATCATCCAGTACAATCACATCCTTATCCTGCACCAGACTGGCCGCGAGTCTTCCGATCCGTTTCTTCTCTTCGGCATGGACCGTTTCCCTCTTGAAATAGGGAGTCTCCGCCGGGTCAAAATGAACCTTCACCGCACCGCCGTATACCCGCTTCAGCTTATTCTCAACCTCCAGCTCCTCCAAGTAACGGCGGACTGTCTCCGATGAGACATCAAGCTGTGCGACGAGCTCCGGCGTCCGGACCTTGCCTTGCTGATGAAGCAGGTTCAGGATGGTTTGCTTTCTCTCCTCGCCATTGAGTGACATGCGTGTTGCCTCCAAGTCCAATAATCTTTGATACCCTTATGATATCAAATCATGATTGGCATGAATATATAAAAAGCCCCGCAATCGGAGCTTCATCGATATTTGCACGCGTCCATCCCGTTCACACACGAATAAAAAATGGTTCGTATCGCTGCGAATTTGCTCTATGCGTTCCTCCAGCGCGCCCCTATCCCTTGCTTCCGCCTGTCGAATCAACGGTGTCCTCCCTAAAGTTGTGTTTGTACCAAATACCGGTGCATTCCGGTACAATGTCCCCTGACTCCCTGTTCACCTGATCGGCAAATTCGGATCCAAAGAAAAATCCGGTCAACCGTTCCGCCTCCTGGACCGATTTGAATTGAAAGTCGGTGCGAATCCATTGATGGCTGAAGCCATACCTCTGCTGCAGGCTTTCGTAGTAAGGGACCAAAAAGTCAGGGGGCGTCGGCTGCACGTGTCCTGTCCCGAGCGTCTCCAGGATCAATACCGTTCCTCCCGGCCTTAGTACACGCTTGATTTCATCCATGGCCTCCTGCAGCTTTTCCTGCCACAAGTCTACATTGGAGCTTGCCAAATAGCAAAGCGTCCACCCTGCCACTACGACATCGGCCGACCGGTCCGGTATATGCAGCTTCCTGTGCTCGGAAACGACGGTCCGCCAATTCGTATAACCCTGTGCCTCCAACTTATGCGCAGCAACCTCCAGCATGGCACCGGATTGATCGATAGCTAGGATGGACTTGGCGAAGGGCGCGAGCAGGCAGGACAGTCTCCCGGAGCCCGCCCCCAAGTCGATGACGTCCAACCCGTCGAAGGACATGAGGTTCTGCAGCGTGCGCAGAATGTTGCCCTCGTAATCTTCCCGGGAGATAAGCAGCTCGTATTGCTGCGCTTCGTTGAGATAAATTTGCTCGTGATTCGGCATTTGGAATCCCCTTCTCTACCTGTGGGCTAACCATGGTACCGTACAGCAGTACAGGATGCCACCGTCGCGCCATCATCATAAGCCTTAACGTTACGTTAAGCTCAATAGGTAAAATGCAGCGTCCTGGACATCAGCATAATCAAAGCGGCTCCCAGCCAATCCGGATTCCGATTACTGCTCGGCCTCGTCTTCCTGTTCAGCCTGATCGTAGGTTTTCCTTGCCGATTCAACCTGATCAAAATAGTCGTTCGTCCACTGCTTCAGCTCCCGCATAGGAAGCAACAGCGTTTCCCCGAGGGCTGTAAGCGAATAATCAACCGTCAGCGGGACGGTAGGGGTCACCTCGCGTCTCACCAAGCCGTCCCGCTCCAGCTGGCGAAGCGTCTGGGTCAGCATTTTCTGGGAAATCCCCTCGATTCGCCTCCGTATTTCCCCATAACGTAAACCCCCATCCTCCAGCGCATACAGTACCAGTGTCGACCACTTATTCGAAATCAGCTCCAGCACTCTGCGGTAGCTGCATACTTGCTGCGAAATGTCGGGCGTTCCGCCCTTCATCGTGGATTCCATGTCCTTACGCCTCCCCATACACACCTTAATGTTCCCAGCGCACTTTAAAGTGCCTACTTACTTAATATTAGTTCATGTATTATTGTATGTCTATAACCATAAGAAGGAGAGATGCAGTATGAAAGCTTATAAAATTCAAGGTGGCTTCGGTCTCGAGCATTTAACTATAGTGGAAAGCCCTATTCCGGTTCCCGGTCCGGGCGAAGTGGTAATCAAGGTGCGTGCCGTATCTCTGAACTCCCGTGATCTTGGCGTCATCGACGGTTTCTACAATCCGGATTTATCCGAGCCGCTCATTCCCGTCTCCGACGGAGTCGGAGAAATCATAGCTCTCGGGGAACGGACATCCCGATTCAAGCTGGGTGACCGGGTCAGCGGCATCTTCACGCAAAGCTGGCTCAGCGGTGAGCCGACCCAAGCGAACTGGAGCAGCACTTTAGGAAGTCCGCTGGACGGCTTTCTCACCGAATATGCGGTGCTGTCCGAGGAAGGCCTGGTTCACGTTCCTGCCTACTTGACGGACGAAGAAGCGGCCTCGCTGCCTTGTGCAGCCGTGACAGCATGGCAGGCGATTGTCGAGGAAGGCAAGGTCAAAGCCGGCGATACGGTTGTTGTTCAAGGAACCGGCGGCGTCTCCCTGTTCGCCCTTCAATTTGCAAAGCTGCAGGGAGCAAATGTTATCGTGACTTCCAGCAGCGACAAGAAGCTGGAACAAGCGAAGCTGCTCGGCGCTGACCACCTGATCAACTACAAGCTTACGCCGGACTGGGATCAGGCGGTACTGGAGCATACACAAGGCCGCGGAGCCGATCATATCGTCGACCTGGGGGGTGCGGCTACACTGAACCGGTCGATTTCAGCGCTGCGCGTCGGCGGGCAGATCAGCATGGTGGGTATCCTGTCAGGCGCTCAGGTCGAAGCGTTCCATATCGTGCCCGCCATCCTCAGAAAAGCGCGGCTTCAGGCTATCAATGTTGGCAGCCGGGAGATGTTCGAGTCGATGAATCGGGCTTTGGAGAGCAGCAAGCTTCGCCCGGTCATAGACCGCGTATTCCCGTTCGGGGAAGCGGTAGATGCCCTTCGCTATTTGGCCAAGGGAGAGCATTTCGGGAAAATTTGCATTACGATGTAACTATAAAGGACGCAGCCCAAGCAAAGTGCGGGAGCGTCATAAAAACCGCAATGGAAAAGAAATCTTAACCTATTCTACCGGTTATAATAAGGGTATCGGATTGGGTACTTACTTATTATATGGGAGTGGATAAAACAATGATTAATAAAGTTGGTCAAATTATGTTGTATGTAAATAACCAGGAGGAGGCAGTCAATTTTTGGACGGAAAAATTAGGATTCCGTGTCATTTCCGAACAAAATAACGGTCAAGGCATGAGATGGTTTGAAATTGCTCCTGCTCAGGATGCAGAAACAAGCATTATTCTCCATAATAAGGAATTCGTTGCTAAAATGTCACCTGAATTAAATCTGGGGACACCGTCTTTAATGTTTTTTTCGGAAAATCTCGATCAATTGTATGGGGATTTATCCAATAAAAATGTCAAAGTCGGAGAAATCGTCACGATGCCCTTCGGCAGAGTATTTAACTTCGCTGATCAGGAGGAAAACTACTTTGCTGTAATGGAAAAAAAATAAACTCAAATGTACTTTAGAACTGAACCAAACGTCCATCAAATCATCTTGAGGCTGCTGTGGGAAAACACCGCGCAGCCTCATTTGCTTTTCCTCCCCTTCAAGCATATGCCCCTTTAACCATTTGTCCCATCTGCTCCTTTTTCCAAAACTATGGCGGCAAAATCATTCGCCCCTAGCCCGCTCGTAAGGCTGCAATGGGGTTTATCAAGCGGATTGCACGAAAAGTTAATTTCTCCCCTTAGATCAGTTGTTTTATCACTAACCTTGCACCCTAGCTTCATTTTATGCTGTAACAGAGTGGTATCTATGGATTGCATAGCGAAAATAAAATGAGGGGGAGCTATGATTATGAAAGCTGTTACAGACATTCAAATTCGAGACCCGTTCGTCATTGTAGAGAACAACGAAGGAAAATATTATTTGTTCGGCAGCACAGACGAAGATGTGTGGGGAACGGGGATCGGCTTTGACGTGTACGTCGGACATGATTTGGAGCATTGGGAGGGGCCGTATCCCGCTTTCCGTCCGGAGGACTCTTTTTATTCTGACGTTAATTTCTGGGCTCCGGAAGTGTATGAGTATAAAGGCAAGTATTATATGTTCGCTACGTTCAGGCGAAAGGATAATCGCCGGCTCGGTACCGCAGTTCTTGTCTCCGAAACCATTGCGGGACCCTACCGCCCTCACAGCGAAGGGCCTGTTACACCCGGGGATTGGAACTCGCTGGATGGGACGCTTCATCTTGATGATGACGGGATGCCTTGGATGGTGTTTTGCCATGAATGGAAGGATGTCAAGGATGGCGAAGTATGCGCCGTTCGATTAACGGCCGATTTGAAGGCTGCCATCGGCGAGCCGGTGAGGTTATTCAGCGCTTCCGAGGCGCCTTGGACAACCCCGTATGAGTCCGAGAAGGTTCGTGCGAGCGAGAATAAGTATGTAACCGACGGACCTTTCATGTACCGCACTTCAGGCGGTGAGCTGCTGATGCTGTGGGCGAGCTATATTCATACAAGCTATGCGATCGGCCTGGCAAAATCTGTGTCCGGACAAATAACGGGACCGTGGCAGCATGAAGAGGTACCTCTGTATAAGAGCGACGGCGGCCATGGGATGATCTTCAAGTCGTTGGATGACCAGTTAATGCTGACGATTCATACGCCTAACCGGACGCCTGAAGAACGGGCCATTTTTTTGAAGGTGGCGGAGCGGGGCGGCACGTTTGTTCTTTTGGACAGCATGTAAGCGGCAGATTATGAGACAAACGCCTCGTGGCGTCCTTGGGTGAACTGTTCGAAAAAAGGGAGCCCCCGGGCTCCCTCTGAAAAATCAATGCATTGGACTCATCGCCGCGCGGTCGACGACGACACGACGGATAAAGAAGGCTACCGCCAATCCGATCATTGTTATGATCATCGCGAAAAAGAACACGTTCTGCGAGCCGAATGTCATGGCGTTCGCCATCTCGGTCAGCTCGTTCGGCGCATGGGATTCGTGCAAGTACTTTTCCACGCCGTTTGTAAGGATACTAATGGCTACCGCCGTGCCGATCGCGCCTGCGACCTGCTGCAGCGTGTTCATAACGGCTGTACCGTGCGGATACAGCTCCGGTGGCAGCTGATTCAGGCCGTTCGTCTGCGCCGGCATCCAAACCATGGAGATGCCGACCATTAGACCGATATGCAAGGCGTCAATCAAAGTGATCGAAGACGCCAACGTTATACCGGAGAAGAACCATAACATGGCCGCAACGATAATCAGGCCGGGGATGACGAGCCACTTGGGCCCATACTTGTCAAACAAACGCCCCATACGCGGTGAAAGGATACCATTCAGCGCGCTGCCAGGCAGCAGCATGAGTCCGGCTGCGAATGGAGACAGCTTCATGCCTTTCTACAGATACATCGGCAAAATAATCATGCTCGACAAGATGATCATCATACATGACAATACCATAAGCAGCCCCACGATAAACATCGGGTACTTGAAAACGCGCAAGTTCATCATTGGCTCGCGCATAAAAATCTGCCGCAGCACGAACAGCACGAGCGCGACCATGCCGACAATAATGGATACGACCACAATGGGGTTGGTCCAGCCTTCTTCCCCTTCGCCTGCCTTACTAAAGCCGAATACGACGCCGCCGAAGCCGATCGTGGACAATACGATGGACAACAGATCGATGCGCGGCTTCGTGAGCTCGGAAACATTCTCCAGATACTTTAGCCCTACGAACAGGCCTAATACCAAAAACGGCAGCGAGAGCCAGAAAATATAATGCCATGATAAATATTCGATCAGGAGACCCGCTACAGTGGGGCCGGTCGCTGGCGCGAACATGATAACCAGACCGACAAAGCCCATTGCAGCCCCGCGTTTCTCCGGCGGATAGACGATGAGGATCGTATTGAACATGAGCGGAATTAACAAGCCCATGCCAACTGCCTGCAGAACGCGGGCTGCCATTAACATTTCGAAATTAAATGCGAGCGCCGCAATCAACGTACCGATGATTGAGCTCGCAAGTGAGACGATAAACAATTGCCTTGTAGTAAACCATTGCAGCAGCAGCCCCGTCATCGGCATGAGAATACCGAGCGTAAGCAGGAACCCTGTCGTTAACCACTGCGCGGTTGCGGCCGAAATGTGAAACACGTCCATTAAATTACTGATTGCGATGTTGAGTGCCGTCTCGCTGAACATGCCGACGAAGCCGCATATAAGCAGCGACGCCATGATGGCACGCGTATTGTATTGCTTCATCTTGATTCCACTTCCCTCTCCTGAAAATCTCTTTTGTAAGCGAACGTATATTTGCTCGCCAACTGTTACTTTAATAGTAACAGTTAATTATGTCAATACCTGGAGTATAATTTATTTGAAAATAGAAGAGATTTGTCCAATTGGCTCCATATTTCCAAAACTACTATAGCATATCGCGATACGGTCATCGTAGGTAAAAATTAAATATGACCAAACTATCCTGACTGCCTCTTTTTGCAGGCAGAATCCGGTCTATTCTAGTCGGTTAACCGGATAAATTCCACTCGACTGGAATTTATAGTATGCTAACCTTAAGGGAGGAGATGAATTTATGGTCAAACAACTGATCATCGGCGACGCAGCCCATGAACTGGCCACCACGCGCCGCATTCTGGAACAATTGCCTGAGGAGCATCTGTCGTGGAAGCCGCACGAGAAATCGATGACGCTCGGCGGGCTGGCCACACATCTGGTCAATCTGCTGAACTGGCAAATTGCGATTTTTCAATACCCGGAGTTCGATCTTTCAACCATACCGCTGCGGCGGGAGCCTCTAGAAAAACGCGCTGACGTTCTGGAGGAGTTCGACGCGAACGCCGGCAAGCTTGAAAAGCTGCTCGCCGAATGCGACGAGAAAGCGCTTGGGGAGGAATGGACGCTGCGCCACGGCGACCATATCATCCTCCGCCAGCCGCGGGCACTCGCGCTCCGCACCTTCGGATTAAGCCACATGGTCCACCACCGGGCGCAGCTCGGGGTATACTTGCGGCTGCTCGACATTCCGGTGCCGGGCATGTATGGTCCCTCGGCTGACGAGCAAGCCAAATGAACTAAGCTTCTCGATGCAATACGCGCCAAACAGTCGCAGGGCACCGGCATAACCGCCGGTACCCTGCGACTGTTTTTTTATTGCTACAGCCTCTTCAAGCCAGCCGGCACCATTACTCCAGCCATACTTGGCTCCACCCAGTGCCTGCACATTTGAGATTCCGGTTTGCTCGAGATGAAGGTTATTTCCATCCCCTAAATCCTGCAGGTCCAGGTGACTCTTGGAACCAATCGCAAAACTATTACTATAGTTTTTTAAAAAATAGTTTCTCATCCGAGTCCCTTTTAATCTTTCAACATAGGATATGTTGAACAAGATTAAAGGAGGATGTATATGGCAGAAAAAGTGAAGGTCAGCCCCCAATTCAAAAGACTTTGCACTCAATTCGGAAGAATACTTGGCGGTGAATCGGAAATCGATGCGGGTCCGGTTTGTTTCGTCATGCGGTTGGCGAATCTTAGGGAATCAATCCTGGGAAGAAAAACGCTTTCCCCGTTGGTCCGGGCCCAAATGTTTTCGTTTGAATCTCTCGATAAGTCGGGCCGAGCCCTATGCTTGGGTGAAACCGCCGTACACCAAAACCAGGTCAACCGATTGATGTCGAATCTCCGGAAGCGCGGCATCAAAGTGACAGCACTTCACAACCATTGGCTGAATGAGAGCCCTCGTCTAATGTACATGCATTGGGAAGCCATTGAAAATCCTATTGTATTTGCTAGAAAAACCAAAGAGTCTATTAAATTTTTGGGTTAATGCAGCTTGAGCTATGAAGTTCATAAACGAGAGGATGATTTCGTATGGCGGCGCATGTGAAAGTAAGTCCCCGCTTTAGAAGAATATGTAACCAATTTTCGACCATTTTGGGCGGTACAGAGCATGAAATTACAAAAGGCCCCGTTTGCTTTGTCAGTAGAAATCGAAAAGTGAATGCAGCTATTTTAGGAAGACGTACCACCTCCCCGTTGGTCCGTTATCAACTGTTTTCGTTTGAATCCCTGGACAGCTCAGGACGCGCACTCTGTTTAGGGGAAACGGCTCTCTTCCAAAACCAAGTCAACCGGCTGCTATCCAATCTTCGCAAAAACGGGATTAAAGTAACAGCCGTCCATAATCACTGGCTTTTTGAGAATCCACGCCTAATGTATATTCACTGGGAGTCGATAGATAATCCCATTGCATTCGCAAGAAAAGTAAAGCGTTCTATTGCTTTCCTGGGGTAAGTGCAAGAACAAGAATGGCTTATGGGCATGAACAATGTCATAAGCCATTTTTATTTTACTAGACCTCATTGCTAGTATTGCCCCTGTACATATGGGAGTGCGGATGCTGCCCGTTTACCGTTGTGTAGCCTTCAAAATAGTGATAATGTCCTCCGTTAGGCAAAGGAATAGACGGCCCAGTTGTACCGCGAATCATATGGGTATGGCCATCATTAAAAGAAGTTCGCGTTTGGTAATGATGAACATGCTGAACCCCGCTTGCAGCTGGCTCTGTGAATCCTGCATATTGATGGCTATGCCCAGCGTCATAAGATGTAGTCCCTGAAAAATGATGCATATGAACCGGACGGCCGTCCCAAGAAGTAATAAACAACTTATGGGAGTGAGTTGAATCTCCTTCATTTGAATGAACTATAAAACCTGTTATGGGGATATCCATGAACATCTTCACCTCATTTTCTTGATTTTGCATCTTATGAGTGGACTTATATAATGGACTGGGTGATTTCCCCATATTTCAGATATACCTAATGAAAAAGACGCCGATGGCTTGTGTCCGCTATTCCCGGTTTCATTCCCAAGACATTCCCATATTCTTCACACCGCATTTCCTGGCCGTGCCTCATGTAACCCGACCGATTGCAATGTAAGATGAATACATGGTAGTTCAACTTGAATACGGAGGGTTACACGATGAGGAAGTCAAGATTTAACAAGAAAGTACGGAATTCAGCCCTATGCCTTATGCTGGCAGGCTGCTTATCTGTTAACGGCATCGCAGGTGCATTTGGGGAGACTTCGCCTTCAGAAGCGCAGATCAAGGAGTTCAGCCTGCTTGATACGGGGTCTGATATCGTAGGTTCAGCGGATTTCACGCCGGAAGGTAACAAGGACGGTCATTTTCGACTGATCCTAAACCTGACTAAGAAAACAGTCATTAATGCCGTTGTTCTGCGTTCAACAGATGCTTACGGCAAAAATAATGATCAGGGAGTATGGAGAACGAACCGCGTCACAACCGGCTGGCTGCTTGGCATTGTACAGGATAAACCGGTTACGGCTGCTGACGGCACTCTGAACCATGAACGAGAAATCGTGAACCCTGGCTTTCGAAAAGATGTGAAGGAGCCGGTCGGTGAGTTCCAAGGACAGCTCACGCTCGACCTGTACGCCAGCGATAACGGTACGATCAAGGAAACGCAGTATTATGTGCTGGAAATCGAAACACCTCAAGGCACAGTCGTTTCCAAGCCGATTAAATACAAGATGCCGATGCTTTCGGAAGGAGTGCCCGCTCAGGCACCGAGTCCTGCTCCTTCACCGGCTCCGACACCGGCGCCTGCCCCATCACCGACACCATCGCCGAGTCCGAGTCCAGCTCCGGCTCCAGTCCCTGCTCCTGCCGATGGATCGAAGGATATCGCCATCCATGTATTTTTCAAAGGGACCGAGCTTCATTTTGATGATGCACAGCCTATGGTGAAGGATGGGCGCACGCTTGTCCCATTCCGCAAGCTGTTCGAAGCTCTGGGCTTCACGGTGAAATGGGTGGAGGATGGAGCAATCCGGAAGGCAATCGGAACGAAAGACGGCCTTTCCATCGAACTGACAATCAATCAAACGAGTGCGCTTGTAAACGGAAAAGCTGTCGCTCTGGACGTACCTGCCCAGATCATTGATGGTCATACGATGGTGCCTTTACGCTTCGTCTCGGAGAGCAGCGGCTACCAAGTCGCCTTCTCCAGCAGCGGCAATGCCTGGAAGATTCAGATCGGGGATGCCGTCCCTGGTACGGATACGGGTGGTACGGGTACAGGTACGGAACCCGACCCTGCCCCGACGCCGGCACCTGAACCAGCACCAAACCCAGCGCCTGAACCGGCACCAAGCCCAACTCCGACACCGGCGCCTGAACCAACACCGGTACCCTCACCGTCTGTAGAGGAAATTGAGCCCTACGTGGTGAAAGGCTATTTACGCAATGCGCAGGGCAATCCCTTGCCGGGAGTGACGATAAATGCGGATAACCAGTTGTTTTATGATAGCAATATGTCGGCGGTGACCGATGAGAATGGACATTATCGGATCGAGTTGTCCCAAATGCCTGCGACCTGGATCATGTCGACAACCTTCACCCGGGAATATAACGGCAAGGAGCAACGGTTTTATTTAAGGTCTGACGTCGATCAACCTTTTGCCGGGAGTTCAGGAGCTATTCGCAATTTTACCTTGAAGGATGTCGTAGGGCATATTGAAATCCATCCTGATTTTTGGTCATTTGACGATAGCTTGCCACAATTCCAAATGAACGATTTGGAAGTTACACTCACACCTGTCGGACCCTTATTTGACGGGAGCGCCGGTAAATCGATAATCACGCGTGCGGATGTACTGTCTACGGGAGGGCATGGAGTGGAAAAAATACCGCTCGGCCGGTACAAAATATCTGCGACCTGGAAGCCGGAGGGTCACTCCACCATGCCCATGCTGATACGCGTAACAGGAACCTCTAAATTTACGTCGTCTGTTGAATTTGATTTCCACAACCCGCTGGGCGCACCTTCCATCTTTTTAAACCAGTTTGATACCAAGCTCGACAGCCAAACATAAGGATAAACGGCTTCGCCAACTTTTCAGATGGCATGCGTTTGTCAAGGTAGACGAGGGTTGTTAAACTTAATCATTCCTATCTGCCAGCAAAAAAAGCCTCTCTTGCGTAAAATGCAAGGAGGCTTCTTTTGCAATAATGAATAATTAAACGGCTATTCTTTGATCGGCTCGAATTTAGCGTCGTACAGGCGAAACATCGTTTTATAACCGGATTCGTCGATTTTGATCCCGACATCCAGTCGGCCCGTAATTTGCAGCGGACCTGTCGTGTAACGGAGCTTCGTGTCCTTCGGAACGTAGACGATCATAATTTTGTTCCAGTAGGTCTCATCTCCGTTGTCGAACGGGCACTCGGCCCCCGGTTTCGGGATCAGCAGAAACCAGTACTTGTCGAAGGACAGCACCTCGCCCATGAAGCCCTTGATTTGAACCGTCTTTCCGTTGAAATCCCAGAATTTGTTGGACGGTGTGGTCTGCTTGTCGTCGTCGAAGAACTCCGACCACTTCAGCTCGTTCGACGCCGGCTTCGCAGCGGCGGCAGGAGCTGCCGCCGGCGGCTCCGCCGGGGCCGGCGCGGCGGTGGCGGCGGGCACCTCCGCCGCCGCCTTCGGCTGCGGCTCCACGGGTGCCGCAGCGGGCGCCTTCGGCGCCACAGCCGCCGCTGCGCCGCTTTCCGCGGCGGCGGCCTCCATCCCCGGCTTCACCGGGGATGCTTGCGCTGCAGGCTCCGCCTGCGGCGCGGTGCCTGCCCCGTCCTGCGGAGCCGGGGCGGGCTGTGCCGCTGCCTCCGCGGGAGCGGCAGCGGCAGCGGGACTCGCCTGTGACGGCGAGTCCGCGGGCTTGGCGCCAGGCGCGGCGGCAGGCGCCTCGGGCGCAGCCCCTACGGCGGCGGCGAACGAGGCCGCCGGGGCGGTGGCGGCCGGCTTTTGGCCGCAGCCGGCCAGCAGCGCGAGCGCTGCCAGCAGGGCCACGGCGCGGCGCGCGGCCCCTCTTCTTTTTAACCATCTCAACATTCGCTTCACGCGAATCCCTCCTTTATCAAGATCGAAACAGCTGCATCGGATCGACGCGATACACCTTCATGGCAGGTCCCAAAGAAGCCAGCAGGCCGACAACCAACGTGCCTGCAATCAGCCATAGCTCGTCGACGGTGAACTTCCAGGCATCCAGCTGAATGCCCGAGAAATCGAACAGCGCATTGCGTCCGGCATAGCTTCCGACATGGCCAGCAACCAGCCCGATCACGCAGCCGATCAGGGTCAAGAGCAGCCCTTCGCCAATGAGGGACAGCCAGACGAACGACTTTGTTTTGCCGATCAAGCGAAGCAGGCCGACATCCTTTTTACGCTCATTCACAGCCGCCGTTAAAGAGAGCAGGATGGACACGGCCGCGAGCACAATACATAAGCCGGTCACAATGTGGATGATCTGGGAGCCCTTATCCACCATGTTGACAACATCCGCTACAGCCTTGCTTGTATAAATCGCCTGCACCTTTTCAAGCTTGTCGTACTTGTTTTTGAGTGCTTGCGCTCCGACCAGCGACTTCGGCTTCACGAGAATCGAGGTCACATCCTTATGCGCCCCTTGTTGGCTTGCATGGACGGCCCAAGCATAGTCAAGCGTCGTGAAGACGGCACGGTCATCCGATGTATGCAGCACCGGCAAAATACCTACCACCTTGTAGCCGAAGCTTTGATGCGCCTCATGCTCCTCGTGGGATGCTCCCGCTTCCTCCGCCTCCTCTTCGTCTCCGTCCGGATGTCCGCTCTCATGCACGAGTCCATGCCCTCCGTGGAACGTATCGCCTACCTGCAGGCCCAGCGTTCTCGCAATATGGGAGCCCACCACGGCCTCCCCGGTTTTGGCGTACACGGTCCCCGCCTCCAGCTGACGATCCCCATAGCGGGTTAGAAAATATCCGGCATCAATCCCGACAATCGGGTACCCGTTGTAATTATCGCCTGTCGTCATCGCAAAGGCTGCGGCAGCTTGGTCTTCCTTTTGAATTTCGGTGAACACCTCATACGGGATATTGCCTGTCGGCGAGCCGACGTGATAATACGTATTGAGCGCCAGCTGAGTGGAGCTCCCCTTGGCTCCGATCGTCAGCTCAAAGGGGCCGTACCCTTGCTCCGCTCCCTGCTCTACCCCTCTGCTGCACAGGATCAGAAAAACCAGCAGCGCTACGGTCACCGCTACCGAGAACACGGTCAAGAGTGACAGTGCTTTGCGGTGCAGCATGTTACGCCACAACAAATGGAGCAGCTGCATTCGGTTCACCTCCCTGGCCGGAATCGTTAGAGCCCGCTTTCCCTGCCGGATCCTGCGTCTCCCTGTGCATCAAAGCGTTCATTTCGCTCATATGCACCTTCACCGGGTACAAATCCGCCAAATGCAGATCATGCGTCACGGTAAGGAGCGTCAGCCCTTCCTCTTCGCACAACGACAGCAGCAGCTGCATAATCGCCCCTGCCGCTTCCCAATCGAGACTTCCCGTCGGCTCATCGGCCAATATAAAGGGAGGGCGGTGAATGAGCGCCCGAATGATCGCTACGCGCTGCTGCTGCCCCCGGGACAGCTGTGACGGCAGATGATGCTGACGGTCACCAAGACCCACTCTGTGAAACCAGGCCTGCAGCTGCGTCGCTCTTTCTTTCCGGCTCCAGCCCGCAGGCAGGACCAGCTCGACATTTTGCCTTGCGGTCAAAGATGAAATCAGATGAAAATCTTGAAAAATATACCCGACCTGCTCTGCTCGGAATCGGTCTCTTTGCGCTTCCGAATAGGTATGCAGCGCATGCCCCCCTACTGTAATCTGTCCGCTGTCTGCGGCGATAACCCCGCCCAGCAGGTGAAGCAGCGTGCTTTTCCCGCTCCCGCTCGGGCCGATCAAAGCGATTCTCTCTCCCTGGCCGACGGACCATTCGGGTATTTGTAATATCGGGAGGCGGCTGCCGCCAACCCGAAACGATTTCTGCACCTGCCGTATCTCAATCATTCTCGCGTCCGCTCCTTTTCTGTAGGGCTTAATGGAATCGTTCCCCGAAACAAAGAGACAGGGGACACCGTACCCCCTGCCTCTTTTCTGTACATTTACACCCTGATTATTTCAAGCTAATGCGCTCAGACAGAGCATCCCATGCAAGTGTTTTGCCTGTCAGCTGCTGGAACGCATCCAGAGACAGCCAGAGAGAACCGTTGTCCATGCTCGCATTGAAGCTGCTTGCCGCGCCGTTCCAGGTCGTTTCGGCCGTTTCCACATTCACGGCAACCTTATTGTCGCCCTTGGACAGCACAACCGATTTCGCTGCTTCATCCCATGCTACGTTGATGCCAAGAGAAGTGGACAGCATTCTTGCCGGGAACAGTGTTGCGCCTTCGCGGGTCACTTTAAACTTCGGATACACATATTGAGCTTGCAGCTCTGCTGTCGTACCGTCCAGATCAACGTTAGCTACTTTGGAAATCGCCCTGGCTATGTCGGTATTGTCGATTTGGCCCTTCACCAGATCGGCAATCGGGCCATATGCCCATACCCCTACATCCACCGCGGAGTGGCCGTGACCGGTAAAGCCAACCATCAAACGCTTGGCCACAACCGCATTGTAAGCTCCCTCTTGAGCATACGATGTGCCGTCACCCTTCATGATGTAGCTGGCCTCGTCATCGGACAAATCGTTGAAGCCTGTGTTTTCAAATACCAGCTGTTTGATTTCCTCGATGCTTTTCGCTGCTTTCAGCTTCACTGCGAACACTTCCGAGGATTGCTTTTCCTTGTTCCAAGCATCTACATTAATTTCATACACGCCGTCGCGGGACAGGGACAAGCCGCCGGTTTCGTGGTCAGCCGTGACGACAACGGACGTATTGCCATCTTTTTTCGCGAAGTCCATAGCCACCTTCACTGCAGCGTCAAAATCCAACGCCTCCTGCACCAAGGCAGGCAAGTCGTTCGCATGACCTGCGTGGTCGATCCGTCCACCCTCGATCATCATCGTGAAGCCGTTCGGATTTTGCGATAAAATATCGATCGCTTTTTGCGACATGTCCGCCAAGCTCGGTACGCTTTCGCTGCGATCCAGTACGTAATCGACGTGGGAGTTGCCGAACAAACCGAGTGCCTTGCCGTCTTTCGCCTCCAGCGATTGCAAGCCTGCTTTATCGTAAACGACCTTGTAGCCCTTCGCTTCAAAATCCGGGATAATCGTTTTATCCGCACGCTTGCCCTTCTCCTGCTTGCTTACAAAAAATTGCTTCCCGCCGCCGAACAGCACGTCAACCGATTGATCGTTCAAATATTGCGAAGCGATCGCGCTCTCGTTGTCCCGGTTGCGGACGTGGGATGCATACACCGCCGGTGTCGCATGTGTAATTCTCGCTGTCGTTACGAGACCGGTCGCCTTGCCTACCTTCTCGGATGCCTCGATGACGGAAGCAAAAGGCTTGGATACGTCTTCGTTCGACACGCTGATCCCCGCATTGTACGTTTTGTGGCCTGTTGCGAAGGCCGTACCTGCCGATGCGGAATCCGTTACCTCGCCGGATACCATAACCCCGCCGTCTTCTCCGCGGTCCGCATACGTCGTCGCTTGACCTACGTAGTACGAGTCGAGCTCCAAATGATTTTTATTTAAGAAATGTCTGGCATAGTCCCGTGCTGCGGATACTTGGGCCGGTCCCATACCGTCGCCGATCAGGACGATAACATTTTTTGACTTGGCTGTCGGCGCCGCAGCTGCAGATGCCGCTGCCGTTGTCGAAGGAGCGTCTGCCGCAGTGGCGGAGAAAGCAGGCACCATCGAAAGCACCATACCGGATACCAGAATTTGTTTGAACACTTTTTTCAAGAAGATTCCCCCCGTTTTTCCTTCATAAATAGGTACATGTTCTGATCACATACCCCAGTATAGGGAGTAAACGTTAGCTGAATTGGGACAAAATGTTTTCTTTATATCAATTTTGAACTGGATTGTTAGATGAATGTAAAATGATCCCTGCGGGTGCCTCGGCGGGAGCGCCTCAGCGGCGATCCTTTATTTGACAAATGGCTTGTCTCTGTATTACATTACATATAGTTAAGTACTTAACTATATGAGAAGGTGAATTTATGCAAGACCTGCAGCAATACGTTCTTGATCAGCCCCTTCCGACTGAGGTGTTTTTCTCTCTTGTTGAAGCTACGGCATCCCTTGTTGGGGTCTCCGAAGCCTATTGGCAGTCCAAAGGCATCAATGGCGCGAGAATCCGAATCCTGGTGGAAATGATGAAGGAGGGCGGCACGGTGCTCCCGTCAGTACTCGCCTCGCGAATCGGTGTAACCAAGCCGAATATTAGCCTGCTGTTGACGCCATTGGAGCAAGACGGGCTAATTAACCGGGCAAGCCACCCCAATGACGGAAGAAAAACCGTCATTTCCATCACCAGCAAAGGTCGAAGCTTATTAGTAGAGCATTTGCCTGAAAACCGCCGGATGGTAGCGGAGAAGCTGAACGTGCTGGACACGCAAGAGCTGCAGCAGCTCCGTCATTTGTTAACTAAATTAAGAAGAATATAGCCGCTTTGTATTCTTCGCGCCTTTTTAGTTAAGTGCTTAACTATTTGTTTTAGACCTGAAAGAGAGGATGAGAAACATGTCCATCGTCATTACCGGGGCCAACGGGAAGCTGGGAAGCCTCATTATCGAGAAACTGCTGCATCAAATGCCATCAGATCAAATCATCGCCTGTGTCCGGCAGCCTGAGCGGGCGAGTCGGTTTAAGGAACGGGGAGTCGAAGTCCGGTTTTGTGACTATGACCGGCCCGAATCCCTTTCAGAGGCGTTCCGTGGGGCCGCAAGGCTGCTTCTTATTTCCAGCTCCCACCCTGACGATACGGTCCGTATGCGCCAGCACGCCCATGCCATTGAAGCGGCAAAGCAAGCCAAGGTCGGACATCTTCTCTATACCTCCTTTGCCTTTCCTCATGCCGGCTCGATTCCCCTTACCCATTTGCATTTGGCCACGGAACACGCCATTCTTGCCTCGGGCATTCCTTATACGCTGCTTCGCAACGCCCTGTATATCGATTTCGTCGGAGTCCTTGGACTTATCGATGGTCTAGCCTCATCGGACGAACTGATCGTTCCTCCCGGCGATTGGCGGTTTAACAGCCTAACGCGTGACGATCTGGCTTCAGGCATCGCCTCCGTGCTTTCGCAGCCTGATCCCCACATGAATGCAACGTATGAGCTTACCTCCCCGCGTCCCTGGGGCTTTGAGGAGCTGGCCCTCGCCCTGTCCGAGCTTACGGGTGCACACATTGCACTCCGTCACGATTCGGGGGTCGATCATTGGATGTACCATTTTCTGCAAAAGATAGATACCGCCTCTACTTCCCTGGATTTAGAAAAGCTGATGGGCGCGCCGGCAGCTTCCCTAAGAGCGAGCATCGGGCAGATTCTTCCGTTATCCAGAAAAAACTAGCAGCAGTCTGTTTCAATATGCGCGAATCCGATCCGGATATTACGGCGTTGGGCGGCAATGTGCTGCATAGTGTTGCATTGTGTTGGCATGGCGTGAGTATCCCTGCGTTCATCTTTTGTAACATATTCCCGATACAATGGGATAGGATCTGAAAGATCCCGTGAACTCTATTGTGCAAAAAGGAGCCTGTGCCGCCATGCCAACCTATGCCACCGGTGACGGTCATAACTCTGACTTTACGATTCTGATCGCAGATGACGATCCCTATATTACGGAGCTGATCCGCCTTTATTTATCGAACAAAGGCTATACCCTCTTGTCCTGCGCTAGCGGCAGCGAAGTACTGCCCCTGATCCGCAGCTCCCGAATCCACCTGCTGCTGCTCGACATTATGCTCCCCGGTCTGGATGGCTGGGAGGTATGCCGGAGCCTGCGGGAGATGAGCGACATGCCCATCCTGATGCTTACCGCCAAAGGGGAAAGCGAAGACAAGGCTCTCGGCTTCGGCCTCGGAGCGGACGACTACATGGTGAAGCCGTTCGATCCGAACGAGCTTGTGATGCGGGTGGGCTCGCTGCTGCGAAGAGCCTATACTTATACTCAAACGAGGCGCCAGATGGCCGCCCCTGCTCCCTTACAATTTGATACGATGCGTATTGATACAGCGGCACACACGGTCACGATCCAACAAGAGCTGATCGAGCTGACGCCGCGTGAATATAAGCTGCTGCTTACCTTTGCGAACCACCCGAACCAGGTGCTGGACCGGCAGCAGCTGCTGGATCTGGTCTGGGGAGGGGATTACTTCGGTGAGGACCGGGTCGTCGATGTAACCGTCAAAAGGCTGCGCCACAAGCTCTCGGAGGAATCCGGCTATTGGAGCATCGAGACCGTCCGTGGAACCGGATACAAGTTTAAGGTGGGGGGATGACAATGGGCCGTTCCCTGTTCCGCAAGCTGCTCGTCAGCTATTTATCCGTCCTGCTGGTCGGATTGGGCCTGTTAGCCGTCTTGATCAATGTTACGCTGCAGCACTTCCTGTTTCAGCAAAAGGAAGCCGCGCTCTACCGGCAAGCCGATGAAGTCATCGCCCGGCTCCAATCCAAGGAAGACGGCCCGGCCTCCTCCTCCTTTGAGAAAATCGACGCCGAATACAGGCGGACGACCAATACGAAGATGGATCTGCTGCTGCCTGAGGACGGCAGCTCCCTCCTGCAAAAAAACACGAAGGCCGCTGCCAAACGCCTGCTCCGCAAAAGCGAGCTGAAGGACCCTGCTCTGCTGGAGCAAGTATTCTCCGGGCAGCGCATCCACGCAACCGGCCCTTTCAAAAAAACAGACGATCAAGTGCTGCTCTCCGTCGGTGTCCCGATGATGGAGGACGGGCGGGTTGTCGGCGCCTTATTTCTCCATATGCCCGTGCAGGAGTTCCAGCTGAAGGAGCTGACGAGACTGGTGCTGCTCGTTGCAATCATCATCGCTTTTCCGGCCGCTCTCGTTCTGTATTGGATTTCCCGGAAAATATCGCAGCCGCTCGTACGCATGAACCAGGCCGCCGCGCGGATCGGGCTGGGCGATTTCTCCGAACGCATCCCCGTCTCGGGCCGGGATGAGATCGGGCAGCTGTCCGCGACCTTTAACCGGATGGCCGGACAGCTCGAAGCGTTAGAAGCGATGCGCAAAGAGCTGATCAGCAATGTGTCGCATGAGCTGCGGACGCCTCTGACCTCCGTGCGAGGCTTCATCCAGGCCATTCTCGAAGGGATGGTTCCCGCCGAGCAGCAGCGGAAGTATTTGGACTACGCGTATCAAGAGCTGTACCGCCTGACCGGGCTGCTGAACACCATGCTGGACTTATCAGCTATTGAATCCGGGCGTATGTCGCTGCAAATGATCAAAATACGCTGGTCCTCGCTGGTGGAAACCGTAGGCGACGGCTTTCAGCTTCGCATGCAGGAGAAAGGGATCGCCTTCCGGATCCTGGAGCCGGAGCAAGATCAGGCTCGGCTCACGGTTCAAGGCGATCCGGAGCGGCTGAAGCAGGTGCTGTTCAACCTGCTGGACAACGCCCTGCGCCACACACCGGAGGGCGGGCGCATTGAAGTGCAGTCGCGCCCGGCGGGGGACACCGTAGAGGTGTCCGTTACCGATACGGGCGCGGGAATCCCCCCGGCCGAGCTCCCGTATATATGGGAGCGGTTTTATACGGGAGAGGCTTCGCGCCTCTCCCGGCGGGAACGCAGCGGGCTCGGGCTGACGATAACCAAACAGCTCGTCGAACGGATGGGAGGCTCCATCGAAGTCACCTCCGAGCCGGGGTCTGGCACGACCTTCACGCTGCGCTTGCCGAGCGGATGATATCCTTCAAGAAGATTGCATAGGGGCGCTTGCACCTGGGCAATCTCTTTTATTTTATGCCAAGATGCAAGCTGCACCTGCTTCCATTCTGGGATTAAGCCGCTGCACTAAACCCAGCTGCCTAATGAGAAAAATATGGAAATCGTCCGTTGCCTACTGACACGATGTTGTCAGGAGACGTTTGCTACAATGAGGGCATAGCTCACATCAAGTGCGGGCGTCGCACAAAATAAGGAAGCGGAGGCTTAGTTCATTTATGGAAAACAAACAACCCCGTTATTGGATCGGTGTCGTCTCAAAATCTCATGTGATGAGAGGGGTGGCAGGAGGCTTTGCCCAATTGTGTCATGGAAAAGCCGTCCCGTTGCGGCGAATGAAGCAAGGAGATTGGCTTATTTATTACTCTCCCAAAACGGATATGAACAGCGGGGCGCCTCTTCAGGCATTTACGGCTATCGGACAAGTACGGGATGATGCAGTGTACGAGTATCCGATGAGCGAAACCTTCATTCCGTTCCGGCGCAACATCGATTACTATGATTGCAAGGAAGCACCTGCTCATGCCCTGCTGAGCCTGTTAAGCTTCACCAAGGAGAACCGTAATTGGGGCTACCGCTTTCGTACGGGACACTTTGAAATCGATGCCGTCGATTTCGCTATCCTGTCGGAAGCTATGGGGGTTGAAATCGGTTAGCCCCCAAAAGCTTCACGGCTTCGCCATCCTCAAGATGGCATGTGGTTGTCTACTTTCCTATCTGCACAAACAACCACCGACACTTCAATCATGGATTTACCAACAAACCAAAAAAAGCAGCAGGCCGGCACGAAGCCTGACCCACTGCTTTTGTTATCCTATATACTTTTCTTTCCCATTATACCGTAATGACCTCGATGCCTCGGTCCTGCAGCTGCTCCAGTGTTTCCCTGGCAATCCGGTGGTCCGTAATAATGACGTCGATTTCCGACAAATCGGTCACCTGCGTGAAGGCTTGCACCCCGAACTTGCTGGAATCCACCAGCAAAATGACCTCGTCCGCCATCCCGATCATCCGCTCCTTGATGCGGGCCTGCAGCTCGTTAGACTCGCTGATGCCCCGCTCAAGATGCACTCCCTTGCACGATAGAAACACTTTATCTACATGGTAGGCATCCAGAGAGCGCTCCGCCAGCGGTCCCACAAAAGACAGCGAACGCTGAGCCAGCTGGCCTCCTGTCGAGATCACGGATATTTTCTCTTTGCTGCTCAGCTCCGTTGCGACCTTGATGGAATTGGTAAGGACGGTCAGAGGAAGATCAGGTACTTCCGCAGCCATATACCAAGCCGTCGAGCTGGCATCGAGAAGAATCCGATCCTTCGGCTCGATCCGCTGGATCGCCGCTTGGGCGATACGCTTCTTCTCTTCGGCGTAGGTGATTTCCCGTTCGGCATACGGAATTTCCGGCTGCGGGTCGTCCTTGATGCTGACCGCTCCACCATGCGAACGGCTAAGTCGACCCGCTTGCTCCAAGCGGTCCAGATCACGGCGAATCGTCTCTTCCGTCACCTGAAACAGCTCGCTCAGCTCGGAAACCCTTACGGCGCCTCTTTGGTTAACCAAACTTACAATTTTCTCATAACGCTCCGCAGCTAGCATAGAAACCCTCTTCTCACGGACTAATTAGGTTAACAATCCCGTCAGCTGAACAAACCGGTCATACGCTTGACCCCACTGGTCTTGTTCCTCCGGCTTGTATTCGACAACAGGGAACGAATCCCGGATCGCTTGGCGCGCTTCCCAAATATCGGCAAATACGCCTTGGGCAATCCATTGTACCGCCATATTGCCGATAGCGCTGCCTTCAGAAGGCCCCGCCCATACAGGCTTACCGATGGCATTGGCCGACCATTGGCACAGCAAGGTGTTATTAATTCCGCCGCCGACCATATGCAGGCCGTTGAAGGCTTGACCGGATAACCGTTCGGTCATCTCAAACACGAACCGGTATTTCAACGCCAAGCTTTCCAGAATGCAGCGAACGATCTCGCCGTCCGTCTCCGGGGCCTGCTGCCCGGTTTCCGCACAGTATTGGGCGATGCGGGCAGGCATATCCCCCGGTGCAAGAAACATCGGATGATCCGGGTCGATGAATGCCGCGAACGGCTTGGCCGCTCCCGCCATTTGGACCAGCTCGGGGAACGAATATTTCTTCCCTGCTTTTTCCCATTCGCGCCGGCTTTCCTGCAAGATCCACAGACCCATAATATTTTTGAGCAGGCGATAGGTCCCCTCGACTCCGCCCTCATTCGTAAAATTAAGCTGCTGTGCCATATCGTTAATGACCGGCTCCTGCACCTCGGTTCCCATCAGCGACCAGGTTCCACAGCTTAAGTACGCGAACGAACGGTCTGTCGCCGGGACAGCTGCCACAGCCGAGCCTGTATCATGCTCCGCCACCGCATACACCGGAATCGAAGAAATGCCCAGCTCGTCGCATACGGAAGGCTGAAGCATCCCCGCCTTGCTTCCCGGCTGCAGCACTTCGCCGAACCACGATTCAGGCAAGCCGAGCTGCTGTAGAAGCTCTTTGTCCCAACCACCCTGGACAGGGTTATATAATTGGGTTGTCGTCGCGTTGGAGAATTCGTTATGCATCTCTCCAGTCAGGAAATACCGCAGCAAATCCGGAATCATCAGAAACCGGTTGCCCTCCTGAAGCCAAGGAGAGTTGGCTTGTTTCAGAGCAAAGAGCTGGAAGATCGTATTGAACTGAAGAAATTGAATGCCTGTTCTTCCGAAAATTTCCGATGCCGGAAGCTGGGCGAACAGCTTCTCCATCATGTGCTCCGTATGACGGTCCCGGTAATGGTACGGGTTGCCGATCAGCTCTCCGTTCGACCCGATAAAGCCGAAATCGACCGCCCAGGAATCGATCCCGATGCTGTCCACTTCAATCCCTTGGTTCTTCGCAATCAGCAAGCCCTGCTTGATCTCATGATATAACCGTAAAATATCCCAATGCAGGCGGTCGCCCACCTGCACTGGATCATTGGAAAACCGATGAAGCTCCGTGATTTCGATCTTGCCGTCTACCAAGCGGCCGAGCATCGCTCTGCCGCTGCTCGCCCCCAGATCAAAAGCGATAATGTTTCCCAAGGATATCACCCTTATTCGTGAATTAAATGCGGTGGATTAACGCTTCAGCAGTACTTCCTGCTCGTAGGATTTCACTTCTGCAAGCCAATCCTCGCGCACAGGAACACCTTTGGATGCACAGTAGTAATCCCACACCGCGCCGAACGGATACGATTTGAACTCCTCTGTCAATGCCAAACGAGTCGTGTAATCCCCTTCCAGCTCCGCCTTTTTCAAAGCTTCCACCGGATCCAGCATAGCGCGAAGAAGCGCTTTGATCGTATTGCGGGTACCGATAACCCAAGCCGCTACGCGGTTAATACTCGCGTCGAAGAAATCGAGCCCGATATGTGTTTTGTCCAGCAATCCGCCGCGAACCAGCTCACGGCCGATATCTATCAATTCATCGTCCATCGTGACTACGTGATCGCTATCCCATCTCATTGGACGGCTTACATGCAGCAGAATGCCATCTGCAAATAACGCAAGCGACGACAATTTGTTGGAGATCACTTCCGTCGGATGGAAATGTCCTGCGTCGAGGCAAATTAATTTGTTGTTCTGAATGCCATAGCCCATATAGAACTCGTGGGAGCCTACAACATAAGCTTCGGATCCGAGACCGAACAGCTTGCTTTCCACTGCATCCAGGTTATGAGCCGGGTTGAGCTCTTCGGCAAACACTTCGTCCAGAGCGGACTTCAAGCGCTGTCTCGGCGCCATGCGGTCTGCAGGAACGTCTTTATAGCCGTCCGGCACCCATACGTTTGTTACGCAGGTTTGCCCCAGCTGCTCGCCGAAGTAAGCGCCGATTTTTCTGGAGGCTTTGCAGTGATCGATCCAGAACTGGCGAATTTCAGGATTGGAGTGGCTGAGTGTAAAGCCGTCCTTCGATTTCTCGTGAGAGAAGCAAGTCGGGTTGAAGTCGAGCCCCAAGCCCTGCTCCTTGGCCCAATCGACCCATCTTTCAAAATGCTTCGGCTCCAGCTGATCCAGCTCCACTCTCTCATCCGTATCCGCATAGATGGCATGAAGGTTAACCTTGTGCTTCCCTGGAATCAGCGAGAACGCTTTCTCCAGATCTGCGCGAAGTTCTTCAGGCGTGCGCGCCGCCCCCGGATAGTTGCCTGTAACGGAAATTCCGCCTGTTAAATCCTGATCACGATTCAGGAAGCCCTTTACATCATCGCCCTGCCAGCAGTGCATGGAAATTTTGATTTTCTCCAGCTGCTCGAGCACTTGATCGACATGAATGCCATGCGCTGCATACAGCTCTTTAGCCAATTCATAATTGGCTTGCACTTTTTTATCCATGGATACAACTCCTTAAGCTTATTATTTGATCGGGTAAGCGATGACCGACATCAGAGCATTCTCCGCCTGAGTCGCATCCAACCGGCTGTATTGTACAATAATCGGGATGTTGCTCTTCACTTCAATCGCATAGGGAACGCCAATAGGGATTGGCGCTCCATCTTTTGCTAAGGAGCTTGTGCGGATATGCTTCGTACGGCGGGCCTGGACAACCTCCTGGATATCCTCCAGCGGGTCGCGATCCTCAAAGAAGATGCTGATACTTAAGTGAGCATCCTCCGATGCGGTATTCAATACGCAAATCGATTCGTGGCTGGTTAATGCTCCTGAACTAACCTCAGGAATATAACCGTCAGGAATAATCCATACCTTTTCTCCAGTAGCCGATGCCATATGACAGCTCCTCCTTTAATGATTTGGGATTGCGGTTATTTTAAAATTAACGTGTGAACGCAGCAGGTACGCCGCCGTCAATCGTCAGCATGCAGCCTGTTGTTTTATCCGATTTGGAAGAAGCGAAGAATGCAATGCCTTCTGCAATATCACGCGGATAAATATTGACAAGCAACGTCGTCCGTTTGCGGTAGTGCTCTTCCAATTGATCCGGTTCAATGCCGTACGCAGCGGCACGTTCATTACGCCAGCTTCCGTTCCAGATAGCAGAGCCTTGCAGAATCGCATCCGGCAAAATCGTATTGACGCGGATACCGAATTCCCCGCCTTCTGCGGCGATACAACGGGCAAGATGAGCTTCCAACGCTTTGACCGCGCTATAAGCCGAAGCGCTTTTGCCGGCGTATACGGAGTTTTTGGAGCCGATAAATACCATGTTACCGCCGATCGCCTGCTCTTTCATCAGAATGAACGCTTCGCGTGCAACGAGGAAGTAGCCTGTTCCAAGCACGTTCATGTTCAGATTCCATTCTTTCAGCGACGTTTGGTCGAACGGACTGGAAGTTGCAAGACCTGCGTTGTTGACGATAATATCGACACCGCCGTAAGTAAGAGCAGTTAAGGCATAAGCCTCTTTAATCATGTCCTCGCTCGTTACGTCCATTTTCACGGCAATCGCACGGTTCTCGCCGTATTTCGCATTGATTTCCGATGCTACGTTCTCTGCGCCTTCAAGGTTCAAGTCGGCCAGCACGACATGCGCGCCTTCTGAAACCAAACGGCGTGCCGTTTCGCTTCCGATACCGCCTGCTCCGCCGGTGATGAAAGCAATTTTGCGTGAAAACTCAGCTTCAGCCGGAGCCAGGGACAGCTTGTAAAGCTCAAGCGGCCAATACTCGACATTGTAAGATTCATTTTCGCTCAGCGAAACGAAATTGCCAAGAGCCGTAGCGCCTCTCATGACGGCGATCGCACGGTGGTACAACGCACCGCTGACTTGGGACATCGCCCAGCTTTTGCCGGTATTGATCATACCTACGCCAGGGATAAGAATAACGCGAGGCGCTGCTTCGAACATGACGTCGCCTTCATTTTTGTTGCGGTCGAAGTAAGCTTTATATTCTTCTTTATATTTCGCGATGCCTTCTTTCAGCTTCGCTTTCAAGCCATCGATATCGTCCGCATTCGGCGTCCAATCGATGAACAAAGGAACCACTTTCGTGTGAACCAGGTGATCCGGGCAAGCAGCGCCCACTTGGGAAAGCTGTGCCGAGTTTTGTCCGCCAACGAATTGAAGCACATCTTCTGCATCGTCGAACGAAAGAATCATTTTCTTCGCATCGCTGACTGCACCGCGGATGGTAGGCATCACTTGGGCAGCAACGCTTCTGCGTTGTTCGGCCGTCAGGGCGCCATGCTTCACGCCGCCAAATACTTGACTTTCTTTAATGCGCGCTTCGATAAAGCTTTCCGCTTCAGTAATGATCTTGATCGTTTGAGCGTAAGCCTCCTCCGAGGTTTCTCCCCAAGTAACCAGACCGTGCTTTTCCATAAGGACAAGCTCCGCCTTCGGATTGTTCAATACACCTTCAGCGATCATTTTGGAAAGCTTGAAGCCGGGACGGATATAAGGAACCCATACGAAACGGTCTCCAAAAATTTCACTAGCCAGCTCTTTGCCGTTATCTGCACAGCAAAGGCTGATGATGGAATCCGGGTGGGTATGATCTACGTGTTTAAATGGAAGAAAGGCATGAAGCAAAGTTTCAATGGAAGCGCGCGGATGCTTGGCGTCAATCATGCAGTTCGCCAGGTAGGCAACCATTTCTTCATCCGGCATTTCGTCTCTTTCGAACAAAGGACGAATATCATCCATGCGCAAGCCCGTAAAGTTAGAAGCCTTCATCGTCGCAAGGTCGGAACCGCTTCCTTTCACGAACATGACTTCAACGTCGCGCCCGCGGAAATCCTTGACAACCGTCTTGCTGGAAGTATTCCCGCCGCCGTAATTGCATACGCGACGATCCGTACCGATCAGATTCGAGCGATAAACCAATTGATCCAGACCTGTTGCCTGTTCTGCTGCTTTAGAAGCTTCCCACAAACTTTGTACCATGACTATACCTCCGAAATAATTTGTTTTATTTGGTTTTGATGTTATCTTACCACATTTGTTCCGGTCTGAAAACCATAAATTCAAACATAAACAAAAATAAAACAAAATAAGAACAGAGCCGTTTCTTTTCCATTGTTCAGCGGAGAATCAAGGGACAAGAAGAAGAATTGGTTATAACGATTTGTTAAATGGATTGGTTCAGATCAGGGTGCTACCATGAATTTAAACCGATGGAAGTCAATGTCTTAGAGTAAACCCTGTCCTTGGAGGTGGTCGTTTGGAAACATTCAAAAAATTTTTAACTTACTATAAGCCTTACAAAAAAGGATTGTTTGCGGATTTGTTCTTTGCATCGCTGGCTTCGATAACCGTCATTGTGTACCCCCTGTTAGTAAATCAACTGACCCAGAAAGCAATAGGTGACGAGGGAATCGCGTCGGCATTCGTTATAAAAATCGCCGGTATCTTTATGTTGTTGATGCTGGTGGAGTATGTAAGCAACTTCTATACAGATTATTACGGTCATGTGATGGGAGCCCAAATAGAATCCGACATGCGGAGCGATTTATTTGAGCATGTACAAAAGCTTTCATTTACATATCACGACAACACCAGAACAGGGCAGCTCATGTCGCGGATGACATCAGATTTATTCGATATATCGGAGCTTGCCCATCATGGGCCGGAGGACACGATGATCTCCTTGGTAAGAATTGCGGGCTCCTTTGTTATATTGGCCAGCATGAACTGGATGCTCAGTTTAACTATTTTCTTAATTTTCCCGTTTATGATTCTTTTCGCCTATTACAACAGCATCCGGGTGAAGAACGCTCTGAAAAGGAACAAGGAACGCATAGCCGATATCAATTCGCAAATCGAAGACAGCCTTTCCGGGATTCGGGTCGTACAATCGTTTGCCAATGAAGAAATTGAAATGGACAAATTCCGAAGCAGCAGCCATCGTTTTTTGGAAAGCAGGAAAAATGGGTATAGAGCTGAGGCGTTGTTTTTTAACGGCTTGACCGGATTCATCTCCTTTATGAATATTTCGGTCGTTATTGCAGGGGCCGTTCTTATCAGCTACAGCCGGCTGCATCTGACGGAGCTAATCACCTTCTTACTATACTTGAATACCCTCGTTGACCCCGTGAAACGGTTAGTGAATTTTACCCAAAATCTTCAAAATGGAGTGGCTGGATTTGAACGCTTCCTGGAGCTGCTGGCAGTGAAGCCGGACATTACGGATGCGAATGACGCCTTCCCGTTAAGCAGCGTAAAGGGCAAGGTCGAATTTGCCAACGTTCGTTTCCGCTATGCCGGCGACTCTACCGATGTGCTAAGTCAAATCAGCTTTACGGCAAATCCCGGTGAGACCATAGCGCTTGTAGGAGCATCGGGGGTTGGAAAAACAACACTTTGCAGTTTAATCCCACGTTTTTATGAGCCTGTCGAAGGTGCAGTGAAAATCGACGGTACAGATGTCAAAGCTGTCACGCTAAGCTCCTTGCGCCAGCATATCGGGATCGTTCAGCAAGACGTCTATCTGTTCTCGGGTACGATAAAGGAGAACCTATTGTATGGAAAGCCCGACGCTACGGAAAATGAAATGATCACCGCGGCCAAGCACGCCAATGCTCATGAATTTATTATGGGGCTTCCGGGCGGCTACAACGCCCATGTCGGGCAGCACGGTGTAAAGCTTTCCGGCGGTCAGAAGCAGCGCATCAGTATCGCCCGTGTATTTTTGAAAAATCCTTCGATCCTCATATTGGATGAAGCCACTTCCTCGCTGGACAATGAGAGTGAAAAGGCCGTACAGAAAAGCCTTGAACTCCTATCCCGCAACCGTACGACCTTCATCATTGCTCACAGGCTGTCCACGGTCCAAAATGCAGACAGGATTATCGTGCTTTCCGGGAAAGGGATAGCAGAGGAAGGAACACACGAGCAGCTTTTGCACATAAACGGGATCTACGCGAGGCTGTATCACATGCAGTTTCAGTTTAACCCGTAGGATGGATGACATGTCATTCTCCTCGATTCATAGCTCTGGAAGCCGAATAGAAACCCGGATTGGGTTGATACTACCTATATGAGAAATGCGAAAAGCCGACCCTTTTCCACGACAACATGAATGGAGGATACCTGCATGAAGAGCTTCCGGATGGTCTGTCTTTGTTTGATGCTCCTTTTCCCATGCCCCTCGGTCTTTGCAAATGTGGAGGGCAATCTGATCTCGCCCAGGGTTCAAGAGCTTCCGCAGCAGACGCCTGCCGAGGGAGAACTGACGGAAAATGCTTACCGCTCGGGACGCGGAACCTATTCGGGTGTACGTACCCCGGGACAAAGCGGAACGACGGCCCCTGGACGTGTTCCCTCCAGCAATCCGAGAACTACGACACCAGCTTACGGAACGCCTGCCCGCGGAGGCTGGGGAGGCATCTTTGGGGGCTTTGCAGCGGGAGCTTTGCTTGGCAGCCTGTTTAACCCGTTTGGCTTTATGGGCTTCGGTCCCGGAGCAGGATCGCCGATATCCTTCATAGGTCTATTATTTTGGGGGGCTGTTCTTTATTTCGCCTACCGATTATTCACAAGATCCCGTCGCAATCGTTCCTAATCCCATAACCTTGGCTTCCATCACCAAACCATATCCTTTAGGGAGGGCTCTATCGTTGAACAACGCAGAAGAAACGTTATCGATCTTTGCTTTGGGAGGCGTCAACGAAATTGGAAAAAATATGTATGCTATTCAATACGGCGAAGATATCGTTGTCATTGACTGCGGTTCCAAGTTCCCTGATGAAAGCTTATTAGGCATTGATTTAATCATTCCCGATATTACTTATTTGCTGGAGAACAGCAGTCGGGTCCGGGCTTTGATTATAACGCATGGTCATGAGGATCATATCGGCGGGGTACCTTACATATTAAGGCAGCTAAAACTGCCCGTTTATGCAACAAGATTAACAATCGGATTAATTGAAGTGAAATTAAGAGAAGCCGGCCTGCTTGCGGAAACAGAGCTCATTCCAATCACCTCCGATTCGACGGTAGATTTGGGCTCGATCCAAGCGACCTTCTTCAAAACAAATCACAGTATCCCCGACTGCCTGGGCATTGCATTCCATACGCCTGAAGGGGTTGTCGTCCACACGGGCGATTTTAAATTTGACCTGACTCCTGTTTCGGAGCAATACGCGGATATTCATAAAATGTCCGATCTTGGCAAAAACGGCGTCCTGGCGCTGCTATCCGAAAGTACGAACGCAGAGCGGCCCGGGTTTACTCCATCGGAACGAAAAGTCGGTGAGCATATTTTGGAAGCCTTCAGCAAGGCGCGTCAAAAAATCTTTTTCTCCACCTTTGCTTCCAATGTTCATCGGATTCAACAAGTGATCGATGCGGCGGAGGCTACCGGACGACATATCGCTTTACTCGGCAGAGGTATGGAAAATGTCGTGGGCATCGCAGCCAAGCTAGGCTATTTGACGATCCCCGAAGGCATGCTGGTCAAGCCTGAGGAAGTGAACCGGCTGGCTCCGGAGCGGATTGCCGTACTTTGTACCGGAAGCCAGGGAGAGCCTTTATCGGCCTTATCCCGCCTCTCCACCTCCAATCACCGCAAGGTTCATATTCTTCCGGGGGACACGGTTATTCTCTCAGCGACCCCTATACCAGGGAATGAGCGCAACGTCTCCCGAATCGTGGATAACCTGTTCCGGCTTGGTGCCAGAGTCGTCTATGGATCAGGCTCCGTGACGGGGCTGCACGTTTCCGGCCATGCGAGTCAGGATGAGCTGAAGCTGATGCTCACTTTGATGAAGCCCAAATATTTCATTCCGATTCACGGCGAATTCCGGATGCTTCATCAGCACGGCTTGCTGGCCGAATCGGTCGGGGTGGATCCCGAGCATATTTTCATCGTCAATAATGGGGATGTGGTGGACATTCAAAATCATGTCGCCAGGCAGACACGCAAGGTAACAGCGGGCAACACCTTCGTGGATGGGTGGGGCATTGGCGATGTGGGGAATATTGTGCTGCGGGACCGCAAGCATCTGTCGGAGGACGGAATTCTTATTGTGGTCGTAACGCTTAGCAAGACGGAAGGACATATTGTGTCCGGACCGGATATTATATCGCGGGGGTTTGTGTATGTACGTGGTTCGGAAGAGCTGCTGGATCAAGCGAATCAGCTGGTAGCTCAGACCATCACCAAACTTCAGGCAGAAAATATGAACCAGTGGAGTACCTTGAAAATTCGGGTTAAAGATGTTTTGGGTCGTTATCTCTATGAAAGTACGGGAAGAAAACCGATGATTTTGCCGATTATTATGGAAATATGATCAACGTTTAAGAAAGTAGGGGGCTGCAAGCGCCCCTGAACTTCTTATTTATAGAAAGTGTGGTCACCAATTTTTACCGTAACACTGGCGTTTCGGTTCGGTACATGTGCCGCGATGCTTAATTCCGCAAAATATAGGGCTCCGTTCGTTGGATCGCTGCCCTTCAAAGCCTCTTCAACCGCTTTAACCGCTGATGCACTAGCCGGCTTACGGATGGAGCCGTTTTTCACAGGAGAGAATTGATATACCTTGCCGTTATTGGCATTAATGACGCCTTTAATCGTTTCAGGAAATTTACCAGATTTTGTCCTGTTCAAAACAACGGCAGCTACCGCCACTTGACCTAAATACGGTTGATTACCCGCTTCAGCTGTCACGAGCCTCGCAAGTAACTCCTTATCACTGTCTGAAATACTTTGCTTTTCAGTTGTTGAGCTTAGATTAGGAGCTTCCAACTTCGGAGGATTCGAGGGCGTCGGAATCGGTTCAGGCACTTCGGGCACTTTGGGCGTTTCAGCTGCAGGCTCTGCGCTCAAAATGGTTACTTTCTTGGCCTTCTCCGCTTCCAGTATCAGCTCTCTCTCCTTCGATGAGTTGTCAACCTGATTTCCGCTTTCCTTCTGAATAAACGTACTGCTAGGCAATGACACTTCGGAAATTGCTTGCTTATTCACTAATACCATTCTTGAATCTGCATGCTGTGCAGGAACGATTAGGAAGAAGGAAATGATGACGGTCAGCAGAGTAGCATATTTCGCTGCTGGCTTTCTCATTCTATCACCCCACTTCGTTAAAACCTTAAATCCTTAAATCCTTAAATCCTTAAAACCACACTTTATCTATTAAACGTAATAATTTTGAATTTGTCTTTGGCAAGTTGTTGGTTCCACTGGTATTATCTTGCTAGTTTATTCGAGTGCAAGTCCCCATAAGCGTCCGTCGGCCATCAAGTATTACCATAAATAACAATAAGTACTACACGCCAAAAAAGCCTGAACAGGCATCCCGCCGCATTCAAGCCCATTTTTATTGCGCAATCCGTTTCCATCACACGAGATATGTATAGGGGTAAAAAGCTCGCGCGCCTGTCGCTACTTAGCCAAATTCAATTGCCATGAAACACCATATGGATCCTGAACCCAGCCGAACCTTTCACTGAAAGGATATGAGCCCAGCGGCATGAGCACTGAGCCTCCCTCTGACAGGCCTGCATACACCCGAT
Organism: Paenibacillus rigui; assembly: GCF_002234615.1. GTDB lineage: Bacteria > Bacillota > Bacilli > Paenibacillales > NBRC-103111 > Paenibacillus_S > Paenibacillus_S rigui. Next base: position 112,319 of record NZ_NMQW01000023.1, on the reverse strand, counting down.
CGAGCTCCGCCTCGGAATCGCATGTCACGTAGATTGACATAGCGGGGGTGAAGGTGAAGCCATGCTTGATATGGCTGTCAATGCACATAAATTGCTGCCCGTGAAGCGAAAATACCGCTTGCAGCACGCTGCCCTCTTCCCCGGCTTCGCCCGGACCATACCGTTGAATGCTGATGATTTCGGAATTATCAAATAAAGATGTATACAAATTCATTGCCGCTTCCGCTTGGCCTTCGAACATCAAGAACGTCATAAATTTCTGTTTACGGGAATCCATTGCAGCACCCCTTCGTTTTCCCAACATGTTTATTTTCTTACCACGATATACTGCTGGTCCTTCCACTCGAACTCGGCCCGTTCCTCGAAGCGAAACTCCGATAGCTGTATAATCAGGTCCAGCCCCTTATTGCGAGGCTGCCGGAAACGCTCCGGCCCATCCGCCCAGCAGGAGAACAATTCCAGCTCTTCTCCCGCGTTCATATGGCGATTCAGATAGCGGAACAGCTCTGCCAGACACTTTCTGCCCGTCGTGTAGACGTTGGGATAGCGCTCCTTCATCTCGTTGTTCATGGAAAAGGAGCCGCCTTGAGGAGCAATTGGATACACCATGGGATGCCTAAACAAGTGCGATATATCCTGACCTGACATCGGTCCGCCTACGTATAAGCCTGCCGCGTCCTCCTCCGTGTCGTAGATATCTATAAGTTGTTCATCTTCAGGATATTTATCCAATAGAGCACGGATTGGGAACTGCCCTCTTGCTGCTGGATTGACATGTGTCAAGTAATCTCCCAGCTTCATCACCGTCTTCTTCGTTCCGAATACGCCTGTGGGCAGCTCCCGGCTTGCAGCCATGTAATAGAACATACTCATTAGGAAAATAGCTCCCATCTTGCTTCCAATTCCTTCTTCTGACGCAGGTGGTGGCGGAAATGCATGCCGATCAGCTCCAGCCACTCCCTTGCGGTAAGCCATCCGAAGCCTTCATGCTTTTCTTTAAAATGCGGGCTGATGCCGTCCACCCTCGTTTCCCAATCGATCATCCTCCGCACGACCCGATCCAGTCCTTCGGTAAGGTCTTCTATATTTTGTGAATGATCGGGCGTGTTTCCGGGCAAATCCGGAAGCTTGATACGAATCATCGGAAAGCCACCGACCTCGTACAGGTGCTCCCCAACCTCCGATTTGCCTAAGGGCTGCTCTACACATGCCTTCGAGCAAGCCTCCACATGGTCAAGGTACTCATCGGCCACATCAATCAGATGGCGGTACATCTGGCCCAGAGACCACACACCGTCACCGGTATTGTACCTTAGCTGCTCAAGCGAATACTGCTGCAAATCTTGTTTGAAGCTCTCAATCGATTGCCTATCGTTCAATTGCAACGCTCCTTTAACAGTTAACGTTCGGTGTTAATGGACAGAAATTCATGAGTGTCTTTGCAGGAATCAACTTTATTTTACCACGACGGAATGCGGGGCATTTCTTATGTATTGCTAAGCTGTTAAATAGCACCCGATTGCACCAACCGGACTCCTGCCGAACCGGCAGGGGCATAGCGGCTGATCCATAAGGCTCCGATGCGGCTCACCTGTTCCTAATGTAGTGTAAACGTACATGGCTGACAGCAGTATGTCAGTGAACTGCCGCGGAAAATAAAAGTTTGTGGACGTTTACCAGCCATTCCGGGCTTTAAGAGAGGCAATTTGCGCAGTATGGTGGCGGTTATGCCATGCATATCTTTGAATAGCCGTATCAAGATTCATGAGGCCATGGGCAGGGCTCGTGAATGTCCTTTCCAAATCGGACGGATGCAGTGAACGGAGCAGCATAACGAATCGAGAATGAATGGCTTCGAGGAGATTTATGGAGGTTTCGATCGGAGTCTCGTAATCGCTCAGCTCGGCCCACAAATCCTCCCTATAGGAGGGAACAGTCGGGCTGTCCTCCGTTAGCGCTCTCTTGAAACGAAGAAAGGCGTTCATATCGTTATCCGCCATATGGTGGATAACCTGCCGGACCGTCCAGCCTCCCGGGCGATACGGAGTAAGGCATTGTTCTGTTGTCAGGTTATGCACAGCCAACCGAAGGAGCGCTGCCGCTTCCGAAATCTCCTTGGTCCATTGCTCGCGCTGTACGAAAGTGGAATGGTGTACTTGCTCGAAGGGTCCGATAGGGTAACGCAAATAGTCCATCCTGCTCATCCTCCTTAACTACTGGCGATGAAACCGCGTTTCATAGAATACGGCAGTCATCGCCTAGTGAACGGGCTTATCATAATTTCGAGCAGGAACGCCCATTTCCTTTTATTAGCAATCGATATGAAAGGGTGACACGGCAAAATAAGCCACCCCGGCGGAGTGGCTTATTCCTTCTATTGCAGCAGCTGCCAACGCGCGTGAATCTCAGGCGCGCGTTGCCGCCGGGTGATCGGTCACCCACCGCTTACTTGGCGGCTTTTTTTGCGGCGAGCTGTGCTTTCAGCTGCTCTACGGTGATCCCTTTTTTCTGCGCCTTGGCTTCCAGCTTCGCTTCGTGCTCGGCCTTCTTCCGGTCTTTCCACTGCTGCACGGTCAAGCCCGCTGCTTTGGCCTGCTCCACGACCTTGTCATGCCGTTCCTTATGTTGAGCCTTCAACTGCTCCACCGTCAGGCCCTTCGCTGCAGCCGCCTGCTCCAGCTTGGCTTGATGCTCCGCCTGACGCTGCGCCTTATATTGCTCCATGGTAAGCCCTGCCGCCTTCGCTTTCTCCTCCAGCGCAGCCTTCCTCGCCGCTTGCCGGTCGAGCAGCTGCTGGACGGTCAAGCCTTGGGCCGCCGCCTTTTGCTCCAGCTTCGCTTGATGCTTCGCTGCATGCTTCTCGCTTTTCGCCGGGCTCGCAGCGTCTGCCGCAAAGGCTGCACCTGCCGCGCCAACCACAAGCATAGCACCTACCGTGCTTCCGACCAGCATTTTTTTCCACTTCGCATTCAACATATGAAATGAGCCTCCATTCGTTAGGTTCAGGTTTACTTCTTACACCTTGTACTTTACCTCCGGAATATGTCATCTATATGTCAAAAGCACGCCTAGCCCTCTTCCGCTCCCACCTTCCTTCCACGCAGAATTTCTCAACCCGGCCAAAAGATGGTATCATAGACCAGGATGCATTCTTTACTTTAGAGAACGGAGATTTATTCGAATATGAAAACAAGGCTTCGTCTAAAATGGACTTTATCCGCCATTCTGATCCTCCTTATCGCCTATCTGGCTATCGACTATGTCTTCCCCGGCACATCTCCACGGTTCAGCAGTCAAGTTGCCGTATTGGAATACCATCACATAGATCCCGAAGCTTCTGACTACACGATAACCCCGGAAGCCTTCAAGGAGCATTTGATCGCTCTGAAATCGAGCGGCTATCAGGTCATATCGATGAAGCAGTTCGTCGACTTCATGAACGGCACCGGTACGGTGCCTCCCGGAGCTGTCGTCATCACTTTTGACGATGGATACGAATCCTTTTACCAATATGCTTATCCGATTCTCAAAGAGCAGGGCATGACGGCAAGCAATTTCCTGATTGTCAGTGCGGTGGGAACCAAGACGGAGGAAGGAACCGCGTTCATGACCTGGGAGCAAATTCAGCAAATGAAAGCCGACGGGTTCGGTTTCTACTCCCACACTTACAATTCACATGATTTTGTACCCGGAGCCGACGGCAAGCCGGTAAATTCGTTAACCAATCCTATTTTCCTGCCGGCTCTGAATCGGGTGGAAACCGAACAGGAATACGCACAGCGGGTGAAGGCCGACCTGGTTCAAGCCGAGCAGGTGCTGAGGGAGAAGCTCGGCACGCAGGACCAGCTGCTGTGTCTGCCGCACGGAAGATATGATGCGACCACGCTGGCGCAGAGCCGACAAGCCGGCATTCAATATATTTTTACCGGCGTTGACGGATTGAATTTGCCCGGAACGACGCTCGTCAAGCGTATTAACGGCGGAGCCGCCAAGGTAACAGCCGAGAAGCTGCTCGACAAGCTGACCGACGAGACCCGCCTTCTCGGACGTTTAAAGATTACTTTGAAAAATGTGGTTACAAGCTACCGGATGGGGGAGTAGGCCAAAGCCATCCTTTCCTTATCCCTGCAGCAGCCGAAGCAAATGGAAAATTGTAGTCAACAAGGAACGCCCGTTGCGATAACGGGCGTTCCTTATTTTTTCACCTGCAGCCTATATATACTGAATGCATCAAAGCAAGAAGCAATCTCCCGGGTGCTAAAGCACCTCCGGCTACTGTTGTATAAAACTTACACAGTCAACGTTTGCTTTCAAGCTCTATCTCCCGGATGGGGGTCACTGCCCTGCATTACTGCCATGTTACCGCTGTGGTAACGGGTTGAAACGGGCTGTTCTGCGTCTGCTGTTCCTTGTTGTGCTGGTTGGATGGGTCGGGATTCGACACGCTGCCGTTATCCATCTTGCTCGTCCCCTGGAACACGCCGCCCTCGTCAATAATGAGCGATTGCGCTGTCGTATTGCCGTACAGCTTGCCTGTGGAACGGATGGTCAGCTTGCCTTTGCACAGCACATTGCCGTGTACATGGCCTGCCAAAATTACATTTCTTGCAATCACATTGGATTTCACGACTCCATGCTCCCCGATGGTCACATCGCCCGCGCAATCCACATCCCCCGTAATCTGCCCTTCGATCCGGATACTTGCTTCGGATTTGATACGGCCTTCGAACAAGGTTCCTTCTCCAATTAAAGTATCGGTTGCGAAGGAATCGCGCTTGCTTTTCTTAAACATTATGTCGCCCTCTTTCTCGTTAAGGTAAGTATGGCTTCGGATCGCTGCTCACGCCGTTTTTGAGCACTTCATAATGCAGATGATAGCCTGTGCTGCGGCCCGTCGTTCCGACCAGACCGATGACCTGGCCTTTTTCCACGCGATCGCCTTTTTGCACAAGCATTTTATTCAAATGCATGTACCACGTCTGCAAGCCTTTGGAATGCGTCACAACAATATTGTTGCCGTGGGAGGAATCGCTTCCCGTCGTCGTAACAACCCCGTCTGCCGTCACATGAACCGGCGTATCTCTTGGCGCCGAGATGTCATAGCCGCTGTGGAATGAAGGACGCATTGTGAACGGGTCCTGCCGCAGCCCGAATCCCGATGTGATCGTCCGGCTGTCGACCGGCCAAATATTCGGGGTTATCCGAAGCTTCTGCTGGGCCTCGATCGCTTTTTCCTTCGTGTCGGCTATACTGTCCTTCAGCTCGTCAACGGATTTGTCCAAATCGCTAAGCTGCGACTTGGTCTGCTCGACCAATACCTGCACCTCTCCATTCGATGCCTGGGTACTGCTGCCGCCCATCGCCCCTGCAGCAGGAGCGACGTCTGCGGAGGATATTTTGACCTGACCCGAGCCTGTAATCGTTCTTATCTCATCTTCCTGCTTCCGAATATCATCGATCTTGGCCTTCATTTCGGCCGTCTGTTGAGACAGCTGAATCACTTGGTTCTGAAGCTGCTCAATCGTCTGGTTCTTCTCCTGCACCGTCGAGGTGTACTCAGCATCCCTGCTAACGATTTGCGTCTGAAGCTTATTCGCCACGCTCGCGTTCCTGGCATGACCCACATACAGGACTAAGGTAATCGAAACCAAGGTCATAAGTCCTGCACCGGCGATGTAGGGGATCAGCTTTGGGACCTCAAAGCGGCGAACAGAGCTGTTAGCATCGGGAATAATGACCAATGTATACCGCTTACTTCCCATTTTCAGCTTCATGTCGGCTCCTTCGGTTTTGGCACAAATTAACATTATTCGATGGAATACGATAATATTCGTCGCAATCCTCAAAAAAACCTTCCAATCTTTTCACTTTTCCTTCAAAATAGTTCTAAAGTACGAAGGGATTTCGTTCCATTTGCTCGAATTTTAGTACTAAATATTTACATGGCAATGTCTGGAGGGAATTAATTAATGAAATTAGCAGGAATCGATATTGGCAACGACAGTATTAAAGTCGTACTTGACGGTGTACGTGATCCTTTGATGATTCCGAATATTGTCGCGCCGGGGTATGACCGTCACGTGCTGCAGGAGGAGGACTCTCCCTTGAAGGCGCTGGACGTCGTCATTCACAGCCCTCGCTTGTCGAGGAACAATCAGCGGTATTTTGTCGGCATGCTGGCGATGGAGAATGAGGACAGCGTTGAACTGGAGGAGACCGATAACAAGGCCGTATCCGACCAATCCCTGGTCGTTGCGCTGACCGCTCTCGCCTATGCCGGGGTAGCCAGCCAATCGTTGACGCATACCGGCTACAATAACACCGAAGAAATCGAGTATGTCATCGGTACAGGATTGCCTGTGCGCACCTACTCGTATTACCATCAAATGTTTGAGGACCGCCTGGTCGGCGAGCATGAAGTGACCTTCCTGTCCACGCCGCAGCTGAAAAACCGCAAAATCAAGGTCTCGATCCGCAGAGCGATCGTATCGATCGAGGGTGCAGCCGCCTTATTCCATATGGCTACACACGACAGCCTGCAGGTGAAGGATGAGGAGCTGTATCACGGCTGTATCGGCATTTGTGAAATGGGGGCTCTCACCACCGATTTCCCCGTTGTGAACAAGATGAGCATCGACAACCAGTTCAGCACGGGCGAGCAAATCGGTCTTGCCACTTATTTGGACAGCATTATCCGCAACGTAGAGGATCAGTACGGGTACCGCTTCCCGAGCCGGGCCAAGCTGGTGCAGCGGATCAAACGGAACGACTATACCATCCGCCGAATCGGTGAGGGACAATCGAGCATGAAGCCGGTTGTCGATATGTATTTCAGCCGGGCAGCCAGCAAAATCGTGGACCTGATCAAGAAGCGTTGGAAAAAGCATCCTGACATTCAGTGCTTCTATGTCATCGGAGGCGGCGCTGCAGCGCTGCGGCCTTATATCGTGGAAGCGGCCGGACAAATGAAGCTCCGCTTCATGGACGAAAGCGAGCTGCTGAACGTTCACGGCTATTTGAAGCTTGCCAAGAGCAAAGTGAATCAGAATACGTTCGTGTGATCATCGCATGACAAAATAAGCCGCGAATCCTTTTGCGTTGTGCAAACGCAGGATTCGCGGCTTTCCTATGTGCCGGACACGATTCCCTCTGCAGCAGGGAATCGGATCACCCGGCTGCACAGCCTTTCGAGCAGCGGCCCGTCATGGCTCACGACCAGCATACCCAACTCCCGTCTGCGAGCGATATCCAGCACAGCATGCCAAATTTGCGCTTGCGTGATGCCATCGAGCATCGCGGTCATTTCATCCGCGATCAGGAATCGCGTCTCCGGACCGAGCGCTCTCGCCATGCAGCAGCGCTGCAGCTCTCCTCCGGACAGCTCCCCGGGCCACCGGTCCAGCCAATGACGCTCGATGCCGAGCGCCTCAAGCAAGCCTTCCGCAGGCTCGCCCCCTTCGGCGATCGTCCGCCGCAGCTTCCATCGCGGATTGATTGCCTTCTCCGGGTGCTGGAGCACCAGCTGGACCGGGTGGCAGCCTTTGCCCGGCAGCGGCTTGCCGTCGAGCAGCACACGGCCCTCCTGCGGCTTGTCATAGCCGCCGAGCAGGCGGGCCAAGGTGCTTTTGCCGCAGCCGCTTGGCCCCTGCAGGCCGACGATTTCGCCGCTTCGCAGGCTGAAGCCCATTCCGCGGAACAGCCACGCCTCGCGTCCATATCGAAACCCGAGCTGATGTCCCTCAAGAAGCATGGATGCACCTCACCATCCCTTCACGCAGCTCCCGCAGGTCCGGCCGAACACTTCTGCACTCGCTGCTGGCCAGCTCGCACCGCGCTGCAAATACGCACCCGACGGACCGGTCGTTCGGATGAGGCTGACTGCCGGGAATCGGAACGAAGTCATTTTGCGGCAGTGATCTCCACAGCGCTCTGCTGTAGGGATGCCTCAGCCGTCCCCCGTCGGCGGCAAAGTCATTCTTGAGCGCCAGCTCGACGATCGTTCCTGCGTAGAACACGGCAACCTTGTCGGCAATCCAGAGAGCCGACTCGATATTGTGGCTGATGAGCAGAACGCCGCAGCCTTCGTCCGCCAGCTCCCGGAACCGGCCCAGCGTCTCCCGTACCGCAGCCGGATGGAGCCCCGGCGTAGGCTCATCCGCAATGATGAGCTGCGGATTTGCGATCGTAGCCGTCGAGACGAGCACCCGACGGGCCATCCCGCCGGACAGCTGGAACGGAAACAGGCGTTCCACGCGGGCGGCGAGCTGGTACCGCTCGAATACTTTCCGAAGCCTGGAGGCGGCAGCTCTGCCCGGTACGGCTCCCCGCACCTGATCGCCCACCCGCATCAGCGGATCCAAATAATTGACCGATTGAGGCACCAGAGCAAGCTCCCGTCCCCGCAGTGCGGCAAGCCGCCTCTCCGTCAAGGCTTCACCTCGGTACCGAATCGTTCCGCTCATTGTGGCATTGCCGGGCAATATCCCCATGATGGCGTGAGCCAGCAAGCTTTTACCGGAGCCGCTCGCCCCGATCACAGCCACCACTTCTCCCGCTCCGATGGACAGCTGCAGTCCCTGAATGGCTTCCAGAACGGTTTGTCCCCATCCGCCGGCATATTGAAGGAAAGAGACGGACAGATTCTCCACTTCCAATAAAGGCGTGCATTGATCCGGATACTGTTCAGCCATCGATCTACACCTCCTGTCATTGTGTGTATTCATAAAATCGTGACCATGGCCCGTTTACAATCGGGAACGGTGAGGGTCCAGCATAGCGCGCAGGCTGCCCCCCAGCACATCGAAGGCCCTGACGACCAGAAGCAGGCTGAGCCCGGGAAACAACGCCAGCCACCACATCCCGGTCGATAAATACCTCATCGATTCGGATAAAATAATGCCGATCGCCGGTTGATGGGGCGACAGCCCTAACCCGACGAACGTGACTCCCGCTTCATGCAGTATCGCATGTGGAAAAAGCAGCAGCAGCCCGACAAACAGCTGTGGGACAAGATGCGGCACCATGTGCCGGGTTGCTACCCACCAGCGGGATTTGCCCAAGCGCCGGGAAATTTGGACATATTCACTTGTTCTGAGCTGCAGCATTTCAGCGCGAATCACCCGGGCCAGAGACGGCCAATGGGTGAAGGCAACCCCGATGATAATCCCCTTCATCCCGCCACCGCTTACGAAAGCCAGGAGGATGAGCGTCACCAAATGAGGAACGCTCAGAAACAAATCGATAAGCCAGGAAATCAGGCGATCGGCGGTGTTCCCCATAGTCGCTGCAGCAAGTCCCATTACCGCCGCAATCACCGCGCTGGAGCCTGCGGCAATCAGTCCGACCCCCATGCTTAGCGCGAGCCCCTTTACCGTACGGGTAAACATGTCCCTGCCCAGCCAATCCGTTCCAAAAGGATGGTCCCATGACGGAGCCAGGTTGCGCTGTTCCAGTTGAACGGCCATGGACTCCACACCAAGCAGCAGGCTGCACAGCACGATCCCAAGGATAAATAATGCCGTGAGCAGCATGAATCCCACCGCCCGCTGTCTGCCGTTCAGACGAATTCCGGAACGCCGCAGCCGTGGAGGCGCGTCTTCCATTCTCAGCATCCTACTCATAACGACCGCCCTTCCCGCAGCCGCGGATCCATAAGCCGATACAGCAGATCGGCGATCAGGTTGCCTGTAAATACGAATACCACACTGAACAATACAAGCCCGAGCAGCAGCGGAATGTCCCCCCTGAGTCCTGCTGAGACGGTGGCTTGCCCCAGGCCGGGGTATGAAAATACTTGCTCCGCCAGCACCGCGCCTCCGAACAACTCGCTGAAAGCAGTGAACTGCAGGGAAATGGCCGGCAGCGCAATATTGCGGAGACCATGGCGCCGGAGCAGCCTCCATCCCCGCTCGCCGCGAGCCCGTGCGAACAGCACATAGTCGCTGGCCAATACGTCGACCAGCTTTTGGCGTGTATGCAGTGCGATGCCTGAGATACCGACAAGGCTTAACGTCAGCAGAGGAAGCAGCATGTGCTGAACCCGATCTGCCCGGGTCACTTGATCGGCTGGCACGCCGGCCGGAACACCCAAGCCTACGGGCAGCCAACCAAGCCATACCCCGAAGACGATCAACAGCAGCAGTCCCATCCAGAACGTAGGCGTCGACGCCAGCGTATAGCAATACCACTGAATGAACCGGTCCACCCAGGTCCCCTTGTTCATCGCCGCAATCACACCCGCGACAAATCCGATCAAGCCGGATAACAGCCAAGAGGCGCCCATGAGTACGATAGAGTTCATAAACCGCTCCCCGATCACCTCCGACACCGGACGGCGAAAAATCATAGAAGTGCCCATATCACCGTGCAGCAGCGCCGATCCCCAACGAAAAAACCGTTCTACAGGGGGCCTATCCAAGCCCCAATAAGCCGTGATTTGTGCCCGCTGCTCCGGACTTACCTTCATCATATCCGCTCCGATATAGGCCTGAATCGGATCAATCGGCGAGTAGCTCACCAAAATAAATGAAATGACGCTGAGCGCGAACAGCAGGGTGATGAGACGGAGCCCCTTTTGACCTAACCAGGCTGCATAGCTGCGAATCACGCGATGTACACCTCCGTCCGTTTACGACTTCCATTTCCACTCTTCAATATTATCGGTAACAGGCCAGCCGTGACCGTGGGGATGAATTCTTTGCTTCCCGATGTCCAGCTTGTCCTTCACCATATACAAGTGATCGATATTGACCAGCCAAGCATAAGGGGCGTCGCCTTGCGTGCTGAAGCCCGTGGCTCCGTCCCATTGCGCCTTTTGCCAAAATACCAGCGCCTCTTCCTCACTGCCCGCTTTCAGCGCCTGGTCCAGATACGCGTCCACCTTCGGGTTGCTGTAATAGCCTGCATTATAGTAATCTACTCCCCTATACTTGCTGCTGAAGACGTTATATGTCTCAATCGGATCCTGACTTCCCCAACCGAACATGACGGGGTTTGAATGCATCCGCCCTTTTAATTCATCCCAGCTTTTGCCGTCGGTCCGGATATGGATGCCGATCGGTCTGACCATTTCCGCTGCCGCCATGGCCAGTGACTGCCGGGTTACATCACCGGAAGGGTACAGTAACGTCAATTCCGCTTTCAGCGTTCCTTTCTCCACGATGCCATCGCCGTCAGCGTCTTTCCAGCCCGCATCCACCAGCAGCTTCTTCGCCTGGGCCGCATCCGCGTCCGGGAACACCGTGCCCGGATTCCACCAGGGAAGTCCATCGTTAATCGTATACGCCGGAGTGCCATGGCCTTCCAGCACGCCGTTCACGAGCGCTCTGCGGTCAATCGCGATATTGATCGCCTTGCGGATCGCCATGTCCGCAGTTACATCGTTACCAATGGGGTACCCCTCCTTCGTGGTCCCTCCTGATTTCACGTACGGGAAGGAAATTCCCCGGTTATCGACCGTATGCACGGCTTCGAGCCGCATGCCCGCGACCGTCTGCTTGCTGAACGCTGCCGGAATGTAAGACATATCCACCTTCCCTGCCTTGGCTGCGGCAAATGCGGCGTCCGCGCTCAAGAACAGCAGCGTCAGCTTGCGGAAAAAGGGCTTGACTCCGTAGTAATCCGGATTGGCCTCCACAATCACCTGCTGCCCCTTATCCCACTGTACCAGCCTGTACGGTCCCGAACCGATCGGCTTCAGAGCATAGTCGCTGCCATGTGCGTGCTTAGGCACGATACCTGTGGTCACGAGCAGGCTGCTGAAGGTCGATTGCGGCTGCTTTAACGTAAATTGGACCGTATAGTCGTTCACAGCCTCTACCTTCTGCATGTTGGTCAGATCAACTACAGAGCTGTTTTTCGCGGCTGCTTCAAACGTATATTGAACGTCCGCTGCGGTTAGCGGCTTGCCGTCGGTGAATCGGATGTCCTCGCGAAGCTTTACCGTCCAGATGAGCCCGTCACCACTTACTTCATAGCCCGCCGCAGCATCATTCACTATCTTCATTTCGCTGTTCCGCTTAAGCAGCGTGCTTTGGAATAAGGGGGAGCCATAGCGTCCCCAGCCCGTCGTCGGGTCGAAGCCCGTCTCCGGCTCGGCTCCGACGGCAAGCACCAGCTCGTCCTTCGGTCTCTGATCATGATCGGCATGATCCTGAATTGCCGGTTTTCCCTCTGTGCAGCCGGCTAAGATCAGACAAAGCGCCAGTCCCATCGCGAAGAATCCCCTTAAAGCCGGCCCCCTCGGTATCCATTCTTTTCGCTCTTTCACGTTTTCTCCCTCCAAAACAGTTGTGCTCCGCCAACAAAATGAGTTCATCTAAACACGAAACAGTGTCATGTATTTTCGATTTTGTGGCAATAAGTGTTACGAATAATTATAAATGTAACACAATCAAGCAGTGTTGTGAACCATATTTTGGTTAACAGTAAGAAGTTCGGACCGCTTCCGGAGTACAAATAAAAAGAATGCCTCCCTGGGCGAACCCCGGAAGGCGAAACTCAATCATTATCTATGGTTGCGTGTTATGGTTCAAGACAATTTTCCGATACCTCTTTGTGGAGATTTTCCGGCGTGACCTGGGCAAGCAGTTCATCCAGTTTGGCCGATTTCGGCTTGATTACAAGGTGACCCTCTTCCACATCGAGATCGGGAGGGGATAGGGGAGACAGAAAGAGAGCCAATTGTCTATGAGTATCTACGTGAACGTCAAATAGGCCCCACCTAGTAGTCAGAGGGGAGCCCAGGGTATGATGAATGAAGATTAAGAACTGCGGCAGGTATCCGGTAGTGATGAGGACCACGGCATGAACGGTTCAAGCGCATTCGGTTCCTTCAGATCCAAAAGTTGAGGTAATTGCTCGAACAGGTACACAAGGTAATGGAATGGATGTAGCCCATTCTCCTTTGCCGTCTCGATCAGGCTGTAGATCGCCGCGCTAGCCTTCGCACCTCAAATGTATTCGCATATAACGAGTTTTTTCGATTATGTTCTTGAGAGCTTAATGAATAGAGAATTATCCGAAGACAGTTAAAAAAAGTAGCTCCCTCTGAGAAAGGAAGCTGACTTTGGATAATTCCATTGGACTAAACCGCGGTGGATTAACGTGCTATGGGGAATCAATTCGGCACAGGCCCTCTTGAAAAGCGTGCGCGATAAACGATTGCGTTGAGTCGACAGAAAGCGAGAATAAAGGCACTTGGCAAGCATGGTCCGAGCAGACCTTCCCCCTAATTAAGAGGTCGAAAAAAGTGGCTCTTTAGCGGAAGTCCGAAAGGAGCTTCGGCGAGTGACGCAGTTTACAGCATCATCGAAAGTGCTGAGGCAAATGGACTTAATCCGTTTAAACACCTTCAATATATCTTTAGCCAATTGCCGGGGGTACAGTTCGGCCAGCAACCGGAATTTCTTGAAGATTACCTGCCCTGGAGTCCAGAAGCTCATGAAGCCTGCCAATAAAGCAAAGTTCAGTTTATGAGTTTTGCTCTTTTTTCTATCCACCGGGTTATTTGGCTTACAATGAATTGCACCACGGCATTAATTTCTTCGAGCAAATCTGAAATCCCTCGCGTTTCAGTGATCTCTCTTAAAAAAGAGACGAATTCGCCTTCTCCCGTCTCGTTAAATTCGGTAATAATATCTCCGATATCCTCGGCCAATAGAAAAAGTTCATCATCGTTACAGCCTTCAATAAATTCAACGGTTTGATTCGTGTCCATTCTAAGCTGGTTCCATATTTCGGCTGAATCCTCAATGGCATGAGGGGATTAAAATGTAAATCGTTCTTTTCGATGAAGCATCCACTTCATTTTCTCTGCGTCTAAAAGAAATGGCTGGTCAAACAGTGTATCATCAAATAATCAGGGGTTCAATGAATTTTTTGGCCTGAATGCTCCTAAATTTATCAAATTTTTCTCATCCAAATCGTCTTCAGGTCTATACAAAACGAGGGTAACAGCGTCGTATTCGCCTGAATAAAACGTGTTGGAACGAACATTAATTTCACCTGCAGAGGGATGCTGTATTTTAAAATGGTTATCATCCCGAAAACACTCGACGTCATGGAGTTCCCAAATCGTTTTGAAGTCTTCGTTCACTTCCAAAAGCTTCGCAATAATTTCACTGATGTAGGGATCTTCCATCCGCCGAGCAAAAGTGTAACGAAAAGTTGCGAGCAGCTTTCGGGCCGAGTCTTCCCAGTCCGCATAACGGCCTCGTACAACGGGGTCGTTGAACATTAACCAGATCAGATTTCTCGAACAGTTTTTCATCTTGTTAGACTGCAATCCAAATACTTCAATGGCTGTCTGATTCCAAACTAACAGATTCCACTGACCGTCAATGGCGTAGGCTGGCAGATGTATATATTGATCAACGATGCGTTGAAGCACAGGGGTGGATATTTGCAGATATGACACATCTGAAACCGATTCCAGAGGGATCTTGCGATCCGCTAGGACATAGAGATGAACTCTTTCATCACGACTTAACTTTAAAGTACGGGCCAAGCTTTCGATGACACTATCTGATACACGCACGTCTCTCCCTTGTTCAAGGGATGTGTACCAAGGCACTGAGATTCCGGACAAAACCGCCACTTCCTCCCGGCGAAGGCCCTTAGTTCTTCTATGAGAATTAGAATTGTTACTCAGTCCCACTTGTTCTGGTCTTGTTCTGTTGCGACGGTTTTTCAAAAATTCAGCAAGCTCCTTACGCCGCAGTTCGTCATTCATGAGTCGCATCCCTTTCCAACGATCTATGCTTAATAAATTGTACAAGAATCTTATAACGAATGCATTTGTATTTATCGGATTTCGTGTGAGTTAAGTTAAGGTAATAGTTTTTATAGTAGCATAAACACCGTACTAGTTGACCCTTAGTTCTAGCGGTATGATGTTCCTGCAATCGAATATAAATCCAACAAAAAAGGAGAATAGAGGCATGAATTTACATGAGCATGGAAATCGGATAAACGATTTCAACAAAATTGTTTTTGAACGTAGGGCGATTAAGAAATACGATACTTCTGTTAAGATTAACCGCGATGAAATGAAGGATATATTAACCAAGGCGACCAAGGCTCCCTCGTCCTATAATTTGCAGTCATGGCGTTTCCTAGTCATTGAAAGCGAAGAGGCTAAATCCAAATTGTTGCCTTTGGCCATATTCAATGGGCAACAATACAATGAACAACAGATAGTAACTTCATCTGCTGTAATTGCAATTTTTGGTGACCTAGAGCATGTTGCGAGTGCGCCAGAAATTTTCAATGCAGAAGTAGAACAGGGGTCAATGACTGAATCTGTGAAAGAATATATCCTTGAGGCTATCAATTTTCATTATAGCAATAGCCCGGATCATTTTCGTAAAGACGTGGCCTTAACCGATGGCGGACTGGTGGCTATGCAGTTAATGCTGGTTGCACGTTCTTACGGTTATGACACTTGTGCCATGGGTGGGTATGATAAGGAGAACATTGCTGAAACATTTGGATTGGACAAGGAACGTTACGTTTCGGTTATGCTGGTATCCATCGGTAAGGCAGATTCTGATGGCCGCCCTTCAACACGAAGGCCGATTGCCGATGTTGCAGAGTGGAAATAAACGTTGAATGATGTTTTTTAAGCCTTCGTCCCGGGGTCTCTCATAACATGAGTATCCTAGTTTAGCGTGACCAAATGTGTGACTCCGCCCTCAAATCATCATTATCCAGATATAGAAAAAGGCCTTCAAACACTCGGAAATCCTTGTGTTTAAACAACTTCATTAACTTAACCTTTTAACATCAATTATTCCGATGAGAGATAATCGTTTTCTAACGATTGTCTCTCTTTTCTCTTAGTATGCTTATAGTTCCTCAAGAGATCGTAGCAGTCAATCGCCCAAATTAGAAATAATGGTTCATCAGTATGCATCAAATCCGACACACATGGAACTAAGATGAAGCATATGAGATGATGGAACTACCGATTTTTCGAGAATATGAAGACATCGCAACTCAAGGAATGCCGAATACCCCCTACTTATCTAGAAGAGGCTTTGGATCGAGATTATTTCTTGAAATTGCGGCAGATGAGCGGCAGTGATGGCGACCATGGCGCCAGTTTCTGTAAGGCTTTATGATCCTTCACATCTTCAAGCGTAGCCGGGGCTGATTCGGACAAGGTGGAAGATGCGCGTTGTTTCGATTTGTAGAGCCAGTATTTCATTTGGTCAACAGTGCAGTCATGGACCGCACACCAGGCTTTCAGAGTTAGGCCGCTGGCACGATACTCGGCGACGCGCGCCGCCCACTGCTGCCGCAGCTGTTCTTTTGCTGTCATAAGGCAACCTCCTTGCAAATTCGGTTGCCTTCATTTTCTCATGAGGCGTGGGCTAGTTGAAGGTGGGGACAGCCTGCCACTTCCGCTTAAGGCAACCTCGTGTTATTACATGTTACGCTGTCATTCGGTTAGGTTGAAGGCCACCAGTTAGCTACAACAAGCTTTTTGAAAAGCGATAGCCTGTTATACTGTATCCCCTGTTTTCATAAAATCGGTGTGCTTCTTCACGCTCCTTTTTTATACCGCTGTTCAGCAGAAGGCTCTGCGCCCCTTGTTCTTTCGCCCACTGTTCCCCTCTGAACATAAGCTCCTTTCCCACCCCTTGCCCGCGAAATTCACTTTTTGTGATTAAAGTTGAAACCTGAGCACTGACGTTATCATTCAGATAGGAGAGTACGGTTCGCAGATGGATCATTCCAACAACTTCCCCATCCAGATCGGCAACGAACGTACAATGCGTGGGATCAAAGGCTATCCTTTCCATTCTTGCAGCCATATTTTCCAAAGAAGTCCGGTACCCTAATTCCGACATGATATGGGTCATTGCTTCCGCATCATTCATGCTCACTTTTCGAATTGTTAACAATTCGGTCAGCTCCTTCATTCTTTTTTACTAATGCCCGTATCCATGTGACGATTGGGACATGCGCGCTATAACGACAAATGCGATAAGAAGAAAACTCATGACGACAAGTGCATAGCCTATCCATCTCCTGCTGTCACCCTTGGACATTCTCAGGAAAACAACGCCTATTCCCAAAAATAAGGCGATGATGATTCCTACGGTATCGTTCAAACGAACCTTCCTTTCTTGAAACATTATTGAGCTTGGTCAGACCCCTTAACGTCCCATTCGTACTCAGCCAAAATACGTTCTCCTACCTTGAATACGACAGTCAGATGATTCATACCTGGATGAACAGGATGCTGCAAGGACACATCGTAAAGCCCGGTCCAATAATTTATATTGTACAGAAAATTTTTGGAGGCCTCCTCATAAATTGGCTTTGGAGAACTCTCCTGAGCATCCCGATCCAGCACAGAGATTCTTAGCGACTGAACGATGGCGTTCTGTTCCTTTGCATTTTCGTCATACAGAAAGCCCGATAATTTTAAGTAAGCGCCATTCACAGAGTTCGGCAGGTGGAGGTTTTCGATATCATACTGCCGTGTACTTAAAAGTATTTCGTGATTATCCTGTGAAACTGTTGTCGACGCCCCCAACAAGGTTCTAATATCCGTCAGTCCAAGTAATGGAGCGGTGTTACTGTTGATGATGGGCGGCTTAGTCAACGGTACAATCTGTACGCTTCGACCTTTCCAAAAGGTTCTTGCTCCTAGCTCTCCGGGTTTAAGCTGGAATGCATAACCCGACTCATTCTTTAACGTCCACCAGCCGTCCGGGTCGGGGCCGCTGATCGTAAAGTTATATATGCGGGCCAGGAAAGAGGTCTCAAAAAACGGCTCATCCCCCACCTCGTACCCTACGGTTTCGTTCCCAAAGCTGTACTTCCCCTGCTCTTTATAAAAAGCTCCCTGGTGCGATGTATGGCCCTTCAATTGCATATCGGACACCCTGTCATTTAATATAACTCGGTCCTCGTCCGCTTGAAGCTCAATCCAGCCTTTTCCGACAAAAGAATCTACTTGATACCAGCGAACCCCCTGCGGATCGGTCCAGGCTTTTAGAGGATGCACCGTTTGGGGACCCAACTGTCCGTAATTTAGGTAAAGCTGTGCGTTCGGATAGCGGTACACCATTGTCACTTGATTATGAAGGTCAATCCTTATCTTCTCCTCCTCAGCGTCCTCAGGCTCTGCATAAACGGGGTTGAACCAGCCTTCACCTTGATCTGTTTTGACGTGGTACCATTCTTCCTTATTGCCTGCGTACTGGTCATCGCTCAGTTTCTCAATGGCGTGCAGTTCCTCCGATGAAACAAGCTTTGGAGCATCCTCATAAGGAGTAGGATAGGTATACAGCGGACTGGATACATTCCGTTTGATCGTTATGTTCTCTGGAACTACTGGAGTACCGCTTAAAGGTGTCCATTTCAGGCCATCGGTTGTTTCTACTTGGGAAACACTCCCCAGCAAAGATCTGAATTGGCCCAGCTCATGGAGAAATTGATGGGTCTGCGTCCCATCCGTCGGAAAGGTCTGAAAATCTATATACGGAGTGCGGTTATAACCAACGTTTGAATAGTAACGAATTTGATTCGTGTCTTGGTACGCTCCAATCTGATCTAACCGTAAGTGAATCCACGGGTCCCCCATCCAGGTCGTATGAATCTGGATCCATCTTTTTGGATTATAATCATCACCCGTCCGGCGAAACCAATCCTTCTCAGCATCTACGACGGTCACATTCTGCGGAGATAAGACGGCCAAGGACCCGCTTTTCTCTGACGGGTTCTCGTAAAGTGCCGTTTCCACCATCAGGCTTAATGTCTTTGGTGGCGCCACTTCGATTTGATCAGGCAGCGTTTTAATCCACCGTTCGCCCATCACCGTACGGATTTTCCACCAGTTGCCTGAAGTTGCCCAGCCCGACTCGGCTTCCATAACTTCTACGGTTTGGGGTGACAAAACCCCCTCTGCTTTATTTAGCCCCGTGTTCGGAATCACATAGTAAGGAGTATCCCTCAGAAGGGTAACTCTTTGAGGAATACGTATGCCATCAGCAATTTCTGTGGGTGTATCCGCATATTCGTATGCTTTTCCGGGAGTTATCCCTACATGAAAGCAAATCACTGCCCCCACAAGGACAAGGGCTCCGGCCTTTTTCCACATGGTTTATCACTCCTATTTCTATTTCCTTATAGGCCGGTATCGACAATATTAGTTCACTCCCTTCAGATGATACCATAAAATGGATGAACACCTCGAACTTTCGTTACGAGGCTTAACAAAAATTCAGGCCTCCATTATTTTTTTAATTTCATGACAATTATTGTCACCATTAACCTTTACAATAAGTTTCAACAAGAGCAGCACAAAAGGAGAAGGGTGATGAAAATGAATAAAATGATCGTGTTATTTTTTCTTGTCATGTTCGTGATCGGTACGGATACGTTTCTGATTTCCCCGTTGCTTCCAACCTTGCAAAATGAGTTTGGCATTTCTACCGAAATTGCGGGATGGATGATAGGCGCCTATACTTTAGGCTCCGCGTTATTTGCGCTGATTGCCGGGCCGTTGTCGGATGGATGGGACCGCAAAAAGGTACTGCTCTGCGGCCTGACCAGCTTCGCCATTTCTACCTGCCTGTGCGGCTTCGCCGTCGATTTCTGGACCATGTGCTTATTCCGGCTCCTCGCAGGAATCAGTGCGGCGTTCACAGCTCCGCAAGTGTGGGCCTCGATTCCGGCCTTGTTTCCCCCGGCCAAAATCAGCAAAGCGCTTGGCGTTGCCTATGCGGGGCTTGCTGCCTCCCAAGCGCTGGGCGTCCCGATTGGAAGCTTGCTGGCCGCAGGCAGCTGGTCTCTCCCCTTCTGGACCATCGGGGGATTTTCACTGCTATTGGCCATCTTCGCCGCTTTCGCGGTTCCGGCCATGCCACCAAAGCTGCAGCAGGGAGCTCCAACTTCGATACTGCAGAGATACGTTCCTTTGGTGACTAGCGGCAAAGCGAGAGGCACCTTCCTCGCCTACTTTTTTGTCCATCTGGGAAGCAGCGCGGCTTTCGCATTTCTCGGAAAATGGATGACGGACCGATTCCATCTCCCGATCGATGAGACAGGATATGTCATCCTATTTTTAGGACTCGGCAACTTGCTCGGCAGCCTATGCAGCCCTTACGTGCTCAAGTGGTTGAAACCAGCCCAAACCATGGCGGCGGGAATGCTTCTTCTTATTGCTTCTTATCTGGTACTGCCCTACGTATCGTCGGTTTTTGTAGTGAAGGGGGCTTACTTCTTTATTTTCACGCTGCTTGGCATATTGTTCCCGCTGATGGTAGGGCTATTGAACAGTTTAAATCCGACGATCCGCGGCACGATTTCGAGTCTTGCTACCTCCACGATGAACGCGGCGACGACGCTTGGTGCCTGGTTTGCCGGCATGCTCTATGCGGTATGGAACGGGTACGCGTCTGTTAGTATGTTTACGGCGGTTTGCCTGGCATGCTCTCTGCTCATATTTCTTGCAAGCGGGGTGCTTACGGCCCAAACGGAAAAAGCTGAATCCAAAGCCGGCGGTTGAAGATAAATTGCTCTCGACACCCTTTGAGGAGGTGCTGTTGCCGTTACGCCGAGCTGGCTAGCAACATGTTGCAGTGGAACGAATTCGAGAGAGGGATCCATATCGCAGCGAGAGATGGATTTAATATCCGAGCGTTCTTCTGTAAATTTCAGTACGGAAAGCGGATCGTTTAACAAGAGCAAAGGCAGGGTACCCATCGGAGGGTACTCTGCCTTCGCTCTTGTTAATCAGATATTGAGAAATTCCCATGCTTCCCTCTGCTCAAGCAAAAACCGCTTGAATGCTTCTGCCGTGCGCGGAGGCGCGGCGTCCCTGCGCAGCCTCTCCGGCACAGCCTGCCACAGGTCCAGCAGCAGCGGCAGCTCCAGGCCCAGAGAGACAATCGTCTCCTCCTGTGCGAACACCTCCGCCGGCGTCCCTTCCATTACGCAGGTGCCGCGGTCCATGACCAGAACCCAATCCGCCCACGCATAGGCCAAATTCATGTCGTGAGTAGCCATGACCACGGTCATGCCCTGGGCATGAATGCGATCCAGCTCCGCAAGCAGCTGCTGCTCGGACGCCCGATCCAGATAGGCGGTAGGCTCATCCAGCAGCAGCAGCTCCGGCGCCAGCACCAGCACCCCTGCCAGAGCAACCCGCTTCTTCTGACCCAGACTCAAATGGTGAATCGGCTTGTCCGCCAGAGAGGTCAGCTGCATCGAAGCGAGAATGTGGGCCGTGCGGAGGCTTATATCCGACTCGGGCACCCCCGCGTTGCGAAGCCCGTAAGACACATCCTCGTAGGGCGTGCTTAGAATAAGCTGCTGCTCGGGATCCTGAAAAACAAGCCCGACCTGCCGCCGCAGCGTACGCAAGTCGTCTTGACGGTAAGAGAAGGGTTCCCCCTTCCACAGCATCCCGCCTGCTGCAGGACGGTGAATGCCGATGGCGTGAAGAAAAAAGGTCGACTTGCCCGACCCGTTATGGCCGCAAAGGGCAATTTTTTTACCGGAAGGAATACGCAGATTCAAGCCCCGAAGCGCCTGTGCGTCCGTCGCCGGATAGCTGTAGTTGATGTCCCGAGCCTCCAAGATGAAACTCAATCATGCTCCCCCCATCGAAGCCACACTTCTATTAGTAAGAGTAACGCAATGGAAACCGTACTCTCCCATTTGTACCGGGTCGGCATCGGCTTGCCTTCATAAGGAGCCATCCGGATTTCCTCCGTAAATCCCCGTGCAACAAGCCCGTGCGACAAATCTTTATACCTCTGCATGGTTTTGCCGAACAGCCGAACGATCAGCATCGCCGTATCCTGCAGCCCGCCACGGAAGCCTGACTGACCGCCGCGTGCTTTTTGAGCGGTATACATCGATTGCGCCGTATCCGTAAGCAGAAACAGAAAGCGGTACATAATCTGCATCAGCTCCAGCACCAGGGCCGGCATGCGCAGCTTCTTCATCACCTGGAACAGCTCGGACATCGGTGTGGTCAGCATCACGAAGGTCATGCACGACAGGCAGCCGATAATGCGGGTGAACAGCATGAACGCCTGCTCCATCCCCGACCCTGAAATATAGACCGTATGTGCGGCCCAGGTGAATAACGTCATCGTCGGATAGTAAGCTGACGCACCGGACTCACCGGCAGATACCGGCAGGCTGCCTGCGGGCTGCACCTCAAGAAGGAGAGGCGGGAGGCTCGCGGCGTAAAACAAACACGGGGCTCCGATCAGGAGTACGTAATATTTGAGAGGAATACCGGCATACCGGACCGTCCATAGCAGCATAAGGAATCCGACCAGCAGCTGAAGGACAGGATGGGAAACGTAGGAGAACAGAAAAAGAACGGCTGCGAACCCGCACTTCCACAAGGAAGAAACGGAGCGCAGCTTATTTCGATAAGATAAGGAATCAATAAGTTTAATCATTGCGTGTTGGTGTTCGTATAGGTTTTGGATTCGGATGGCGATTTGGATGATTTGCCTTTAAACCAGCCGATCGTAAAGCCGATGACTCCCGCTCCGATAGCCGCCTGAAGCGCGAACAGCATGCTTTCTGTTTCTGCCGGGGGCTCCAGCAGCGGGGCGAACCAAGGCTTGTAGTTCGGGTGCAGCTCCGAAATGGCCTGCTCCGCCGCTCCATCCGCTCCGCTGAAGTCACCGTTTACCAGCAGCAGCGGCAGCACAGCCAATAAAATAACACCGGCCAGCATCAGCATATTTTTGCTTCGGGTGGTCATGATTGCTTCGCTCCTCTCATTTTGCGCTGCAGGATAGACAATTCCTCGGTGCTGTAGGATTGCATCCAGTTCCAGATCAGCACGGTAAGCAAGCCTTCACTGATCGCGAGCGGCACTTGCGTAATAGCGAAGATGCCGCCGAACTTAAGAAACGATGCCGCAATGCCGCCGTTCTGTGCCGGAAAGGCCAGCGCCAGCTGGAGGGAAGTGACTACATAGGTAGACAAGTCCGCCAAGGCCGCTGCCGTAAAGATGGACAGCTTTTGCTTCCCGGTCGACTGCATCATCCCACGGTACACATAGTAACCGATCATCGGACCGGCCACCGCCATGGAAAAAGCGTTCGCTCCAAGCGTAGTCAGCCCGCCATGGGCAAGCAGCAGCGCTTGAAACATGAGCACGATCGAGCCGAGCACGCTCATCGGCAAAGGTCCGAACATCACCGCGCCCAGCCCCGTTCCCGTTGGGTGGGAGCTGCTTCCCGTCACCGACGGGATTTTCAAGGCGGATAAGACGAACGTGAAAGCACCGGCCAGGCCCAGCATCATTTTCAACTCGGGCGTTTCCTTCGTTATTCGCTGCAGCGCCCTGAGGCCCATGAGGAAGAACGGCACAAAGACAACCCACCAAAAGATCGCCCAGCCCATCGGAAGAAACCCTTCCATAATGTGCATGGCGTAAGCGGATTGCGGTTCATTGACCAAAAAGTACAATACAAATCCCGTGATCAGCAGCAGGGTGCTCCACGTTTTTTTCCCAGGCATATCCAATTGCCTCCTCCAATGTCAATTCCGTACCTTTGGTGCAGCAAAAAAAGCCAACCCTGATGGATTGGCTGTGCGTACGTTTAAATAGACGACAATCATTCATTGCCGTTACAGTTCCGTACACCTCTCCTCTCCGCGAAGGTTTTGTGGTGATTCCAAACGAGGTAGGTCTCCTGGCTCTCGGATCGATGCGCTCTTCCGTCTTCCCCGATCATGCATGCTGACCGAGTGACGTGATTGGAAGAGAACTCCCCGAATACAGTGGCGGGACCGCTCGGGAGTTGCACCCGATTCCCTGTTACCCCTTGCTCTCGCAAAGGCACCTTGTTTGTTTGCGTATGTAGTTGCACCGCACCTTCTGGCAGCTTATCAGCCGCTACTTAGATGCTATTCGGTATTGTACAGCCTTATGCCAGCAATGTAAAGACTCATCCCTTGGAATCGTGCGTGTGCGTGTGTCCATGGGAAGGGTCGTGCGTATGGCCCTTGCCGTCTTCATCGAGATAGGTTACGGATAGCTCTGCGTACAAGACTCCTTTTTGCACCTGAATTTGCTGCTTCAGCTCTCTGAGCTTCGATAAATTGCCCCGGACAACAATGATTTCCAGACACTGCTCGTGATTCAGGTGAACGTGCATCGTTGAGATCACATGGTGATGATACTGGTGCTGAAGCTCCATCAAGGTCAGCGGAAGCTCGCTTACATGATGGTCATAGACCATGACAATGGTACCGGCCACGAGCTGCTCGGAGTTCAATTGTCTGGGCTCCAGCAGCACTCTGCGGACAAGGTCCCGAATCGCCTCGGAACGGTTCGTGTACCCTTGCTCGGATATATATTGATCGAATTGATTCACCAGGTCCTCGGGCATTGAAACGCCGAACCGGGTTAATACGTCTTTTTCCATAACCCATCACCTCAAACAAAGTACAAGCTTCCTCCATTGTAGCACATTTCCACAACGGCATAGAACCCGGTTTCCCTTCCTGCCGGTCTGAAACGGCACTTCGGAAAATTTTGCATAAACAAACCGGGAATAGGTCATATTAAAGCTTAAAATAAGGATAAACAGGTGCATTATGGAGCCTTTGGAGTACATTACCACGCATCTTAAGGGACGAAGCGATCTCGTCGTTCAAATGCTCGAATCCGGAGGAACACAATGGCACATTGTGTATTTTTACGGTGCCGTCAACATGGATATGCTTCAGATGCATGTGTTCCGTCCTCTGTGCGAGGTGCCCTTGGAATCAACCGGCAGCCAGGTTCAGGAAAGCCTGTACCGGCTTCATTCTTTTTTTACAACGCCTTACCAGATGACGATGAATCCGGATAAGGCCATTCAGCATTTGCTGCTGGGGGAAGTCATATTGCTCTCGGACTACAGCCGGCGAATTGTCATGTTCCCTTTCAGCCAAGCGGCCAAGCGTCCTGTCGATACGGCCAAGAACGAGCGGAATATCCGGGGCCCCAAGGAAGCGTTCGTCGAGGATTTGGAAACGAACCTGTCCTTAATCCGCCAACGCATCAAGTCGCCCCTGCTGAAGGTGGAGTCCTTTACGTTAGGAGAACATACCCAGACCGGTGTGCTAATGCTTTACATGGAGGGGATATGCGAATCGCCGCTTACCGACAGCATCCGACAGCGCCTATCCAACCTGAAGCCGCAGCAGGTGCTCGGCAGCAGCTTTATTGAGGAATGTCTGGACGACCACCATTACTCTCCGTTTCCGCAAATGATCAACACGGAGAGACCGGACGTGGCCGTGTCTTCCCTGCTGGAAGGCCGGGTGCTCATTTTGACGGAAGGAACGCCGAATCATGTGATTGCCCCGGTCAGCTTCTACTCGCTGATGCAATCGGCGGAGGATTATTACCAGCGGCCGTTTTTTTCCACGTGGATTCGATGGGTCCGGTATTTGTTTTATTTGGTCACCTTGGTGCTTCCCTCCGCCTACGTGGCGATTACAACGTTTCATCCCGAGATGATTCCAATGAACCTGCTCATCACCATTGCCTCAAGCCGGGATATCGTGCCGTTTCCTGCCGTACTGGAAGCCTTTATGATGGAGCTGACGTTCGAGGTTTTGAGGGAGGCGGGGCAAAGAATTCCTTCCGCTCTCGGGCAAACCATTTCGATCGTAGGGGCGCTTGTCGTCGGGGAGGCGGCCGTCCAAGCCGGGATCGTATCCGCACCGATGGTCATTATTGTGGCGCTTACGGGGATTTCTTCGTTCATCATCCCCCATTTCGCTCTTAGCTTGGCCGTCCGGTTTTTACGGTTCACCCTGTTGTTCATGGCGTCCGTGTTCGGGCTGTTCGGGGTGCTGCTCGGCGTCATTCTGGTGTATATCCATATGCTGTCCTTGAATCCTTTCGGGAAGCCGTATCTCACACCGCTCATTCCTCTAAAGCCTTCCCTGCTCGGGGATGTGCTGGCACGGATTCCTTGGCCCAAGGTGAGACCAGGTAATAAAACCTAGAAACCGGCAGGCGACAGCAAAGATCCGGCATAAAAGCGGAAGGCGGTGGAAAATCGATGCTTTTCCCGTTCTTGAAGCCCATGTTGCGCTGCATTTGCGTTCTACTTGCTGTCTTGCCGCTCGCGGGCTGCTGGTCCAAAGAAGAGTTTAACGACCGCGCCTTCGTCACCCTCATGCTAGTAGACCGGACTCCCTCGGGGCTGACCGAGCTGTCTATCGGATTCTTCCTTCCGAACCGGCTGGCTCCCGGTCAAGGGCAGCCGATGAGTAAAGAAAAGCCATTTGCCCTGGTCAACCGGACGGGCAGAGATTTGGCAGAGGCTTACCAGCACGTTCAAAAGGAAGTCCCCCGCAAGGTGACATGGGGGGCGCTGAGGGTCATTATCGTCAGCGGCGCCTACGCGGAGCATGGCCTTCAGCCGCTGCTTGATTTTATACTGCGTATTTCGGATATCCGGCTGAAAGCATTTCTTTACCAAATTAATGGAAAAGCGCAAAAGGTCGGAGGGATCACCCCGATCTTCGAACGGTTCCCTTCCGAGATCATTCGGGAGTTTTCCCATATGGAGCTGCTTCCCTGCACAACCATTAAAGACGTGCTGTATGCCCACTACAATTACGGAGATTCGTTTATTCCTCAATTAAGCCTGACCGACAAGAAAATGAACAGCGAGAATCAGAAGGTGGGGAGCTGGCTTGGCACCAAGGGAGCCGTCCTGATAAGAAACGGCAAACAGACCGCTGAATTTACCCGGGAGCAAACCCGAGGCATCCAATGGATGACGGAGAAAGTGAAGAACATGATCCTCACGTTTGCGTCACCAACCGACGGCAAGCCCATCAGCATCCGCATCGCCAATCTGAAACAAACCCTCACCATAGAACAGGCGGACGACCGCATCGACGTGCATATCGGGATTCAATCGGCCGGAGATTTAATTTCAACCGAATCCAGCGCGAATTTATCCGATCTGACCGTTCTTACGCAGATCCAGCAAGCAGCAGCCGATCAAATCAAAACGGAAACGATGGACGTACTGAAGCAAACGATCGCTCATCATGCGGACCTTTTTCATATCGGCAATCAGATTCTTTGGAAATATCCCGAGCTATGGAAACGCATCAAGGATCATTGGAGGGACTACTATGCGGAACATACGGATTTCCATGCGGAGGTCGAGTTGAGGCTTCAACGGTTCGGCGGGATTAAGCAGCCTGTACTTGAAGGGGACCAAGGGTAATGGTGGTGCTCATTATGATGGCTTTTAGTTTCATGTATGCGTACCAGATTCATCTGTACCGGCGCTATCAAGCTGGTAAAAAGGTGCGTTGGGGAACCTCCATCCTGTTCCTCCTCTCCTGTGTGTACTGCGTACTCGGCTACTATAGCGCTTCATGGACCAACCCGAATCCGGCTATTGTCAGCCTGTTCAAGCCGATTCAGGATTGGATCCTGATCAACCGATAACCAAAAAAAGAGGGGTGAGCGGATGGGAAAAATAACGAGCCTGCAGTTTTGGTCGGTCTATTTCGTCTTCATCTTCGCCACAACGATTGCTTTCTTAATAGGAAGCCTGGGCCAAAATGCCCAATACGACGGCTGGATCGTTATTTTGTCCGGCGCTGTAACAGGTACCGGTCTTGTCTCTCTGTTTATTGCATTCGCCCGTAAAAGACCGGGGGACTATTTGGGCGAATACGGCCGGGAAATTATCGGGAAATATCCGCATTTGCTCATCATGCTGCTGTTTTCTTTGTTCAATCTGCATTTGAGCGCCTACATCATCAGGGAATTTCTCGATTTCTTCTCCCAAACCTATTTGCGCGATACACCGCAGTGGGCGATCTGCCTCCTGTTTACCTTTGCCTTGTTCTGCCTTATACAGAGCGGCTGCTCCAACCTGTTCCGCTTTGCTCAGGGCTGCTTTATCTTCGTCGGGCTGCTCTTTCTGGTGAAGCCGTTATTTTTTCTGGAGTCGCTCGATATCGAGATGCTGAAGGCGTTTATAACTCCTCATGAGGCCGGAATCATTTGGGATGAGACGTACCTTATCACTCCGTGGTATGGGGAAATGATCATCATTATTTTTATCCTGCCTGAGCTGGAGAAGCCGATGAAATCGATTAAAATGCTATGGCTGGCGTCGGCTGCCGGGACTTACATCCTCCTCAGTGAATATATGATTATGATCGGCTTCTTCGGTCCGGAGCTGTCAGGTGTGCTGACGTACCCTGCTCTGGAACTAGCCCGATTTATTAGCTTGGGTGATTTTTTGCAAAATTTGGACCCGTTTATCGTATCGGTATGGATCTTGGCGCTGTTCGTTAAGCTATCGGTCATATTTTATACCGGCGTGCTTACCTTCTCTCAGGCCTTTGCGATTGGCAATTACAAGCTCGTTTCGCTGCCTCTGACAGCCGCGGTCGTAGGGCTCTCTATGGTCATGGCCCATAATCCTTCCGAGCTGACCGCTTTCTTCGACCAATCCTGGGCGGCGTTTGCCTGGATCGTCGAATGCTCTCCTGCCGTGTATGTGATCGTCGATTATGTCAAAAGCCGTCACGCCAAACGGGCAGCCCCCGTCCCGGGCTCATAGGCATCCGGTGAATAAGAACAGGAAAGCAGCTAAAACCAGGCATGATTCGCTCACGGCTGACATACATTGATTGCAGTTGTTTGCAAATGTCCGCTAAGGAGGATGCCTCATGCCCATGCCGTTGAATCCGTCCATCCCTGTCTATGAGGAGCATTTGTTTTGGATCGAAATATTGGGTGACCACGCCCATTTTCTTTATGATAACCTGTCGCCATCCGAAACGCAGTGGGTCCGTCAAGCGGACCATTATATACATGCCTTCAATCAGGCAAGAAGGGACCTGGAGCAGCTGTCTCCTTCAGCCGCAGCCCCATCCGAGCCCATGAAGCGGTTCAGCCAAGCGGTGTATCCCATAGCACTCGGATACTTCAAGCTTGAGGGAGCCGTTCAAAGCCGCCGCCTGCTTAACCAGATCAATGTGAACCTGTCACCTTCTTACTTCAACGGCACTTTGATCGAAAATCAGGAATATTTGCGCCAGCTGGGCTCCTATGTTCGCGGGGAAACTGCCCCCGAGCTTCCCTTGGTCGGTCTGCTCGATTTATGGCTGGAGGACCAGCTCGGGCATGCCGTGCTCCTGCGCAACATCCTCGACCCCGTGGAAGCCGGGTTATCGGAGAAGGCCGTCGAATATTCCCGTGCCTTCGAAGCGCACATGATCAAGAACCGGGCGATCCAAGGGTATCTCCGCTTCATTGAGCCCGGCTTCCCGGCACAGCAGCAGTTCGCGGGAGAGGTATTCGAGACGGTACGGAGCTTCTACCGGTTCGTCCAGATCATTATTGTCCGGTACCGGCATTCGGAGGTGCTCACCCGCACGACGCTCCGTTTTCTGGAGCACCATTTACCGGAAACGTGCTACTTTCTACGCAAGCTGGCTCTGTTCAAGCCGGATCTGGTATGGGAGGGCAGCTGCCCTCTGACGAAGCCCTCGTTTCCGCTGAACGTCGGCTAGGCCGATCCCCAGAATCAACGGCTTCGTCGTCCTTCAAGACGGCCTGCGTTTGTCAAGGCCGACCGCACCGCCAAAGGCTCACGTCTAGCGGCCATTCTAGGCCGGCTCTCTTCATGTACCCCCGCCCGCGACTTCCCGCGCTCTCTCTGCCTCTTGTCCGGCAGAAGCCGAGGGCTCCAGGATATAAGCAACGCCTCCGTCTTCATTGCGCACATCGATACGGGCCTGATGATAGGCCATTATCTGCTGCACGATAGCCAAGCCTAAGCCGTACTGGCCTTTCTCCCCGGTCTGAAACGGCTCGAACAATTTTTCCTGCAACGACGCTTCTACAGGCGGTCCGTCATTCCAGATTCGGACGGCTTGCTTCGCTGTGTCCCCCTGCATTACCGCTGTAACGGCAATGCGTCCGCGGGCATAACGCATCTGATTGTCGAGAATATTCTCGAAGGCTACGCTCCACTGCTTCGGTTCCCCCAGGATCTCCCAACGCTCCGGCAGTTCAACCGTCCAGACCAGCTCCGGCCTCTGATACCGCAGCCGCTCCACACAGTCCTGCAGCACTTCGGAAAGATCGAACGTCTCGAAAGGCTTGTTCCGCGTGGACAGGTAGCTCAGCTTGTTAAGATAGAGCAAATCCCGGATTCGCTTCTCCAGCCGTTCGGCTTCATGCATGATCGTTTCTAGGCTCGCCTGCAGCGTCTTTTTGGGGAATACCCCATCCAGTATCGATTGGGCATAGCTGCGGATCACCATCACCGGCGTTTTGAGCTCATGAGAAATGTTTTGCAAAAAGTACTGCTGTGCCTTATCCTGCCGCACCAGCCGTTTGCGCATGCCTTCAAAGGCAAGACCGAGCCGCCCCATTTCATCCTTGCGGTCAAGGTTGAAGGGCTCATGCCAGTCCCGTTCTGCAATGCGGCCCGCCTGCTTTTCCATCTGGATGAGCGGTCGTGACAAGTACCTTGCGAACCATAGGCAGGGAGCCCAGCTCACGACAAAGAGCAATACCATGAGCAGCATCAGCCTCCAGAACATCGTCAGCACAAGGTCGTTCCGGTACTTGCCCCACGCATAGGACACGACATAGCCGCTCTTGCCCTCCGTCGCGTCTTTGCGGATGACGTAGAACATCGTCTTGTTCCCGATATCAAGGGAATACTTCTGGACGGACGCCTGCTGCCTGCCTGCTTCCGCTTCAATCGCCAGAGCAAAAGGCTGCGGCAGCGCTGCCATGATTTCCTGCCTCGTCTCCAGCGTATTTCCATCCTTGTTCAGAATGACAATATGATTGACGCCAGGCCCATCCGGAGGCAGAGTCTTCATCGGGGACAGGCTTATTGTCTGCGAAGACTGCAGCAGATTGACCGAGCCTGCCAGCTCGAACGGCACCGGCATAGTCTCATCGCTGACCCGGATCACCTTTTGGACAGGCAAAGCAGGTACAGCCGGTGCCGCCTGCGTGGAGGTCACGACACCTTCGCCGCTTGCCGTCACTTGAATCGACTCCATCGCCGTCACCGAATTTTGCGAGTCGAGAATAATATCGTACAGCTGCTCCGTGAAAAATCCTTTCAACGTCCATGGAAGCAGCATGGCCAGCATCATAAAGATGCATAGCGTGATGGCGGCGAAAACGCCCCAAATCTTAAGAGCAATCGGCCAATGCTTGATCATCGTCAGCTCACCAGCCTGTACCCGAAGCCGTACACCGTTTCCAGTCGGAGCTCCGGCATTTTTTTGCGCAGCCGCCTCACCAAATCATCGACGACCCGGTCCGTTCCGAAGTAATCTTCCCCCCAGACCCGCTGAAGCACCTGCTCCCGCTCCATCAGCTGCCCCGGATGCCTGGCAAAATAAAGCAGCAGCTCGAACTCCTTGCTTGTCAGGTCCAGCGGCACGTCCAGGGCATCCCTCACCATTCTGCTCTGCTCATCCACCGTATAAGGCGCGACCGTGATCAGCCTCTTCTCCAGCGACCTTGCATCTTCCGCGGGCCGGCCGTATACCCGCTCCAGCAGCTTCCGCGTGCGAATGACCAGCTCTCTCGGCAAAAAGGGCTTCGCCAAGTAGTCATCGCTTCCCAGCTCCAATCCTACGACCCTGTCAATATCCGCATCCCTGGCCGAAATAAATATTACCGGGAGCCCTGCTTCCTGCGCTTTGATTTCCCGGATCAGCTGATAGCCGTCCACCCCCGGCAGCATAATATCGAGTATCCACAGGTGAGGAGGAGGTTTGACGGCTGCGCGCGCCTCCGTACCGTCCGTAAATGAGCTCACGTTCCAGCCCTCCTGCTCCAAATACGAAGTGAGCACCTGGTTCAAATTAGGCTCGTCCTCAACTAAATACACATCGTACACAGCTCGTCCTCTCTCTCATTTAAGATACAGCTTAACCTTTCGCAGCTGCGGAAAAAGGACGCAACGCAGCGTCACGTCCACTCTATCCATTTTACTTGTTCTCCTGGTTTTCCTTCAAACCCTGCTCGTCCGCTTGAGCCTCGGCGGCTTTGCTCAGTTCAGCCGTTTGTTGTTTATACTGCTCCAGCAGCTGCGGCAGCAGCGTTTTCAATGCAGCGGCATCCTCCGCCTCGACCGCTTTGGTGAACTCCAGGTTCAATTTGACTTCTGCAGGAAAAGCCGTCACATCCTCCAGGACCATATCAGGCTCGACGGCTTTAGCATCCTTGGAGATAAAGATCCGTTTCATCCGCAGGGTCCCGTCAGGCATTGGATCCGTTGTCCCCTCAGCTTCACCAACCGACTCCGCATCCGTCTTCTCGGGAAGTACGGAAGTCAGTGTATCCGGCTTGCTGGAGATGAACAGCTGCTGTTTCTCATCGGCCGGCTGCCCCTGCTCTTGTGATGCGGTTGTTGTGATGAGGATAGGCTTGGCCAGCTTCTGTTCAACCGATTTGCGCTCCTCCAGCGCAGCTGCCCATTCCTTCCCGGTTTCCGGTGCATAAGCCTTCACCAGAAGCTTGATATATTGCTGCTCATGCACAGGACCTCCAAGCATGCCGAAAGCATGGGAAATCCAAACTTTGCCTGCTTGCTTCCCTTCTATCGCTTTCACCGCTGCGACGCTTTTCGTCTCTGCTGCAGCTTGCTGCCCATCCGCCGTTTGAGCGGAGGCCGCTCCTCCCGAACCCAATGCCAAGGCTAGCATAAGGGCTGCCATCGCTGTATTTTTCCAATTTTTCACCATACGTATCGCGCTCCTTCAATTGTTTGTTGTTGCCGGGGCTTATCCCCTGCATGTATAAACTAACAAAACAATTCGGGAGCAATATCACAACATTATGGGAAATTGCGGACAGCACAAGGATAAACGGCTTCGCCATCTTTCCAGATGGCATGCGTTTGTTAAGGTAGACGAAAGCTGTGAAACTTGTACTTTCCTACAGTAAAAAAACCGCCTGGACTAAAGGTCCGGACGGTCCATCTTGAGGTATCTCTGCGTATGCGCTTGGAATATCGTTCTGGTAACACTCCGCTTGCGATCTACCGGGCTTCAGGCTGTGACACTGCTTCCCGCTTGAATAGCGGGAACATCACCAGAACCCCGATAATAAACAGCACGGCGGCAGCCTCATACATGGCAACGATATGGAACAGACTTTTCAGCCAGCCTGCAATACTCATCGTGACGACCATCGCTCCCATAAACAACGGATTCAATATGCCGTTCACGCGCCCTACGAACGATTCCTCGGTCGTTTGCAGGATCATCGTATTAATCCCGATCTGTATGGCCGGGAGCACCAGCCCGCCGATAAATTGCGCGGCCAGCGTCAGCCAGAGAGACGTGGACAGGCCGGTGACGACCATGCTCACCGCGCTGACGAGCATTCCGACCGCCAGCAAGGTTTGCGGGGCAAATTTTTTGGCAAGGCCCATCGTGACCCCACCGCCCACAATCATAGCGACGCCATTGGCTGTCATCAGCCATTGAACATTTTCCTTCGGCAGTCCCAGCCGTTCTGTCACCAGGAACACGGCCAGCGGCTGGATTAGCCCGAGAGCAAACCCTGCGGCCAGAAAACAGCCGCCAAGTGTTGTCAGAGCTTTACTGGATCGCACATAGTTGAAGCCTGCAGCCATCTCTTCACGCAATGTCGTAGCCGGCTTATCCTCTTCGGTCTTCCGGTCGGGCGGCAGGAACAGCAGTACACCGGCAGACAGCAGGAACGCCACGCCCATGATGCCGATAGCGACCTGGATGCCATAAGTTTGGTAAACGAACGTCCCCAGAATCGGGCCCAGCACCATGAACAAAGCGAACATCGTCTGGTATATGGACATGCCCGCCTGCATCAGCTCACCCGGCACGTGAATTTTGAACAAGCGCATCCCCGAGGGCTGAGAAAACTGCGATAAAATAGCTGATACCAGCGTGGCGAAAAAAACCGCCTTCCAGGTCGCGAACATTAAGGCAAGCATCACGGCAAATACCGATACGGCGCTCAGCACATCACACCAGACCATCGTCCGCTTTGGCTGCCAACGGTCCGCAAAGGTGCCTCCAATAAATGAAAATATAAAGATTGGCGCAAACTCGGCCACCGAGATCATGGATACCGCGAAAGCATCGCCATTCGTTTGATCCATGACAAACAAAAGCACGGCGAAATTACGTACCCATATCCCTATCTGCAAAAATAACCCGGACAACAAAATCGACTGGACGAACCGGTTGCGAAACAGACCGGAAATTCCATTTGAAGCTGTAGTCATACTTTAAACCCAACCTTTCTTTCGTAAAACGGACGCTTATATCATAAGACGTACCTCATCTTAATAATGTTGCCAAAAGATCCATTTCACAAAAGAATGTTTTGTTATAATAAAAGAGTACTTGGCATTCAGGCAATCTCCAAGACAGGAGAGAGGCTTACTTCGTTAAATGCACAGGCACGCCCGCCGAAGCGGAGCGCAGCGCTGCCACAGCAACCGCCTGCGTCTTCACCGCATCCTCGTACGAGGACAAGATGCCGGAGGTATCTCCTGAGCGAACCGCGGTCAGGAACGCTTCATGCTCACGGACATACGGGTTCGTCACGTTTTTGTACTCGGCAGCCACCGCGCTTCCCAACTCCTTCAGACTCTCATTGCCAAGCTCCAGCGTCCCTTGATCCGTGTACAGGTGCAGGCCGATTTTACCTTGACTGTGCGACGGCAAAATGCAAGTGTTCGAGATGGTAGCTACCGCTCCGCTGACCAGCTTGAGGGTAACCGTCCCCACATCCGGGGTATCCACTCCCTCATGCACCTCGTGCATCACACGGTTGGCATAAGCGGCATACACCTCTTCCACTTCCCCCATCGTATACCGCAGCAGATCGACGATATGGGACGTTTGCTCAATGAATTGGCCGCCAGAGCCTGCCTGCTTGCGCCACCAGGAAACCAGGGGCATGCCCCCCATCCAATAGCCAAGGCCCATACCGATCTTCCGGTCCTGCAGCAGCTTTAGCGCTCTTTGGGTCGAATCCATATACCGGAAATGATAGCCGACCGATGTGATTAACGGCTTGGCCTTCAACTCCTTCAGCACCTTCAACGGCAGCTCCATATCGGTGCCTACCGGTTTTTCAACCAGGAAAGGAATGCCTCTCTCGATCAACGCTTCCTCTACTTCTCCATGGGCCATGGGAGGCACACAAATATAAACCGCATCCAAGGCGGTGTCATCCAGCATGTGCTGGACGTTGTCAAAGCCCTTGGCCCCATGCCATTCGGATGCAGCCCGCTCGGCTTTGTCCAGGCTCGTCGCGCAAAAGGCGCGAACCTGAACTCCCTCCATCTTCGCTAACAAATTGCAGTGAAACCGGGTAAAGCCCCCCGTACCGACAAAACCGACCTTCAATGTCATAGCAACCAGCTCTCCCTTGGTTAATCGAATCGACTAGACTATTTGGATTCTACGTACAACCGGGTACTTGCAGTCCACACCTCGCCAGGCGCCAGCAGCCGGAACCCTGTAACCGCCTCCGGCAGCTCCACATTCGGTGCATTGTTCGTCCATGTCTGGGGCTCCGGACAGATGAAGCCGCTCTGACCGTCATCATTCCAGATCGTCCAATGTCCATAAGCAGGATCGGCCTCGTACACCAAGCTGATGCCTCGAGAGGTATCGGTGAGCACGGCACCGTAAAAACGCCGGCCTAGATGCTCCATCGGCTCTCCTGTAAAATGCTTCGCATATGGCGCACCTGTCGGCCTGATGCCTTCATGCCGCAGCGCCTGATCCGCTTCCTCCAGCGGGTGCAGCGTTCCATCGGAGACGAAGGACGGAGTAAGCCCCCACGCCTGGCCTACCGAGACGGTTAAGCGGTAATCCTCTTCCCTGCCTTCCGGGTGAAAAGGAACCCGGAGCGCCGTATGAAACCCGACGCCAAGCGGCATCGGTTCCCCGCTGTGATTCGTAATGCGTACTTGTTGATGCAAGCCTTCCTCTGATAGAGTATAGGTCAGCTCATAGGTGAATTCGTGCGGGAAGTAGGCAAACATCTCGCCATCCTGCCCCATGTGCATAACAAGCACCGCTTGTGCAGCCCCGTTCTCCAGCACGCCGGAGGCTTGAACCTTCCAGGGCCTTTTATGCAAAATGCCGTGCATGAAATCTTTGCCGTCGGAGCTATTGAGCGGAAGCTCATAGGTGCGGTATGGCGTGGAAAACTTCCCTTCCATGATCCGGTTAGGCGGAAATAATGCCGGAATGCCGTAGCGCTGCGCGGATTTTCGCAGCACCTCCCCGCTCGGGGCTGTGCGGAGCAGGCTTAAGCCGTCGCCGGGTTTGCTGAGTTCGGCTACATGGCTGCCTACCCCGGGCACAATGACAGCGCGGTAGCCTCCTGAGACCAGCTCCAAAGCCGGCTCGTCGTGAAATGAAATCGGTGTAACGGCTGATTCGCTCATAGGTCCATCGATCCTCCTGAATGGTTAGTTGATTCCATTATTATCCGATAAAAGAGGCCAAGAAGCAAAGGCCTGTCCGTATCTTTTTGTCCCGGGGCAATGGGGTATATGGGACTCGGCACAAAAAGAAAACGCCTTGCGGCGTCGTTGGGTGAACCCTATACGTTTATAATTGCAAGCCGAATCTTTTTAACTCAATAAAAATCCCTTCCAGCCGCTTCCCTTTTTCCGTCAACGTATATTCGACACGCGGGGGAACCTCCGGAAATACCTTCCTTTCTACCACGCCATGATCCTCCAGCTCCTTCAGTCTAAGCGAGAGCGTTTTCGGACTAATCCCATCCATGGCTCTCAGCAGATCGCTAAAGCGCAGCGTGCCTTCGATCAACAGGTCACGAATAATTAAAAAGGTCCATTTCGTTCCGATCACATCCAGCGTCTTGGCGATAGGGCATGGCTCTCCCGGCGTCCCTTTGTTCAGTTCAATAGGCTCAATAACTTGCATGGGAACATTCCTCCCCCCATATTTTTTTCCGGCTCTATCCCAATCATATCACATTAATTCACTTAGGGAAACTATGTGAATTAAATATCACTACTTCCATAAATAAAGTTATTGTATATATAATATCGTTGTGAACCAGCAGCGATTCCATTACCTAATAAGGAGGTGATTACAATGACTGCAGAAACTGCACGGAACAAGCTGCCATTGGCGCTTATCGCTCTCTTGATCAGCGCATTCGCGATCGGGACAACGGAGTTTGTCATCATGGGCATTCTGCCTGATGTGGCAAATGACCTCCACGTCACCTTAAGCGCTGCCGGATTGCTGGTGACCGGCTATGCGCTTGGCGTCGCTATCGGTGGTCCGGTTATTACCGCGTTTACGGGACGTCTATCGCGCAAGTCGCTGTTGTTCAGTCTGATGCTGATTTTCATCGCGGGTAATTTATTAGCGGCCGTAGCCCCTTCTTATTCCATTCTGATGGCGGCGCGCGTTCTTGCTTCCTTTGCGCACGGGACATTTTTCGGCGTCGGCTCCATCGTTGCGACACGCCTCGTTCCCCGTGACAAGCAGGCAAGCGCCATCGCGATGATGTTTGCGGGTCTCACGCTTGCCAACATTCTTGGCGTCCCCATCGGTACCTTCGTCGGACAAATGTGGGGATGGCGCTCTACCTTCTGGGTTGTAACGGTTCTAGGCATCGTATCCCTTGTCGGAATTGCCGCATGGGTACCGCGCATCAAAAATGAGGAGGTCACCGGTTTCCGGCAAGAAATTCGCGTCCTGCGCAGCAAACAGATATTACTTGCTTTATTGATGACGATATTTGGTTTTGGCGGTGTATTTACAGCCTTCACCTACATCGCCCCCCTCTTGACCGATATTACCGGATTTGGTCCAGGCGCCGTTACTCCCATCCTGCTTCTATTCGGCATTGGGATGACGCTCGGCAATGCAGCAGGAGGCAAGCTGGCGGACTGGAGGCTGATGCCCTCCATTGCAGGAATGCTCACGCTCCTGACTGCGGTTTTGGCTGTGTTCACGCTAACAAGCCATTATAAAATTGCGGCTGTGATCAACGTGTTGATTTGGGGCTTTGCAGCTTTCACGATCGTGCCCGCTTTTCAAATGCGTGTACTTGCTAAAGCAAAGGGCTCCCCGAATATCGCTTCCGCCCTGAACATCAGCTCTTTCAATCTGGCCAATGCAGGCGGGGCTTACCTGGGCGGATGGGTCATTGACAGCGGTCCGGGGCTCGGCTCATTGCCATGGGTAGCTGCAATCGTTACCGCAGCCGGCCTACTGGTCACACTACTCAGCTGGTCGCTGGACAAACGGGAAGCATCGTCTTCCGGCGGGTCCGCCCAGCATGGACAGAGCTTATCCATTTAATCCAAATTGGAGGTACATCATGTTCAAACAAAAAAAATCGTTACTCCGCACAGCGGGAATCTCGGTCATCTTCGGCACCATGCTGCTAACCGCGGCATGCGGGACGATTACGAACACATCTGCTTATGAATCTCAAGCCGCCGAAGCGCCGGCCAAAAAAGACATTCCATTGCTGAAGGACCTCCCTCAGCCCCAATCGATGACCATCGATCCTTCATTGAATTCGAAAGATGCTGCTGCAATGGTGCAAGCCGCTCAACGCTTTTATGCCTTCTGGAACACAGGCAATGAAGATTTCATTTCCCAAACCGTTGCATCCGGCTTTATCGACAACACGCTGCCAAAAGGGCGACCTCAAGGACCCGAAGGCTTGACCTTCGCTTCCCGCAACTTCCGTAAAGCCGTTCCCGACTTGCAATGCAAAATTGAGGATTTATTGGTCGTTGGGGACAAGGTAACCGCCCGTCTTACCTTCACCGGAACACATAATGGTGAGTTCCTGGGAAAAGCGCCCACCGGCAAGCCCGTCAAATTCATGGCGATCGATGTTTTGCGCATCAAGGATGGAAAGCTCATTGAAGACTGGCACTTGGAAGACAATTTGACGCTAATGCAGCAGCTCGGTGTCGTAGCAGAAAACTAATCTATTTAAGGAGATGGAGAATAATGAAAAATATTCTTATCATTAACGGTCATCAAAAATACGGCTCGTCGGAAGGAAAGCTGAACCAAACTTTGGTCGATACCACGGTTGGCTTGTTAAGCGAAAACCATAACGTCAAAACCTCCGTCCTTCAAAACGGTTACTCCATCCAAGAGGAACAAGAAAAATTTGTATGGGCCGATACGATCATATATCAAACGCCAATTTACTGGTTTAGCGTTCCCGGATTATTGAAAACATATATGGATGAAGTGTATGCGTACGGTTTATTTTTTAAGGGCGCCGAGCAATATGGAAAAGGCGGATTATTTACAAACAAAACCTACATGTTTTCGACGACCTGGAATGCACCGGAAAAAGCGTTTAATGATCCAACCCAGTTTTTTAAAGGAGATGGCCTGGAAGGGGCACTCCATCACTTGCACCGCGTACAGGAATTTCTCGGCATGAAGCCTTTAAAGAGCTTTGCTTGCTACGATGTCATCAAAAATCCAAAGATCGACCAATTTGTATCAGAGCTTGAGGCCCATCTGAAAGATGTTTTGAAATGATAATTTTTATTCCAAAAATATAGGAGGAACTCATATGTTACAAGATCAAAAGGTAGTAATTATCGGCGGCAGCTCCGGCATCGGTCTGGAAACAGCTAAACAAGCTATAGCATTAGGAGCGGAAGTGATCATTGCCAGCCGTTCTAAAGACAAATTGCAAAGCGCACAAGAACATCTGGGGCCACGAGCCAAAGCATTTCAATTGGATACGACAGATGAATCGCAAGTGCAGTCTTTTTTTGAAAAAGTGGGACGCTTCGACCATCTGGTCGTCAGCGCCGCGGAAACATCAGGCGGGTCCTTCCTGCAAACAGATACGGCCCAAGCCCGGCACTTGTTCGAAAATAAATTTTGGGGTCAATACTATGCGGCTAAATATGGTGCAGCCCAAATTTCACCGAACGGTTCGATTACCTTATTCTCAGGTGTCGTCGCTTATAAAGCGATGATCGGCTCGTCGGCACTCGGTGCAGTCAATGCAGCCGTCTCTAATCTAGGCCAAACCCTGGCTTTGGAGCTTGCGCCGATTCGTGTGAATATCGTATCCCCCGGCATTATCGATACGCCTTCCCGCAGCAAAATGCCGGAAGACGCACGCAGCAGCTTCTATACAACCATCGCAGGCAAGCTCCCTGTGAAACGGGTAGGTACAGCGGAAGATGTCGCGCAAAGTGTACTTTATTTGATCCAAAACGGATTTGTGACCGGGACCGTCCTCCATGTGGAAGGCGGGCACCTGTTAACTTAAAAATAAAACGTCAAGGAAGCTGTCTCATCGATAAGCAGAGAGACACTTCCTTGACGTTTCCTTCATGTTCAAAGGATGAATGCGCACTATCTCTGACAGACTGTCACAGCCAGGTCGTTTTGCTGGTATGCGGGGTTCTGGCCGTTGCCGCGGCAGGTGCAGCCTCATCCGGGTAGCCGATGAATAATGTGCCTACCACCTGTTTGCCCTCAGGGGAGCCGATAAACCGGTGCATCCGCTCGTCATGCACAAGACCGATGCCTCGGGTACGCCAGACGAGACCCAAGCCCAGCTCTTCGGCAGCAAGCCACATCGAATGAATCGCGCAGGCGACGGCATATTCGTTATCTTTGGAAGAGGCGGGGTCGCCTTCAATCACATCCGAAGTGACCACGATCACAAGCGGTGTGGCGGTCAGCACCTTCAGCGACTCCTGTACCAGGTTGGGCTTCGTAGGGAATCGCTCCTCCAGATAGGCAAGCGCCAAAGCCTCGTAGCGCTGCTTGGCTTCGCCGCGAATGACGTAGAAATGCCACGGCTCGCGCAGCCGGTCATTCGGAGCCAGGGTGGCTGCGGCCAGCAGCGCCTCAATTTTGTCATCTTCAACCTCATCAGGCTTCACATTGCGGACAGCCCTCCGCTGCTTCAAAGCATCTCGTATGGAAAAAGAAGTAGTCGTCATGATGCCGACTCCTTTCGTAGTAAGTTAGGGCGTTACCGAATGACGCCGTTCTAAGCAGAACCGGACCCAGCGCTCTGCAATGGCAGGCGCCGAACCAAAATGAATGTGCGTGTACCCGGAAACAAGGGTACCGCCCGGGTTCAGACAGCCTTCCGGCTTCGTCCCTCTCAGCCCTTTCGTTTCATAAGCAGGGACGATGCGGGCCTCCTCACGGGCTTGGAACGTCGAATAATGAAATTCGTGGCCTCTGGCTTGATCGTCGGGACCTAGCAGGAAATTGCCCTCCGCTCCCTTAATATCCCGATAGCCGAGCGCAGCGAGCTTCTTCTGCATCCGCACCACGCCGGGAATGAGACCAAGCATCGGGTAAGACCTGCCCTGCGTATCCTCGATCGCCTCGGTCAAATACATGAAGCCCCCGCATTCCGCGAGGGTGGGCAGCCCCTGCTCAATGGCCCCGCGAAGCGAGTCCTTCACGGACTCATTGGCGGACAGCTGCTCCGCAAACTCCTCGGGAAAGCCCCCGCCGATATAAAGGCCGTGGACGCCCTCGGGCAGCGTTTCCCCCGCCAAAGGGGAGAAGAATACACAATCCGCACCGTAAGCGGCCAGCAGCTCGAAATTTTCCTGATAATAAAAATTGAACGCCGCATCCTTTGCGACGGCAATGTTCACCCGCTCCTGGGGAGGAACCGGCCGCGGATCGAAGAGAGAAGCCTGCTCCTGCGGAATCCCGAGGGCCGCCGCCAGCTCCCAGATCCGCTCCACGTCCACCGTAGCGGAGATCAGCTCGGCGAGCTGATCGAAGAACGGCTGCAGCTCGCCCCGTTCTACAGAAGGGATGAGCCCCAGATGCCGCTCCGGCATAGCGATGTGATCCTCGCGCTTCAAGTACCCGAGCACCGGAATGCCGCATTCCTGCTCGATCGCCTGGCGGACGAGCTTGTAGTGCCCCTCACTGCCTACCTTATTGGCGATCACGCCGACGATGTTCACCCGGGGCTCCAGCAGCTGGAAGCCTTTGACAATCGCCGCGGCGCTCCGCGCCATGCTCTGGCAGTTCACCACCAGCAGCACCGGCGCCTCCAGCAGAAGGCTGATTTCGGCGGTGCTGCCTTCGTTGGTGAGCGGGTTTTTCCCATCGTAGAAGCCCATAACGCCTTCGATGACGGAGATGTCCGCCCCGCGGCTCGCGCGGGCATAAATGTCACGGACGGTCGCATGAGACAGCATATAGCTGTCCAGATTGCGGGAGATTCGTCCGGTGACGGCTGTATGATAGGTCGGATCGATATAATCCGGCCCGCATTTGAAGCCCTGCACCTCGTGCCCGAGCCGCTTCAAGGCGGCCATCAGGCCGATGGTGAGCGTCGTTTTGCCGACGCCGCTGCCCGTGCCGGCGATGACGACCCTGCGGGCGGCACCTGCTGCCGTGCCGCTTGGATTAACGGCGGCCATCGGCGGCACCTCCCCCAGCCGCTGCCGCCGCGGTTGCAGCGCTGCCGCCTGCCCCGCCGGCGGCGGCAAAAGGAATGACGGCAACGGAGATCGTGACGTTGCCGGATTTTTTCTTCACCAGCGCGAGCTCCGCTGCGCCGCTGTAGAGCTTCGCCGCCGGCTCGCTGACGCCGTAAGCGCCGGTGAACTTGAACACGGTGTCCGACGGCGACTCGACGGACACCGTGTTCAGCTCCTCGGGCGTGTAGGTGACGAACGCCCAGCCGTGCTTGTGGACGACGGCGAGGAGCCCCGCCTCGTCCTTTTTCAGGTCGATGGTGCACACGGCTTTGACGCTGCGCACCGAGAACTGCAGCTCGTCGAGCGTTTCGGCGATGACCGCCTCAATCTCCTCGGCGGAGGTGCCGCGGTTGCAGCCGATCCCGAGCGCCAGCACCTTGGGCCGATACAGCACGCCGTTCGCAAGCAGGCGAGCCTCCTCCTCCGCCCGCAGCTTGCGGTGCGTAACAACGAGCGCCGCCTGCGGCGCCGGTTCAATGGCCAGTGCCTCGGCAACGGAGCCGTAGGTACGAATGTTCGGAGGCAGCGGCGTATCGTGCAGCCACCAGCCCGGCTCGCCCGACTCCTGTACGACGGCAACCTGCTCCTCATTGACCACCGACGCGCTGACCGGCGTCAGCTTCTCCGCCGATTCCCAGGTCCAGCCGAAGCGGCGGCCGAACAGATCCACCGCAATCGTCTTCTGCACATCGGACGCCGTCGTGATGACCGGCCTTGCGCCCATCGCGGCCGCGACTTCCCGGGTCAGCTCATTGGCTCCGCCCAGGTGGCCCGACAGCACGCTGATCACGTGCTCACCTTTATCGTCGATCACGACGATGCCGGGGTCTTTCTTTTTATCCTCCAATAACGGGGCAATCATCCGGATGACGGCGCCCAGCGAAATAATAATGATAAGTCCTTTATAAGCGGGAAACAACGCCGGGAACAGCAGACGGACGCTGCCCTCGAACAGCTGAATGCCTTTGCTCGCTTCATCCCCGCGCTCGAATTTGGACATATAATACAAATCCGAGTGGGAAAATACGCTTTGCAGCCTCCGCGCCAGCTCGACCCCATGCTTCGTAATCGCTACAATGGCGTAATCCCCCTGCTGATGGATCGCCGGGATTTCCCCTTCCTGCAGCACAATCCTTGGACTTGCCTCCATCTTACGACTTCACCCCTCTGCGGAACCGGTGGGTGAACTCCTTGTCATACAGCTTCGAGCGGTATTCCTCGTTCTCATGGATGCGCGGATCAAGCGCCCAGCCTGCCAAAATCATCGCATGCGAGCGGATGCCGTTGCTGCGCATGTCCTGCTCCAGGTTCGCGAGCGTCGTACGGACGATGAGCTGATCCGGCCAAGTGGCGCGCTGCACCACAGCTACCGGCGTCTCCTCGCTCCAGCCCGCATCGGTAAGCTCCTGAACCACCCTTTTGGTCAAGGTGGCGCTCAGGAATAAAGCGATCGTGCAGTGGTGCGCGGCAAGATCCTTCAGCTTTTCCAGCTCAGGCACCGGCGTCCGTCCTTCCGCCCTTGTGAGAATGACCGTCTGCGTCAGTTCGGGAATCGTTAATTCCGCCCCTACCGCCGCAGCCGAGGCGAACACGGAGCTGACGCCGGGAATAATCTCGTAACCGATGCCTTCCTTTTTCAACAGCGCGATTTGCTCCATGGTCGCCCCGAACATAGCCGGATCCCCTGTATGTACGCGTGCGACCAGCTTGCCCTGCTTCACCCGGTCTACCATCAACGCAACCATTTCCTCCAGCGCCATGCCGGCGCTTTTGAGAATTTCCGCCCCTGGCTTCGCCTTGGCGATCAGCTCGTCATTCACGAGAGAATCGGTATACAGCACGACATCCGCTTCCTGCAGAATGCGCAGCCCTTTGACCGTGATCAAATCCGGATCGCCAGGCCCCGCCCCGATAATATAAATTTTGTCCATTATTTTCTCACCACCATTAACGTTAAGTATTCCAGCTCCCGGCCCTGCAGCTCACGAATATCCCGCCAGATCATTTCCTCTGCGGATGTGACCTTGGTCAGTACGGACGCTTTGTCCACCAAGCCCAAATCTCCAAGCACATGCAGCATCAAATCGATCACCTTGGCCACCTTGATAAATACGATGCAATCATGCGAT
Source organism: Paenibacillus rigui (assembly GCF_002234615.1). Taxonomy (GTDB): domain Bacteria; phylum Bacillota; class Bacilli; order Paenibacillales; family NBRC-103111; genus Paenibacillus_S; species Paenibacillus_S rigui. The sequence continues at coordinate 67,654 of NZ_NMQW01000023.1, read as the reverse complement.
TCGACCGCCCTGCGCATCGTTTCGTAATCGTCCGTTGCGGGTACGATGGCAATCTGCTCGTCGCCGTCCGCCAGCGGAATGCCCAAGCGTGATGCCGAGGCATTCACCGAGGAAATCCCCGGGATCGAAATCATCTGCACCTCAGGATGCCGTTCCTTCATCAGCCGCATCAAATGAATATATGTGCTATAAATCATCGGATCGCCCTCTGTCACAAAAGCGACGTCCTTGCCCTGCTCCAGGTGCTCCCATACCATGCTCACCGTCCGGTTCCACTGCAGCTCAAGCGCCTCACGGTCTCTTGTCATCGGGAACGTCAAGCCCAGCATGACCTTCTCCTCCGTGTTCACATACAGCTCGGTGATAGTCAGCGCATAGCTTTTGGCGCCCATCTTTTTACGCGGATAGGCAATGACCGGAGATTCCTTCAATATACGAAAAGCCTTGACCGTGATCAACTCCGGATCTCCCGGACCTACGCCCAAGCCGTACAATGTACCCAACTTGCCTGTTCCCTGCTCACTCACTTCGGTTTCCCCTCTCCTACTGTTCGGCCCGCTTCATCAATCGGATCATTTCATGTACTTTGCTCAGCCTGATTGTTCCTCCGCTCGCTGCTGTCCACGGAACGCTTCCGTCCACTTTGTTACTCAGTTACCGGACTTTTATGCTTCGCCGTTATGATATAAATCGGATTCAACCCCTCGAACCTTGTTAAGTCCAGGATCGGCTTGCTCCGCGAAATCTGCGTCAAAATAATGCTCGTCTCCATCCCCTCCTCCGCGAACGCCTTGTTCGCTTCGTACAGGTTTTCGATCGTCGCCGCGTTCAGCACAATGCGTCCGCCCGGGCGCAGCCTTGTGCAGCATACATGCAGCAGCTCCTTCATCTCTCCGCCGCTGCCTCCGATGAAGACCGCATCCGGGTCGGGGAAAGCTTCCAGCCCCTGCGGAGCGCGGCCCTGGACCGCGGTAAGATCCGTGCGGAAGCGGTGCATATTTTCTATGCAGTTCGCCAGGTCGGCTTCGTTCTTCTCGATCGCGTACACCTCTCCGTACCGGGCAATCCGTGCCGCTTCAATAGCGACGGATCCCGTGCACGTGCCGATATCCCAAACGACGCTGTCCTCCTGCAGTCCCAGCTGACCGAGACTCAGCACCCGAACCTCCTTCTTCGTAATCAGCCCTTTATCCGGCTTGCGCTGCGCGAACGCTTCGTCCTCCATGCCGAGCGCCCAGGACCGTCTTGTCCCGGCAGGTGCCGCCAACACGACCACGTTCAAAGGCGAGAACGCCCCCTCGTCCAGGCCGGCCAGCTGCTCCAGCTCATACCAGCCGGTACGTTCTTCCGTCCCCTCCAAATTCTCGGCTACGAATGCCCGATACTCCGTCATGCCAAAAGACAGCAGGTATTGGGCAATCGCTCCCGGGTGGTTGCGTTCATCCGTCAGCAGAGCAACCTTGCGCTTGCCGTCGATCCGCTGGGCCAGTCCTTTCAGCGAACGCCCGTGTACGCTTGTCACATAGGCATCCTGCCAGCTCTCGCCCATCCGCGCGAAAGCAAGCTGCACCGAGCTTAAGCTCGGATACACCTCTACATCCAGCTTGGTGGCCAAATACCCGCCGATGCCATAAAACAACGGGTCCCCCGACGCCAAAATGACGATGCTCCGGCCCTGCTCCGCCTCGCTCTTCAATCCCGACACGAGCTCGGCCAAGCCGCCCTTGATCACCCTTTTCTCCCCTGTATATGCCGGGAAAAAAGCCAGCTGCCGTTCCCCTCCTACCAGGATGTCACTCTGCGCAATCCAATCGCTGTACATCGGCAGCAGGCCCTGGCTCCCATGATCGCCGATACCGATTACCTTGGGCTTGCCAGCCTTCGCCTGCAGTCCCTTGTTTCCATCCATTTGTTGACTCAATTGGTTCTCTCCCTCCCATCCTAGTCCTGCGTTTTGACAAACTGCCCCAGCAAGCTTCCCTTCATGGAGATGATCGCCGTCTCGATGTCCATACCGCCTTTGACCTCCTGCAAGCCTGCTTCACAGCAGTACCGGCTCAGCAGCTCGAAAAATGCAGTATAGCCCCATTCCACCATCCAGTCCCCAACCAGAGCCGCCGTGTTGGCCCCCAGAATAGCATTTGTCTGCTCCTCGGTCGCACCCGCTTCCCCTGCTACACGCGCAAGGAAGCCGAAATCGACAGGGGCGCTCTTGGAATGCACCATCATGACCCCTTGGGCTACCTTCGAAAACTTCCCCATCATGCCTACAAGCGTGACCTTGGCGATGCCTTGATTTTTACACTGCTGCAGCGCAAAGCCGATGAAATCGCCCATTTCCACAAAAGCTTCCTCCGGAAGCTCCGGGTACATCTCCATGCCGTATTTCTCCGTTCGGCCACCGGTCGACAGCACCACGTGGGTGCAGCCGCACTTGACTGCCACGCGGATCGCTTGCGCCACGCTTGCCTTGTACGCCGCCGTCGAGAACGGTACGACGATCCCTCGCGTACCCAGAATGGAAATCCCGCCCAGGATTCCGAGACGGCCATTCAATGTTTTCTTCGCAATTTCCTCGCCGTCGGGCACGCTCACAACGACCCGAACGCCCCGGTGTTCCAGCTCGAACTGATTCAACACCGACGCGATCGTCTCGCGAATCATTTTGCGGGGGACCGGATTAATCGCCGCTTCCCCTACAGGAACAGGCAAGCCCGGCTTCGTAACCCGACCTACGCCAATGCCGCCGTCGAGCTCGAACCCGGACTCTGTTCTCCAAGTGACTGCCGAGATGATCCTTGCTCCATGCGTCGCATCCGGATCATCCCCGCCGTCCTTAATCAATTCCGCTTCCGCGTGATCGGCTGTAAATTCACATCGAACGATCTCGAACGTGACGTCCTGTCCAATCGGAAGGCGAATCGTTGCCTCCGTCTGCTTTTCCTGCAATATTAACGCGGTCAAGGCTGCTTTCGCGGCTGCTGTAGCGCAGGAGCCGGTCGTGTAGCCATGCCGCAGCGGCTTCGTCTCTTTCGTCTCGCTGCCGTTGTCCATCGCCATAGCTGTCGGTTACCCTAACCGTTCCGCCATCAACGAAATGGCGTTGACCGCCGCTACGGCTACCGGGCTGCCGCCCTTGCGCCCGATATTCGTAATGAAAGGAATATCCAGCTTCGCGAGCTCTTCCTTGGATTCCGCGGCAGACACGAAGCCTACCGGCACACCAATCACGAGACCCGGCTTCGCTTCCCCCGCCTTCACCAGACGGATCAGCTCCAGCAGCGCCGTCGGCGCGTTGCCGATTGCATAGATGCCGCCGTCAGCCTCCCGAATCGCCTTCCGGATCGAAATAATCGCGCGCGTCGTATTCAGTCTTTTCGCTTCCTCCATCACATCGGGATCGGAGATATAGACATGCACATCGCCCCCGAACTTGGCCAGGCGCGGTTTACTGATGCCGACCTGTACCATTTGAACGTCAGCTACAATTTTTTTGCCTGCGCGAATCGCCTCGATACCTGACCGGATCGCATCCGGGTGAAACACGAGACTGCGTCCCAATTCAAAATCAGCCGAGGCATGAATGACCCGCTGTACAACGGGGTACTGCTCCTCCGTAAAAGGATGCTCGCCAAGCTCCTCCGTAATCATGCGGAAGCTTTCTTCCTCGATCTCTTGCGGCTGTACCGTCAACGGCTTAAATTCGGTTCCGAAATCCATTTTTATCTACGCCTCCTGCAGCAATTCGTTCAATTTTGCAATAACATCGTCAAAATCGCCAAAATATATTCCATAATCCACGACCGGACGCCCGATGACGATCGTCTCAATACCGAGCTCCAGAGCCGATTCCAGCTTCTCGTCGACGGCTCCGACCTTCCCGCTTTCCTTTGTGATCATTAAGGTTACGTGATAGTGCTCGTACAGCGCTTTATTCAGTTCTTTGCTGAAAGGGCCCTGCATGGCAATGATGTTTTTCTGCTCCAGTCCGAGCTCCGCGCACTTTTCCATATTATCGATTCGGGGCAGCATGCGTGCTACCAGCGTTGTATTCGGCAGACCGAGTAGTCTCTTCGCAAAAGTGTGCAGCGTCTTGCTGCCCGTCGTCAGCATAATGACCCCGCCCTTGGCCGCAGCCAGCTCCGCAGCTTGCTCATAATCAGGAGCGAACGTAATCAACGGGTGATTCTCGATACGGATGCGGTCCCGTTCAAAGCGGATATAGGGGACCCCGGCCGTCTGCGCCGCCGCTATCGCATTCTTCGAGGCTTCCTCGGCAAAAGGATGCGTCGCATCCACCACGCTGCGGATTCCTTTCTCGCGTATGAGTGCAGTGAGCGCTTCCGCGGTCAGCCTGCCTGTCATCACGGGCAGCCCCGCTTCCTCCATCGACTTGGCGGCGCTGTCCGTGACAACCGTGGTCAACAGCGGATAGCCCGCCTGCTGAATGCGAAGCGCCAGCTCGCGTGCATCGCTCGTACCTGCCATCACCAATATCATAGGTGGACGCCTCCTCATATTATATTGCAGCCTGTGCTGCCCTTGGTTCTCCAAGTCATTCATGCGGTTTGTTGGACAAATGGACCCACGCCCGCACCCTTACGTTACACTTTAGTAGAAGCATGGACCTGTGCGTGCTTATCCTGTTTATGGTCATGCTCGTGGTCGTCATCATGGTGATGTTCATGATCGTGGTCATGATGATGGTCGTGATCATGTTTATGACTGTGATCGTGGTCATGATGATGGTCATGATCATGTTTGTGGCTGTGATCGTGGTCATGATGATGGTCATGATCATGCTCGTGGCTGTGCCCGTGACCATGGTGATGGTCATGATCATGCTCGTGGCTGTGCCCGTGACCATGGTGATGGTCATCGTCGTGATGATGGTGATGATCGATATGCTCCATCGCAGCCAGACGATATTGGCACATGTCACAGTTCATCCGTGCCTCGCCCTCCAGCGCTTCCAAGGCGCGTTCCTGCAAAATCGTCTTCAATTTCGGATGGAAGCCGAAATAATCAGCCAAAGCAAATTCATGCTCAGGATAGCGTTCCTGATATTGCTCCAGCAATTGCTCCATCCGCTTGATAAGAACGCCAGTAAATAAGAAATAAGGGAGAATGATGACCTTCTGCGCTCCAAGCTTCAAGCAGCGCTCTACGCCTTCCTCCATTAAAGGTGCCGTCACCCCGATAAACGCGGTCTCCACCCATTTGACCTTCAGCTTTTCCCAGAACAGGCGTGAAATTTTGAACAAATCGCTGTTTGCATCCGCATCGCTGCTACCCCGTCCGACAACAAGCACCGCCGTATTTTCCAGATCAAGACCTTCGCCCAAATGGAGCTCGGCCTTGCTCCCAACTGATGCCAGCCTGGAGCCAAGAATTTCCAAAACCTGTTCATGCACGCCAATGGGCCGACCATAGGTGAAACGAACCTCCGGATAGCGAAGCTTCGCTTCGTCGATCGCCGCAGGAATATGAATCTTTGCATGACCGGCTGCAAACAAAGTAATCGGCACGACAGCTACATGCGTAGCCCCCTGCCGAATGCAGCTTGCAATCCCCTGTGCAATGGATGGCGCTTCAAACTCAAGAAAGCAGGTTTCCACCAGCGGTCCTTCCAGCCCCTCCGCCACCGTGCGGACAAATGCCCGAATTTCCTCATTCCCATCGGCATCCTTACTTCCATGGCCTACAAATAATACAGCCTTCATCTAGGTTATCCCTCCCATGTTTTCCCATCCTTGAATGTGCCTTAAAAATTCCGTTCGTTTTAATCCCCGCAAACCGCATCCTCTATTGTAAAAACAGGAAGCTCCTGATGCGTGTAGCCTTCAATTTGCTTGACCCGTTTAAAAAACTTATGGAAGCGCTCATTCGGATGCCCTTCCGCAATATATCGCTGCACGATTCGCTCAATCGTATCGACAAGCGCCTCCGGCTCAATGCCTTCGGCTACCGGCTGCGCGGGATGGACATTGCGTCCCACTGTTTTGCCACCGAGGAACAAATCGAATTTTTGCTTACGATAGACGATCCCTATGTCCTCATTGACAGCGCCGTAGCAGGCCATCCCGCAGCCGTTCAAGCCGATGCGCAGCTCCTTCGGCACCCGAAGCCCGCCCAGGCGCTGATGAATCTCCTCCGCGTAAGGAATCGCGTCCCCCTTCTCGGCGTTGCAAAAGTCGCAAGCCTTAAGCTGTGCAACGTCGCCGATAGGGGCAAGCATGAACCCTTCCCCACGCAATCTTGAAGTGATGGCCTCAGGGCGATCCGTAGGGATACGCACGATCATCTGATGATGCGGCGTATATTCCATCGTTCCCTTCTCGCCTACGAGCTCGGCCAGCGTCAGCATTTGCTTCGCCGTAAACTTCTTCTCGACGACGCCGGGGCTGACCGCCAGCTCAAAAATCGACTGCTGGCGGAACAGTCCTCCGCCAGCGAATGGCTGTGCAGCTGCCGGGCCGCTGCTGTCCACGCCCTTGGCGCGGTCGGCCAGCTGCAGCGCCTCCAGCGCCAGCAGCAACGGCGCTCCCGCGTCTGGCTCCGGCGCCTCCGCTCCGCGCCTCGCACCTACCGCCAGCGTGCCGCTTCGCTCCTGCACCGCTATCGCGCTCGCCTGTACCGCGCCGCAGCTCGCCTGCTCGCGCTCCGCCGCCTCGCCCGCTGTGCTCAGCTCGGGCTCAGACCACTCATCGTCGCCCGGCTCCTCCCAGCCCCAATCGTCATCGTCCGGCTCGCCCGCCAAGGCGTCCCACTGCTTCAACGCCCAAGGCTCCGCCGCCTCCTGCAGACGCTGATGCGGACGAAGGGACTGCACGTCCGCTCCAAGTGTATACTTACGCTGGTATCCACGGGGTGTGATCATTAACCCGTCATACACGGTCGTCGAAGAGTTACCGATAATGACTGTCGTCAGCATGCCGATATCATGGTCCAGCATATCGCGCAAATTCGTCAGTACGACATCCTGACGGTCCCGATAAGCGCTCTTCACAATGCCAACCGGCGTTTCAGGCGATCGGTATTTCAGCAGGATACGCTGGGTTTCTACGATTTGGCGCGTCCGCCTTCCGCTGCGCGGGTTGTACAATGCAATGACGAAGTCCGCCTGGCCTGCCGCTTCAACCCGCTTGGCGATCAGCTCCCAAGGCGTCAAATGGTCGCTCAAGCTAATCGTACAAGCATCATGCATAACCGGAGCCCCCAGAAGGGATGCCGAGGAATTGATCGCAGAGATGCCCGGAATAATTTCCACTTCCACGCCATGCTGCCGGCTCCAGCCCTTTTCCATCAGTACTTCATACACAAGCCCCGCCATGCCGTAGACGCCGGCGTCACCGCTGGAGATAACGGCTACCTTTTTCCCTGCTTCCGCTTGACGAACCGCCTCCTGCGCACGGCTGACCTCCTCCGTCATCCCGGTCCGAACAATTTCCTGGTCAGTCAACAGCCCGCGGATCAAGTCGACATACGTGTTGTATCCGATAATGACCTCGCTCTCCTGAAGTGCCTCCCGCGCCCGTTTCGTGATATGCTCGAAGCTGCCGGGTCCAAACCCGATGATCAACAATTTACCTGTCATCACGCAGAGCCTCCCCATCCAAATACTGTATATTTGTATTCTGTAACCAATAAAAAAAGCATCCCCAACACACGAAATGTGTTAGAAATGCTTTTGCAGCTATCATCCGTTTCCGTTCGCAGCCATTCAATACCGCACGGGCCCCTTCATAAGCCGATCTCTAACACCTCCCCAAATCCTCGTAGGTTATCAGTGTTTTGGAACTAGGCAGGTCTCCTGACTTGGAGCCTCCTTGTTCCGATCGCCTTCCCAGGGTATATCATATGCGCCCAGTGGCATGAATCACGGAAAAAGTTGCCGATTGCATGAATCAGCGCTCCTTACAGTGGCGGGTCCGTGCCGGATTTACACCGGCTTCCCTTTTAAGCTGAACGAGAGAGCCCCTCTTCGCCCAGCACCTATTTCAATGATATGTAGTTGTTACAAGTCATCATATCACCGGGAGCGAAGATTTGTCCAGAAAAGAGCACGGCTAGTTCATATGCGGTACCCGAACCTCTCGTTTCTTCATATCCAAACTAAAAAAAGTACCTGTGTAGTTCCAAGATTCAACCTGCTGCTTCTCTGCCGTACGAAGGACGGGCTCAGACAGCGAGGTGGTTTGACTTTGGTTGAATTTATCCATCGAAATATTAAGCTGTTCCAGTATTGCTTTGATATCAATTGTTTTTTGCCCTTGCATACGATTTCCCACTCTCCATCCGTTTCACTTTATCATCGCTTGTGCTTGTATACTTAAAGTATAGTGGAGTCAGCCAAAAAAAAATGTCACTTGCTGGGGCCCTTTCTTCTATCTTAGTCATTATTTTTGTCGAAAGTAAGACTATTAATAAATCTTTATGATCAGGACCGGCCTTTATTTATAAGTCTGCGGTCACTGCTGTCCCGGAGTCTCCAAAATGTGATATGCATCACATTTTTCTTATGCCAACAGACCTAAGGATACATAACTTCACCGTCGTTCAAGACGGCATGCGCTTGTCGAGGCAAACCGAGGGTCGGAAGCTTATCTATCACCAAAAAGTTCTTGACGGCTTCTCATACAAAAAAACCGCTCGGCAGTTTCGGCCTGCCGGCGGTTTCACTTCATCTATGTAATGGTACGAGCAGCTACGCCGTCGGCGGAGTAAATACCCTCTGCAGAAATTCGGCATCCAGCATATAAAAGGCATTGCTGTCTCTGTCGATCCGTTTCAGCTTCTGAATGATGCTATCGAACATCGATTCCTCCTCGACTTGCTCGTCGATAAACCATTTCAGGAACTGCATCGTGGCGTGCTCGCGTTCGTTCAGCGCCAGATCGGACAGGTGATAAATCCGTTTGGTCACGATTTGTTCGTGCTCATAGCCATGCTCGAACACTTGAAGCACCGAACGGTAGTCATTATTCGGATTTTCCATCCCATCAATTGTAGCGCGTCGACCGCGATCGTTCAGAAATTTATAAATCTTCATCGCATGGAACCGCTCTTCTTCCGCTTGGACGATAAAAAAGTTAGCAAAGCCGTCCAAACTTTCACCGGAGCAATATGCAGCCATCGCTAAATAGACGTGGGAGGAATAAAATTCATAATTCATTTGTTCATTTAAAGCCTGGTAAAGCTCATCTGACATCAAGTGAGGATCCACCTTCCTATGGGTCTATTTCGCTCTCATTCCCGAAATATACAATAAAACCAATACGAATGCAACGAATAAGGCAGGAGAGAGAATCCATAGCAGCGTCATAAGAATTGCACCCTTTCCGCTTCCGCAGAGGATATTATCCGATCATCTCGCGCAGCTCTTTATACAGCTTTTTGGCTGTAGGAGCGCACACGATCTTTTCCGATTTTCCGACCAGCACCATGCAGCCCTTGGAGCAGGCCTTGCAGTTGCCCAGACAATCGCGCTTCTTATGCTTGATCTCCGGAAACTTCTCCTTCATTGCTTTATATACGGACTTGGAGCCATGTCTGAAGTTTTTACAGCAGTACTTAATTTTCATACGGTCCTGTTCTCCCCGCCATTGAATGGTGAAGCAAGTTACCACTACAATGAATGATAATGGTTCTCATTATCATTGTCAACAGGGAATATCGGGCTCTTGTCCGATCCATCGTATCCTTCCGCAATCAGACGGCGTCCTGCTTCGGAGGAGCAGACGGCAGCTTATGATTATCCATAAAACGCCGATATATGAAATCCCCCAGCAGTTGGGTCAAGCCCTCCTTCAAATGAATTTTAGGCCTCCAGCCGAATTCCTCCTCGGCCTTCCTGTAAGAAATACAATAATGGATATGATCCTCCGGGCGTGAAGGCATATAGGCCGGCGTTTTTTTCTGTTCCATCATTTCATTCATCATATTCAATAAATCAATGACCCGGATGGATCTTCCCGTTCCAATATTATAAGTTTGCCCGCCGCCTATGCTTAACGCTTGAATATTGGCTGCCGCCACATCCGTGACATAGACGAAATCCCGGGCCTGCATCCCTTTGCCATATATAACGGGGCGCTCCCCATTCGTATAAGTCTCCATAATTTCGGAAATGACACTGCCGTCACCGAACGAATTTTGCCTGAACCCGTACACATTGGCATACCTTAGAATCGTAAACGGAATGCCATAAAGCGCACCGTACTGCTTGATGTATTCTTCCGATGTCAGCTTGGCTCTCGCGCTGCCGGACAATGGAGCACAGCGGAACGATTCATTCACGGGAATGAGCTCCGTTGCCCCGTATACGTTCGCCGAGGAGCCGTATACCAGCTTTTTAACGGGAAATTCTCTGCACATATCCAGCAGGTGAATCAAGCCGCCCAGATTCGGATTCAGTCCGCGCGCCAGAAGCTCGTCGCCATCCGTCTGCTCCGCCAGATGAATACAGTAGTCCGGCCTTTCCGACTCAAAAATATCACGCAGCTCCTTCCCTGCAATATCCGCTTTATATACGATACATTTCGGATCAACAAATTCCTCTTTCCCCGAACGGAAGCTGTCGACAACTACAACCTCCATTCCCATACTCAAAGCAAAATCCGCTGTATGCGAGCCTATGAAACCCGCTCCACCTGTGATTAGCAGTTTCATCCCTTTCCCCCCAATGTCCTATATGATCAAAACAATGCCTGTCGAACTATGATACATTATGTATCATTATATAAAAAATCGGGATCTTTCGTCAATGTCATATCCCATAAATTTTAAAAATAGTTATCTTGTGGATGAAGAAAAGAAAGACACTACCCGGCAGTCCGAATAGTGTCTCTTGGCACTCACGATCATTTAACGCTGGAGGTCTTCTGGTTGCTTTCGGCTCCCTCCATGACATAATCTACGCTCACGGAAAAATATTGAGCAATTTTTCTTAACGTATCATAGGTCGGCTGTCTTCGATCGTTCTCATAATGCGAGAGCGCTGCACGAGTCACACCAATGATGCGGGCCAGCTCACCCTGCGTTAGTTGCCTCTCTCCCCTCAAATGGGAAATGCGTTTTCCTAGTTTCATTGCGGCATATCTTTCCTTTCTCGTGAGTTTATATCTTCATGCTCGTTGCAATTGATTAACAGCTTCCTATTGTAATAACAGTCCAAGGATCTCTTACTACTGATTATACATGTTTTTACATTTAGATACAATTCGTATCATAAACTTTATTACATTAAATGATACCGCTTACAACAATAGAACGCAAAACAAGCGATCTCCTACCCGCCGGGCAGCAAAATCGCTTGTCATTTAATTCAGAAGAGACTCCACAATTTATGTATTATTTCGAATCATCATCGGAAGGCAACTGCGACTTTGTATAGGAAGGTGGCGGATTTTGAAAGATAAAGGCTTTCTCGTCAATATTGAGCTGCTTCATAATTTTGTAGACATCCATGGTAATCATTTTCTGATTCGAGTAGTTGCTACTCATTCTTAACGCTCCCTTTAACTATATGTTTTCCTTTGTTAACGGCTAGGATATAATATCACTTTATGATACATTTTGTATCCTGTCAAACGATAAAAAAGTCAACAAACCATGGATTATGTATATTCATGTCGAATCACATCTAAAAATTACTTTAGCATTTAAAATAATGTAATTTACTTTACTTTTTTCTTGCACAATCGTCTGTGATTGCAGGCTAGGTTTGAAATAACTTCCGGGGGACAAACTGTTCGTAGGAGCAAAGGAGCGAGTAGCTTTCAAGGATTTTCGATACAATGGTAGGGGCGTCTTCCATCATCCGGTTTATGGCTGCAATCATTGCTCGCTTCTCCTGCCCATTCATCTGGAACTCGACGGCATATTCGTAAGGAGCCGTTGGATGCAGCCGTTTCAGTCTACTGCCTGTCAAATGAAAGGAGTGGGATCCGAACAGCAGCTGAAACGCATACGTCATGCTGACACCTGCAGGCAGCGATAAGGGGGTTTTAAAGAAGAGCTCGCTGCGGCTTACATTCGTTATTTCGACCAGCGCATACCGGGTTTGGACAGGCCGGTTATCAACCTGAAGAACGGATAGACGACATTGTATGGATGCCAGTTGCGCTCGCCGCTGGGACTGCATTGCAACGTTTAACATTTCATTCATCTCGCATCTTCCCAATCATCGAATTTTTAGGTAAAATAAACTCATGATACATTATGTAATACATATCACACATTTCACATGCCCTCCACTTATTGCATAATGTCTTTAATATCAACGTTTTTCAAGTAAATCACCTTATTCAAGTAAGTACACTAGCATTAACATACGATACAATATGTATCAATGTCAAGAGGTTGTTTTCCCATTTTCTCTCACTTTTTTCATCATCAAAGATAGCATAATTGGAGGTTAATAATGTATGAAGTACGGGGAAAGGATTGCAGCGCTTCGTGAAAAACATTCCCTGACGCAGGAGGGGCTCTCGACCAAATTAGGAATTACTCGTGCTTCTCTATCTCATTACGAGAATAACCGCAGAGAGCCGGATTACGAAACGATTGTAAGTATAGCCAACCTCTTTAATGTGTCCATAGACTACCTGATCGGCAGAACCGAAGATCCTCACGGCGTTCTGGATGAAGATGTCCGCGAGTTTGTTGATGCGTTAGAGCTTTCCAATGAGCATATCCTGGAGAAATTCGCCTTAACTGTGGACGGTATGAGATTGACGCCGGAAGAAGCCAAACGGTTTATTAATTTCGTTAGAGCGGAACGGTCTAACAACAACTCCTAGCTCACAGCACATCTTCGTACCGAGGCCTTTTGAGATGAGCGCGTCAGAAGAACAGGCAGCCGGCCGAGGCTGTCTGTTTTTTGGATACAAAAAAAGCACTCATGACCTGATCGCGGCACAATTGGCGAATATCAGCGAGTGCTGGACAGCTTATATAAGGGCCCCACTACTGCTTGGTCTGCCCCATCATTTCACAGACGTGCTTGCAAGAGCATAGCGCTTTTTGGACGGAGCACCAGGATCTCTTGGCATAATAGATAGGCAAGTCCTGCTCCTTGGCCTGCTGCTTGATGACCTTCGTCAAGTTATGATTAATGTAATCCGTCAGCACCAGCACTGCATCTACCCTCTCCGGTATCCCCTTGCGCACCATTTGGCACTTGCGCCCCGACATATGCATTACATCATCAAAACCTATATGAGCCAGCTGTTCCGGCATATTTCCTAAATGATCCGCACCTACCACTAATATGGACGCCATCTGCAGTCCTCCTCTGGATTCATTGATAATTATTCTCACTTGTCCTTTGAATACAATGATAATGGTTCTCATTATCATTGTCAACTTTATGATATAGAAAAAAAGAGAGTCCCCCATACACCGCGGCGCTCTCCGGTTTTCCGGTAGATCATATTATTCCGATGTGTTAACTATGTTTTAATATTAGCAAGTTTTGTTCCTTTGGTCAATGGTTTTTTGCATTCGTTGACACCCCTTGGCGGTTCATATAAAATTAGCTCAAATCTCGGGCCCTCTGTCCCAACAAAAGGAGTTTAAGCCATGAATTCCGTCATCGAACTGCTGCACAACCATCGTTCTATCCGTAAATTCAAGGATGCCCCTCTCTCCGGGGAGCAAGTGGACAGCATTATCGGCTCTGCCCAGATGGCATCAACCTCAAGCAATGTCCAGGCGTACAGTATCATCGGCGTCACAGACCCCGACAAAAAGAAGCGGTTGGCCGAGCTAACCGGCAATCAGGCTTATGTGGAGCATTGCGGCCTGTTTCTCGTATTTTGCGCCGACTTGTACCGGAATCAGGTCGCTGTCAGCATGCATGAGCAGCCCTTCCACCAAAATACGGAGAGCTTCCTTGTCGCTTCGCTCGATGCCGCGCTTGCTGCGCAGAACGCCGCGGTCGCCGCAGAGTCACTTGGCCTGGGCATCTGCTATATCGGCGGGATCCGGAACAAGCCGCAGGAAGTGAGCGAGCTGCTGGAGCTGCCTCAGCTTGTATACCCGGTGTTCGGCATGTGCATCGGCGTGCCCGATCAGGCCCCTTCGTCCCGTCCGCGGCTGGCCCGCCCTGCCGTATACCATCCGAATGCCTACAATGCAGGCCGTACCCGCAGCGATATCGAAGCCTACGATGAAGTGACCCGGGAATATTACAAGGAGCGGACCCAAGGCAAAGTTTTGACGACATGGTCCAAGGGCTTGGCGGATAAGTACCGCGAGCCGGTCCGCGCACATATCCGGCCTTTCTTGGAGGCCAGAGGCTTCCGGCTGGAGTAGCCTCGTTTTTTTTCACAGACATCACTGCAAAGGAGCAGCTCTATGATTTACGGAAGAGATAAAACGAGCAAGATCATCGGGATTGGCCCGAATTTTAAAGCCTTTCGCGAGCAAAAGGGGATTACGCATACCGACGACCCTTTTCTGTCCTTGAAATCTCCCGAGAGTCTGACCTTCTCCGATACCGTCTATGTTTCACCCGCGATGGGCGCCTTCATTTGTGAAGTTGAGATGGCTATCATTATCGGTCAAGACTGCAAGCATATCGAGGAGCACGAGGCGGCTTCCGTTGTCGCCGGCTATGCCCTGGCCAATGATATGACTGCTGCGGACCATTTTGACGACGGCCGGTTCAAGATGTACGATCAAATGACCCCAATCGGTCCGATGGTGCAGGTGAGCAGCCCTTCGGACGTCACATTAGAGATGTGGGTCAACGGAGAGCTCATACAGCGCGACAACACCTCGCAAATGCTGTTTTCGCCTGCTTGGCAGGTGTCGCATATTTCGAAAATCATGACGCTGCGCAAAGGCGATGTCATTTTGTCCGGCACCCCGGCCAATCCGCGCCTTTGCCAGGTCGGAGACGTCATTGAAATGCGCAGCCCGGAGCTGGGCAGCGTCCGCTACACGATCCATCAGGAGCAAAAATAGCCGATGCAGCCAACGGCAGCGGAGCTTTTTTATTCCATCCGAGCCTTGACTTCCTAAGTCGAGGCTTCTTTTTTTTGCGCGATACGGTATACCTTCAGCGCCAGCTGCAGCTGGAACTTCACCTCGGGGTCCTTCAAGTCCGCTTTCAGCAGCGATGAAATCCGTTCAAGCCGGTACACAACCGAGTTATAGTGGCAGAAGAGCGTCTGGGCCGTTTCTTTAATATTCGCATCGTGCTTCAAATAGGCGATCAATGTCTCAATGAGCCTTGACTGGTGTTTGTCATCGTGATCCTCAAGCGGCTTCAGCTGATTCAGCAGCCTGCGTTTGGCACTGTCTTCTCCTGCCAGCAGATTCACGAGCGGATACATGCCAAGCTGTCCGTAGAACCAGATTGTCTCCTCCGGTTGGACAATAGCCCCCAGCTCCAGGGAGGTGCAGGCCTGCTGGTATCCCTGGTGAATATGCTCGATAGACTGCGATTCACTGATGCCCATGCACAGGCTGTACGGCTTCAGCAGCTTTCTGAGACCGGCCAGCCGCTTCTTCACCCCTTCGACTTGACGGTCGTCCTCCTCCCCGGTGACAGGGATCAGAAGCACCCACTCCTCCCCAAGAGCAACCGATAAAATCCCTTCGGTTATGAACTGCAGCTTCAGCTTGTCGAATGCTTTAGCCGCCCCTTGTGCCCCCACCCTCGAGGTAACCCCTACGCGGTACTGCGCTTGAAGCTGGATGCCGGCGACCGCAGCATGCAAATGAACGGCCTGCTGATCCTGCAGCTCGCCTAACAGCCACATCTTCAGAAATGTTTCCTTCTGGTTATCCTCCGCATGGTTCAGCGCCTGCTGCTTTGACAGCTGCAAGGTCAGCAGGCTCACGGCATGCTGGATAGCCAGTGAAAACGTCGCGGTCCCCCCTTCGTTAGCCCTATCCCAGCAAATCAGGTACGCCAGCACCTCGTTATTTCTCTGAATGGGGATGAACCTTTTGGTCGCATCCCCAGGCCATACGAAGCCAAGACTGCTGCCTTCCAGAGCAGGGATCGCATCCGCGGAAGAGGCTAGCGGCTCCCGTATGTCAGGCCAGACGGGCTGATACGAAGAATCCGTCGAATACGCCTCCCGCCGGCTTGTGATGAGCGCCGCCTGCATGTTCATGCACCGCGCGATCGTTTCGACTAGCGTTGACCAATGCTCGCCCAGCACCAAAGAATCGGTCAGCAGTTGAATGCAGCGGTGCAGCTCCATCAAGCCTCTGGCCTTCCGGTCGATAATTTCCTCAATGACCTCGGAGATGGTTTGAGAATACCCCACCTCAAATGCGAGCTCCAAAATCGGAAAAGCGTAGGCATCGGCCATTCGAATCATGCTCTCGGGCACCTTCTCCAGATAGCGCTTCGTCTTAATCCCGATAGCAGAGATCCCCGCCTCGCTAAGCTTGGGAATCAGTTCCTCCTGGGCCAGCGGATTATCCTTGATGGAGTAAGCCGTCGTAAGCAGCAGGTCCCCCTTGCGAACCCAATTGTATACATCGGGCACTTCCATCACATTAATGTTTGTAATCATGCGATCCAGTCCGGACGACCCGGCAATGATAGGCTGTTTGTCGAACAGATTCGGCTTGCGATACAGCAATTCCCGTATGGTAATCCCTTCCATGCACAGCACCTTCCCCCACCCTTTATATGTCATATAATATAACATTAATATTCAATTGATAGAAGCGTTTATTGTATGATGATCACAAAAAAACACGAGCAAAATAGCAGTAAAATCCGGGTTACACAGCTTTTTTTCAGGTAGACACTGTGAATTGACGCCAAGGAGCAGCATCTTTTTTGTGAATACTTCACAATGCTTTCTTTTTAATTCATGATATATAATGTGACATATAGATACCAAACAAATTACACAAAGGGAGTGTTGGAGATGAGAAAATTCAGTATGATTTTGATGGTTGCCGCTTTGGGCTTCGTTACAGCGGCATGCGGAGGAGGAACGACAGCAGGTACGGCAGCCAAACCGGCCGAGCCCGCAGCAGCAACAGCCAGCTCGGGAAGCAGCGGAAGCGCCAAAGAGAGCACCGTCGAGCAAATCAAAAAACGCGGTAAGCTCATCATAGCTACCAGCGGAAATTTCCGCCCCATCACCTTCATGAATGAACAAGGGCAAATCGCCGGGCTCGATATCGAAATCGGGAACGCGATCGCCGATAAGCTGGGTGTGAAAGCGGAATTTGTACCCGGGAACCTGGCAGGCTTGATCCCGGGCATGAATGCAGGGAAATTCGATCTGGTGATGTCCGGCCTCACCATGACGGACGACAGGAAAAAAGCGATCGATTTCTCCGACAAATATTTGTCCGATGGCGCCGTGGCTGTCGTCAAAAAAGATAACACCACCGTGAAGGACGTCCAGCATCTGCAAGGTCTGGTAGCCGGTGTGATCGGAGGCTCCGGCACGCACAGCATCATCAAGGAATTGGGCGGCTACAAGGAGCTGAAAGAGTATCCGGGCCACGCTGAAGCGTTGACGGATTTGAAGGCCGGACGGATCGAGGTTTATACCGCAGGCAACATAGCCGCGATGGACTATATAAAGAACGATAAAAGCGAAATTCCGCTCAAAATCGTTGGCGAGCAATATGCCATCAAAGATATCGGTGTCGGCATTCGCAAAAACGAGGATGAGCTGAAATCGATCATCAACAGCGTCATTGCAGAGAAGAAAAAAGACGGTTCACTGGATAAGCTTATCGCCAAATGGATCGGAACTCCTGCAAAATAATAAGCTTGAAATGAGTGATTGCATATGAACTGGGACATCGTATCGAATTACTGGCAGCTTTATTTACAGGGAGCCCTGACTACGTTTCGCATCTCCATTTCCGCCATTATTTGCGCCACCCTTCTAGGCTACTTCGTCGCATTAATGCGCTTATCCAGCTTCCGCCTTCTGAACGGCATTTCGTTCATTTACGTATGGGTGTTCCGCGGCGTACCGCTGATGCTGACCTTATTCTGGATTTACTACGCTACACCTTTCGACATCAAGCTAACCGCCTTTGTTGCAGGCCTTGTGGCCATGTCGCTCAACTCCGCCTCCTTCAAGTCCGAGATTATCCGGGCCGGGCTGATGTCGGTAGACAAAGGGCAGCTGGAGGCGGCGGAATCCGTCGGCATGAATCCGATTCAAAAAATGGTACGCATCACGATTCCCCAATCCGTTCGGCTGATCACCCCTCCTTACATTAACAATTGCGTGATCATGCTGAAGGAGTCTGCTCAAGTGTCCATCATTACGGTGCCGGATCTGATGCTGGCAGCGCAGCGGGCCTACAACAGCACGTACAGCGTAGCCGAGACACTCGGCGTGGCCGGTGCGGTTTACTTGACCATGACCAGCCTGATCATGCTGCTGCAAACGTTCATCGAGAAAAAGCTGCGAATGAACAAAAAGTAGAGGAGGGCTTCACGATGATCCGAATTCACAAGCTGAACAAAACCTTTAAAGATAAATCGGTGCTGCGCGATATTAACCTCCACATTGAGGAGGGGCAGGTCGTATCCATTATCGGCCCGAGCGGAGCCGGCAAGAGCACGCTGCTTCGCTGCATCAATATGCTGGAGGTGCCTTCCGAAGGCGATATCCATGTGGACGGCCAGCCTGTGAAATATGCGACGAACGCCCGGGGCAAGCTGAACTTCTTCTCCCAGATGAAGCTGACGTGGCTGCGGACGCAGGTTTGCATGGTATTTCAGCAATTCCACCTTTGGCCCAATAAAACCGTGCTGCAAAATATTATTGAAGGTCCTTGCATTGTCAAAAAAATGCCGCGGGACGCCGCCATCCAAAAGGCCAAAGAGCTGCTCGGCAAAGTCGGCCTCGCCGACAAAATCAACGAATACCCCGCCAACCTCTCCGGAGGCCAGCAGCAGCGGGTTGCCATCGCAAGGGCACTTGCGATGGAGCCCAAGGTCATCTTGTTCGATGAGCCGACCTCGGCGCTGGATCCCGAGCTCGTCCATGAAGTATTGGAAATCATGGTGAAGCTGGCCGCCGAAGGCATGACGATGATTGTCGTCACCCACGAAATGAATTTTGCCCGCAACGTGTCCGATCGCGTGCTGTTCATGGAGAACGGCGCGATCACCGGCGACGGGAAGCCCGAGGAGCTGTTCGGGAACCCGAACCCCCGCATGATGCAGTTTTTGAAAAACCTGGACCCTACGAGCGAACTGAGAGGAGCTTTTACACATGAGAGTAGCAAGCAGCCAATATCGTTTGAAAATGTTAACCTCGTTCAAGGAATTTGAGGAGCACGTACGCTGGCACGTCGAATCCGCCGCCAATCAAGGCGCCAAGCTGCTGCTGCTGCCGGAGTTTTTTACCGCGGAGCTGCTAACGCTGCGCAAGCTGGACGCACCGAATCTGGAGGCCCACTATCCAATTTTCGAGCAGTTCGCCAAGGAATACACCGAATCGATTCAACAGCTGTGCCTCAAGCTGTCTGCCGAATACCACATCGTGCTCGCCGCAGGCTCCCACTTCACTCACCATAAAGCGGACGATAAATTTTATAACACTGCTTTCGTGTTTACGCCGGACGGCCGAATATTCTCACAGAGCAAAATCCACCCTTCCTATGAGATGGTGTACAACAAATCCATGACGACCCCGGGCGATAAGCTGGACGTGTTTGAATACGAAGGAGTGACGTACGGCATCTCGATATGCTACGACGGCTCCTTTCCAGAGGTCGCCCGTATTTTAACGAAGCTGGGTGCCGAGATCATCCTGGCCCCGACCGCTTGCCTGGACGAATGGGGACGCTCGCGCAATATCATGTTCGCTCAGGCCAGAGCCAGCGAGAACCAGGTGTTCGTGCTGAACAGCCATTTGATCGGCTCCATCCCGTTCCCGCCGAACGTGCCATACGGTTTCGCGTTTACCGGCCAAAGCGGCATCTACTCGCCGATCCAGCCGATGATCGGAACGCCCAACGGGATCATTGCCCAAGGCGAGCCTAACGTAGAGAGCGTCGTTGTAGGAGACTTGGATCTGGACTACCTGCGTTTCGTTCGTGAAAACGGGCACAACCGTAACCGCAGCGATATGCGCCCTGATTTTTACCGGCAATACGCCTAAAACCCGGTGAATCCGTTGAATCCGTGAATACGCATCGAAACGGATTCACTAGACAGAAATGAGTGTATTCTTCCATGGCGATCCTATTCACAATGTTCTTCATGGGCATGATTCTTGGATTTGCGGGAACCGGCGGGTCCGGCTTTATTATCGGCCTGCTGGTTGCCGTGTTCCACATTCCCATCCATACCGCCCTCGGCACCTCCATTGCGGCCATGATCTTCACCACGCTATCCGGCTCCATCAGTCATTTCAAGGAAGGCAACGCCCTGCTCAAGACAGGGCTGAGCATCGGAATATTCGGCGCCCTTGGAGCTTACGGCGGCACGTATGTCGCTCGTTGGATCGACGGGAGCCATCTAGTCTGGATGACGAGCGGCATGCTGCTGCTCTCCGGATTTCTTATCTGGCTGCGCACGCGCCTAAGCTTTGCAGGGCGCAGCGAATCAGCCTTTGAGGAACGCTCCGTCACAGACCGCCCCGGCTTCTGGTCCAAATCAAGCATGACCGGCATCGTTACCGGCGGTCTATCCGGGATGTTCGGCATCGGGTCTACACCCTTCATCCAGCTGGCGCTGCTGATTCTGTTCAGACTCCCGCTTCGCCAGTCGGTAGGGACGACGATGGTCGTCATCCTGCCGATTGCCTTGTGCGGCTCCGCCGGCTTCCTGCAGGCCGGCTTCCTGGACTGGACGCTGCTGCTGCAGGTCGTCACAGGAACGATGACCGGCTCCTACATCGGAGCCAAGTTCACCAAACGGGCACCGCGCGTACTGCTGCGGACCGCAATGGTTGTCACCCCGATCGCAGGCGGACTGCTGCTGCTTGTCCGGTAGCGCCATCCATTGGCGGCAAGCTTCGGCGAAACGGGAAGCAGCGGCGGCGGCATTTTAGAGGAAAGAGGGATAACTGCATGATCTATGCGGATTTCAACGATTGGGACAGAGACCGCATCGGACTCTCCCCGAAATTGGAGGCAGTGCTCACATGGATACATGAAACCCCTTTGGAGCAGTGGGTTGACGGAAGCTATCCGCTCCCTCTGTGGAGTGAGGATGCGCTTCTCGTGATCAAGACGGCAGCCCTCGAGCCGGAGCATGATGTCCTTTTCGAAAGGCATGAACGGCATCTGGACATTCATTACTGCATTGCAGGCGAAGAAGAGATAGGGTATGCGAGGGATGACGGGAAGCAGGAGGCAGTTTCCGTTGCGCGCCCTATGGAGGACCACTTTTTCTACAAGCCGGTAGAAGGGGCACTCCGTTTATTGCTGAAGCCGGGCACGTTCGCCCTATTTTTCCCTGGGGAGCTGCACCAGCCTTGCTGTGCCACGCCCTCAGCGTTACAGGTACGCAAAGTGGTTGTGAAGCTGCCGGGCTGACCTCCTCTTCCTCGTATCATGACAAAAACCCACCTTAAGGCTGCTCGCCTAAAAAGGTGGGTTTCTCATTTTATCAAGCCGGCGTTACCTAAAGGTGATCTTCTGCTCTTCCCACCCGGTCCTCTTGTACGCATCGCCGATCCCAGCCTCTGCCACCAGGCTTTTTGGAACCCGCTTCAGCTTCAGGGATACATCAAAGGAAGCCTGGAACAGCGACGGGGTAATCTGAATTTCCTGCTCACTCACCCAATGGGCAACGAGACGCCGCCCCGGGTCCCCCGTAATCCGGTCATAGCTCCTAAAGCCGTCCCGGTACCAGGGATGCTCTTGTTCTTTCGCTGCGCCAGGCCGGTTCAAACAAACATACAACGAAATATCATCGCATAGCTGCAGCAGCTGAATATGACTTTGCAGCGCTTCGGCATCCAGTGAGCTCCGCTCACTCTTGATTCGCGCCTGCCTCTCGACCTCATGGTCATGAAATTCGACGCATTCGGGTCGGTCGCTTGTTTCAAAAATCCGAAAGGACGCATAATGCATGCTGCATAATAAGGCCGCATACGGATTCCGAAGCTCGACTTCATCAATACCTTGCTTATACATCGCGAGCTTGGGTAAGAGCGGATAATCCATGAACGAAAAAGGAAGCCCCTCCCCGTCATTCCATATCGGCGTTTCATCCAAACGAATCCAGCTGCGGTCATGCTCATATACCGCCAGCAGAACATCGTCCACATAGCCTGTGTCCACAAAATAAGACGCCGCCATACGGGCGGCCACGTCACCGGACACCCGGGCATGATCATGCTGCTGGACCAACACAAAATCCCGTTCCGTTTCGCGGATGATCATCGCGCTCACTCCTTTTTACAACATCCTTACCCTCATTGTACATGAAGCAAACTGCATAGCAACCACGCAAAGCTATTTATATAGCTCCTTCAACGCCTCACGCTGCAGGGGCTTAATATTCACCTTGGAGCGAATGCTTTTGGCCATAGCCTCCGCCTCATCCATCGTTTGACACTTGCCTAACGCAATTAACGTCCCGACCGCTACAGCACCCGTTCTTCCGCCACCGCCGGCACAGTGAAAGCCGACCTTTTTCCCGTTTCTATAAGCTTCCACCACATGCTCGATCGCTTGTTGAAACAAGGGGGCTTGCGGAGTTTCCGCAGCATCGCCAAGCGGCACCTGAATCCATTCCACTTGAGCCGAAGGATAGGCACTCTCGACCGCTTCGCCGCGCAAATCAACGATGACCTCTACCCCTTCATTCTTAATCATCGCTTCCACATCAGCCGCGCCGCCGAAATAGATTTTATCCTCCAGCAAACTTTGGTAATTTTTCTCCATAGCCTCAGTTCCTCCTTTCTATGTCAACCCAACCGTCCTACTTCCCTTCCGCAAGGAATTGCTCGATCCGCTTCCTGATCTCATCCCGTACTTCACGGAACTTAGCCATAATTTCTTCTTCCGTTCCCACAGCTTTCGCAGGGTCTTCAAAGCCCCAGTGCCATTTCACAACCTGTTGGTTCGATATGACCGGACAATGCTCGTCCGCATGCCCGCACAGTGTGATGACATAATCCGCACGATTCAACAGCTCAGGGTCAATTACATTGGAGGTATGCTTGCTAATATCCACACCCGCTTCTTGCATCGCCTGAACCGCTCTTGGGTTCAAGCCATGCGCTTCCAGGCCGGCGCTTTTCACTTCATATAAATGACCGCCCAGCGCATTCAGAAATCCATCGGCGATCTGACTTCTACAGGAGTTGCCTGTGCATAGAAAGTAAACAAAAGGTTTGTTCTCCATAGTCATGTCACGTATTACTCCTCTTCATCTTTTTTTGTAGATCTTGCTCTTATGCCCCTTGATGCCTTCTTTTAGCCTGCTTGCTACCGCGAAGCCCCTTCACTGCCAGAAGAACAATCGTCACGACGGCCACAAATGCGACAATAAATAACCATACATTCACACGGGATGCTTGAATCAAGTACAGCCATAACGAAAGACCGATGAGCGTGATCAGCAGGGTGGGCACGGTTAAAATGATCCCGACTTTGAAATAAGCCCCCCAGCCGATCCGGACACCCTTCTTGGCCAATACATGAAGCCAAAGCAGCGTCGCGAGGGAGCCGATCGGCGTAATTTTGGGACCCAGGTCCGAACCGATCACATTCGCATACACCAAGGCCTCACGAATAACCCCTTCCGTTTGGGTGCCCTTTATCGCTAAGGCATCAATTAATACCGTCGGCAAGTTATTCATGACAGAGGACAGGATCGCCGCTATAAACCCCATACCTACCGATGCCGCAAGGAGACCATGATCGGCTACCGCTTGAATCAGCCGGCCTAAAATATCGGTCAACCCTGCATTCCGCAAGCCGTAAACAACAACATACATCCCGATGGAAAAGATCACGATCGTCCACGGGGCCTCTTTTACCAGCTTTTTCGTATCTATGACCGGACTCTTCCTGGCCGCAAGCAGGAAAGCGATGGCCGCGATTCCCGCGATCAACGAAACCGGAATGTCCAGAAACTCGCTCACGAAGTAAGCGATCATCAATACGCCCAGAATGACCCAGGACCATGCAAAAAGCACCTTGTCCTTAATCGCATCGCCCGGATTTCTCAATTGCGCGAGCGGGTAGGACGCCGGAATGCCTTTACGGAAGTACACATACAGCACAGCCAAGCTGGCAGCCACCGAGAAAAAGGTGGGAACGAGCATCCGGCTGGCATACTCCACAAAACCGACGCCGAAATAGTCCGCAGAAACGATATTGACCAAATTGCTGATCGTAAAAGGCAAGGACGCGGTATCCGCTATAAATCCGCTCGCCATGATGAACGGAAGCACGGTTTTGTCATTAAATTTCAACGCGCGAACCATAGCGAGCACGATAGGCGTAATAATAAGCGCCGCACCGTCGTTAGCAAACAAAGCCGATACCGCCGCACCCAAAAGAATAATGTACACGAACATCAGCTTTCCGTTCCCCTGCGCCCGACGAGCCATATGTAAGGCTGCCCACTCAAAAAAGCCGATCTCATCAAGTACAAGCGAGATCAGGATAATCGCCACGAACGTCAAGGTAGCATTCCATACAATGCCTGTCACAGTACCGACATCCGCAAAGCTGACGATTCCGAACAGGAGCGCCAGTACCGCTCCGCCTGAAGCGGACCAGCCAATACTCAGCCCCCGCGGCTGCCAGATGACGAAGGTTAAGGTAATAAGAAAAATAATACATGCAATAAATGCCATCGTCTTCGTTCCTCCATATTAATCACAACAGTTATTCATCACTTGAAGCTTCTCTTGCATCGAAGGGAGATGCGCCAACACGTCCTGGACATACGAATTTCCCTCCCTATTCAAAGAATAATAAATCCATTGCCCTTTGCGATTCTCATGAACCAAGCCCGCCTGCTTCAGCTTGCGCAAATGCTGGCTCACTCCCGGCTGGGAGATACCGACAGCGTCGACAATATCACACACGCATAGCTCCCGTTCTTTCAACAGAGCGACGATAGTCAGCCTCGTTTTATCACCCAATAGCTTGAATGTGTCGGACATTTCCAGGATCGTATCCATAGCTGGCCTCCTTGCGATAAATGGTGCGAAATTAATATATAATAATTTAGTTATATAATCAAGTACTTATATAAAAATCGCACGATATTGTACTGACCGGCAAATTTCAGCTTCAATCTATGTATGGCTTCAGCATCTAGCAAAGCAGAAATAGGACGGAGCAGGTATCCCCTGCCTCGTCCTATATTTTTCGCCTGCGGTAAGATTATTAAGAAGTAGTGGTTCCTGCTTGCGCAATCCCGCTAAAGCTTACAGGCCCTTGCAAAATCACGTCAGGCGCCCCGGTTTTAGCCACAAACATCGTATAACGAATTTCACGGTTGGCCACAAAGATAGCCGGCGGAAAGTCCACGGCATGGAAGGAAATGATCTGGTTCCCGGGACCATCCTTTAAATCCTCGGTACCTACATAGATGATGACCCCGGACCCAAAGACAGCAGAACCCCCTCTTTGAACGTAAACCGTCACACTGTTCGGTGCTCCGCCGTTGACTCCGATCGTTCCCCAAAGCTCGATACGGACATTACTTTCATTTGGTGTACCTACAGCTGCAGCAGTTTGCAGTCCGATATCTCCAAAGAGGGTAGAAGGCGTTGCGGGTACAAGCTCTGTACCTGAACTGTCATTACGGTGCTCAGATATTCTGGAGTCAAGAAATTGAATTGACATTATCTTCACCTCCTGTACACAATCTACTCAAAGTATATGCCGGCAACAGAAGAGTGATTGGACTTGTAGCCATAAAAAAAGACAAATGCAATCCACGCCTCCCAAGCGTTAATTGCATCTGTCCAGCAAAGCCATCACGAATCAAAATGATATTTCCGCATCGCCATCCGTCCCAGCACCGTCACCAGGCCATATAGAACGATCGACAGCAGCGCCAGAATCACAATGCTCGTCATCACCATATGCATCTGGAATACTTGGCCACCATAGATGATAAGGAAGCCCAGGCCCGCTTTGGAGGAGAGGAACTCTCCCATGATGACCCCTACAAGCGTCAGACCTACATTGACCTTCAATGCAGCAACGATATTCGGTATGCTCGCGGGCAGCAGCACCATGTGCAGCGTTTGCCACCGGGTCGCACCGAACGACTCCATCAGCTTTTGCTTCGACTTGCCGATCTCCTTGAACCCGGACTCAATCATCATAATCGTGACGATAAGAGAGATGGCTATCGCCATGCCATAGATCGAATACCGGTCTCCGAGCCAAATGTAAAAGATGGGACCGAGCGCCACCTTAGGCAGCGCGTTCAGTACAACCATGTACGGATCCAAAATTCTGGAGGTAAAGGATGACCACCAAAAAGCAATAGCAATGACCGTCCCGAGCACCATCGAGACCACTATCCCTATGATCGTTTCCAGCGTCGTCACCCATGTATGGTGCAGCAGTTGGCCTTGCCCCAGCAGCTCGCGGAAAGAGGTCACAATTTGAGACGGCTTGCTCGTAAGCATGGAATCCACCCACTTCCAATCCGCCGCAAGCTCCCACAAGCCAAGTACGACGAGCAGAACCAGCAGCTGCATCCCCCGGATCGTATTGCGATGCCGCTTTTGTTTGCGCAAATAAGCCTTGTAAGCCTCGGTAGGCCCTGAGCCTGGAGGCGAAGCCGGCGAAGAGGAGCCGACCTGCATCCTCCGATCGGCATTCATTCCCGCAGAGCTTCCTTGAAGCGATGATTCATGAGCCTGTACTGACGACATGTCCCTGCAGCTCCTCCCATATGGTATTGAAATACGTATGATAGCGTCCCGCTTCCCGTTTCTGCCAAGGCGTCAAATCCGGGCCTTCCTCGAACTCCATCCGGTGAACGGCTGAGATCGTGCTTGGTCTTTTGGACATCACCATCACACGATCGGCCATACAGATCGCCTCCGATATATCGTGCGTAACCAGAATCGCCGTCTTGCCTTGATCCTTGATAATCGATGCAATCTCATCCGCCAGCGCCAGCCGCGTCTGGTAATCCAATGCCGAGAACGGCTCGTCGAGCAGCAAAATATCCGGCTCCGTCACGAGCGTACGGATCAGCGCCACACGCTGCCGCATGCCTCCGGACAGCTGCGCAGGGCTATGGTGGGCGAAGCCGCCCAAGCCATAGCGCTCCAGCAGCTCCAATGCCTTGCGCTCCGCAGCACGCTTATCCATGCGGCGAATTTCGGCCCCCAGCATCAGATTGCTGAGCACATCCCTCCACTCCAGCAGATGGTCGTGCTGCAGCATATACCCGACGCTTCGCGAGGTTCCGTTCACTTCCTGCCCGTTGATACTCACCCTGCCGGCTGTCGGCTTGATCATACCCGAGATGAGCGACAGCAGAGTGCTTTTGCCGCAGCCGCTCGGTCCTACAATGCTAATAAACTCTCCCGCTTCAATGCTAATATCGATATCCCTCAGCGCTTCCGTCTCCTGCTTCATCGTAAAATAACGAAGCGCCACCTGCTGCAGTTCAATTTGTGCCATACTCATTTCCCCGCTTTCTTCGCGAAGGTCATGTCAACGACATCCTCCATCTTCACCTTCTGCTCTGCCTTCAGGACACCATTCTCGATCAATACATGCTGCAGCGTATCGAATTGCACCGCGGTCAGCTCGGGATTCGCGTTCCAGGTCCCTTGCTTTTTGTACCGTTCCACGGATTGAATGATAATGTCCTTCGGCGTTCCTTCAAAATACGGCGCCAGCGCTGCCGCAATCTCATCCTTCGAGGCCGTATCCAGCCATTGCGTCGCTTTGACCAGCGCATTGGAAAACCTTTGCACCGTATCCGCATTGTTCTTCAAATAATCTGCTGTAGCAACATAAGAGGTCTCCGGGAACTGGCCGAAGCCCTCTCCCATCGAAGCGACGTAATATGCTTTGCCTTCCTTCTCCAAGGTAGAGGCAATCGGCTCGAACACTTGAATAAAATCGCCCTTGCCGCTTGTAAAAGCCCCCGCCATCGCCGTCGAGGCAATGTTCGTCACCACATCCGCCTTCGCTACCTTTTCCTGGATCAGCTTGGAGTTCAACACCATCTGCGGCGCGCTGCCAGGCCTCCAGCCGATGATGTTTTTCCCCTCCAGATCGCTCCATTTGAAGGTGTTCATCTTATTTCTCGACAACAGGAACGAGCCGTCCTTGAACGTGAGCTGGTGGAAAATTTTCAGCGTTTTATCGCCCTTTTGGTTAAAAATATAAATCGCCGTCTCCGGACCGACCAGCGAGATGTCCGCCGCACCCGCCAACAAAGCCGCAGCTCCCTTATCCGAGCCCTGTGCCGTATTCATATCGATGTTGATCCCGGCTTCCTTGAAGAAGCCCTTCTCCATGGCGATATAATGCGGAGCGTAGAAAATGGATCGGATAACCTCGGAAAAACGTACGGTCTTCATCTCCGGCGGCTTCTCCGCAGACTTGGACTCCACGACCGGAGCGGCTGTTGGAGCCGCTGGCTTCTTGTCCTCCTTACCACAGCCTACAGCAGCGGCCACCAGCATGATTGCACATAATAACATCCCTGCTCGTCTGTTCATCTTCATCGTTCGGTCCCCTCCCAAGGTTTTGAGCTTCTTATTTATGAACGGCTTGCTCACGGCCCGCAACCAAATATTGCTCGGCCATGCTTTTGCCATATTCAACCATCGTCTGATTCCCTACCTGCATTAAAGGTACCGCGGTGACCCGCTCTTTTAGCAAAAACAGCTCTACGCCCGGCAGCATCCATTCGAGCGCGTAAGCAAGCGGCAGCCCGTTCTCCAAAATCTCAAGCGAATGCGAATTCCCGACGATAAAATTTAACCCGGCCCGCCTCGCGTACTGCACAAGCTCGCTATGCTCCCGAACGCGACTGATACTCACGATAATCGTATCCGTCTCAGGATACAGGCTGAGCGCCTGCTTCAGATGCTCCACCGTAAATCCGGAATGCGGAAAGAAATGAAGCACATGCTTCACGGGACTGTCCAGATCCCCACTTAAAACCTGCACCGGGTTCATTAAATTCGCTTCCTGCAAGGAAGCCTCTCCACGGATCCTCCGCTCCGCCTCCAGTACCTCCTCATCCAGATGCCTGCCCATCCACCTGTCGATTCGCTGCACGATATGCTTTACGGTTTGTACATCCTCCAGCGCAACGCCTTGATGCAGCACATTGCCTTGAATGCCGCCGAAGCAGATGTCCGTCTTCAGCTTTCGATGCCCATGCAGGAACGTCACGCCCGGATGCAGGCCATGAAAGGCTTCATGCAGCTCGATTAACGCCAAATCGTACAGGGGCAGATAGTTAGCGAAAGGAACGCCTCCGGAGCTCGCCGCATCCGCTACCGGGTGGTGTACGACAACCAAATCCAGCTGCATCCCGGATGCCAGCTCGATAACCGACTCGGTTAACGTCATGCCGACTCCGATTCGCCGCACCGGCTTCTGCTTGTCCCCGAAGATGAGACCCGGAATCTCGATAACACTTTTGCCCGGAATATTAGAGGTCTTGGTGACCACATAGGGATTCGTTCCTGCCGTCACTTCATTCCAATCCATCACCACCCTTCCTCCTGTTATGGCATTCAAAGCGGTCAATACCGATCCCACGTCGTGTTGAGGGTGTATTGTCTTCATTCCCAGCTGCCCCTTCCATCGTCTGTTTATCGAATTTTGAGTACAAAAAAACCGCCATCATGAGCATAGTTCAGCCCTAGGAACAGGCTGTAATATGTCATAATAAGCGGTCGTAAGGCTCTCCTCTTCCCAGCGGAAGCGTTGGAGTTCCTCATTACCTGCTATGTTGGTTAGCTTCTCGCTTCAACCTTGGATTAGCACCGAATCTCAGGGGGAGATGGACTCCATGCCAATAACTTTGCAACGAGAACAACGTAACATGCAACTAACTTGAAGCATCTGAACAAAAACTTATGTGTTATCTTGTTGTTAGTTAATATAACATAGTGGACAACCTTTGACAAGTAGGCTGCTCAAAAAAATCCAATCCGTCCTTCTACCCTTCTTCCAAAGGGTGCTCCAATACAATGATGGTCGCCGAAAATTCGGTCACCGGATCATAGTCCTTCAGCACGGTAAGCACTTGCAAGCCAAGCGTTTCCTCCAGCTTTTGCTTGAGCATTTTTTTGTTCGCATCCATGACCGCCGCATCGACGCTGGCTGTCAGGCTGCGATTCGTTTCGTCCAGTATTTTCAAGGCCGGAATCCGCTTATGGGTCGCAAAAATATACACCTTGTCCCCTGCCACCTCAAGCCGCTGCGACCGGATGCCGATCCCGAATATCTCTTGATTGATCGAGTTATAAATTTTAATGATTTCCTGCTTCAAGTAGCCTATGGAGCCTTTAGCTTTCATCGGAATTCCCCTCTCTTGTGATGGTGCGAAAAGCCCGGTGAAGGATTGCCCGCCGCGCGTGTGGAGCCATCACGATTCCAGCTGTTCCTCGCCGATTCACCGGACTCTGGACATGAAACGAGTCCTTATCATTTTATCACAATTGTAAGGAATTCTGACATGAATGTTATGTTTTTAAAAATTGGCATATCCCGTATGACTTGCATCGGCGTCAGACCGTCTAACTGCGGCGGGCCTGCTCATCATATATGGATAGAGCAGTACAAGCCCCGTCACATACAGCATTGCGGCAAAATACGCGGGGAGCAAATGCCAGAAATTGGTGTACTGAATTTCCCAATGTACACTGAAGCCGGCAAGAAAGCCGGGAAAGCCCCCCAGCAAAAATGTCCACCAGAGCCATCGCCGGCCCTGCTGAATTCCCCAAAGAGCTGAGGCCAGAAGGGCTACCGCATTCGAGAACAAGGCACCTCCAAAGCCGGCGCGGTCATGCGCGATCAAAGGAATCAGCCTCTCGTTTATTTCGGACAGCATCGCCGGGGTCGCACATAAATAGGCCAGATCCTCCGGCACAAATACCCGTGTAATCCCTACGATAGAGATCACGATGCCGCCGATGGCCAGGGCAAAGCCTAACACCACCATCATCAGCTGACCCCATTGGGCCCTCCGCCATAACCGGTCATTATGCAGGTTCGTCCCTTCACGGGACGGAAGGTCGCCCGGGCTGCGCATCGACAGAATGAACATCGGAAGCAGGACGGCTGCCGCCGCCGCATGAAGCGGATCGAAATAGCCGTAACCCAAATACAGGAAAAAGCTGCTGAAGCCTACCAGACCTGAGGTCAATAAGGCGGTTTTGGCCCAATGCTGGCCCTTGCGCATTCCGTAACGGCCGAGCTGAAAATATAAAATGCCGATGGAGATCATCGTTCCGGCCAGCGTGACCCGATCATGCGACATAAACCCGAGCACGAGAGCATTGGCCTGCGCAATGGAGGAAGGCCCCATCCCTAAATATTGGATGTCATACGGGAGCACGACGGTCGTCGCTGCAATGATCCAGGCCAGCAGGCCGCCGATCATCATGCCGATGCCGAGCAGACACATCCAGCCCCAGCTGTGCCAAAAAGAAGGATCGGCCGGCTCCGGGACCGATCCGAGCTTTTGCTCCGCGATCGCTTCGTTGATCCGCTTCGGCAGCCCCGGACCTGCGTACACAAGGCCGCTGTGCAGCTGCACATAGCTTGCACCGGCGTGCAGCAGGTCTAATGCATCCAGCGGCTCGTGAACCCCGGCCGCTGCAACGACGGGCACCTGCGGGCCTAGCTGCCCGCGGAGCAAACGCACCTTGTCGAGGCACGCCGGCTTGCCCGACGCTCCGACGAGGGCCGCGCCCTCGTCGGTCTCCACCGCTTCGCCGACGACGAAGCCGCACCAGCTGCCAGCGGACATCGCCGCCAGCAGCGGGAGCAGCTTCTCCTCCGGATAGCGAAGCGGAACATAGAGCAGCAGCGGCAGCGGTGCCGCTGGGCTGACTTGGAGAGCTGCGGCAGGCCGCTCGCCGCTCCGGAGCTTAGTGGCGGCTCCGCGTTGAAGGCGGCCGGCGTGCTCCCTCACGGCGTCGAGCAGCGCCAGCGTCTCCTCGACTGACCATGCCTCGTCGAGGCAGTCGATATACAGCGCCGCCGCATAAGGCGCAAGCCGCTCGATCAGGATCCGCTGCTCCTGAAGCGCCTCCTGCGGGGAGCGGCCGCGGACGCTCCGGGCACGCAGCATGAGCGGCAGATCGTGGCCCGGCTTGCGTTGCAGACGGCGCACCGTGTTGTCCAAGCCCGCATTCGCTTGGGCATCGGGATACACGATTAATTCCTGCTCCGCCTCCCGCAGGATGGGTCCGGCAGCCTTCACTTCATTTACAGTCACAGGCCCGATCTCGATAAAGCCGAAGCCAAACTGCGCCATAGCCCGGTGGGCCGCTCCCGTCGGATCCAGAGTCCCCGACAAGCCCACCGGATAGCGCAGCCGGATGCCCGCCAGCTCGCTTGCCAGAATCGGGAAGGACTCCGAGTGTCCGAGTGTTTTGATAAGCAGGCTCCCTCCAGGCAGACGGCTCAAGCCTCCCATTGCCTTGAGAGTGAAATCCCTCGCCAGCACCGAAGGAAGCTGAAACAGCAAAGGGCGAAATATCGTCTGATAAGACCAATCCGGCAAAGCACAACACCCCCTTTTGTAAGAAGCAGAATAAGTTATACTTTGTTTCGACGGGACGGCTCGGATTCCTTCCCCATGCTGCGCCCTCCTTATTGAATCAACAGCTGGCTGACCGGCTTAAACACGGCTTCCAGACTCTTTCCCGGCTCTGAATAAGCGAATTGCAGCACCAGAAGTACACCGAGAACCAAGCCCGAAACGAGAAATCCGGAGAACATTGCCAGCTCCTTCCATTTCCTTTGCCGGATTAAGGACGGTGTTTCCATCGATATAATCAACAGGGCAGCTACAGTTATAAGGGTCAGCACGTGGATATCTACTCCTTTAATGAGGTAGGGTTGGGCTTATGAACAAGCCGGGTGTATCCAATAAATACCCCAGCCTGGCATCCTAGGCGGTTCAGGTCGAGGGAGGCTTTTTCGAGGCGCTTTCAAATCCAAGCGTACGACAGCAGTGGAGGTGCGAGTGGTTTCGCTACCGGACAGCACAACGGCGCATCTCCCCGGCTTCCCCCTTCCGCTGCAGAAGGTCGGCTATGTTTTCGCTGCATTCATGTGATCAACTATGTAGTTTAAATTTCCCATTATGGGAACGATTATTCGCTATCAGTCCGATAGAGAAAATAAAAAGAAGAACAGCCGCAGCCCAAGCCGTGTACACGATTGGCGCCTCTCCTTTGTTCGCCACGCCTACGGCAATCAACGCCCAAACGGCAACCAGCACGTAAGCAGGGTCGCGAAACCGCAGCCCCACCGCTACCGCCACCAGGAAAGCGATTAGAATCAGCAGCATTGTCCATGCCGTTTCCGATAAACCGAAAGGCTTCCACCCCACAGCATACAGGGCTACCGCAATGTTGACGATTGCCGCTATCGTGATCCATCCGAGATAAATACTGAACGGTATTTGCACTCCCCAGCGGATCAACGGATCGGAGGACCAGCCCTGCTTATGCGTATTCCAATAAACGGCGGCCAGAGATAGCAACAGACCCAGCATGGCAAAAACGGAGGATGTAATATATAAGTATTGCCACAGCAGAATCCAGCTGATGTTAAAAAAACAACTGACGATAAACCACGGACCGATGCTCGTGATCTCCTCCGCGTCCCGCGCCCTCGGCACAAATTGAACGATGACAAAGACAATAAGAAGAGCATAGATGAGCCCCCATATGGAGAATGCATAGGGTGCCGGGGTTATGGGGACAGGAAACATCGCCGAAATTTGGCCCGTCGTCTTTCCGTTTATCGGCAGCGCCGTGGCGAGCCAGTTCACCACAAGCACCGCAAGCAAACTCACTACATTCAACCACCTTAACAGCGTATTCATCTTTACCTACCTCCTTAGGGTATACATGGATCGCTCTGCAGCCAGCTTCCTGACCCGACCGGTTGCCGGAAGCGGAAGCGTGTCCTTCGGACTACCTGTTCGTATGATATGCTGTCCTTGGCACTTACAGTGCAATAACCTTTACATCTTCACTTGAAACTTATCATGAAAATGAAAATGAAAAAGAACCCTTCCCTCCGACACCGCGGCAGGTAAAGAGTTCCCTATCATAAGCGTTTTTAAGTACATACAAGAATATGCCGGGCAAAAGCTCCCTTGCGTACGACGCACCGGTCGGTAATCCGAAAACCGACACGCTGGAGCATCGCATCGATATCCTCGGTCGTCACGATGACCGCCCGCGAAGCGAGCCTGCGGGCGCTAGCCAGCATGGCCAGCTGCTCGTCCGGCGGCAGCTTGGAGCATAAATTGTACGGCATATCGAGGATGGCCGTATCGTAGGCCCCGCCAAGCTGGCGAATATCCCCGATGGCTGCAACATCGGGAAAGCCGAAATGAGCGAGATTGGCGCGCGCTCCGCGAACCGCAAGGGGATTGATATCGTAACCGACGATATCTACCCCCATGGAGAGCGCTTCAATCAGCACCGTGCCGATCCCGCAGCACGGGTCAATGGCCCTCACGCCGGCCGGCTCCGGCACGGCGATGTTCGCCACCGCCCGCGCGACGCGAGTGCTGAGCGCGGTAGAATAGTGCTGCGGCTTCGCTTGGTGCCGCAGCCAGACCGCCTCGGAGCCGTGGCAGGCTCCGAAGCGCCACCGACCGTGCGTGCGCGCCACGCCGAAGAGCCGGTCCGGCCTGCGCATCTCCGCTTTGCCGCGGATGTGCAGGCCCAGCACCCGCTCGATGGCTCGCGCCTCCGCATAATCCACCGAGCCGTCGCTGTC
The DNA here is from genome assembly GCF_002234615.1 of Paenibacillus rigui. Lineage (GTDB taxonomy): Bacteria > Bacillota > Bacilli > Paenibacillales > NBRC-103111 > Paenibacillus_S > Paenibacillus_S rigui. The sequence goes on along the minus strand of NZ_NMQW01000023.1, from coordinate 32,740 downwards.
GAGGAATACCACCTTGAAGGTGGCGCCTTCCTCCAGCTCCATCTCAGCGACCTGCCTCGACAGCTCCGGCAGGTCCTCCCCCTCCAGCAGCACGTCAAGCCTGTGCTTCACAAAGGGGCTGCGGCTCGGATCGATGCGCCGTTCACTTGCTACGATCCGCTCCTCCGGGATGCAGCCCAGCAAGACTTTTAGCTCCAGCTTGCATAAGGACAGCTCTTCCTCATGAGCCGTCCATGTATATAAATAGCAAAGATGATGATCCAAATCCATCCTCCGTTCCATGCATCAAGAACCTCTAAAGCTTTAAACCTCTAAACCTCTAAAGCCTACAACCCGAAAAAAGTCTCTCATACCGGGCTCCGCTTTGTCAAATCGACAACCGACCTGCCAAACAGCATCCGGCCGAGCCGCCAATCGATAATGCGGATATAGCCCTCTGCGTCTTTCCAAGCAAAAAGGCCGTCCCCCGGGTCGTTTACCGCCAGGCGGCCCTATTGCTTTTTACACGCGGAATTTGGCTAGAAGCTGCTGCAGCTCTTCCGCCATGGAGCTCAGCATGAGGGTAGAGGAAACCATTTCTTGCATGCTGGCAGCCTGCTGCTCCGTATGGCCCGAAACCTCTCGTGCGCTGGCTGCAGCCTGTTCAGCCACACGGTTGACGGACCGGATCGCTTCGACCGCAGCCTGCGATTGCTCTGCGATGTCCTGTGATTGCTTGGACACCTGCGCTATCGACGCTGCCACCCGGTCTACCGCCTCGCTGATTTGCCCGAAGGCTTGTCCAGCATGCCTCACAACGCTCATGCCGATAGCCACTTCCCTTGTCCCGGCTTCCGTGGCATGGACTACCTCCTTTGTTTCAGATCGGATGCCTCCGATACGCGACGCCACGTCCTCCGCAGCAGCTGCGGTTTGCATCGAAAGCTTTCGCACCTCCTCAGCCACCACAGCAAAGCCTTTGCCCGATTCCCCGGCGCGGGACGCCTCGATGGAGGCGTTAAGGGCCAGCATGTTCGTCTGCCTGGCAATTGCAGCGATGACATCGACAGCCTGGACCACCTCTGCCGAGCGGTCTCCAAGCCGCCCGACGGACGCGGCGAGCTCCTTTATCGTCCGCTCTATGGCATCCATTTGCCTCATCGCGGTTTCGATCGCCTGCTGCCCCTCGTCCGCTGCCTGCAGCGCATGAACCGAGGTCTCGCGGGCTGAGCTTGCCTCGCCTGTAATGCTCTTCACGGAAGAAGACATCGTTTCAATCAGGGCAACCCCTTCCTGAACACTGCAAACCTGCTCCACCGTACCGTCCGCAATCTGCTGCACCTGGGCTGTGACCTGCTCCAGCGACACGCTCAATTGATTCGAGCTCGCACTTAACGCCTCGGCTGCAGCAGTCACTCGTTCTGCGCTGCCTCCTACCTGAACGACAATGCGATGCAGGCTCGCTTTCATCCGGTTGAACACACTTCCCAGGTTGCCGATCTCATCCCGATTGCGGATATGCAAGTCCGGAACCGTCAAATCCCAATCTGCGATCCGTTCTGCAGATCCCACGATAGCCCGCATAGGACGTACGATGGCTCGGGACAGCAGCAGACCGATCGTCAATGCAATCAACAACGCAGCCGCACTGACCGCTGCCAGGGTGCGGATCGTCACCGCAACCACAGCTTTGTTCTCTTCTACCAGCGAAGCCATCGCTTCTTTTTCCCGATCCTGTATGGCTGCCGCAGTTTGCCTCAGCTCCTCATTCAACGGAGCCGACCAGAGGAGGGCCTCCGACTTCGCCAATCCCTCCTCCTTCCGGTTCACATAATCCACTACCTTCGTTAACAGCCTGGCAAAGGTCTCATTAGATTCCTTCAGCTTCAACACCTTGCTGCGTTCCTCGTCCCCCACGGCAAGCTGCAGCATTTCATCAATGGAGGCTGTCAGCTCTGCATGGGCCGATACCAGCTGCTGCTCCTTTTCACGGGAAGGCTCCAGCACATAATTCAACAGCAAGCCGCTCTGTCTCTCTGCAGCGGTCTGGATTCCCGATGCTTGTTGGACGATAACAACATTGTCCTGGATCAGAGCTGCGTAGGAACGGTCAATTTGCTTCAAATATAAATAGGACAGAGCGCCCGCCGCCGCCACCAGCAGCGATATCAGCACGAACGCTCCCATCATTTTACGACGCAATGAAAATGTCAATAGACCGCATCCCCTTTTCTTATATGTATACGGTTTCAATCTGCTGAGAAAAAGAAGCTGCCAATAGAATGAAATCCATTGACAGCTGCTCGATGATTATTTTCTTGCCAAATATTTACGAATATCGAATGCGACGGCTGCGACAATGATCAAGCCTTTAATAATCAACTGCCAGTAAGGACTTACACCGATAAACGTTAGCCCGTAGTTGATAACCCCGAAAATCAATACCCCTACGAGAACGCCAGGCACCGTACCGATACCGCCTGCTGTGGAAACCCCGCCGACGACGCAAGCTGCGATAGCATCCAGCTCATACATGTTGCCGTAGTTGTTCGTGGCTCCACCGGTTCTTGCCGCTTCCAGCACACCGCCCAAGCCGTACAATGCGCCGGCAAAAGCGTAAATTTTCAACAGGTTCCGTCTAACATTAATCCCTGACACCGTAGCCGCCTGGATGTTGCCGCCGATGGCGTACATATTTTTACCGAGACGGGTTTTATTGAACACGACCCAGACAATCAGGGCGACGATAATGGCTATAATAACAATGTAAGGTATCGAGTAACTGCCCCCCGATCCGATAAAACCGGTGCCAAGCTTCGTGAAATCCGGTCTCAAGCCGGCAATCGGCTGGGATTCATTCGGCTTCATGTCGAAGTAAATCGAGTTGGCGCCATATACGATAACCATCGTACCGAGCGTTGCGATAAATGGCGGTACACTCAGCTTCGAGACGATCCAGCCGTTCAGCAATCCGACGACCAGACCGGCCAAAATCCCGATGACGATCGGTGCCCACAAGGGCAGGTCCGGCATATCCGGGAAAAACCGCCGCGGGTAGTCCGTAATTTGCAGCATGGAAGCCGAAAGTACTGCGGTCAAACCTACGACACGACCCGCTGACAAGTCGGTTCCGCCGGTAATAAGAATAAATGCCATGCCCAAAGCGATGATCGCCCGCGTCGAGTTTTGCAGCAAAATATCCCGTAAAATATCTATCGATAAAAAGCGGGGATCGGATATCGCAATCCCGATGACCAGAACAATAAGCACGATGTAGATGGCGTTCTGGGTTAGCATACTGCTGATTTTTTTGGTATTCATTGTTTAAGAGCCTCCCTCAACAAACTTGTAGCATGGTAACCTGTGTATTGTTGTTAAACCATATATTTGGTAGCCAGACGCATGATCTCTTCCTCGCTCGCATCCTTGCCTTCTACGATACCGGCCAACCGGCCTTCGCACATGACCATAATGCGGTCCGACATCCCAAGCAGCTCCGGCATTTCCGATGAAATCATGATGATGCTCTTGCCCTGCTTCGCAAGGTCGGCAATGATCGAGTAAATCTCGAACTTGGCCCCTACGTCAATTCCGCGCGTCGGCTCGTCGAGCAATAAAATATCCGGCTCGGTTAGCAGCCAGCGGGCGAGCAGCACCTTCTGCTGATTTCCCCCGGACAGGTTCTTGATCTGCTCTTTGACCGTAGGCGTCTTGACCCGCAGCTGCTCTACGCTTCGCTTCGCTTCTTCTCTGATCTTGCCTTCATCGAGCAGGAATAACGAATTCGTATACCGGTCGAGGTTAGCGATCGCTGCATTCTCCTGGATGGAGAGCACCGGAAAAATCCCCGTCACACGCCGCTCCTCCGTCAGCAGCGCCAGCTTGTGCTTCTTCGCCTCCTGGGGTGATTTGAACCGGACCTGCTTGCCGTTCAGCTCAATCGTTCCCTCTGCTATCGCACGAAGTCCGAATAGCGCCTCGATCAGCTCGGTCCGCTGCGCGCCAACCAGCCCGCCCAATCCAAGCACCTCGCCTTTGCGCAGCTCGAAGGATACGTTCTTGAAGGATTTGTCCAGCGGCGAGGTCAAATTCTCCACCTTCATGAGCACATCGCCTGGAACATTCGTGCGCTCAGGGAACCTTTGGCTTAAATCCCGGCCGACCATCCGTGTAATGATCAGGTCCGTCGTCAGCTCTGACGCAAGCCACGTGCCAATCAGCTTCCCGTCGCGCATGATCGTAACATCATCGGAAATGCGAAGAATTTCTTCCATTTTGTGCGAGATGTAAATGATCGCTACGCCCTGCTTCTTCAAGCGATCAATAATTTTAAACAGCGCTTCAACCTCATTGCCCGTCAAGGACGAGGTCGGCTCATCCATGATGATCACCTTGGAGTTAAACGATACCGCCTTGGCGATTTCAAGCGATTGCAGCTTCGATACGGACATGCTGCCCGCCAATGCGGCCGGATCGATATCCATCTCCAGATCCTTGAACAGCTTCTCGGTATCCTTATACATTTTGCCGTGGTCGACCAGCTTCAAGGGCCCGAACCCTTTGACTGGAAAACGCCCCAGCCAAATGTTCTCCATCACGTTGCGCTGCGGAATCGGGTGCAGCTCCTGATGGATCATGGATACGCCTTGATCAAGCGCTTGCTTGGAGTTCATCATTTCCACTTTGCTGCCGTTTAAGATGATTTCTCCGCCATCGGGCTTATATATTCCGAAAAGACACTTCATCAGCGTCGATTTTCCTGCGCCATTCTCTCCCATAAGAGCATGAACCGTTCCCGGTCGTACCTTGAGCGTGACATTATCAAGCGCTTTAACGCCAGGAAACTCTTTGGAGATACTATTCATTTCCAGTAAGTATTGACTTTGAGTCATGGTAACGCCCCCTGCGTATGTTGATGTATACGCCACTTTCCATTTGGAAATATTGCGGTTTCAATCGGATCATTTAAAGATGTAAGTGGTGTGAATTACTGAGTTGCTTAAGCCGTTCATTTTGGTCCTAATGCATTTTTGGATGGCTTTCTTGTTTAAAGGTAAGGAAAGCAAGGGTCATCCCCTTGCTTGGGTCATCTTTCTAGCCTTTTCCCTAAAAAATCCGGGTGAATCCGGAGCGAAGCGGGCGGATCGTTCTGTAGAAGCGACAGCGATCGGAAAAACGAACTGCCCGCGCATCGGACCTTGATTTGATTCACCTAGCTTTTTTACTTCGCATCATTCAGGTTTTCTTTTGTAATTTTTTTGTAAGGAACCCATACGTATTTGCCGTCTGTGATGTCATAGCCAATGTTATCTTTGGAAGGCGTTTGGCCTTGTGCCAATACGTTAGCCAGGTTAAATGTCGCTTTACCTTGGTTTTTCGCATCGTTCAGAACCGTTCCGAGCATCGTGCCTTCTTCCATTGCTTTTACAGCTGGTGCTGTTGCGTCAACACCGACAACCGGCATATATTTGTTGTCTTTGAAGTAGCCTTTTGCTTTCAATGCTTCGATTGCACCCAGCGCCATGTCATCGTTGTTTGCGAATACCGCTTCGATTTTGTCGCCATGGGACGCCAGGAAGGCAGCCATTTTCTCTTGACCTTTTACACGATCCCACATCGCTGTGTCTTCAGCCAGCTTTTCTACTTTAATGCCAGCATCTTCAACCGCTTTGATGGAGAACTTCGTGCGAAGCTCCGCATCCTGGTGGCCCGGCTCGCCTTTCAGCATAACGTATTGAAGTGTGCCGTCTTTATTTTTATCCGCTTCCGGATGTGCTTTGAAGTAGTCGACGACCAGCTGGCCTTCCATCGTACCGGACTGCTCTGCTTTTGCACCAACGTAATATACTTTATCCCATTTCTTCATATCCGCTTCCATCGGCTCGCGGTTGAAGAAGACAACAGGAGTATTGGCTGCTTTCGCTTTGTCGATAATTACGCCTGCACCTGTACGGTCAACCGGGTTGATCGCCAGAGCGTTTACTTTCTTGGTGATGAACAAATCCACTTTATCGTTTTGTGTAGGCTGCGAGTTTTGGCTGTCTACGATATCCGTTTGCGCTTTGCCTTCCGCATTGGAGGAGATCGCGTTCCGCACGCCTGTCATGAAGGTATCGTCAAATTTGTAAATCGCTACGCCGATAACCGGTTTCTTTGCCGCGCCGCCTGTTTCTGTCTTCGCGCCGCCGCTCGGTGCTGCTGCATTCTTGCCTCCTGCGCCACAGCCTGCCGCTACCGTAGTAATCAATGCTGCGGTCAAAAGTGTGAAAACAACCTTTTTCATATTGAATGACCTCCGTTTGCCTTTTTAATATTTGCTTATTTGCTACAACCCCATTATGCTGTATCCTTTGTCAAAAACCCATGCAAAATACTCATGTTTTATATAAATATTCTACTGTGTTTTTCTGCTCAGCAAGGATAAACCGCTTCGCCATCGTTGTATGATGGCACGCGTTTGTCGAGGTAGACGAACGTTGTGAAAACTATACTTTCCTATCTACCAAAAAAAATCCCCTTCCGAACCAATAACGATTCGAAAGGGGCCTATCTCATGAAAAGCCTATTTTACAAAGGGAAACAACAGCTTCTGGTTATCCGACCAGAACATATTCTCCTGATCAATCACCTTGGTGCCTGTGTCCACGAACTTCGGTATTTTCTTGCCTTGAATAGCCTCCACCGCATATTTCACGCCAAGATAGCCCATACTGAACGGATTCTGGATAATTGTGGCCTGGATGACACCTTCCTGCAAAAATTCGATATCCTCCGGTGTATTATCAAAGGTAACCACCTGCACCTTGCCTGCCAGCCCCATGGCGCTCACTTCATCTGCAACCCCGATCGAGGCGATTGCATGCAAAGCAACGATCCCGTCCGCGTGCTTCTCGGTTAACAGCTTCTTCGTCAGCTCGCGGCAAAGCTTCAAATCCGAGTAACAATACTCCCTGCTCACGACCTCCACTTGCGGATAACGGGCCAGCTCATCGAGCAGCCCCTGCTCCCGCTCATCTGCATTCTTGGCGCCTGCCCCGAAGTTCAGGACCGCAATCCGGCTCGTAACACTCACCTGCTCCACCAGCTTGCTGCCCGCCTTCTTGCCTGCCTCATAATTGTTAATCCCGATAAAGCTGAGCACCTTCGGTGAATTTACCTCGGAATCAATCGTAATCACGGGAATCCGCTGTCCTGCAGCCCGTTCACTCGCCTCGGCCAAGCCTTTATAATCATTCGCAGCCAGCACCAAAGCATCCGTTCCTGCCGAAACAGCCTCATTCACCAGTTGAATCTGCCCTTGGACATCCTTCTCGTCCGCAGGAGCGGACACATTCAGGTTCACGTTAAATTCCTTGGCTGCGGCCTCCGCCCCCATCCTTACCGTCCCCCAGTAATCTCCTTGATTCATCTTTACGATCAAGGACACCGTTGATTTGGCTGCCGGTGTGCCGCCGCTCATCTCCTTCACAGGAGAGCAGGACAGGATGCAGCTCAGGAGGACAAGCAGAACAACAACGAGCGGGAGCCGGCTGCGTTGATAGCCGTCCTTCATCATGCTATGCAATCTCATATCGGCTCCACCTCGCCTTCCTCCTTCAGAATCGGAATCCACACCTTGACCGAGGTCCCCTCTTCCAGCTGGCTCTCGATCTGCAGACCGTATTCGTTTCCGAAGGTCAGGCGAATGCGTTCATGCACATTTTTCACGCCGACACCTGAGCCTTCATCCGACTTCACTTCGCCGGAGAGAATGGAGCCCAGCTTGTCCGGCGGAATGCCGAGCCCGTTATCCTTGACCTCCAAAAGCACCTTCCCCTCTTCAATACCGGCGGAAATATGAATCCACCCGTCGTCAGCCATCATCTCAATCCCATGATAGATGGCATTCTCGACGAGAGGCTGCAAAATCAGCTTCAAGGTTTTGCAGGACAGCACCTCTTCATCTGCCGTGATCTCGTAATCGAACTTATTTTTGTACCGAATGTTTTGGATGATTAAATAGTTGCGGATGTGCTCCAGCTCTTCACGAACAGTGATAATCCTTTTGCCCCGGCTAAGGCTGATCCGGAAAAACTTCGACAAGGAAGTAATCATTGTGATCACATCCTCGCTCTTGCCGCTTCCGGCCATACGCACGACGGAGTTTAACGTGTTATACAAGAAATGCGGATTAATCTGCGCTTGCAGCACTTCGAGCTCGCTCTCCCGCTTCGCCTCCTGCTCATGAATGATCTGCTCGGTAAGCTCCCGAATGTTCGCCACCATCAGGTTGAAGCGCCGCGACAAACGGCCGACCTCGTCATCCCCTTGGACAGGAATATGAATTTCAAAATCCCCCTGCTCCACCTTGCGCATCGATTTCTCCAGCCGCTTGATCGGCTGCGATATTTTGGCTGACATGAAGCCTGAGATTAAGAGCACCAGCACCAGAACCGCGAGCAGCAGCCAGGAGATGAAGCCGCCGATCTCGTTTTTCGTCGTGACAATCTCGTCCATGTAGGATACGCCGATAATTTTCCAGCCAATATTGTTAACGGTCTTAATCGTGATCAGCCGCTTGACGCCATCCGTCTCATCGACATAGCTGCCGAACGTATATTTCAATGCCTTTTCGACATTCTCATACTTCAAGCCCGCGTAAATCAGCTGCTGCTGAGGGTGATAAATAATGTTGCCTGCCGACTCGTCGAGAATGTACACATATCCTTTCTGGCCCAGGTTCACCTTGCGGAAAAGATCATCGAGCGTCTTGAAATTGACATCGACCATCAGCACGGCCCCGATCGATTCGTTGTTGCGGGAAATCGTGATCCCTTTACTCATCGACACAACCCATTGATACTGCCCCTTATATAGGTTCTGAATGTGCGGCAGTGAGAAGGAGAGGTGATCCGGGCTTTCGATCGCCGACCGGAACCAGCTTTGCTCGGTTAGCTTCGTATTCCTCCGCAGCTCAGCCTGAGGCAGTCCGGTGATGAGATCGCCGTCACTTGTGAACAAGGCCATCGATACAATATCCTCACGGGAATCCAGAATCGTCTCCAGCTGCTCCATCAGCGTCTCATTCGGGATGCCCTGGCTCTTGCGAATCTTCTGATCGACAAGATCGAACACCTCGTCCATCCCCTTCAAATAAATGTCGAGGTTGTAACTAACCTGTTCGACAATTTGCTGATTGCTGAGAAAAGTATTCTGCTCCGCCGTCTGTGAAAATTTGTTGTACAAAATGACACTGACAATGAGCATGACAGAGATCGTGATGAGCGTAAACGACATGGTAATGATGAACTGGATGCTTTTGACCTTCCACGTGTCGATGAGTCCGTAAAACCACCGCTTGAACGATTTGATCATGGCCATGCCTCCATTTACGCTTCAGCCGAGCTGCTGCTGCGGTATTCCTTCGGCGACATACCGACATGCTTTTTGAACGAAAAGCTGAAGTAGTTCGGCTCGGCGTAGCCTACCTTTTCGGCGATTTCGAACGCTTTCAGGTCCGTCGTTCTCAGCAGTTCCTTCGCAGCCTCCATCCGGATGTGCATCAGATAGCTGCCGAACGTCATCTTCGTTTCTTTCTTGAAAATGCCGCTGAAGTACCCTGTGCTGATATGCAGGTGCGCGCATACTTTGTTAATCGAGATATCGCTGTCGTGATAATGCTCCTTCGTATACTGCTTGGCCTTGTCGACCAGTGTCTTGTACGAATACTGCCGCTCACTGGAAATACTGTTCATCAGACGGGTGCCGAGGCCGACAATCCAGCCTTTGGCTTCCTGCAGGTTCGTAAACTTGTGAATTTCGGCAAATGGGTTGAAATTCGTCCCGAGCACCTCGTCCAGATCCGTGCTGGAATCTTTGGCCGCCCGCAAAATCGCCGTCAAAATCTCAAGCAAATAGATCTGATAGTCCTGAAAGCTGACCGGAATATCCGAAATACCCTGGAATAAATCATCGACAATATCCTTCAGCTCCTGGGGCGTCCCTACCTTCATGCAGCGAATGAGCCCATGCTCCTTCATCTCGTCGAAGCGCAGCTTCTCCACAGGCCGATGCTCCACATCCTCAATAAAGATCACCCGGTTATTGCCGAGAACGAGACGATAGTCGAGTGCCAGCACCGCGTCCTTGTACGAATAACTGACATCCGTAATCCGATTCGTAATAACGCCCACGCCGATCGAGATCGTGAGCTTCAAATATTTTTCCACGCTCTGGCGTATTTCCTCCAGTACGGCAAGTGTCTTTTTGCGAACCGATTCGTGATCCTTCTCCCCCGATACCGTAAGCAGCACCAATTGATCGTTGTGCAAAAAGACGAGGCCGTGACGGTGCTTTTCGACTATTTCCTCGGAAATATTCAGCACGGCGAACAGCTTTAGCTCGTTATCCTTGGAATATTTTAGCGATTGGAGCGCTTTGGCCTGCCGCTGCTCCTCTGATTCGTCGCCCTGCTCGTCAGGATTATCCATGCTTAGTACGGAAACGACAAAGCTGCTCCCCTGCAGATTGACGCTATAATTCAGCGCTTTCTCTTCGATTTCCGCCAAAGACTGCTTGCGGTTGATCAAGGAAGCGAGGAATACTTCTCGCAGCACGGGCAGGCTTTGCCGGTAATGCTCCTGCAGCGTCTGCACGTTCTCCTTGCGGGCGGTTTCGTCGTCGATCAGCAGCTTGATTTTATCTAAAGCCGCCATCAGCTCCTGCGCGGAAAAAGGCTTCAGCACATATTCGTCAATATGCAGCTTGACCGCCTTCTGGGCGTATTCGAACTCGTCGAATCCCGTCAATATAATTATTTTGGTTGTCGGGTATTTCTCCCGAATCCATTCGGACAGCTGCATCCCGTCCATAAACGGCATTTTGATGTCGGTGACGACCACATCCGGTACAATGCGCTCGATCAGGTCCATGGCCTCTTTTCCGTTCTCCGCTTTGTCGGCGACCTCAAAGCCGCAGCTGGCCCAATCGATTTCCTGGACAATACTCTCTCTTACATCTTCCTCATCTTCCACTAAAACCAGCTTATACACCTGCACGTTCCTCCTCGCCGAATGGCGCGAAATGTAGTGATACTAATTTAGCAGAATTCAATCCGGGAAGAAAGGGCTTTCGCGTTGGGAGGGCAAAGTCAATGCTTTCGACAACGGTGATCTGATATAATACAGGTTATGGAAAAGTAAAGGAGAGAGGTCGAATGAACAGAAAGGTAGAACAAGCCTTGGAATCGACATTACAGCAGTGGCAAGCCATGTCGAAAGCGGATGGCGACGACGCGGAATCGACGGCGGACGCCTTCCAGACATCCTTTTACCGATTTATCGACGCCTTGCGAGAGTGGGTCAATGCATTGCCGCAGCGGCCGGAGTCGCTTGAAGCTTTGCTCGAGCTTCCCCTCATCGAGGGCATTGTGGATCAGCTCCCAGGGCCGTTGTATTTGAACTTCGAGACCGAGGCGGAGCTGATCCTTGAACATATCATAAGAACGGATGACGACAAGTACGATTGATCCATGTGAAGTCTGAGAGATAAGGTGGCGGTCTGTGCAGGTGATAAAGGCCACAAATAATCGGAGGGGAATGTAGGATGAGAAAACCTTTATCGAAGCCTATCGAAGCTGAGCGACCGCGTTCAATGGTTGGTTTTATCGCCAAGTATAAACTTTCACATCCGATAGCTTATAAAATGGATTGTAGTAGAAGAAAGGCCATGCTGATCATCCTTGTCATGCTCATTTTATTACTCAATGTGTTTGCAAGCTTCCGTTGGAGCTACCTCAATATCGATTCTGGAGAAAACATGCGATACAAAATAGATCATTGGACCAATAAACAGTGGGTTGAATTTTATCCGGCTCTTGCTCTTGTGAGTGCACCTATAGAATTTCCGTTAATTAATGCGATAAAGTTCGATTCCTACAACCAATTAGAAGCGCACGTAAAGAAGCATGCCGTTACTGGTGTTTTGGTAAACGAATGGATTGAAAGAACGAGATTGACCTATTTGTACTATGGATTAAACTCATTTTTCATGTTTAATATATTCTTTTTAATAATAATGATTGTGAAATCAAGAAAAGGTCACTCGAAAAAGAGTGTTTAAGAGCAAAGGCAAGTACAAGTCATTTGCTTACGCTATAGGTAAAACGAGAGCTACCCTACCCCAAGCACATCCGTCACCAGCGATAAAACGAGAAGCCCCGTCATCACGATTCCCGAGGTCAAAGCCCAAGTCTTCGCGCGGCTCCGACGGTGCCCGTCTGCGGACCCGGCTCGTTGAAGTACGTTACGGAAATAAAATATTGCGCCTAAAGCAATAAGCGCCACTTCCAATCCGATGCTGACAACCGGATATTTCCAAAGCTCAAAGCCGAGCAGTGGCCACTGCCCCAGGTTACCCGGAAGCAGCGGCAGATCGCTGCGGTGCACAAGCAAATCCAGCAGCCAATGGCTGAATACGACGGCGCCGATCACGCTGCCGATTCGTTTGCCCTGCCAGCGGCTTGCAATCCAGCCTGCGACAGCAGCAAGCACAAGGGCTCCAAGCAGGGAATGAGTATAATCCGCATGAATGACCGCCTCCCCATACCCGTCACCAGCTACAGGCTCTATCGTCTCAATCCCCGACAAATACAGCGGAACAAACACGACATCCAGCAGCTGGGTGCTCAGCATGAGCGCCCACAGCGGCACCTCCGGCCGCTTCGCTTTGACGATGGCTGCAAGCCCGAAATGTCCAGCAAACATTTACTTCCCCTCCCTTCTGGAATAAGCTCCAGCCTGGGTATCCAGCCAACCGCAGCCTGCCGTGAATAAAAGCATAAACAGAATAAAATTCATCGTTTTCACGCTCCTCGAATTGAATTATAACCAAAGGTTAGTTACCATTGGTTATAATATAACCGTTGGTTATATTCAGTGTCAATAGACTTTTTTAATAAAATTCGCCTTCGCGTACACATGGAGCTCGCTTCCGCAGTTTCCGCCAAAAAAACAGCGGCAGCGAGACTCTCTTGTGAGTCTACACTGCCGCTGTTTGCCCGCTGCCGTCAAAAAGGCAGGCAGCGTTCACTTTTTCTTCAGCCTCTGGGCCTGCTTGATGGCTGCCTCCACCTGCTTTTGCCCCTTTTCAATATCTTTGAACATCGTTTGAATGTCCTTGTTCTCCAGCATAAACTTGAAGGCTTCCTTCCACTTCATAGCGCGTCATCCTTTCCCGGTTCTTCCCTACAGCATATGGACGAACCGGGAGTTTGGCATCCGCATGTGCCCCTCATAGCAAGCCATTTCCCGAGGCAGGCCGGGCAAAACCCGACGTGGGCACAGCCAATTGAAGCTGTAAAACGAGATTCATGCACGCGCCTTGGCCCAAGCCAAGCCAGCCGGTTACAGCTTCACGGTCAGCTTGTTCCCTTTGACCTTGGCCCATTTGCCCACAGGCTTGACCGTATAACTCACGCCCGGCAGCAGCTTGCCGCCCTTTTGCAGCTCAAAGGTCCCCACAGGTCCCTTACGCGACAAAACTTTGTACTGTGCCGTCAGCACTGCTCCATCCGGAGCGGTAAGCTGCAGGCTCCGCGAGGCGAACAGCTCGTCCTTCGGATCCTTGTCCAGTGTAACCTCAAGGGTCGAGTCATTAACGGCCTTAACAGATTTAATATGCAGCGGCTTCGTCTTGGCGGCGGTAAAAGCAGGCGATTGAATCGTGGCCCAATCGGAGCTGACGGTATAGTTGACGCCCGGCTTCAGCTCCTGACCTTCCGGCAGCCGGTATTTCGGTGCCTGTCTGCCGTCGGTTGCCTGGGTGTAGGGAACATAAGTCGCTTGGATCGGCTGTCCCTTCTCCGGCGTCAGCGTCAACGTACTGTCGCGAAGCGAAGAAATAATTTGATAGGTCTTCCCTTGATATTGATTTTGTTCATCCAAAGCAAACGCCAAAGCCCCCTGTCTTTCGATGTCGGCCTGTACGATGTTCGCATAGTCCGTCACCCCGTCCTCGAGGCTGGATTCCACCTCGAACGTATCATAGGAAACCTGCCGCGCACTGCGCAGCGGCAGCTTGTTGCCATTGCCGGTAAACGAAACCGGCGGTTGCTCCTTATATTTGAGCGTGTAGGCGGCACCTGGCGTCTGCACTGTCGTCGGAACGATGTACGTTGCCGTTGCTCCCGTTTTCAGCTGCGGAATATTGCGGATCGCCAGTCCCTGATCGAAGACGAAGTTCGCTTTCGCTCGATCCAGCTGCACGTCCTCGGCCGGAAGCGGAGCGGAGAAGGTCACCTGCAGCGTGATGGGGTTCAACGCTTCAAGCTTCGTAACGGAAAGCCCGCTCCCCGTCGATTCTGAGCTCGCCTGAACGCCTGCCGGTGCCAGATTCCCCGTTAACATCATAAAACAAAGAACACCGATCACCATCAACTTGTACACTCGCACGTTTTTCATGAATCACAATTCTCCTTTGCTTTATCTGCTTACATTAATAGTTTTTCGTTTGAAGCTGGTCCAAGCTTTTAAATTCATACCCTTTCGCCCTGGCGCCGGCAATGATTTTGCCGAGCGCGTCCGCATTGTCCTTGGACACGGAATGCAGCAGGATGACCGCCCCGGGATGAAGCTGGCTCATTACGCTATCGTAAGCGAAGCCCGCTCCCCTCTGAACCTTCGTATCCCAATCCCGGTAAGCAACCGACCAAAAGACGCTCGTGTAGCCCAACTGCTTGCTCTCCGATAAAATGCGCTCGTTAAATATTCCTCTCGGCGGGCGCAAATAATGCATTTCCTTCTGATTCGTCAGCGTACTGACCTCGACCTTGACCTTATCCAGCTCCTCTTTCAAGCGGGCATTCGAAATCTGGCTCATATCCGGATGGCTCCAGGAATGGTTGCCCACCAAATGGCCTTCATCGACCATCCGTTTCACCAATTCCGGCTCTTCCTTCACATAATGCCCCGTAATGAAAAAAATGGCCGGAACCTTCGCTTCCTTCAATACATCCAGGATTTTACCGGTATATCCGTTCTCATAACCGTTATCGAAGGTCAAATACAATTCTTTCTTGGTCACATCCCCGAGAAAGATTGCATCATTTTTTTGAAGCATGGCCTTGAAGCCTTCCTCATCAATATTGGCCAGCTTCTCGTTTTTGCTTTTTTTGAACCCGAAATGATAAGGATTCTGCGCATCGGAGGCCTGCAACGGGACAGGCATCCACAAGGCTAACAAGAGAAGCAGCGCAAGGCAAGCAGCCCCACGTTTCATGAAGGTTCCCCCTTGGTCTCAAGATGTCAAATCAGGGATAATATACCCTATTCTCCGTCGGTTATGTCTTGAGCGGGTTGAAGAGTAAAATTAGATTGCTTCCGGCTAAGGCTGCTGTAGTATACTATGGGATGAAACTTATATTTCTATATGAAAAAAATTTTCTTCAAACGAGGAGTCTCAATAGAATGAACAGACCTTTGCCTTCCGGAGGCCTAGCCCAGCTGCGGTCCTCTTACCCCGGCTTGTCCCCCAAGCTTCAGGGCATTGCCGACCACATTTTGCAAAACCCCCAGGATGTCGTCCATTTGTCGATCAGCGAGCTGGCTGAGGTGACGCACTGCGCGGAAGCGACGATTTTCCGGTTGTGCCGGCAGCTTGGCTATAAAGGGTATCAGGATCTCAAAATCGCGCTGGCCAGTGAGCTGGTCAAGCAGCCGATGCAAAATATTCACGAGGAAGTGCAGCCGGGAGATGAAATGCTGACCGTGGCGCAAAAGGTGTTTAACGCCAATCTGCTCGGCATAACCGATACGCTGCAGGTGTTGGATGAAGGGTCGCTGACCGAGGCCGTCCGTTTGCTGAATGCGGCGAAAAAGGTGCTGTTCTATGCCGTGGGCGGTTCCGCTCCCATCGCTGACGATGCCTACCACAAATTCATCCGGGCCGGATTGAACTGCATTTCCCAGACGGACACGCACCTGCAGGTGATGACCGCAGCACTGCTCGACAGCGAATGTGTCGTTGTCGGCATTTCCCACTCCGGCAGCAATAAGGATATGCTGCAGGCGTTCGAGATCGCCAAATCCAACGGGGCCCGAACGATTGCTATCACAAGCTATAACAAATCCCCTCTCGCCCAATTGGCGGACGTCAAGCTGTACACCTCGACCCGGGAAACCTCCTTCCGTACGGAAGCCATCTCGGCCCGGATTGCCCAGCTGTGCATCATGGATGCACTCTATGTCGGATTATCGCTGCTTCGTCCGGCGGAAACGCTGGACAATCTGCAAAAAATACGGGAGGTCATTTCCGATAAACGGATTTAACCGGCAGAAGCCTGCCTACTTTGATATTAAGACCGTCGGGACTCTTTTGTAATTCGTGCCCGGCGTATTTTTTTGCAGTAAAATAAAAATAATTTTCATTAATTGTATTGTTTATGAAAAAATATTCTTTTATAATAGAGACAGAAATCATTTCCTAATCACTTTCGCCGGGTGAAAAGCTTGGAATATTTTCTGGCATTCATTTGCAACCTAAACGGGACTACATACCTGTAGCAAACGAGCCGAAATACAGCTGCAGCTTAATCACCGCGGGGAGTGAACATCATGTTAATAGGGATCGTTGTTGCCGCCATTGTGGTATTGTTACTGCTCATTACATGGGCCAAGCTCAATCCGTTCGTTGCTCTCATCATTACGGCCATCGGCACAGGTCTTGCAGCAGGCATGCCGCTTGCCAAAATCATTACCGCCGTGAAGGACGGGATGGGTGGTACGCTCGGGTTTCTCGCCATCGTTCTCGGACTCGGAACCATGCTGGGCAAAATGATGGCCGAATCCGGCGGCGCTGAACGCATCGCGAAGACGCTTATTAACGCCTTCGGGGAAAAGCAGGTTCATTGGGCGATGATGCTTGTCGGCTTTATTGTGGGCATTCCGGTGTTTTTCCAGGTCGGCTTTGTCCTGATGATCCCGCTCATTTTTACGATCGGCCGCGCTACCGGGCTGTCGCTTGTGCAGATCGGCATTCCGTTGATTGCGGGTCTTTCCGTTGTTCACGGCTTGGTGCCGCCGCACCCTGCCGCCATGGCGGCCGTTGGCATTTTCAAGGCTGACGTCGGGAAAACCATCCTGTATTCCTTGATCGTCGGATTTCCGACAGCGATCATTGCAGGCCCGTTATATGGCAAATTCGTCGGCAGCAAAATATTCAAAAGCGTCCCTAAAGAACTAGGCGACCAGCTGTTAAACAGCGACGAGAACCGTATTTTGCCGGGCTTCGGCATTACGATCTTCACGATTCTGCTCCCTGTCCTCCTGATGATGGCCGCTTCCTGGTCCACCGTCAATCTGGCGCCGGGAACCGCCCGCACTTCGTTTGAATTTATCGGAGACCCCGTCGTTTCCTTGCTGGTCTCCACACTGTTTTCCTTCTTCAGCCTGGGGTTTTTCCGCGGTATGAACCGTGAAACGATTCTGAAGCTGACGAATGATTGTTTGGCGCCGACCGCCTCCATTTTGCTCGTCATCGGCGCGGGCGGTGCTTTCAACAAGGTGCTGCTGGAGTCCGGCATCGGCAAGGCGATTGCGGACTGGGCCTCCACCTCCGCCATCTCGCCGCTTGTGCTGGGCTGGCTGATTGCCGCGCTGATCCGCGTGGCGACGGGCTCAGCTACCGTATCGATGATGACGGCGGCAGGCATCGTCGCACCTATTGCAGCCGCGATGCCCGGCGTCTCGCCCGAGCTGATGGCCCTGTCCACGGGTGCAGGCTCGCTTATTTTATCGCACCTGAACGATTCGGGCTTCTGGATGTTCAAGGAATATTTCAACATGTCGATTAAGGAAACGCTGTTGACATGGACGCTAATGGAGACGATTATTTCGGTCGTCGCTTTGCTGCTTATCCTGCTTCTTAACACGTTTATTTGATTAATTATTAGGATCATTATTTTTTTAGGAGCTGAATGACTATGAAACTAGGGTTGATCGGACTCGGTAAAATGGGCTACAACCTGGCTGAAAATATTTTGGAGCACGGGCATTCCGTCGTCGCGTTCGACGTGAATCCCGAACCGGCTCAGGCTTTGGCCGCACAAGGAGCCGTCCCGGCATCTTCCATCGAAGAGCTTGTACGGAAGCTGGATGCTCCACGCATCGTATGGGTTATGGTCCCCGCAGGCCAGATCGTAGACTCGGTGATCGATAGTTTAACGACTTTGCTGCAGCCGGGCGATATCGTGATCGAAGGGGGCAACTCCCACTACAAGGAATCCATTGCCCGTTCGGCCAAGCTGCAGGAGTCAGGCATCCACTTATTGGACGTCGGCACCTCCGGGGGGACGGAAGGAGCGCGCGAGGGAGGATGCTTCATGATCGGCGGCAGCCGCACGGTATTCGATCAGCTCGAGCCGCTGTTCAAGGACATCTCCGTGGACAAAGGTTATTTGTATGCTGGAGAAGCGGGCAGCGGGCATTTTCTCAAAATGGTGCATAACGGCATTGAATACGGGATGATGCAGTCCATTGCCGAAGGCTTTGAGGTGCTGAGCAAGAGTCACTACAACTTTAACTACGAGGAGGTTGCGCGGGTATGGGCGAACGGATCGGTCATCCGCAGCTGGCTGATGGACCTGACGGAGCGGGCCTTCTCGAAGGATCCGAAGCTCGATTCGATTCAGGGTGTGATGCAATCGTCCGGCGAAGGCCGGTGGACAGTGGAGACGGCGTTGGATCTGCAAGCTTCCGCCCCCGTCATCGCCATGTCCTTGTTCATGCGGTACCGTTCGCTCGATTCGGACACATTCCACGGCAAAGTTGTCGCAGCGCTCCGCAATGAGTTTGGCGGTCATGCCGTCGTTGCTAACAAATAAGCGTTCATCAAAATGAACCGGAATTATCATCATAAATGCCGTGAAAACGGCTTTGCGCTGTTCCGCCAGGGAAACCTGCAGGGAGCAGCGGTTTTTTATCGACAATCAAATCCGCTATTGAAATCGGGATCAGCTTTCCTTATAATTAGATGATAATGATTCTCATTATTGTTTTATTCTAAAATAACGATAATTATCTGCTCATATCATAAACGAATACACAACTTACTTAGAGGAGTGGCGTCATTGGAGAGGCTGTACACACAGGAACTGGATATTGCTTACGGGGAGCGATCCATTGTCAATCAATTGAATATCCGTATACCTTCGGGCAAAATTACCGCACTGGTAGGAGCTAACGGCTCCGGCAAATCCACGATTCTGAAAGCGATGGCACGGATTATGAAGCCCAAGAGCGGGAGCGTTTTTCTCGACGGCAAGTCCATTCATCAGCAGTCCACCAAGGAAGTGGCCAAGCAGCTGGCCATCCTTCCGCAAAATCCGACCGCCCCGGAAGGCTTGACGGTATCCGAGCTGGTGGCTTATGGCAGGTTCCCCCATCAGAAAGGATTCGGCTCCTTAACCAAAGAGGATAAAGCCGTTATTAGCGAGGCTATGGAAATGACCGGCGTGATGGAGTTCCATGATCGCCCGGTCGATCAGCTGTCCGGCGGTCAGCGGCAGCGAGCCTGGATCGCGATGGCGCTTGCGCAGGGAACGGACATCTTGTTCCTGGATGAGCCGACCACCTTCCTCGACATGGCGCATCAGCTCGAAGTATTGCAGCTGCTGCAAAAGCTGAACGAGGAGCAGCAGCGTACGATCGTCATGGTCGTTCATGACCTGAACCATGCCTCCCGCTATGCCCAGCACATGGTTGCGATTCAGCGAGGCCGGGTCGTAAGCAGCGGTTCGCCTGCTGAGGTGATGACCCAACAAATCTTGGGTGAGGTGTTTGGCATCGAGGCCGACATTATCCCCGATCCCAGAACCGGCGTACCGTTGTGCCTGCCTTTCGGGCTAAACCGCGCGAGCAGCCGGAGTACAGCTCCTGCTAACGGCGGCGCAGCTTCGGCGGATGCCTTGGAGCCGCAAAAGCCTCTTGCTGCGGTAAGATAGGCTGCAGGTTTTCGTGTCCAAACCTATGCTTTCCTGGCTATGTGGTAAATGAAGGCCCGTGCCGCTCTTCCGCAAAGAGCTGCCGGGCCTTTTGGTCATTCCTTTTTCCACTTGTTCACGAAAAATTCCACGATACTTGAAAAGAGAATCGTCAAGGACAATACCCCTAGCGCATAAGGAATCACCAGTGGAACGACCCTCAAATCGGAAATATGAATCCAATGCAGGAACAAAGGATACATCAACAACAGAACAAAGAAGACGATAAGCTTCATCTATGAAATACTCCTTACACACAGGAATAGGCCCCTTCACAGCTCGGCTTGCCAATAGCAGACTCGCCATAGCTTGTACTGCATACTTCCCTTAACTCGTCAAAGGTTCCCCTTCATAGTATCACGCTGCCCCCCGGAGCCTCAACTTTTATGCCTCCCACCACTCCATATTAAAATTGGCAGACAACACGCCCACAAACCGACAAAGCGGCACTGACCGTCATTGTAATCGTCTGGTTGGGGGGAACAACGATGCTCCCGGAATAATCGTTCGCGCAAAGGGGCCCGGGCTTAACGGAAAGACAGCACTGTACCTCCCGTAGGGGACACTGTGGAAGATGGCACGGTCATCGCGTTTGTGTTCGTACTTACAAAATTCGAAATTTACCGCAACCGAATATTCTCCTGACGTCACCGGCAGGGAAAAAAGTTCGTCGGCGTTCCGCCAAGCGTACTGTTATTTTGCTCTTGGTCGTCACGACACGGGTTACCGCGCTGGCAAAATTCAAGTTGAACGGGGCGGGCCTTGTCCCGCCCCTAATCGTTCCACTGGAATATATATTTAGCGTAGCCGCGACGGTGGAGCTGCCCAGTACCTGGGAGACGTATACCGTTTTGCCGCTTCCCGACGGGGTTGTGATTTGCAAAAGCAGGCTTTGTCCTGATGTCGAAGAGATGCTGCACGTAGGCAGCATAAATAAAGCGTTCGATTTGGCCGCATCGCTTTCGGGAGAAGCTTCCACCCCCGGCGTGATGTACGTGTTGGTCATCTGCGTATATAGCGGTAATTTTTTCTGTTAATGACGAATTGATTGGTCATGTCTCTGGATGCCGGGACAAGATAGGCTGGGCTTGTACTCGGTTAAGATAGACTTGTTAGGCACAATCGTACGCAAACATTGGCACGCAGACGCATACAATGTAGCAATAACCTATGTTTACATAATATACGGGAGGCCAAACATGAAATATTTGGTATTCAATCCTACCGTACGAAGCGAATTTCCTTACCCCGCCTTCCTGGACCGATTGCCCCAGCCTGAAGCAGTAATACAGATGGAAGCAGCAGCACTTCCCGGCCTGAAAGACTGGAATGCAGAGGAATACACAGCCATTGTCGCCTCTCCCTTTTGGATTACAACCGTGCTTTCTTTTCGTCCGAAGAAGATCATTTGCTGGATGGAGCCGTGTCCCAAGGGAGTCGCCGCTGGCTTATGGAATAAGTATTACGGATTATTGGCTGCAAGCTCCCAGCTGGTGGTCACCCCCTCCGAAAGAATCTACATGGAGCAATGCCTGCAGCGGGATGCCGTATTCTGGATCGAGACTGCCCCTGCCGTTACCCAGGAAGAGCAGGCTCATCACATGGAGCAGGAGCAAATCCTTGACCAGGCACTGGCCGCATTCAGTTGCGGAGAACCGTTGGAGCTTTGGGTAACCAAGCAATGGGAGGCCCGTGAGCGCTACTATACAGGCTTACACGCCGTATTAGGACCGCATGAAACCATCAGCTACTTATTAGCCTCCTATCAATATTTCCTCGGACGCCCGGAAGCCCGCGACACTTTGACCGTCTCCTTCGAGCAAATGCTGCTCCAGGACTTTCACGACTGCTTGCATTCCCATGTAAGGTTCTTCTCGGCAATGGAGGCGCGATTCGGCTCGTTGGAAAAGGCGGTGCGCCAATTTGAAATTACGGCTTTCTCCGCCGAGGACCGAGCCCTTACCGCCAAGCTGTACCAATGGCTGCAGCAGGGCTGGCCGGAGCTCGTGAAGGCGGAGCTGTACCGGGTGAACGAAGATTACCGCTCTGCGATTCAACTGTTGGAGCGCATGCCGGAAGAGGGTCAGGCTCCACTGCTGAAGCTGCAAAATTATATTCATGTGTTCCGCTGGGAAGAAGCGCTCACCTTCATCGATCGGTCGCTACTCCCCTTGGGATATCCTGCGGCCGAACCGATTCTAAGAGGCACGCTTCACTTGATTCACAACCGGCGCCGGATGGCGATCACGGATTTTTTGCGCGAATCCATGAAAGACTGGCATGCGCTATCCCATCTGGACGACATGGCTGCTTTCGAGCAGGCTTCCCTGGCTATCCTGACCGGAGAGGAGAAGGTGGAATGAACACTGCACCCCTGCGTAAAACATCCGGCAACAAGCTGACGGCCATCATGCAGGTCCATAACGAAGCAAACCGATACCTGGAGCTGGTGCTGCGCGAGCTAAGCGAGTTTGTCGATGAAATTGTCATCGTTGACGACGCCAGCACGGACGATACGGCAAAGCTGTGCCGGTCGTTCGCCAAGGTCAAGAGCCTGGTGACCCTTCATCAGTCCCGCTTCCATCAAGAGTGGGAGCTGCGCCAATTTTTATGGGAGCTGGCCGTCCTGACCGAGCCGGACTGGATTTTGTCCGTCGACGCCGATGAATTATACGATGCCAAGGCGAAGGCACATATGCGAGAGCTCATAAATCAGGACCGGTACGATTGGGTCGGCTTCCGGTTTTATGATTTCTGGGGGGGAACGACCCACTACCGGGAGGATGAGCATTGGTGTATTCATCACAGGCACACACGGTCACTGGTCCGTTATATGCGGGAGCTTCCTTGCTTTTATCCGAGAATGGCACAGCATGTCCCAAGGCTTCCTTTGTCCTACGCCGCCCTGCCCGGTTTTCTCGCCGAGCTGAGAGTGAAGCATTACGGCTGGGCCGTCTCCAAGGAAGAAAGGCATCATAAATATTTGCGTTACATGGAGCGTGATCCGGAAGGCAAATGGGGCAGTCTCGACCAGTACCGCTCGATCCTAGATGAGAACCCCCATCTTGTAGAGTGGAAAGAGGAGCCCCTATGAAGGATATCGGAATATTGACCCACAGCTTCCTGGACGCCTATAACGGCAACATTCATAAAGTGTACGGCGGCGGGCTGGAGCGGTACTTGTATGATTTGGCCGATTGCGTTGCCGGAATGGGCTGCAAGCCGACAATTCACCAGCTGTCGTTCTGCGGAGCCTTCCATACGGAAGTGGACGGCATCGAGGTCATCGGCTACGACTGCCCCCGTCCGGAAGATACGGTGAGCGTCTTTAATCGCATGACCTCCCAAGCGAAGGGCCGTCTTATTTATGCCAGCTTCATTTGGCAGCCGATTGATTACAAGGAAGGCAGTCTCGGCATTTGCCATGGGATTAATTGGGATCATCATGCCGCCTCTATAGAACATAAGCAGGAAACAGCCCGTACGGTACAAAGGGCGCTGCAGCGGCTATCCCGCATCGTTACGGTCGATTCACATTTCTTGTCGTTTTGCCGGTCCGCCTGCTCGTACGCTGACCCTGATCAAATCGTGCTGCTCCCGAACGCCGTCGATACCGATTATTTCTCGCCCATGCAGTTTTGGCACAAGCCAACCTCGGATGCCGTTCACATTTTGTACCCGCGCCGGATCAGCATCGAACGGGGGATTGTCCCGATGATGCTCGTTGCCGATCGGCTGCTGGAGGCTTTTCCCCAGGTGCAGATGCATTTTGCCGGTGAGGTCATTGACAATAGCCTGATCACGAAGGTATTCCGCCTGTGGCTCCGGGACCATCCCAATCGAGACCGGATTGCACACCTGGCCTATTCGTTCGAAGAGATGGCAGAGGCATACCGGCAGGCCGACATTGCGGTCATTCCGACCATTTTCTCGGAGGGTACCTCTTATTCGTGTCTGGAGGCGCAAAGCTGCGGTCTTCCGGTCGTTGCCGGTAATGTCGGGGGGTTGAACGATTTGATTATCGACGGCTTTAACGGACGGCTCGTCACTCCGACGGAGGAACAGTTATTTCAAGCTATCGCCGAGTTAGTGGAGCAGCGGGATACGCGTCATTATTTGGGCGCTAACGCCCGGGCCACAGCACGTGCTTTTGATCTGCACATTTGGAAGCGCCGATGGCGCAGCCTTCTTAGCGAGTATGTTGGAACGGAATCCGGTCAAACCGATCCCCCGGAAGTGAGGAGGAAGCAGCGTGGAACCGTTACACCCGCAGCAAGCGATCAGTAAGGAGCAAGAGGAAGCGCAGAAGCAGGTTTGGGACCGCTTATGGTCCGCCCCCATTTCCTATGCATGGGACAGGTTGAGCGAAATTGTGCTTCAAGGTTTGAAGGAGGCGGTAGATGGAGATTTCCAGGGCAAGCGTATTCTGGAGGCCGGGTCCGGCACCGGCAAAATATCATTGCGCCTCGCCCTGGAAGGGGCTCAGGTTACTTTGGTGGATTACTCCAAACAGGCACTGGAGCAATCCCGCTTCGCTTTCCGGCACAAAAACGTTGAAACCGCTGGGGCATGGGTACTGGCGGATATCCGTGAAATACCTTTGGAAGACGACACCTATGATATGTGCTGGAATGCCGGTGTGCTGGAGCATTTCGGTCTGGAGGAAAAGGTTCGCATTCTCAAAGAGATGTGCCGGTTAACCAGGCCCGGCGGGAAGCTCATCGTCCTGGTTCCTTACTCCCTGTGCTTGCCCTATCGTCTTGGAAAAGGGTATGCCGAAGCCGCCGGGAGCTGGCCCTACGGCACGGAAGTTCCCGTCGCCTCGCTTCAGGAGGAATTTCGCCTGGCCGGGCTTGAGGTGGAGCTGGAGACAAATATCGGATTCGTCCAGAGCCTGGACTTCCTCGACTTCATCCCTGGCTCCCAGATGCTAAAGCAATGGGCCGTCCAATGGTATGATGCGTTGGACGCGGAGGAGAAAGCGCGTCTTTTCCCGGGTTATTTGCTGCTGACCGCTGGCAGGGTGAAGCCCCCTGTCTCCGTTTAATCGGCAGGCTTTGCTTTCTTGAGCCACAGCCGGATCATATGATCTGCCGCAAGCCGGGCCCGTGCGGTCCAGCTTTCTTGGCGTGCGACCGCTTGGCGCAGCTGTATCTTCTCCGGTGTACGGTCGGACACGAGCGCTTCGTCCATGTGCCGAAGAAACTGTGCCGGAGACCTGCCGATCCGCACTCCCACCTCGATAAAGGCAGCGACCTCGGGAAGATCCGTACTAATAATCGGGAGTCCTGCCGCCAAATATTCGTACAGCTTCACCGGATTGGCCGCTTCCGTCACCTTGCGGACTTGAAAAGGCACGATCGCCGCATCCAGCTGCCGGGCAAAGGCAGGCAGTGCCTCGTAATCCCGGTTGCCGAGCCAATGTACATTCGGCAGCGGTCCCAGCAGCTCGGGTCCCCTGCATGAGATTTGGCCGATAAAAACAAATTGGTACTGCGGCCTCTCCTTCGCCAAATAACGAATCAAGTCGTAGTCCAGCCAGGAGGCGACGGCGCCCCAGAACCCGATCACCGGCGCGGTATTCCGGCAGAGATTGCGGGCTTCCTGCTCATAAGGAAGCAAAGGAAAGGCTGCCTTATCAGTCGTTTGGACGAAATGCTCCGCATCGGCCGCATTTCGGAGCAGCAGCACCTCCGGGTGCTTCGGCCTGGCTCCTTCATAAATAATATCAGAGGAGCACAGCACCAGATCGGCTGCATCCAGCTTGCGCTGCTCCCATACGGCAAACGGCGCGAACTCCTCCTCGCAGACGTCGGCCAGGTCGCTGACCACCATACGGATATTGTATTTATGCAGCTCCTCTGCATAAGGACCGTGCGTCAGCCACATGATGTACGGCTGTTCTTTGTTCAAAGCCGATACATCCTGGCAAACCGCCAGATGATCGTTCAAAATAACAAAGGGACGCTCCGGGTCCTGCGTGACATTGCAATAAATGACGTTGAAGCCAAGCAGGCTCAGCTGGGTTAACAACTGCTGCGGACGTTGCCGGTGCACTTGATAATCAAAGCAGGGCAGATACAAAATTGGCGGCATCGTTATCTGTTTTACGGGCATGGACATGGCATGATGAACCTCCACTCTATTTTAAAATAGCCTGGACGCGCGGACCAGCAACAGAGGTTCCAGGCTTCCTGCGCCCAGCTGCGGAATGAAGCGGCGGGCTTCATGCCGCCAAGCATAGGCGAGCCCCGCTCGCACAGCGGGATTCCGCTGATGGCGCAGCAGCGCCTCCTTCAGCCAGCGCTCCCCGGCCCCGCCCTCTGCAGCGAGCGAGGAGTACAACAGCGCCTCTGCGGCTTCGTCTTCATTGGATTGTACTCCCCGCGAGCGAAAACCATGACACCAACGCTCCCTGAAGGAAGCCGGAGCGGAGATCAGCCCGCACCAGAGCGACGGAGGCAGCCGGGTCCAGCGGATGTTCAGGCGAACGATACCGCTTTCCGCGCATTCCCCTCCGTCAACATCTACTGCGCCGTTCCACAGGCGATCAAGGACATGCCAAGCGCCCAGCTGGATCGTGAGCTGAGCAGCCAGGCTGATGGCCTCTTCGCCCAAGCCTCTCTCATCCGCTTGTTCCTCACCCAGGCTGCCGCCAACCACATGCCGGCTGCTTCTATCCACTGCTTTGTCGTCGGACCCCATCAAGCAAGTTACCGTCCGCAAGTACCGGTGGATCGCCCCCAGCGGTGACCCGGTTTGTTCCAACGCGTTAAACCAATAATCCGCCGCGTCAAGATCGTTCAGCTCCCACGACGCGGCCCACAGGTACGAAATCGCCCTCGTATACCCGGGAAGGTATTGGCGAGAGAAGCTTTGCCACAACCGTATGGCCTCGCTATGCTCCCCGCCCGACCAATGCAGCAGGGCAAACGGAAGACGCAGATCCGGCGCAGGCCTCATTCGCGCAAGGGAAGAGAGGAGCGTTGGGACCTCCGCCAGGGCCCGTGCATTGGACAAGGCCGGTAGCAGCAGCGCCGCATGCTCCGAGGTCAGGCTCCCCTCCGGCAGCCGGGCGACAACGGCTGCCATCCGCTGCAGCTGGCAGTGCAGCAGGCATAGCGGCACCGCCACGTGCCAAGCGGGCATATAGTCAGGGCGAAACTCTATCGCCTGCAAATAATGCTCCAGCGCGTCGTCAAACCGGAGCAACCGCTCACAAAGCTGTCCCGCCGAGACGTGGGTTCGATACGTACCGCTGCCCGAGAAGGAACTGTATTTTGCCGAGACATCCCCGGCACGGAGAGCCGACAGTAGCGCCTCATACGCCGGCTGGTTCTCCCCGGCGCCCATCAGCATCAAGGAATGGACCTCCAGCAAATCCGTGAAGTCAGGGTACAGGGCCAGCCCCTGCTCAGTCACACTGCGCATCGCATCGGTTTGACCGGATCTGTACAAGGCATACGCCGCTTTCAAGTACATATCGGAGACGAAGCCTCTGTCTGCCGGGACCTCCGCAAGCAGAGGCACTAGCTGCTCCGCCGCTTCGGTGTAGCGCTCCGCTTGAAAACATTCCGTTCCCAGAGCATATCGAAGCTGCAAATCATCAGGCTTCTCCGCCAGCGCCCGCTCGATTAGAGCCAGATTGCGCTGGTTTTTCTGTTTGCGTTCAATTTCCTGCGACCGGTACCCGTAATGGCGAATCCGCAAAGTCACAAAAGGAATTGGCCCCCCGGATATTGCTGCAACGCTTTCCGCCGCCTCCTCATGGAGGGTGCCCCGAAACCGGATACGCGGGTCATTGCGGAACAGCCGGCAGACGGCGTCCGTCACATATTCCTGCTCGGAGGTCCCCGTGCCGACCATGCTTTCCAGCTGAAGAAAATAACCGTAAGCCTTCGGATCGCCGATCAGACCTTCTACTTCGTGAGGGCACCAGTGAACGGCTTCCTCATCGGCATCCAGCACCAGGATCCAGGAGCAAGTTGCGAGTTCCAATACGGCATTTCTCGCCTTGGCGAAATCGTCTTCCCAGGGAACGCGGACCAGCGTTGCGCCGTATTTTTGTGCAATATCCACTGTACGATCCTGTGATCCCGTATCTCCAATGATGATCTCCGATACCAGAGCGCAGACAGATCGAAGACAACGCTCCAGATGAAGCTCTTCGTCCTTCACAATCATGCACAAAGTTACGTCGAGCGCAGACATTGCTCTTCCCCTCCCTCAGTTCCATCTCCCCGGAGGCAAACCAAGTCTGGCCTTGCGATACACCGAGAAGCACAGATTTGCCACATCAATCGTCCCCAGTCTCGCCTCGGCCAATGCAATCAACGTCCGGCTCTTGCGATAGGCAGCTTCCGCCGCAGCCATTGGATTGGCGGCCACATTCGCTTCCCCATGACCTGCTTTCAGCCAAGCCGTTAACAGCTTGTAAGCAAGCGCTCTCCGCTCACTGAAGTAGGCGGCCCTGATACGGAACTCCATTTCGACAGTTGTGTCCATTTCATCCGTATCATTCGCTCCATCCACGTCCATGTCTATGGAACTGCCGGCCTCCTTAAGAGTTACTGCCGGGTCCCGAGCTGCATCCAGAAGCTCCCGAAGCCGACTTAGCAAGCGGCGGTGTTCCACCGCCACTGCGTCTCCTTCGGCCAGTCCAACAGCCTTCTCACGCTCGAGCAGCCGCTTCGCCTCCTCTACTCTGCCGGACCAGGCCAGGCAAGTAATAGCAGCCTCCAGCTTAAAGACACTCCATCCGCCGACCGCCGCCCATTCCGCTGCCTGATCCGTTACCTCCCACTCCGGCAGTAATGCCAGCACCGCCTGCCAGCAGCCCTCCTCCATTAACAGCCGGATGACCTTTCCCCATGCCTCCGGCGTGCGCATCCGAAATTTTTCCGTAATCAGCTGTGGAATTTCACTCTCGCTTCCCGCACTTGCCAGCAGGCGAAAAATACGCTGCAGCGGCGTTGTCATCTGCGCGTTATGCTTCACAGCTTCCGCATACCAATGAATGGCGGCAGCCGCCTCATCCGTATCTTCGAGCAGCCGGCCCAGCGCATAGCAGGTCGTATAGGTCCCAATACCCGCTTCCGTATGATAGTGCCCCGGAGCAGCCCCCATCCGTGCTGCGCGCGTCAGCGTATCCTGAGCCTGCCGCTTGTGACCGGTAGTGAATTGGATCACACCGAGCAGATGAACCAGGTCCGTATAGTCCCCGTACAACTCGATTGCCTGGCTGCACACCGCAGCGGCTTCTTCATACCGTTGAAGCGCCAGAAGACAGCGCGCCTCGTATTTGACCAGCAGATGCCTGTAGCTCGTCTCCGGCATACACCGCTCCAGCGCCTCCCGCAGATGTTCCAAAGCCGACGGATAATCCTGCATCCTCATATATTCCACCGCCATGTTGTAGTGGTGAAACGGATCATTCGGCTCCTGACACAGCGCTTCTTGCAGCAAAGCAACGTTTCTGGCGATTTTGTCCTTCCGGACGACCTGCTGCTCGCTGTATCCGTAATGATGAATCGTCACGTTCAAAATATGAAATTGTGCCTCTGGCTTGGCCATGAGAATCGTTTGGGCGATTTGCTCATGAATTTTCCCTTTAAACCGATACTCGGGGCGGTTGCGGAACATCCGGAGAATGGGATTGATTGTCGCCGTCCGGGAATGCTTCCGTTCCCCTTGATGGTTGTGCACCTGAAGGAAAAATCCCTCATACTCCAAATGCTCCGCAGCGTTCCGCAGCTCCTGCACATGCTGCTCTTCCAGCTCCTCATCGGCATCCAGAAATAAAATCCACGTTCCCTTCGCCTGGAGAAGCCCAATATTTCGCGCAAAGGCAAAATCCCCGGTCCACTCCACCGAACAGATTGTAGCACCGAACTGCTCTGCAATCTGCTTTGTCCCGTCTGTCGATCCGGTGTCGACAAGGATGATCTCCTCCACCGCAGATCGGACGCTGTTCAGACAGTGTGGAAGCATCTCAGCTTCATTTTTTACGATCATGCAGAGCGATATCTTCGGCTTCGTCATGAGCGATCCTCCTTTGCCCGACCCATTCGGTATGCCAGCCTGTTCGGTTCAACCAACGGATGCTCGATTGAATGTGCTCGATATCCTCATGAAAGGCGTCCGTACCAGGTACATCCGCCAGCACCTCAAGCAGGCTTTGCTCCGCAAGACGCAGGTAGCATACCGCAGCGCCAGTGTTGGAGGAATGGAACGCCTTGTTCTCATGGACGACATGCTCAAACAGCTCCGCTGCCTGCAAATAGTGTCCTTTGTCGAATAATACTTCGGCCAGCAAATGAAGTCCTTCGTCATCCAGACGCTGCTCGGCCAGCAGACGAAGAAAGTAATCCGCCGCTTGGAGCTTATAGCCCTGCAGATACAACGCTTTGGACAGCTCCAGCTCATGTCCGTGTGAAGGACAAGCAGCAGACAGCTTCTGTGCCAGCTCCCAAAGGTCCAGCCCAACGGCACGGAGAATTATCGCTTGAACTACAGGCTTGTATGCAGGGTCCGGGACCGGTATCTCTGGAACAGAGGGAGCAGTCGAAACATGGGATATGTCGTGCAAGGCCCGATCGAGCGATTCATATAGTGGACGGAGCTGCTGTGGCATCAGAGTCAGCAAATTCGGCTGAAGCTTTTCTCCCCTCTGCCATTGACATATCAACAAAAGCTGAAACCAGCTGCCGAGGTCGCCGCCCTCCCCTTGCTCGCGAACGTACGAAAGCAACAGGCGCTCCGCGTCCTGAACCCGATCCAAACGAATCAAAGCGGTGCTGTAGAGGCCAAGGATAACCGGATCAAGCAGCATTTCCTCTGGTACGCCGTTCACCAGATGTTCGTAAGCCCCAATGAACTCCAGCGCAGTTAATACCGGAGCTAGGTGGTATGGAGATCCGGGGGCAGCCTTTTCCAGCAAAAAAGCGGCGATGTCCTCGTTCGGGACCTCCAGCTCATGAAATGCCAAGGCGATGCCTTGAAGGGCCGGAGCATAGGTTTGGTGATGCAAAAAAGCCTTATGATACAGGCGCGCCGCTTCCTCCCGCCGATCGAGCTTTCTCGCCAGCTCTCCCATGCAGCAATACGACCTATAGCTATGGATACCGGGCTCCGTCACATATTCGTCTCCGTTACCGCACGTCGTCGCTTCCTGATAAGCTTCATATGCCCGCTCCCATAGCCCCTGCTTCTGCAAACAGTTCCCCAGCACATAATGCAGGTCGGCGTACTTCGGATACTGCTCCAGCTCCCGGATAAGAAACAGCTCGGTTTGCTTTACCTCGCCCATTTCAAGCATAATTTTGCTTAGATCCTTCACCAGAGTGGGGCGATAGGAAACACCTTGGGGCACGCTGCCCAGCGCTCGAACCATCCAATCCTTGGCTTCCTGCAACCGTCCCGACTGGCAGCAGGTAATGCCCAGGTTGTATAAGTAGAACGGGTCATCCGGCTGTTCATCCAGCGCTTTGACAAGCAGAGACTCGTTGCGTCCGATTTTATTTTTACGCTGTAGAATGTCATGCATATAGCCGTAATGTCGGATCGTTACCGCGCAGTCCTTAATGGAACCCGCACCGTGCAAGCGAACGATCGAATGACCGATCTGCTCGTGAATTCTCCCCTCGAACCGAAACCCTTTGTTGCTGCGGAACAGCCGAATCGACCGATGGAGAAGGCGATCCTCTACACCGGGGCCAAGCACGTTTTCGATCAATAAAGTAAATGCCTGGATTTCTGTAGAAGCAGTGCGGAGCAGCTCCTTTAAGCTGCCCATGCCTTCGCTAAGATGCTCGTCGGCGTCCAGATAGCACACCCAATCGGTTGAAGCATGGCGCAGCGCCTCGTTCCTTGGCTGGGAGAAATCATCCTCCCACGGCAAGTGGAATACCCGAGCACCGTACGATTTTGCAATTCGAACCGAGCCATCACAAGAGCCGGTGTCGACGACGATGATTTCATCTGCGCCCTTGACACTTTCCAAGCATGAACCTAGCCAATCCGACTCATCCTTCACAATGATATGAATGCCCAAGGTACCTATCATCCGCCTCTTCCTCCTTGCATGTCGCACATGTTGAACAAAAAAAGCACATGGAAGCCCATGCGCTCTCTTGGGTTACGTTATTATATTATCCGCTAAGTCATTAGGTTCCCTGTGCATTCATGATGACGTTAATAGAGGAGGTTTGACCGGCATTCGTGGAACGGTAGGCCAAGCGGGTATATTTCAGGAATCGCGCCGGAACGAGAACATCGATTGACCCTGCAGAAATCGGATTGTTGCCCGCCGTGTCGACATAATAGTTTGTTCCATCTGCACTAATCTCAATCTGTGTACTAACTTGGTTGGCCCCGGTGTTAAAGACGAAGAATGACAATGGCCCCAACACACTTGTTGTCACAGGCGGCAGTGCAGTAAGCACATCACTGGTTGCGATGCCAAGTGTAGGTTGCTCTACAAAGCTTTTTTGCGAGATGGAGGTGACACTGCTGAGCGTTCCCGCCGTGATCGTCGCTCCTAGCACGCTTGTAATCGTTCCATCCAGGATGTTCGTCACCGTACCGGCTGACGTTAGCGTCCCTGCCGTGATCGTTGCTCCCAGCACATTTGTGATCGTTCCATCCAGGATATTCGTCACCGTGCCAGCTGACGTCAGCGTCCCCGCCGTGATTGTTGCTCCCAGCACATTTGTGATCGTTCCATCCAGTATGTTCGTCACCGTGCCG
>NZ_NMQW01000022.1 GCF_002234615.1 Paenibacillus rigui | reverse complement strand
TCCGGAACCAGCACACCGGTGTTGAATCTGACCTTCAAGGTGAAGGCTGGCGTTCAGAACACGGCCGGAACGATTGCGACCACTCAGGCGAAGCTTGGCGTAGCTCCAGAAGGAACGGTCATTCAGGCGGAGCTTAGCAGTAAGAGCATTGCTGTAGGCAAGATTGAAGTGGTTGTCGACAAGACCGCGTTGACAACGGCCATCACGAATGCACAAGGTCTGTACGACGCAGCCGTTGTGGGCACACTGCCGGGACAATACCCGCAGGCAGCCAAAGATGCCCTTGGTGTAGCGATCAATGCAGCCAAAGCGGTCAAAGACAGCTCAAGCGCGACGCAGTCTCAGGTCGACAGTGCGACAGCAGCACTGGCCAGCGCAGTCGATACCTTTAAAGCAGCCGTGATTAAAGAAGTGTCGGCGGACCTTAACAAGGATGGAAGCATCGATGTCGGTGACCTTGCGATGGCTGCTTACTATTACGGTAAGGATTCCACTGGTGCAGACTGGGCAACAGCCAAGATTGCCGATATGAATAACGATAATAAAATTGATATTACGGATCTGGCGTATGTGGCATCCAAGATACTTCAATAAGTGATCCAATCGTTTATTGTGGGAGTACTCACCATGCATGTTGCGTGAAAACCTGAATTGTAGGCGCCCTATCCCGGGAACTAAAAACCCATCATTGGGATAGGGCGCACTAGAAAGAGGTGTGTACAGCGTCGGTGAGAGCTAACCGAATTTATTGGAAAAAAAGCGGCCCTTACCGGGACGCTTTTATTGTTATGACAAGACGTAGCGTAGCGGTATTCCAGATCACGCGACCTCTGCCAATGTCGACTGTAGCTTCAAGCGGAGTTTCGTTAAGACTCTATCGGATTATTTTAGTTGCTGTGTGAACCCGCTTTTTGCAGTTGCCCTGATTTCCTGCGCCGCCAACTCATGAGTACTAAGGATAAAGCAATGACCGCGAGGATTACCCCAAGCAGTCGAAATCCCCCGAAGCTGAACTTTCCTCCAATTACAATCCCTATTAACAATGAAGAGAGAATGGCCCCCAGGTTTCTTGATGTGCTAAATAATCCGGATGCTACACCGATGATTTCTTTCGGAGAACTTCTGAATAAGGCCGCTTGCATTCCGACACTGTTCAAGCCGTTGCTAATGCCGAATGCCGCTAATGCCAAACACACATGAATTACCGATGAAGCTGGATTCAATGTCACGATCCACACTGACCCCAGTGTCATCAGGGTTGCTGCCGTGAGTAAGGCCGGCCTAGGTCCGGATTTATCGATCCATCGTCCTGCTAGCGGAGAAGCAACGAGTGAGCACAAGCCTAAGCTTAACATAAGCATCCCGGTATCGAACTCACTAACATGACGCACGGTTTGCAAGTAGGACGGAATTCCGAAAAAGAGAGCGTAAAAAATGACGTTAACGATCATGAATTCGACATTGACCCAAGTTATCTCAGGATATTTGGCGAATGTGCGCAAAGGAATAAAGGGTGACGCCGTATTGAACTCATGTCGTATGAAAGCTCCCAATATGACGAGTCCTATCAGCCCGATCATGACATAGGTTAACGAGAAATGCCCGGACGATTTTACCGACATGAATCCAACAAGCAGGGGAGTCAGTCCCAATGTAAAAAGCAGGATCCCGGGCGCATCGATCAAGTTCAACCATTTACGCAAGGACATGCTGCTTGCAACGGATGTCGGCATTTCATCCCCTGGAATAAACCTCCAAGAGAATAGAAAGCTTGCGACCACGAAAGGGATATTGACAAAAAAGATCGCAGGCCAATCCCACCAGTGAATCAAAAAACCGCCAATAAAGGGTCCAAGGGCTGCCGATCCCGATTGAAAGATGGTCAGAACGGACAGTGCAGTCGCTTGACTCTCCTTAATATGAATTCGAATAATAGCCATTCCAACGGAAATCATCATGCTTGTTCCGATGGATTGCACAATGCGGAATACGATGAGCCAACCGAAGTTTGGCGATAGCGGAGCTAATAAGGAGGCAGCAAGGGAGACCATCAGCCCGGTAAGAAATATCCTCCTGCGACCGAATAAATCGCTGGCCTTCCCCGCTACAGGATTAGAAATAGCACTTGCAATGTAGAAAGAAAAAATAATCCAGGATATAACAGTAAAATCAAGCTGGAACACATTTTGCAGCCTTGGAATTGCAACAGAAACCATCGATGAGTTTAATGGGTTCAATAGCATCCCAAGCCCAACGGAAATCATCAGCCACTTGCTGCGAGCCTTCATTTTGAGTCCCTCCTATTTCGTCTTGAAGTCATCGTACTTGAAAATAAGTATTTATTCCAACGCATTTTATGTTATGATTTCATTGACTTGAAGGAATGAATGGAGGGGGAGAAATGGAGCTTCTTCAATTGCAATATTTTCTCACGGTAGCTCGATTGGAGCATGTGACTGATGCTGCACGAAGTTTGCACGTTACTCAATCGTCACTAAGCAAAACAATTCAACGCTTGGAGGAGGATCTCGGGGCTCCTCTATTCGATCGCACAGGGAGGAAGCTGCGGCTCAATGAGTTCGGAAGCAGATTCCTTCGACGGGCGGAGAAGGCTTTGTTTGAGTTGGAGCAGGGGAAGCAGGAAATCAGCGACTTATCCAACCCGGACTACGGTACACTCGAATTGGCGGTAACAACCGCAAGCACACTGCCCAATATTCTTCGGGAGTTTCGAAAAAAACATCCCGATATTCACTTTCATGTGCAAATGCTGACTACGCAGGAAATGGTTACGCTTCTTCACCGAGGGGAGGTCGATTTCTGCTTGTCCTCGCCTCCCATACAAGGAGATGACATTGAATGTCAAGTTGTGTTCAACGCCCCCATCCTTGTAGCGGTTCCGAAGGGTCATCGGCTGGCTGACCGAAGCAGCGTACCCTTGACAGAACTTAAGGATGAGTGGTTTGTCGGTGTAAAGAAAGGCTACCGTACCCGCGATTTAATAGACTCCGTATGTGAATCGGCGGGATTTGCACCTAAATATGTGTATGAGGGAAATGAGCCCGCCAGGGTAAATGCTCTTGTGGAAGCCGGCATTGGCATTGGCTTCATCCCAAGCACGGCAATGAATTCAAGGGAACATATCCACTATCTTCGGGTAGAGGAACACGAATTGGCGCTGGAGCTTGCTTTATTACGGAACAGAAGCCGGTATATTTCACGGGCTGCTCTGGAATTTCGCAAGGTCGTTGTAGACTATTTCGAGTCTCTATCCAATTTTTAAACCACATTCGATAAATTCCATAACTTTCTTCAAGTCATTGGCTGTTAGTGATATACTTAGCTTGAATCTTGCTTGTCATTAAGTCTACAAGGAGATTGTCTCAGATGATCAAAGCATGGAGCACAAAGGCTGTCATACTAATAGCAATGGCTGTTATATCAGGTTGTTTCTATATTTTATTCCTCCACGACGATACGAGGCGGACTCAACCGCGGGAAGGGGAGCTGCCGGCTGCCGGTGAACGCACGTTAAAAGTCATGTTTTCCGAGACGGATAATCAGAAGGTACGGGAGAATTCACCGATTCAGCAGGAAATCGCCAAGCGGACAGGCTTTAAGCTGATGTATGCTGCGGTGCCGGTCAGCAATTATAATGATAAGAAAAAGACGCTGCTGACCACGCAAAATGTACCTGATATCATGCAAATCGATAAACAGGACGTGAATGAATTTTCATCAACAGGTGCATTTTTACCTTTAATGGACTATATGAACAAAGGCTTGATGCCCAACTTCAAAAAGCTATGGGATCAGAATCCCGATCTCGTCCGGTTAACGGTGGATGGCCAGCTGTACGGTTTTCCCGCCATTGCACGCGATGAAGCGAAGAACGGCTTTGGTCCGGTCATCCGAATGGACCTGCTGCAGAAGCACGGTTTACCGGTTCCTCGCTCATTTGATGAGCTTCTTGGCACGCTCGCTCGTCTGAAGGAGCTGTATCCCGATTCGGTGCCATGGTCCGTGCGCAAGGGAACATCGCAGCTATTGGCTGCTTCCTCGTATATGTTGGGCAGCGGCTACAATGCAGGCAACGGGATTTATTTCGACAAAGATAAGGGGCAATATGTGTACGGGCCGGCATCCCGGGAATTCAAGAACGTGCTTTCTTTTCTGAATAAAGCGTATACATCGGGGTTATTGGATCCGGATTATGCGATTTTGACCCAGCAGCAGTGGACCGAAAAGCTGACCGGTGGCGAGTCGTTCTTTTTCATCGATAATAGCGGGTTCGGCCTGAACTTTACCAGAGCTTTGCGTCAGAAGCATCTTGAGGCTTTTTTTCAAGTGATGCCGATTCCGGAGTATGCCGAAGGGAAGTCCAGAGCCCGCTTTTATATGAATACGTTTTCAGGAAAAATGTTTGCAATTAGCTCGAAGGTTCAAGACCCCGAGTCGATTGTGAAGCTGATGGACTGGATGTACTCCGAAGAAGCGTTCCGGCTAATGAACTTCGGAATCGAGGGCTTGCATTATACTTTGGACGGCAGTGACCGGCCGGTTTACAAAAAGGAATTCGTTGAAACCTTTATCCATTCGCAACCCACGCCTTATTACGCACTTTACTCGGAGCTGGGCTGCTGTCAGCTTAGCTTTACGCCCTACTATTCCAATACAATGTCTCAGTTCCAGATCGAACGAATGACGGGCACCTGGGACGAGCTCAACGAACAATATTGGAATATTGTCGCTTCCGATCCGGCTTATGAGCCTTTGGCGATGGAGCCTCCGCTGACTAGCCGGGAAGCTGCCAGAGTCAGGGATATCAATACGCTGCTTAACGACAGGTTAGACAAGGAGTTCGATAAGTTTATTATGGGGCTTAAGCCGCTACAAGAATATGATCAGGTGATAAGGCAAGCCCGGGAGCTGGGTGCAGGTGAATTGGAGGACATCTATAACAAGGCTTCGGCCCGGCTGCAGCGATAATATTTCGGCGCATGCTGATAGGAAAGGAGGGGCACGGAGTTGCGCTGGAAAAGCTTCTTCCGCAATAAAGAAAACCGGCTGTATTTTAATATTTTATTTTATTTTCTTACATTGTTGATACCCATCGTGATTATCGGATTAGCCACTTACATGTACTCGTTGTACATCATGAAAAAAGATTTTAACGACCGCATCAAAACAAATCTGCAAAATGCAGCGCAAACCATTGACGGCAAGATGGGGTCGCTGCAGGAAATCAGCTTTAATTTCTTCAGTGATTATACCGTGAGGATGCTGTTAATGCCTCAGGAAATGCAGGATCTGGAGGTCAAAACGGAAGTTTGGCGTCTGCCGAAAATCATTCAGCGCAATGAAAATATTGTTGGCGATTTCACAGATCGCATGTTTGTTTTTATTGATCAAAAGAGCGTCTATGTCAGCGCGGGAGTGAACCGGTTCGATTCATTTTTTAATACGATGTATAAATATGATCATTATGATTTGGCGTATTGGGCGAAAAAGCTGGACTCCGATAAATATATCGAGCTGCTTCCGATAACCTCCGTCAAGCGCGAAGGAATCTATGACAAACAGGTAGTACCGGTCGTCATCCGGGACCGGCTTCAGAGCTATAATGCCGTCATGGTCATCAATGTTGCGTTGGATGCGATAGAAAAGACGCTTAAAGGCAATGCGGTTTTTGCAACGACCCGGTATGTCATTACGGATGGCAATGGGCAGGTGCTGCTGGATCCCGATGAATATATGAAGGATCCGTTATTCTCGAAGATCGCTATAAATGAGCGGGGGGACCAGGTGCTTAAGGGCGAATTGGAAATTGGCGGGAATCTCTATGAAGTGTCGCACGCCAAATCGGCCTTGTACGGTTGGAATTATTACTCCTTCACTCCAATCAGCGAATTCAATCGCCATACTTCTAGCATTCTTGTGATGACTTTGCTCCTGTGCTTGGTGTTAGTGCTGATGGGTGTTGTGTTTTCGTTTGTTTTTAGTTCAAGGATTTATAATCCGATTCGGAATATCCGCAATGTTATTCTGGATAAAAGTGAGATATGGAGCCATGAAGGCCATATGCCGGTGCAGCAGGCTAACGATTTTGAACAAATTCAGCAGGGGATCCGCTCGTTAACTGACTATCATCAGAAATATAAGATGAAATACGATAAGCATACCAATGAATATGTCGAATCTTCCTTTTTATTTTTGCTAAAAGGGCATACCTTAAACCAGGAGGAAATACTAAAGGAGACGCTGCAGGCAGAATTCGGCTTTGATAGAGCAGGGTATGTTTGCTGCGGGGTATCTTTTGATTTTAAGGAGCCCTTTTACCGAGACATTCCGGATACGGACCGGATGCTGGTGATGAACGGCATTATGAAAATCATCGGGACGCTGATCAGTCAGGTAGCACCCGCCTATGTGATGGAGTACAGGCAAAATCTGTTCATTGCAATTATCAATGTCGAGAGCCAGAAGCAGGCATCGGAGCTGCTGCATCCTAAGTTCCAAAAGCTGATGAATCTGTTTCAATATGACATCCATATGTACTACGATATGACCGTGGGAGTGGGTACCTTTTATTCGGAAATTAATGAGATCGGGGCTTCCTACAACGAAGCGATGACGGCCATCGGTAAACGGAACAGTGAAGAACGGTTCCAAATTGTCGATTCCGAGCAGCTGCTGATTGAAAATCGGTTCATCTATTCATTTTTTGATGAGCAAAAAATATGGAACCATTTGAAGCTGGGCCATATAGAGGCTCTCTACGATATTGTAGACCAAATTGTAGCGGTAAATGTGCAGGCAAGTATTTCGTATGACTATTTGGGCTTGCTATTTAAGGAAATGATCACAACCGGGACCCGGTTTCTTGTAGAGAGAGGGATGGACGCGAACTCCATTCCGACGGATGAGAAATTAAGTCTGCTGCTGAATGGTGAGCGAAGCGTGTCGTTCTCGGAATATAGTGAAATACAGGAGGGGATCGTTGCTTATTACGGCCGGATTATCGAGGCGACACAAACAGGGAACGATAGCAAATCCGGCAGTCTCGTTTCCTTAATCAAGCAATATATCGATGACAATTACAAGCAGGATCTTGGACTGGAGCAGATTGCCGGGGAGATGGGCGTCTCGCTCAAATACGTATCCCGAATTTTTAAGGAAAAAACAGGGACGAATCTAACCGATTATATTAATCAGGTTCGAATGGATAAGGCGAAGAAGCTGTTGACAGAGACAGATATGCGTGTGAGCGATATCGCGGAGCATATCGGCATTCCAAGTCGGACTACGTTTCTTAGAGTATTTAAAAAAATGGAAGGCATGGCTCCGAACGATTACCGTTCCATGCAGCGGAAATGAAGGAATAACAGACTTGCCATAAACCACCCGGTTTATGGTTTTTTTTGTTGTGCAGACGAATGAATCAGCTCAGTTTACCTGAGTGAATAGGGGATTCACACGGCCTCCGCGGCCACGAGTGGGACAAATGGTTGGTGGTGGAAATATGAATCAGGCTTCCCTTTGTGGGAAAATTGCATCGTTCGTTCCGGTATCGGCTCTTTTCAGACCACAAGAGCGGTTTCTATAATAAGCTCACCGGGCAGCAAAACGAATGGGTGCCAGGCCCGGATCATAAAGCATCCTATATAACGGGATGAGCTATGTTTACAAACAGGGGGGATTGCTATTAGTCAACAAG
Source organism: Paenibacillus rigui (assembly GCF_002234615.1). Classification (GTDB taxonomy): domain Bacteria; phylum Bacillota; class Bacilli; order Paenibacillales; family NBRC-103111; genus Paenibacillus_S; species Paenibacillus_S rigui. The sequence continues at coordinate 128,722 of NZ_NMQW01000022.1, read as the reverse complement.
AGGCAAGACATGCAGCAGGGTTCAGTTCGACCGGAATACGTCATCCCGTTATTCAGGGAATGGCCAGGAGCAAATATTTGTATGCGATCTTTTTTATTCCGTTTTGTTACTATGTCATCTTCCATTACTGGCCTATGTATGGAATCATTATTGCGTTCAAAGACTACAACATTGTCAAAGGCATCTCGGGCAGCCCGTGGATTGGATTCCATCATTTCGGGAAATTTTTGAAAGACCCTTATTTCTGGAAGCTGATTCGAAACACGCTGTTGATCAACATTTACGAATTGATTTGGGCGTTTCCGGCGCCGATTATTCTTGCGCTTATGCTCAACGAATTGAAACATCAAATGTTCAAGCGAGTCGTTCAAAGCATCAGTTACTTGCCTCACTTTATTTCCACTGTCGTTGTGTGCGGAATGATCGCCAACTTTTTGTCATCAGACGGACTTATTAATCAGCTCATTCAATGGTTTGGATTTCAGCCTGTCAAATTTTTGATGCTGCCGGAATGGTTCCGGACCATCTTCGTCGCCTCTGGCATATGGCAGAGCGTGGGCTGGGGCTCCATTATTTACTTGGCGGCCTTAACGGGAGTAGACGTAGAGCTGTACGATGCTGCCAAAATTGATGGTGCGAATCGATGGCATCAACTAATGAGCATTACACTGCCAAGCATCGCCCCGACCATTTCGATCATGCTGATTTTGAATTTGGGCAGGTTGATGTCTGTCGGCTTTGAGAAAATCATTTTGCTCTACAACGGCTCTACCTATGAAACTGCGGACGTCATTTCGACATTCGTCTATCGAAGGGGATTGCTTGGAAGCGATTTCAGCTATGCTACAGCGGTCGAGCTGTTCCAGGCCGTTATTGGCTTGATATTGCTGTACAGCGCGAACAAAGCATCGAAAAAAATAAGCCAAACGAGCTTATGGTGAAGGAGGCTCCTGCGAACAGATGGACAGACAAGCTACGCTCGCATCCAGGCTTCTGGACGGTATGATTATATTTCTTTTGCTGGTTCTTGTGTTCATTACACTGTATCCGCTTTATTACATTTTTATCGTTTCCATAAGCGATGGCAGTGCGGTAAATCGTGGTGTGGTCAAATTTATCCCGCATGATGTAACGATAGAAGCCTACAAAATCATTTTCAAAAATAAAGATATTTGGCACGCTTACAGTAATACGCTGCTTTACACCGTAGTCGGCACGGCCATAAACGTCGTTTTCACGGCGATGTGCGCTTTTTCGTTGTCCCGCAAGGACATGTACGGACGCAATGTATTTATTTTCATGATAGCTTTTACGATGTTTTTAAGCGGCGGGATGATTCCGACGTATCTGGTGATCCAGAAGCTGGGACTGATCGATACGATGTGGGCTATCGTTTTACCGCCTGCGATTAACACGTTCAACATGATTATTATGAAAACCTTTTTTGAAGGAATCCCCGTATCCTTGCAGGAGTCGGCCTTTTTGGACGGAGCGAACGATATCCAGATCTTGCTGCGGATCATTATCCCGTTATCCATGCCGATCATGGCGACGATGGTATTGTTTTATGCGGTACATCATTGGAACAGCTTCTTCCCGTCCCTGCTGTACTTGAATAGCAAGGACATGTATCCGGTTCAGGTGCTGCTTCGAAATATTGTCATCGCCGGCGAGTTTGCCGACCAGCAAGGGGAAATCGGCAGCGCGGGCTCGAGCTTCCGAGTCGTTGCGGCCAATTATAAATACGCGGTGATCATCATTACCATTATTCCGATTCTTGTAGTTTATCCTTATCTGCAAAAGCATTTTGCCAAAGGGGTCATGATAGGCGCATTAAAAGGCTGATCCCCGGTGAAACGTGAAGCCAAGGAAGCTGATGATTTCATATTTAGGGAGGTTACTTGTTTATGACAAAAACATGGTCTCGTTTTGCTGCGGTGTCTTTGACAGGAATAGCTTTGACAGTTGGTTTGGCCGCTTGCTCGGGGGGAAAAGAAGCCGCTTCGACAGGAAATAGCGGTGACCAAGCGGCAGAAGGAACGAGGATTGCAGAGAAGGAACGTACGGTAAAGGTGGTATTTCCCGAAAACGCCAACCAGCCGGTAAAGAGCAATTCCCCGATTCAGCAGGAAATTCTGAAACGGACGAATGTAAAGCTCGATTTCGAGACGGTGCCGAACAGCAATTACAATGATAAGAAGAAGACGCTGATTGCAACCAATAATCTTCCAGATATTATCCAGGTGGATAAAACCGATTTGAACGATTTCGGTTCGACGGGAGTATTCCTGCCGCTGATGGACTATATGGACAAAGGGCTCATGCCGAACTTCAAGAAGCTGTGGGATGCCAATCCGGATATGGTGAAGCTTACGGTGGACGGGGAATTATACGGTTTTCCGGCGGTAGCCCGTAATGAGCTGAAGAACGGCTTCGGACCGGTTATCCGTGAAGATTTGCTGAAAAAGCATCAGCTGCAGGCTCCCAAAAACTTCGACGAGCTGCTTACCGTACTTGCCAAGCTGAAGGAGCTGTACCCGGATTCCAAGCCATGGACGGTACGCAACGGCACACCTCAGCTGCTGTCGACGACCGCTTACATGCTCGGCAGTGGAGTGAATGGAACCAAAGGCAATGGTATGTATTTCGATAAGGACGTCGATGGAGGAAAATATGTATACGGGCCTGCCACTCCGGCGTTTAAGAATGTGCTGTCCTATTTTAACAAAGCGTATAGCATGGGGGTTCTTGACCCGGACTACGCGATTACAACGCAGCAGCAGTGGACCGAGAAGCTGACCAGCGGCAAGTCGTTCTTTTTTATGGATAACAGCGGATTTTCTCTGAATTATACACGGGATTTACGCAAAACGCAGTCAGATGGCAAGTTCCAAGTGCTCCCGATACCGGAATATGCGCCTGGCAAAGCGCGCGCCAACTATTATGCGACGGTGTTCAGCGGCAAAACGTTTGCGATCAGCGCCAGGTCCAAAAATCCTGAACAGCTGGTGAAGCTGCTGGATTGGATGTATTCGGAGGAAGCATCCAATCTGATGAATTTCGGCATAGAGGGGGTTCACTATACGAAGGACGAGAAGGGCCAGCCGAAATATAAGGAGGATTACGTTGCCAAGTTTAAAACCGCTACGCCGACGCCATACTACGCGCTGTATTCCGACCTTGGCTGCTGCCAGCTTAGCTTCACACCTTATTACACGAATACGATGAGCCAAACACAAATCGAGAAAATGACCGGAAACTGGGACGCGATCAACGACGAGTATTGGGGAATTGTTGCCAAAGACCCGGCATATAACGAGCCTGTAATGGATCCTCCGTTAACCAAAGAGGAAGCCGCGCGTGTTAAAGAGCTGAATGTAACCATAAACACGATGCTGGATCAGGAATATGACAAGTTCATTATGGGTGTAAAAAAGATCGACGAATATGACGCTGTGATCCAGAAAGCACGCACGATGGGTGCCGGCGAACTCGAAAAAATCTATAGCAACGCGCTGGCCAGAATGAAAAAGTAATTCATGACAACCAAGGAGCTGGAACGAGATGAAGATTAAACAGGATACCAAGCAATTTTTATTTGAGGAGGATCGTCCATTTGCCAGCTGTCATGCTTCGACGGTAATCGCTTTCCCGGACGGGGATTTGCTGGTCGCTTATTTTGCAGGGTCCAAAGAAGGGAATCCGGATGTGGGGATCTGGTGCTCCAGACGGACGAACGGTTCTTGGTCCAAGCCATACCTGGTTGCCGATGAACCTGATCTTGTCCACTGGAACCCGGTCTTGTTCCGGCGGGATGACGGGCAGATTGTTCTCCATTACAAAGTGGGCCATCCGATACCCGAATGGTATACGCGGGTTACCGTATCCAACGACGACGGCAAGACATGGAGCAAGCCCGTTGAGCTTGTCCCTGGCGATATCGGAGGAAGAGGCCCTGTCAAGAACAAGCTGATTCAGCTGCAGGACGGAACATGGATTGCGCCTGCTTCTCTGGAAGGGAGATTCTGGGACGCCTTCGCGGATATTTCACCTGATCAGGGATTGACCTGGACAGCTAGCGAACCGGTACCTGTCCTGCATGAATTCGAGGAGGAAGGGGAGTATCCGGCAGGGGCGGAACTGATCCGGGGGAAAGGCATCATTCAACCGACGGTGTGGGAATCCGAACCCGGACATGTGCATATGCTGGCCCGAAGCACAGCTGGATTCATTTACCGGAGCGACTCCAGCGACTCGGGCCGAACGTGGTCACCTGCTTACCGTACGTATTTGCCGAACAATAACAGTGGAATCGATCTGGCGAGAATGGATAACGGAGTGCTTGTACTGGCTTATAACCCGATCGGTATGTACAGGGGACCGCGCACCCCGCTGTTGCTCAGCTTCTCCCTGGATAACGGAGAGACATGGGAACAACTGAAAGTATTGGAAGGTGAATATACTTCTTATTCGGTTCCAATCGAATACGGCGAGTTTTCTTATCCCGCTGTTATTGCTCAAGGAAACCATATTCATGTCACCTATACTTGGAAGAGAGAACGCATTGTGTGCTGGAGCATGGAACTTGAATTTGATGAAAGCTGATGAGGGAGTGGCATGGGATGAAGGAACAGAAGGCTCTGAAGAAGGACTTCTCGAATCCGCCGGCAGCATACCGTTCGATGCCCTTTTGGTCATGGAATGACGCATTGTGCGAGGAGGAGCTGGTACGACAGATCGAAGATATGAACGAGCAGGGGGTGGGAGGATTTTTCATGCATTCCCGCGAGGGGCTCGAAACGGTCTACATGGGAGAGGAATGGATGGGAGCCGTCAAGGCTTCCGTCTCCCGTGCGGAATCGCTCGGCATGCACGCCTGGCTCTATGACGAGGATCGCTGGCCATCCGGGTCGGCCGGGGGCAACGTGCCGGCCCTCGGGGACGAGTACCGTGCCAAAGGCCTGACTATTGAAGTGACGAGAGAGGCCTTCGAGCCCCATCCAGATGTGATCGCCTTGTTTAAGGCTGAACTTGACGGGATGCACTTGGGGCGATGCGATAGACTGTCGCTGCATGAAACTCCCCAATTGGCTACCCGCGAGATGCTTCTCGTATTTCGGATCGAGGTGTCGGCTGCAAGCGAATGGTTCAATGGAGAAGCGCCGCCCGACAGCATGAACGAAGAGACGGTCTCCCGATTTATCGAAATGACATATGAGGTTTATCGTGCTGAAATCGGTGAACAGTTCGGGAAGACCGTCAAAGGCGTCTTTACCGATGAGCCGAGCGTTCATGACAGAAACTGCCGGTTTACGCCCGGGCGGGGCTGGCTGCCTTGGACTTACAGGTTTAAGGAATACTTCATGAAGCAAAGAGGATATGATCTTACGGATCTGCTTCCTTATCTTTATTTTGACGGGGAGCATTCTTCAGCCGCACGTCATGATTATTGGCGAACCGTCTCGGAGAAGTATTGTAATGCCTACTCCAAGCAAATCAGCGAGTGGTGCGAGCGGCACGATCTTGCTTTTACCGGACATTATTTGTGGGAAAGCGCACTGGGCGTGGCCACAAGGGTTAGCGGGGCCATCATGCCCCACTACCGGTACCAGCATGTGCCGGGTATCGATATGCTCTGCGAGCAGACGGATGAATATATGACCGTCAAGCAGTGTACCAGTGTAGCGAACCAATTTGGACGCAAATTCGTCATTTCCGAAACGTACGGATGCGCCGGATGGGAATTTACTTTCGAGGGCCAAAAATGGATGGGGGATTGGCAGTATGTGCTTGGCATTAATGTGCGCTCGCAGCACCTTGCTCAATATTCGATCCGAGGCTGCCGCAAGAGAGATTACCCGCCGTTTTTCAACTACCAGACGAACTGGTGGAAATATAACCGCGTCGTAGAAGACTATTTTGCAAGAATCGGGCTCGTTATGACGGAAGGGAAGCCTATCCGGGATATCCTTGTGCTTCATCCCGCATCAACGGCATGGACGATGCTTGGAACGAATCCGTACGGAAGCGAGTCTCGAGGAAAGGATCGGGATATTCCCGGTATAGACGAATACGGATATTCATATAACGATCTGTTGAAGCTTCTAGCCCACTCCCATTACGATTTTGATCTTGGAGACGAGACGATTATGGCGGAAGCCGGAGCGGTCCGTGACCGGAAGCTTTATGTGGAACAAGCGGGGTATGCGCTTGTAATCCTGCCGCCAATCCGTACGCTGCTGCAAAGTACATACGAGCTGCTTCAGCAATATTTGGATGCAGGGGGGCGGGTCCTTGCGCTGACACCCGGAGCCGAGATGATTGAGGGCCGCGCTTCCGCAGAAGCGGCAAAGCTGTATGAGCATCCGGGGGTGACTGCTGTAAGCGGCCAGGAAGAAGCGATCCGCGAGCTGGAGCGGCTCATGCCGCGGCTGGTCAGCATACAAAACACGTATGGCGCCGAAGCGCCGGAGCTCCTGTACTTGCTTAAGGAAACGGACTCATACTATTCGTTATTCGTTGTTAATAATGACCGCTCACGCTCGATTGACGCCACTATCTTTATAGGTGCAGCCGGCCGGCTGGAGCAATGGGATGCGCTGACAGGCCGGATACAAGAGATAGCGGCGGTGTCGACCGCGGATAGAGGAATTCGCTTTCATGCTCATTTCGGTCCGGCTGATTCCCGGCTGTACGTCATTTATAAAGAGCAGTCGCCTCTAGAGTCTTCTGCTGAGGTACCGGCAGCCGGTGAGGCCGTAGCGTCAACAGCTGTGCTTGCCGCAATTACGGACACAGCGGGCGCTGCATTGATGCAGGCTTTCGGGCCTGTATTCCGATTCACCCGGACCATGCCCAACGTTCTGACGATCGATACGTGCCGCTATCGGATCGGCAATGCCGAATGGTCCGCGGAAGAAGAGGAGATATGGTCCGCACAGCGCAGAATACGCGAGCAATTGGGCATGCGTCAGATTTATGCTAACGGCATGACGCAGCGTTACAAATGGATTCATGAGCCGCATCCGAAGAATGGTACGCCGGTCGCCTTTCGTATGACCTTCGATGTAGCGGAGCTGCCTGCATCCGGTGTCGAGCTTGTCATTGAGGGTGCCGAACATTACCGTATCCTGCTTAACGGTATCGACGCTTCCCATCCACCTGCCGGCTGGTTCGTCGATCGTTCCATGGACCGTGTTCCTCTGAGCGGAATCGTACAAGGGCTCAACGAGCTGGAGCTTCAATGCTTGTACCATCAGGCGATGGAAGTAGAAGACGTATATCTTATTGGGGATTTCGCAGTGAATCCGGACAGACGCATCGTGAAGGAACCGGAATTCCTTCGTGCAGGTGACTGGTGTCTGCAAGGCTACTTTCACTACAACGGAAGCATGGTCTACCATGCGGATTATGAGCATTTTACGGAATCGGATCGAAGGATTATTCTTGAGCTGGGGGATTGCTCGGCCGTGACGACAGAAATCCGTGTGAATGGGCAAAGTGCAGGGCATATTCCTTGGAAATCCGCGGACGGAGTGGATTTGACTCCATTATTAGTTCAGGGTTCGAATCGTCTTGAGATCGAGGTGATGGGAAGTCCGAGAAATATGTTCGGACCGTTTCATCAAGCGCTCGGGAGCAGCCCGACGACAAGCTGGGAGTCCTTTCGCAAGGAAGGCAAGGAGTATACGCCGCAATATCTTATTCAGCCGTACGGATTGCTCGGGCAAGTCAAGCTTTGGTCCGTAACTGACGGACGGCTCTAGCATGTTCGAGACGCAATGTGTCATGCATTGAGAAAAGGGGACCGACGTTTATTCCGTCAGTCCCCTTTTTAAGTAGAAAGTATAAGTTTTACAACCTTCGTTTACCTTAACAAACGCATGCCATCAGCAAAGATGGCCAAGCCGTTTATCCTTGGATCGGTTAAATTATTGCCCCGTTGCTTGCGCCTGACTCATTTCCACACACATGAGAATAAAGGCTCCGGCGCCATGCAGATCATTCTCGCTGGTAGGCCGGGCAATATAGTGGGCGTAATCTCCGATTCCTGTGCCGATGCAAATCTGGCCAATGATGACGTTGCCGTTTTCATCGAACTTCAACGTATCAATAACGCCCTGGTAGCCCTTCCAGGCATATTCCATATACTTGGCGTCCAGATAGCCGAAGCGAACGGCTTTGGCAATGGCATGAACGAATAGGGCGGTACAAGAATTTTCCAGCCAATTATCCGGCCGGTCGGCTTTGTCGACAACCTGATACCATAAGCCGGTGGAGGCATCCTGGTATTTCGTCAGGGCGACGAGAAGGTCTTGAAGGATCGCTGTCAGTGCAGCCTTATCCTTATGATTCGCAGGCAGGTGTTCGAACATTTCCAGCAGGGCGACAGGATACCAGCCGATCGCGCGGCCCCAGAACTCCGGAGCCAGGCCTGTCACAGGATCAGCCCATGCAGCTTCTTTGGTTTCATCCCAGCCATGGTACAGCAGGCCGGTGTTAGGGTCCTTGGTATGTTTCTCCATCAGGATGGCCTGGAAGGTCATCATATCAAAATATTCGCTTTCGCCGAAGGTTTTGCCGAATTGGACGGCAATCGGCCCCGCCATGTATAACCCGTCCAGCCACATTTGATTCGGGTAACGCTCCTTATGCCAGAACCCGCCCGACGGGTTGGTCTTCCATGACTTTAACAGAGGTACAAGCGTGTGCAGCGCTTTCTTATACCGTTCGTCCCCCGTTTGCTCATACAAATTAAAGAGCAGCACGCCCGGCTGAATATCATCCAGCTCGTCGGCATTGTACTTTTTGATGCTGCCATCCGGGAGAATCTGGCTGTCTACCCAGCGTTTGAGGTAATCATAATATTTGTTGTTCCCGGTCTCCCGCCAGCATTTCTCCATCCCGGAAAGAAAGACGCCTTGGTGGTAATGGAAACGGTCCGGTGGAAGCAATTCCGGTTCGAATTTGAACATCAATGCCTCGCAGGCCTTCTCAGCCCATTGAATGGGGGACAGCGTCTCCCGTACTTCTCCCTTGGTATTCGATTCTGAAACATTCATCGTTTTTATTCCTCCCGTCTTGTACTTAAGGCTATATTAGCACAGCAATATGTACATTTTTTGCAAAGATGGCCTCATTCTTCTTATATTTTGCAATAATTGTGCAGTGGCGTATAATAAGAAGAACAAAACAAGGGAGAGGCGGGACGACGCTGGATGGGAAATATGCAATTTGACAACGGTGAGGGAACCTTCTTAATATCCTACCGGAAGGCATTAAGTCATCACATGCCTACTACCCATTTTCACAGTACGTACGAAATCTTCTATTTGATGTCCGGAACACGGGAATTTTTTATAAAGGACAGGACGATGGTCATCAACGAGGGGGATGTCATTATTATCTCCCCGAATATTTTGCATCGGACAACCAATACGGAAATGCCCAAGCATGAGCGGCTCATCGTGAATATTCATGAGAGCTATATGGCCTCGGTGAACGGTTCCTACAAGGACATACTGCAGCCTCTGTTCGAGAGCGAGTACCTTATAGTTAAATGCTCCCTGCAGGACAGGCTCTCCATCGAGGTGCTTACAAACCGTATCATGCTGGAGATTCAGGATCAAAAGCCTGGCTTCGAAATGTATGCACAGACTTTGGTTATCCAGCTGCTCATTATTTGCTGCCGTCATGTCAAGCAATACAGCATGGAGGCTTTGGAATCACCAAGCCCGATGCATGAAAGAATTTCGGAGGTTGTCCGCTATATCAACACCCATTATATGCAGGAGCTGTCGCTTCCTCTGCTGGCAGAGAAATTTTACGTCAGCCCCTATTATTTAAGCCGATTTTTCAAAGAAGCGACAGGCTTTACGTTCGTGGAGTATTTGAACAGCGTCAGGATCAAGGAAGCGAAGAAGCTTTTGGAGCGATCCTCCATGAAGGTCAGCCTTATTTCCAAAAAGGTAGGCTTCGGCAGTGTTACTCATTTTGGCAGAGTGTTCAAGTCCATCACGGGCTACGCGCCGCTATATTACAGAAAAGTGAAGTAGCTTAGCGGAGTCCTGATAGGCCAGCAAACAACGCTAGGATCGTGAGGAAACAAGAGGTTCATTTGTTTTCGTATAACGAGTAAGATGAATAAAAGGTCGGTTCAGAGCTTATACAAGCTCTTGAACTTGACCTTTTTGGTTTTTGGCGGAGGGCTTTGCGGTAAAGTTAATGTGAATCAGATAGCCTATGATTATGGAATGAATACCCTAATAAATTAATTAAATATTGTAATAAACTATCAAAGATATCGAAATAAAGTTTAACCTAAAATGGATACGCTTTCATCTAATGGTTTACCCCATATACGAGAAACTGAAAACGCTGACATTTATTGTGTGCTGGTTCTGAAAGGGGTGATAGCAAGGTAATTTCATGAAGAGGGAGGGGACAGGCTCTCGTCCACATTCGCCTGCAATGGCTTTTCTTTGACTGCTGACATGTAAATTCAATTGGAGGTGTCTACTGCCTTGCGTAAACAGATTTCACTAGCTCTATGCTTAGCGTTGCTATTCAACGTGTTTTTTATGTTTGAACCCGATGCTCCAGCTGTATCGGCGGCGGAAGCTGATGTGAGTTCTTCGGTCATTGACGATACCTATGCACCCGCTACGATTTTCGAAAAAGACTTTTCCACCACTCCACTCGGTTTACAGGGCTCCGATCTTGGCTTCGATTACTCAGCCTACACTTCAGGTACGGGATCGGCCGTAGTGGAACAGGATCCCTATACGGGTACTCCGGCACTTCATATCAAGGCAAGCAACATTGTAACGGACGGATCCCTGCGAAACGAATTTCAACTCAGCAAAACATTCGGTGAGCCATATACGGGAACCATCTCTACCGAAATCACTTTCATGCAAACGGGTACGAAGAAGGATGACCGTATTATCCAATTTTTCCCCTCCCAAGGAACTACCTTTATGGTAGGGGCAGGCGTGACAGCATCTAAAGGGCTGGCTTATCTCTTATCTACAGCGCCCGCAGGCGATTTGGGAGGAACGTATAATCTGGGCGAATGGCATACGATTCGATTGGATTTTAATACCGTTACTCAAAGGTACAGCTTGTTTTGGGACGGCACTCTTATCAATAGCCAAGCCCGGACCCAAATGAACAAAAGCCTTCCCATCTATAATTTGAAAAGAATGGTTATCGCACCGCCGGGGACTTCAGGAGATCTCTGGATTCGCGGCGTTAAGGTGACTCGTACACCATTTCAGCCGGAACCGCCTGCTCCCAAGCTTGTTACTTCCGGTTCACGTAACTCCAGGGTCATGTGGACAGCACAGCACTACTCTTATGCATCCAAGTATCGCATCAGAATTAAGCTGAAGGGCGAGAGCCAGTGGAGAAATATTGCGAATGCGACCACCTACTGGAAGGACTATACGGGTACTTCCAATACACCGAATTCAGATATTAACGCTTTTTACGATATTGCGAGAATGGCTAATACACCTTTAGTCAATGGACAAACGTATACTTTAGGCTTAAGTACGGTTACCCGCGATGAATACGGTTTATATACTCCAGATAACAAACCTGGTGATTTCGAAAGTAAGATCACCGAATTTGATGGAATCCCCTATGCAACGACACCGGTCCAGACACCGGATACCAGTGTTGTGGGAGGGCTTACTGCGAATGCGAACTACTACGGTTACTTGTGGAGCTTTCAATCTGGAACCAATGTAGGGGATAAGGTTTTTAATCTCTCCGTAGCTAATGAGGTGCCGTTTCAGTTCACACAGATTCCGGAAAAATATGCGAAGTTGGATCGAATAGCCACCACGTACAAGGACGTCATGCGATATCCCAATGGTTATGATGGAACCAAGCAGGACCAAATCATTGGATTCACTGTCAAGGACAAAGCTACCGTATATGTGGCGATCGATAAAAATGCAACGATTCCAGCATGGATGTCCGACTGGACCAATACCGGCGATAATATCAAGCTGAACACGGTGACATCCGGATACACCTTTGACATTTATAAAAAGGATTTTGCCGCAGGTTCCAAGGTTCTGTTGGGATACAACGACTACGCTAATTTTGATTTAGGAAAAAACGCCGGCTATTTCGCAATGGTGGAAAGAGTGTCAACCGGCTTGACGCTGGATCCAGTTCAACAGTGGGTCAACACATCATCGTATAAGATGACGGGATCGGTTAGCGAGAGCGTATACTTGTCCGTCTATCAGAATGGAAATTCTCTTACATTGCCAAGCGGCGGATTGGTTAGTGGCGGCAAATTCGAGCTGAATCTGAACTTAACCTCTGGTACCAACCAGGTTGAAGTTTATGCGCAACGCATGAACTCCAAGTTCTATGACACTGTAACGGCAACGGTCAATCTGGACAGCGTTGTTCCAGAAATTCATGTACCTGCACCTCCTGCTGCCGTTAGGGAAGCTGTTTATACAGTTCAAGGAACATTAAGTAAAGCAGCCAAGCTCACGGTTAAATTAAACGGGGCGAATGTAGTCGATTCCGTTTATAAATCAGTTTATGAACCCTTCTCCTATCCATTGACCTTACAGGAAGGGAATAACCTCATTGAGATTTCCAGTATGGATCTCGCCGGTAATTTTAGCAAAATGAGTTACTCAATGGAGTATGTATTCTGGGCAGGTCAAGGTGCGGTATACGATTTTAACGGAAACCGCGTGAATGCGCTGGCCCCTTCGAAAAATGTATTCGCCGAAAAGAAGGTCGTGAATACGACAGCGACCAAGAAGCAGCTTACGCTATGGTTTGTACTGTATGACGCAAACCACACCATGATTGACTTTTCATCTGCCGTCGCCGAGCTCAAGCCGGGCGAGACGAGGACTTTAGGCGCCGGATTTATACTTCCTGCTGAAGTGAGCGGTTATAAAGTAAAAGTATTCATTTGGGACAGCCTTGATCGCCTCGAAGGACAAACTCCGTTGGCGGAAGAGTTATCCGTACAGTAATCATAGAGATAGGAGGTTGCACAATGAAGAAAGCCCTGTATATAGGGATATGTTGTTTACTTATGCTGAATGTATTGCTGTTCCCCGGAATGGATATTGCCCATGCAGCGACTGTAGACTCCGTTGTTAGTAATCCGGCACAATTAAAAGCATCGCCGGGCAATAATCAGGTGACACTCTCATGGGGGGCCGTAACTGGAGCCACGTCGTATAAAGTGAAGCGCAGCACAGTGAATGGAGGGCCATACGATACCTTGGTGGCCAGCAATGTGACCAATCCTACCTTTACTGATTCTACGGTTCAAAACGGTACGACATATTATTATGTGGTAACAGCCGTCAGCTCTGCAGCGGAAAGTATGATTTCCAACCAGGCTCGGGCTGTACCCTATACGCCGGTAGCGGGTGCGCCTGCAGCACCGGCGGACGTAGCCGGAGCAGCCAATGACGGAAGCGTTGAGCTGACATGGTCTGCGGTATCTGGCGCAACGAGCTACGCTGTTAAGAGAAGCGTAGTCAGCGGAGGTCCGTATACGACGTTAACCAGCACTTTAACGACAACATCGTATACGGACACATCGGTTACGAATGGAACGACCTATTACTATATTGTTGCGGCTGCTAATGCAAGCGGGGAAAGCGCCATTAGTGAGGAAGCAGCTGTGAGCCCTGCAATGGTGATCACCGTGGCCCAAAATGGTACAGGGGACTTTTCCAATATCAAATCTGCTCTCGAATCCATCCCTGCCAACAATACGACACGGAAAATTATATACATCAAAGCGGGTTCTTACAATGAAAAGCTCTCTGTAACGGTGCCTTATGTATCTATGATAGGCGAAGGCAAGGATAAAACCCGAATTTTTTATAATGATAATGAATTTACACCGGTCTCCGGCAACGGGACGGCAACATTACCTGCTTTAGACACGGCAACGCTAACTGTCGGCGGCACGAAGGATAGAGCCGATGGCACCAGAACGACAGCCAATTATTTTTATGCGGCGAATTTGTCCATTGAGAACGCTTCGGACGTGACGAAAGGCCGGGCCTTGGCTGCTCGTGTCATTTCGGATCAGGTTGTTTTCGAGAATGTCAGATTTGTCGGGTATCAGGATACGCTTTACACAGGAGTCACTTATTACGACAAAACCGGCAGGCAATATTATCGCAACTGCGAGATCAAGGGCTCGGTCGATTTTATTTACGGGCCTTCAACTGCCGCGGTTTTTGACCAATGCGATATTGTCAGTATGAACGGACCTTCGCGCTCCGGAGGCTACATTACCGCGGGTGCTACACAAAATGCAGCAGGCGAGCTTCCCGGATTTGTATTTATGAATTCTCGTCTATTAAAGGACAGCACAACCCAAGGGAAGCACTATTTGGGCCGTCCTTGGCAGGACCAGCCGACCGTTCGTTACATTAACACGTGGATGGATGACCATATTCATCAAGACGGTTGGGCAGAAATGACCGATAATCTGACTTACTTTTATTCGGAGTATAACAGTACCGGGCCGGGAGCAAGTCCGTCCACCCGTAAGCTTGCAGCGGACACAGACCCGGCTCATTTTGCTATGACTGCGGAGCAAGCCAGCAATTTAACCATTCCGCGTATTTTCGGAGGCTGGGATCCGAGTATACGGGTTGTATATCCGAAAATATTCGAATCGGTAACGCCCGTCGTGGACCCGGCGCTGCCCGATGGAGTTTTGGGTTCTTACATGAAGCCTGTATTGGTTTATATGGAAGTGAATAACGACCTCCCTGCAGCGAATCGCGTGCAATATCGTATCAATAATGGACCTTGGGTTACTTATACAAGTGCTTTCACGGTTAGTGATGCAGGGGCTAATACGGTTGAATACCGGTATGTTGATGCCGCAGGAAGAGCAGGCACCAGCAAAAAGATTAGTTTGAACATTAACCTTGCCGAAAATACGCGAACACCGGCCTTTCCAGGCGCTGAAGGCGGGGGGATGTACGCCACGGGCGGACGGGGCGGCTCCGTATACGTTGTAAACAATTTATTGGATTATGCGGAAGGGGCATTGCCAATTCCCGGTTCTTTCCGAGATGCGGTCAGTCAGCCGAATCGGACCATTATTTTCAGCGTATCCGGAACGATCCATTTGGCCCAACCTTTAACGATCGGCAAGCCGAACCTGACCATTGCCGGACAAACCGCTCCTGGCGACGGCATCGCGCTTAGCGGCTACGCGGTTAAAATCGGCAGCGGCACGAGCACCGCAGGCGGAAACATTATCGTAAGATACATTCGATTCCGTGGCGGTGAAACTTTACTGGACGATACCTTCAACATTACGGGAGACAACGTGATTCTTGATCACGTTTCAGGCAGCTGGAGTACGGATGAGCTGTTCTCCTCGGAGAACAACAAAAATTTTACTCTTCAATGGAGTTTCATTACCGATAGCTTAAACCACTCCATACACACGAAGGGGCCGCACGGCTACGGCGGCATTTGGGGAGGCTCCAATGCAACCTTTGCGCACAACCTGATTACGAACCATGTCAACCGGAATCCGCGCTTTGCCCGGGCGACGGATATACCGAACTACCCCCAGAAGATCGATTTCCGAAATAATGTGATCTATAACTGGGCGGGCAATACGATTTATGGCGGGGAAATGGCGACAGGCATTAATATCGTCAACAATTATTTCAAGCCGGGTCCGAATACCTACAATTCATTTAGCAGAATTGTTGCCCCTTCAGCTGGCGATGCTGGGGGAGGAGCCTTTTATATTAGCGGCAACTATATGGTAGGCGATCCGGAAGTAACAGCGAACAACTTGGTGAAAAATGCAAACGGATCATATAAAGCCATTAATCCGGATTCTACGTTTACGCTCAAAACGACGCCATTTATTTATCCGGATGCAAACGACTCGATTGGCGGACCGACGACGACGGACACGGCTGAAGCCGCTTACCAAAAAGTACTGCTTCACGGGGGAGCTTCATTACCGAAGCGGGATTCGTTAGATGCCCGTATCGTCAACGAGGTGAAGAACGGAACTGGAAGAACCGTCAATAAAATTGCCAACGATGGCGGCTTGCCGGAATTATTGTCCGTTCCTGCACCGATGGATTCGGATGGCGATGGGATGCCGGATACATGGGAAGCTGCCCATGGACTCGACCCTAACGATAACGGTCTTGATTCCAACGGCAATAAAATTGCGGGCAATCCAAACGGAAGCTTCGGGGATATGGACGGCAACGGCTACACAAACCTTGAGGACTATATTAACTCACTGGCGGATACGCCTGTACAGTCCAATCCTATCGTTTCCGTCGATACGCCGGCAAAGCATCAGGCATTTGTCGTGAACGATCCGATCCAGCTTAGTGCTACAGCCACAGCAGCTGCCAGTGGCGCAACCATAGCCAAGGTCATTTTTTACGACCGGGATCAGAAGATTGCCGAGGTTTCCAGTGCACCCTACCAGTTCACTTGGACAGATGCGGTCGAAGGCCAGCATTACATCTATGCCAAAGCGATTGACAGCAATGGTGTGATGACGTTATCGGATGCCGTCATTGCGTATGTAAACGGTCCGGCAAATGCTGCCCCCTGGAGCTCTCAAGATGTGGGCACAGTCCAAATTCCCGGTACCGCCAACATGACAGGGACGGCTTACAAAGTGAAAGGCTCGGGCGAAATCGATATAAATGGCACGTCCGATGCATTCCATTATGTATACCAGCCCGTTAAAGGAAATTTCGAACTATATGCCAATGTATCGTTTGAATCGGAATACGACGAGGATGTTAAAGCAGGGTTCATGCTGCGTGAAAGCCTAGACCCAGCCTCAAAGGCAACGGGTGTATTCCTGTCAACGGATCCTACCGATGATTTCAGCGTGGATACTAGCGGAAGAAAAATATCGGTGATCAACCGAACTGCTGCCGGCAGCAAGTACAAGGAGCAGCTGCGTAGAAGCTCCAGCTTAAAAGCTCCCTACTGGATAAAAATGGAGAGGGTAGCGAATAAGGTTTCTGGGTATGTTTCGAAGGATGGTGTAGACTGGTCGCTTGTTGCGTCGAATGATGTGGATTACGGGGAGACCGTCTATGTCGGTATGGCCGTGGATGCGCCCAAGACGACAACGAACATCGATTATTTGATGGCTGCGAATTTTACCGATCTTCACCTCTATGGCTCCGCCGAGTTTACGCTTGACAATGCGGCGAGCGGAACGGTGGAGACGCCTGCGTATATCATCACGGGTACGGTAAAGGATCGCGCCAAAATATCGGTTGTCAACAACGGAGTATCCGTTGTGGATGCAGTCTATACGGAAGCAGGCGGGACCTTCTCCAAACCAATCACCTTGAACGAAGGTGTTAATACGATTGTTGTCTCTGCATCGAATGAGGAGCTTTTCGGCAGTTCCGTAAGCTCTAAAACCATTGTGGTTACCTATAACAAAACATCTGTAGTCTATACTCCCTCTGTCCATATTCCGAATGTTGTCAATTCGCACTCCTACTCGTTAGTGGGCAGCATTAGCAGAGATGCCAGTGTAACCGTCATGGTGAATGGAAAGGTAGTTCTTGATCACGTCAAGCAGCTCAAGAATGTTTCGTTTACCGTTCCGATTTCTTTGAAGGAAGGAAGCAACGAGATTGTTGTTTCAAGCGTTGATGATTATCAGGTCAGCGGGTATCAAACCTATCAGGTAACCTATGTGAAAAACTGGGGAGACCAGTTGTTTAACGTAGCGGGCCTAACCCTGACCGATCGCAGCGGGAATGCAGTCTCGGGGTTGGTCAGTTCCAGTGATGTCGTTGCCGCCATTTCCGTTCATAACAATTCGGCAGTGAGTCAGAACGGAGTACTTGTCATAGGGTTATTCGATCAGCAAAACCGCATGGTACGATACTCCATCGTGTCCAATATGTTCGCATCCGGTGAAGACAAGCAAATGAAGGCGATACTGCGGGTGCCTGATATTGTTTTGGGCTACCAGTTAAAAGCCTTTGTTTGGGACAGCACAACAAGTCAAATCAGAATTTCAAACGAAGTCACAATTCGTTAAGAACAGTTTCTTAATCATGTGGTGGGATATGAGAGCGGGCTGCATGTCAGCCTCTCTCCTATGTCCTTAAAAGGGGGAATATGCTTGATAGGCTTGCGAAGATGGGCGATTCTGCTGCTTTCTGTCCTGATGTGTTTCGGAACGATGATTTCGTCTGCGTTTGCTTCTTCGGGACCGATAACCGTCACAGCATCATATCATGAGAATACCGGCCAAGTGACGATAACCGGCACAGTAAATTCAGGTCAAGGCAAGCTTGTTACCGTTCAAGTAACGAATCCGCTGAACCAGCTGGATTACCTTGATCAAACAACAGCCGGAGAAAACGGCTCCTACCAGTTCAATTATGTGTTGAAGAAAAGAATTAACGGCACCTATTTTGTCAATATTGCCGGACAAGATGCGGGTCAAGCAACAGGAACGACCTTTGAAGTAAAAATGACGGCCAACACATCGTTTGATGGTCATAGAACGCTTACGGTAACGGGAAACCTTGGTATATCGGCAGGCAACGGCTTCACCGTTCAAATTGTGAATCCTCTCGGCACTGAGGAGTTCAAGCAGGATGGAGTGACCGGTGAAAATGGCGTTTACACGGTTAGCTATACCATCCCTAGGTTGATATTAGGAAATTACGTGATCACTGTAAAAGGATTGCGCGCCGACGCGGTTGCGACAATGATGTGGAACAATACACTTGCCGACGGGCGTAAGAATAGCAGTGGAGGCAGCGGCGGTACTTCTCATGGGGCTCCGGGTACAACGATTCCTGGTACGGATACTCCCATACCATTACCGAAGCCAAACGAAGCAGGGCTTGAGGTGAGGATTACTCCGGATATAACGGTAGATCCCACCGGCAGGATTGTTTCAGCAAAGCTGGATGCAGAAGAGCTATCAGCAGTAATTTCAGCAGGTGGTACCCATGTCATAGTTGAAATTCAAAGTAAACCAGGTGCCGAACAGTACCGGTTGGATGCTCCGGCCAATCTATTTGCGCCGTCTTCACCAAACAAAATAACGGTAGCAACAGAATTTGCCTCCGTTTCGATGCCTGTCACCCTATCGGCCAATGTTAATCTGGAAGGCGCTAAACAAGTCGGTTTGGTCATATCCAAGGCTGACCTCAGCAAGCTTCCTGACGACCTGAGAAAGTTGACTGAAAATAAGCCGGCTATTGAATTAAGCATGGCGATAGACGGCGCAGCGGTAAGCATGAATCATTTAGCTAAAGTAGCCATTCCATATGAGCCAACGGAGCAGGAATTGAACGATCCTGAGCACATTGTTGTTTGGAGTGTAGACCCGACGGGGAAGGTGGAGCCGGTCCCGAACGGGAAATATGACGCTGCATCCGGCACTGTGACGTTCACTGCTTCGCACTTCAACACATTTGCTGTCGCTTTTGTGAAGAAGAGCTTTACGGACCTGGATACTGTCGAATGGGCGAAGAAGCCGATCGAAGTGATGGCGTCCAAGGGAATTATATCCGGCATCTCGGATATGTCGTTCAATCCGGGAGCTGCGATTACGCGCGCTGACTTCATGATGTTGTTAACGAAAACATTCGGATTTACGGCTGAGGTTCCATCGAACTTTAGCGACGTCCACCCTAATAGTTATTACTATGAAGCAGTCGGCATAGCGAAACAGCTTGGGTTGGCTGAGGGGCAAGGGGATGGAAGGTTTAATCCGAATGAACAGATTTCACGTCAGGACATGATGGTGCTGCTTTCAAGAGCAATGAGCAAGGCAGGAAAATTGGATGCCCGGGGTATGGCAAGCGATCTTGACGCATTTACCGACAAATCGAATGTCGCTTCCTATGCGGTAAACGACATCGCTGCATTAATTCAAGGCGGCATCGTAGAAGGAAACGGAAGCATGCTGAATCCGACCGGAAACGCGACGAGAGCGGAAGCGGCAGTACTGCTTTATAGAATCTATAACACGGTGTTATGAGAGGAGGGGCTCGCCCCTCTTTTTCAATTACCAAGTAATCTACTATGATTAATGTTGATTTATTGTGAAAATATAGTTATAATAAAAAACAACAACGAGAGCCATTGAAATGAGAGTTCATTTTATTCATCAGCGTGTCATATTTGCGTTAGTTTATGTATCATGAAAATGACATTCCAGGCCGATGAAGTCATCGAATAAAGATTTTTTTCACAAAATCACGCTTAAAATGATGTGACTTATGTTGACATATATGAAGCTGAGGTATTATTATTAGAATATTCAAATGTTTATATAGAGGTTGCTAATTTTTTTTGCTTGTTTTAATGGTCTAAGGTTTGAACCTTAATGCATTATGAGACGCTGGAGGGATAGTTTTGCATTCTCAGGCTACTTTGCAATTCGAAAAAGTATCGCCCAAAAAAGTAAGCGACTTTATTTTGGAACAATTGGAGGAAGCCATTATTCTGAAGGAGTTTTTATCGGAGGAGCAATTGCCTACGGAGAGAGAACTGGCGTCCATGTTCAATGCAAGCCGATTGGCGGTTCGGGAGGCCTTGTCCCAGCTGGAAGAAGAAGGGTTAATCGAAAAGCGGCTTGGAGCCAAGGGAGGCACGTTCGTTCTTCCGCTCACGCTGAACTCCCATCAACGCAACCGGGAAGAAATCAAAAATGACTGGGATAACATGCTGAAGGTGTTTGAGTTTCGCTCGGTGATTGAGCCGGAGGCAGCCTGTATGGCGGCGGAACGGATTACTCCGGCCGAATTGGATCAGCTTAAAGGCTTTGTGGAAAAAAGCATGGAGGAGGATTGCACCCGGGAAATGTTCCGGGCGATGGACGTTAAATTTCATCTTTCTATCGCCAAGGCTTCCGGCAACCAATATTTCGAAAAAGCCGTAAGGCAAATCCGTACGAAAATTAATCCTGCATTGGATTTAATGCCGTACAACCCGAACGTGAAGCTGTCCAGCTATCAAAAGCATATGGTACTGCTGGATGCACTGGCGGAACGCAATGGGGCGAAAGCCAAAGAAATTATGAAACAGCACATTAGTGAAACGGCCGATGCAATCTATTCCCGGGTCATTACCAAGGATACATAGGTCGGTTCCTATGACAAATTACAAATCGGATACTTATTATGGGAGGTTGTTGCTTTGGAACTGGAAAAACTCATTGGTCTTGCAGAAGAGATGAAGGAACAAGTTGTCACGTGGCGCAGAGATTTTCACCAGCATCCGGAAACCGGGTATGAGGAGTTTCGTACGTCGAAAATCGTTGCCGAGCATTTGGAAGGCCTCGGACTTGAAGTGAAGACGAATGTCGGGAAGACCGGGGTTGTTGGCATCCTGAGAGGAGAGAATCCGGGACCGACCATAGGGCTCAGAGCAGATATGGATGCGCTGCCGATACAGGATCAGAAGACGGTGCCCTATTGTTCACAAGTGCCGGGCAAAGGCCATTTGTGCGGCCATGACGCCCACACCAGTATGCTGATGGGGGCAGCCCAACTGCTGGTCAGCTTAGGGAAACCGAAGCGGGGCAACATTAAATTCGTGTTTCAACCTGCGGAAGAGGGGCTTGCAGGCGCTAAGGCAATGATGGACGACGGGGTGCTGGAGAATCCGATGGTTGACGCTATGGCGGGACTTCATGTATTTCCGGCCCTGCCTACAGGATCGATTGCTGTGACCAAAGGGGTGGCGTTCGCCTCAGCCGACAGCATTCGCATCAAGATCATCGGAAAGGGCGGTCACGCTGCCCGCCCACATGAAGCGGTCGATGCGATAACGGTGTCGTCACAGGTCATTTCGGCTCTGCAGCATGTAGCCAGCCGGTTAGTCGATCCTCTGGAGCCTGTCGTTGTAACCATTGGCAAAATTCAAGGGGGATACATGGGAACAGCCATTGCCCCCGAGGTAGAGATGGTCGGCACGGTAAGAACCTTAAGCCCTTCGCTGCGCAAGAACATGCCGGAATTCATTGAGAATATTATCCGTGGCGTGACCCAAGCGTTCGGCGCAGAATATGAATTCAAGTATAACGTAGGCTATCCTGTCGTTGTTAATCATGAAGGAATGGTTGACTTCTTGACCAAGACAAGTGAGCAGGTATTCGGCGATAAGCGGTGGGATTACGTCAAGCCCTCGACAGGCGGAGAAGATTTTGCCTTTTATTCCGAAGCCGTTCCGGGCGTATTCTTTCGCTTAGGCGTCAGCAATGCCCAGGAATACACCAGCTATCCGCTGCATCATCCGAAGTTTGATCTGGATGAGGATGCGCTGCCTTACGGAGTGGCTATGCTGTCTGCGGTGGCTCTCTCCTTTTTATCGGATTCACCCCAATTCAACATATAAATATTAATTAAGGGAGGTTGTTTTATTTTGAAAAGTTGGTATGCAAAAGGGTTAACCGTTGTTCTGGCTTCCATGCTGGTGATAGCAGGCTGCAGCGGTGGAGCAGGCAAGCAGGATGCGGCGGGTCAGCCGTCCAAAGCTGCGGATAGCGGCAGTGAGAAAGTCTTAACGATCGCGAATGCTACGGATATCGAGAGCTTTGACCCGCAGAACAACAACAATACGCAGAGCGAAGCCGTACTGGTCAATATGTTCGATTATCTTTTGAAAAATGACAGCTCCCAGAAAAAAGTACCCGGCTTAGCCACTTCCTGGGAAAAAGTAAACGATACGACGTGGCGCTTCAAGCTTCGTCAAGGCGTCAAGTTTCACAACGGAGATCCTTTTACGGCAGCGGACGTGAAGTTTACGTTCGAGCGTTTGTCCAAGGATGCCAAGCTGAAGCAAAATACGTATTACAAAAATTTGAAGGAAATCAATATCATCGATGATTTTACCGTAGAATTCGTAACTAACGGACCGGATCCATTGATTCTTAACCGGTTGTCCCGCATGGGCGCAGATATTCTTCCTTCCAAATATATTCAAGAGAAGGGAATAGACGCCTTCATGAAGGAGCCAGTCGGTACGGGACCTTACAAGTTCGCTCAATGGCAGAAGGACAACCGCGTGGAGCTGGTAAAGAACGCCGATTATTTTGGCGGCACGCCGAAATGGGACAAGGTTGCCTTCCGCGTCATTCCTGAAGCCTCCACAAGGGTTTCGGAGCTGCTGACCAATGGGATCGATATTGCTTCAGGCGTGCCTACGACGGATATGAAACGAATTCAGGGTGTGAACAATATGAAGGTGGAGCAGGCTACGATTCAAAGAGTACTGCACCTGATTATGCGGACAACACCAGGCTCGGTTACTGCGGATCCGAAGGTTCGGGAGGCGGTCGATTTGGCCATCAACGACAAGGAAATCGTGGACAGCATTGCGGGCGGAGCCGGCATTCCTACGCGAACATCTGTAACCCCAGGCAACTTCGGGGCGGATCCAAGCCTGTACAATCAGTTCTTGTACGATAAAGAGAAAGCCAAAGCGCTGCTGAAAGAGGCGGGCTACGCGAACGGCGGGCCGAAGGTTACTTTCTCTGCACAGGTGCAGTACAAAGAAATTGCGGAAGTAGCTGCGGCGATGCTTACCGAGGTAGGCTTCCAAGTGAACCTCGACATTTTGGAGGCGAGCAAGTTCAGCGAAAAGCTTAATTCCAAGAAATTTAACGAATTGTTCCTGCTAGGCGTGGGCAACTCCTTGTTTGATGCTTCGAACAACTACAACCGGTTCAAATTCGAAAACGCCAAAGGAGAAACGGATTATAACAATCCTGAGGTGGAGCAGCTGCTTCAAGCGGCTGATAAAAATATGAACCCGGAGGACAGGGAGAAGCAGTATCAAAAAGTGCAGCAAATTTTTGCTGTCGATCGTCCGACCATTTATTTGTACCAGCTAAAAGGCAACTACGGGATCGGTCCGAAGGTGGACTACAAGCCAAGATTGGATGAGATGTACTTTGCCGAGGAGATTGCTCCGGCGAAGTCCTAATCGGTTATCGTGAAAAGGCGGGAAACGGTACGTTTCCCCTTTTTACTACCTTATTGAAGGAGGGGGGAAGTTCTTGGGAAAGTATATTGTCAAATCGCTTCTGCAGATGATCCCCGTGTTGTTTTTGATCTCCACGATCGTCTTCATTCTTGTCCATGTCACCGGCGATCCTGTCGCATTAATGCTTCCGGAAACGGCGACGGAGGAGGACCGGGCTGTTTTATCCAATGCAATGGGGCTCGATAAGCCTTTATATATTCAGTTTTTGGTGTTTCTGAACAATGTGCTGCATGGTGATTTCGGCAGATCCTTTCATTACGGACAATCTGCGCTGCCGCTTGTGCTCGAAAGGCTCCCGGCGAGCTTTGAGCTTGCCGTTGCTGCGATGGTGGTGGCAACCCTGCTGGCCGTACCGCTTGGCATTATTTCAGCTGTGAAGCGCAATACTTTCCTGGATTTGTTCATTTCCGGTATTTCCGTTCTCGGTAAAGCGATGCCCAATTTTTGGACCGGCATTATGCTCATTCTCCTGTTTTCCGTCATGTTGGGCGTTTTCCCCGTCTCGGGAAGAGGGGGAATAGAGCATCTGGTGCTGCCGGCCATTACACTGGGCACTGCCGTTATGGCGCAGATGACCAGGCTGATCCGATCGAGCATGCTGGAAATTTTAAATCAGGAATATATCCGAACCGCGAGAAGCAAAGGTCTTCTCGAACGCGTCGTCATCTTCAAGCATGCATTTCGCAACGGATTGATTCCCGTAGTTACGATCATGAGTTTGCAATTTACGAGCTTAATCGGCGGGACCTTGATTACGGAAACGGTATTTTCCTGGCCAGGTCTGGGGCAACTGCTCGTTACCGCTGTGAACACCCACGATATGGCAATCGTACAGGCGGCTGTTTTCATCATTGCCATTATTGTTATTATCAGCAATCTAGTGACGGATCTGGTTTACCGGATACTTGATCCCCGCATTAAGTACAGCTAGATGGAAGGAGGGAGATAGATGGCATTGTCGGTTGAACCGCAGGCAAAGAGCTTACCCGGAGATCATCCTGAAGACGGTGTGAAGCGAAGTCGTGTGAAACGCTTGCTCAAGCTTTTGCTCAAAAGCAAAACGGGAACGGTCGGAGCCGTGCTGGTGATCCTGGTCTGTTTAGTGGCTTTATGTGCACCCTTCCTGGCTACGCAGGACCCGGCCAAAATTAATCCGACGCAAAGGCTGCTGCCGCCGATGTGGCTGGATAAGGGGAACCCGCAGCATCTGCTCGGTACGGATAATCTGGGCAGGGACATCTGGAGCCGGATCGTATACGGATCACGAGTCTCCTTGATTGTCGGCATTTGTGCCGTTCTCGTATCCGGTGCTATCGGCGCCGTACTGGGATTGCTGGCAGGGTATTACGGGAGATGGATGAATGCTGTAATTATGAGGGTGGCCGATTCGTTTTTGGCTATTCCTACGATTCTATTTATGCTTGTCGTGCTGGCGGTGTTAGGGCCGGGACTCGGTACGCTTATCTTCGTCATTGGAGTGACCAACTGGGTTACCTACGCCCGGGTGGTCCGTGGGGAAGTATTGAGTGTGAAAGAGCGTGATTTTGTCAAGGCTGCGAAAGCAGTAGGCGCGAAGGACGGCCGCATCATTTTCACGCATATTCTTCCGAACGTGCTGTCTTCCTTTATCGTGATTTCGACGATGAGCGTAGCAACCACGATTATTATGGAAGCCTCTCTTAGCTTTCTGGGACTCGGAATCAAGCCGCCCGACGTCTCCTGGGGAGGCATGCTGAGCGACGGAAGGCAATATTTGGCCACAAGCTGGTGGGTTGCCACGTTTCCCGGATTAGCGATCACGATTACCGTGTTAGGTGTCATATTCTTGGGTGATTGGCTTCGCGATGTGCTGGATCCTCGTATGAAGGCAAAGGAATAACGAAACGAAGCGAGGGATCGATGTTGACAACGAATTTACTGGAAGTAAGAGAGTTAAGAACCCACTTTAAAACCGAAGAAGGCATCATTCCGTCCGTTAACGGCACCAGCTTCTCCGTTCAGCCTGGGGAAACATTGGCCATCGTAGGGGAATCCGGCTCCGGGAAAAGCGTAACCTCCCTCTCCATCATGGGGCTTATAGCTCCACCGGGCAAGGTAGTTGGCGGGGAGGTACGGTTTGAGGGGCGGGATCTCCTGAAATTATCGTCCAAAGAGATGCGCAAGCTGCGTGGCAACGAAATATCGATGATTTTTCAGGAGCCGATGACCTCGCTGAATCCGGTGTTCACCATTGGCAATCAAATCGGGGAAATGTTTCGGGTACATCAAGGGCTGGATAAGCAGAAGGCCAAGCAAAAGAGCATCGAAATGCTGGAGCGCGTAGGCATTCCGAACGCCGCCAAGGTAGCGGACAGCTTCCCGCACCAATTGTCCGGAGGCATGCGCCAAAGGGTGATGATTGCCATGGCTCTCGCCTGCCGTCCGAAGCTGCTGATTGCCGATGAGCCGACTACCGCGTTGGACGTGACGATTCAGGCGCAAATCCTGGAGCTGATCGCCACATTAAGCAAGGAAGAGAATACCGGGGTCATTCTCATTACTCATGATTTGGCCGTCGTTGCCGAAATGGCGGATCGAGTGGTCGTTATGTATGCTGGAGAGATTGTCGAGCAGGCTTCCGTATACGATTTATTTCAACGTCCTGGTCATCCCTATACCGTTGGGCTGTTAGGCTCTTTGCCGAAAATGAATGAACAAAAGGAAGAGCTGGATTCGATTCCCGGTACGGTTCCTAATCTGCTGGATATGCCCAAGGGCTGCGCCTTTCACCCGCGGTGTCCTTATGCCGACAGCCAGTGTACCCAGACCAAGCCGAAGCTGGAGCTAAAAGGGGACGGCCGTTGGGTGCGGTGCCTGCATAGCAAGGAGGTGTCATCATGAGTCAGGATGGGGAGACATTAACGCCGATGTTGGAAGTAAAGGGACTGAAAAAATATTACCCGCTTCGCCGAGGCGTATTTTCCAGCAAAATCGACTATGTGCGTGCGGTGGACGGACTCAGCTTTACTGTGAACAAAGGAGAAACGCTCGGGATTGTGGGCGAATCGGGCTGCGGCAAATCGACGACCGGACAAATGATAACGCAGCTGCTTGACCCGACCGAGGGGGAAATTTGGTTTGATGGCAAAAAAATGAATGAGCTGGGGCCTGAGGACATCCGGCAGACGCGCCGGGATTTGCAAATTGTGTTCCAGGATCCGTTCGCTTCTCTGAACCCGAGGATGAGGGTTCTCGACATCGTAGCGGAGCCGCTGAAGGTACATGGATTGGCTAGAGGGGCTCAACTGCGAAGTACCGTTATCGAGCTGCTGGAGACGGTCGGTCTTGGAGCCCATCATGTGGACCGGCATCCCCATGAATTCAGCGGGGGGCAGCGTCAACGGATCGGCATAGCCAGGGCGCTGGCACTGAAGCCGAAGCTGATCGTATGCGACGAGCCGGTGTCCGCGCTGGATGTCTCCATCCAGGCGCAAATTTTGAATCTGTTGAAAAAGCTGCAGGCTCAATTTCAACTGACCTATGTATTTATCGCCCACGGCCTGCCTTCCGTTAAGCATATCAGCGACCGCATCGCGGTCATGTATTTGGGCAAAATTGTAGAGCTGGCAGGGCGGGACGCGTTGTTTGCCAAGCCGAGGCATCCGTATACGGAGGCGCTGCTCTCCGCAGTCCCGGTGCCTGATCCTACCCTGCGCAAGAAACGGGTTCTGCTGACCGGGGAAATGCCGAATCCGGCCAACCCGCCGCAGGGCTGTGCCTTTCATCCGCGCTGCCCGTATGCGCAAGCTTTATGCCGTGAGAAGGCACCGGTGCTTGAAGGGACCGCGCATGCCGTAGCTTGTCATTTCCCGCTGCAAGGGGAATAAACCATTTTTTGACCGAGGAGAAGTGATCCCATGTCGTTTCAATTAGTGATGGCCCAGTTGATATCTACCGACGACAAGCACGTGAATTTGAAAAAAGCCGAAGAGGCGGTCAAGGAATCCGTATCCGTTCACGGAGCGCAATTGATCGTATTTCCCGAGGTGTTCATGAGTCATTTTCCGATCGGAACGCCCAAGGACATCTCCCTGAAGGATGCGGAGCCGGTTGACGGGCCCTTCGTACAGGGCATGGCGGAGCTGGCCCGAAGATTCGGCGTCTGGCTCATTTTCGGTATGCGCGAAGCGGTGGAGGATCCTCAGGAGGAACGTGTGTACAATACGACGGTAGTGGTTGATGCAAATGGATCTACTGTCAGTGTTTACCGTAAAACGCATCTGTTTGACGCCTTCGGCTACAATGAATCGAGAAACATTAAGCCGGGGGATGCGCTGTTCAAGCCGATCGAGACCCCTTTTGGAAAAATCGGGCTCTTCGTATGCTACGAGCTGCGCTTCCCGGAAATCGCCCGCTACCAGGCGATGCATGGCGCCGATATCATCATTGTTCCATCCGGCTGGGTACGCGGCCCGATGAAGGAAATGCACTGGACGAATCTTGTTACGACCCGTGCGATCGAAAACACGGTGTTTATGGTAGCTTGCGATAAAGTAAGCGACAATTTTTATATAGGCCAAAGCTTGATTGTCGATCCGATGGGCGTGGTGATGGTTAACGGACCGGAGACGGAAGCTCTGATTCCTTGCCGGATTGACCTGAAGCGGTTGGAGGAAGTGCGGTCAAAGCTGCCTTCATATGTGCACCGGAGACCCGAATTGTATGAAACTGATCTTTAATATTGCGGTGTATGAACAGACCAATACAGAAGAGGTGGCTGAGCATGAACAAAGTAAAGAGCGTAGCGGAGTACCGGGAGGCCGTTGGCGGCGACAAGCCTACGGTCGTTGTGTTTAAAACCGAATGGTGCAAGGACTGCCATTATATCAATCCTTTCATGCCTGATCTTGTGGCGAGCTATGCGCAGCGGTTGGATTTTATCGAGGTGGACCGCGATGAGCTGCCCGAACTGTGCGAGGAGAATCATGTGCTTGGTATACCAAGCTTTATTGTTTTCCAGCGCGCCCAGGAGCAAGGGCGGTTTGTCAGCAAGCTGCGCAAGACGCGGGAGGAGATCGAGGCCTTCTTGGACGAGACGTTGACTAAGGCCGCTCAAGGAGAAGGAGAGCGATGAGCAGCAGCTTTCTCAAGGAAATGAGCTGGGCCGAGTTCGTGGAGAGAAAGAAGCAGACCAACCTGGCCATTATCCCAACGGGGGCTTGCGAGGTATATGGCCCCCATCTGCCGCTTGGCTCGGATGCTTTGGTTGCGGTCAAAATCTCGGAGCTTGTGGCCAAGCGTGTCAATGGCATCGTCGGACCGGTGCTGGAGGTCGGGGATTCCTCTATGCTCGACGAGTTTCCGGGGACGATCACGATTCGTCCGGAAAGCTTTAAAGCGTACCTGACGGATGTGATGGACAGCTTGGTGAAATGGGGCTTTCAAGATTTCCTCTTCATTAACGCCCATGCCGGTAATGTTCCGATTATCAACCAGATCGCGTATACGTACCGGGAACGGACAGACATCCGCAAGGCGCAGATCGATTATTGGAGATTTATTAAAACGGTGGATCAGGGACTGTTGGATTCCGGCGAGCTTGCCCATTCCCATGCGGGGGAAGCCGGAACGTCCGTCATGCTGCACCTGTATCCGGAGCTTGTCGATCTCGGCAGGACGATGAATGTGTCTCGAAAACGCAAGGACGCGTTCCCGGAAATTATGAAATACGGCAAGCTGTCGGACAACACCGATTGGGGGACCGTCGGAGACTCGACGGCAGCTTCGGCCGATAAAGGCAAAGCGTTAGTGGAACGATCGGTGGACCGGATTGTCCAGTTTTTGAGTGAACATTGGGGAATTGGGGAGCAGGCAGGCAAGTGATGCCATCCTCAGCCTCATGCGCGGTTTTAAGGGAACGGAGGGAAAACAACATGAAGCAGGGCTGGGGCTTTGACACGGCTGCGGTTCACGCAGCGCAGAAGCCGGACGACAAAACAGGTGCCATCTCCCAATCTATCGTTCCGGCAGTAGCTTATGCGTTTCCGGATGCGGAGACAGCCGCCGCCGTTGTTGCCGGTTGTCAGGAAGGGACCTATTACGGCCGGTACGGAAATCCGACTACACGTACATTGGAGCAAAAGATCGCACAGCTGGAAAACGGAGAAGACAGCATCGGACTTAGCAGCGGCATGGCGGCGATTTCTTCCGCTCTATTGGCATTTTTGCAGCATGGCGATCATGTGCTGGTAACACGGGACGTGTATGGCGGGACGTACAATTTTATTACGCTGCTGGCTCCGCGTTTCGGCATCACCTTCGACTTTGTCGACTGCACGGATGCGGAGCAGGTTAGGGCGGCGATAAAAGAAAATACAAAAGCAATTTATGTGGAGACCCCATCCAATCCGAGGCTTACGGTGCTGGATTTAACGATGCTGTCCTCGATTGCAAAAGAACGACGGCTTCCGCTTATCGTAGATAATACGTTTATGTCGCCGTATTTGCAGCAGCCGCTGGAGCTTGGCGCGGACGTGGTTGTGCACAGCGCGACCAAGTATTTGAATGGGCACGGGGACGTGCTGGCCGGATTCGTGGTCGGCAAGAAGGAAGTCATCGACTTTATCCGGAAACGGATTGCGGGAGACCTGGGGCAAAACTTAAATGCCTGGGAATCGTTCCTTATCCTTCGGGGCTTGAAAACAATAGGGATACGGATGAGGACCCACTGCGACAATGCCATGAAAGTAGCAGCCTATTTGCAAGGTCATCCCGGGGTTGCGCAGGTTTATTATCCTGGACTCCCGGCTCATCCCCAGCATGAATTAGCGAGGAAGCAAATGAGGGGGATGGGAGGCATCGTCTCCTTTGAGATCAAAGGAGGCATGGAAGCGGGGAAAGCGTTTATAAATCGCTTGAAGCTGGCGATGATCTCCTTCAGTCTCGGGGATCCGGAGACGCTGGTTCAGCATCCTGCTTCGATGACGCACTTTTCCATCCCTGAACAAGAAAGACAGCAGTTCGGCATTACCGATGGCTTGATTCGGCTTTCCGTTGGTCTTGAAGACGCTGCCGATATTATTGCAGACCTGGAGCAGGCGCTGCTGCCGGGACCCGATGGGGCCATTCGGAACGATGCCGAGCAAGTGAAGTCCGGCCATTAAGCAGCCTGAGATGAGAAGGTGCCATCATGCAAAAACGTTACGTAGCTGTGGAAGATTTATACAGCTATCAATGGGTCAGCGACCCGTCCGTCTGCCCGCAAACCGGTGCTATAGCCTATGTTCATAAGACGATCGATCAAGAAAAAAACACATATCGAACAAATGTTCGATTAGTGGCACTAGACGGAAGCTCGGACAGACCGTTCACTTATGGAGATAAGGATGAGCTTCCTGCCTGGTCTCCTGCTGGTTCGGAGCTCGCTTTCTTGAGGACGACGGATCAGGGAAAGCAGCTATGGCTCATCCCGCTGAACGGCGGGGAGGCAAGGCAGCTGACCCATGTCAAGCGGGGGATCGGGTCGTTCGTTTGGTCACCGGACGGGAAGCGGATCGCATTCACGACAAGGGTGAGTGAAGGAGCGGTCGACGGGGCCGAAGCCGCTCTAGAAAATAACGGCAAGGCCCATGACCGGGGACAGGTGATTGACCGGACCACACCCAAGGCGGAGGGCTCCGGCTGGTGGGACGGATTGTACTCCCATCTGTATGTGCTTGAGCTGGCCAGCGGTCAAATCAGGCAGGTCACGTCCGGAAATTTCGACGTGGCCCTGCCCTTCTGGTCGCCGGACGGGAGCCGGCTTTCTTTCTTGGCCAAGAAGGTCGATGTCCCTTCGCTGGATCCCGACCTGCTGACCTTTAGCGACATCTACCGCATCCGGTCGGATGGCGGCGGCTTGGAGAAGCTGACAGACTCCACATTGTCCATCAGTCAAGCCGGTTATTCGCCGGACGGACAGACGATCGTACTGATCGGAAATGACCGGATCTACGGCAGCGCGACGCAGAATCGTATTTACACCGTACCCGCATCCGGCGGGAAGCCGGTATGTGTCAACGAACCGCAGGAGCTGCAGCTCGGCAATTTCGCGCTTAGCGATATGAAGGCGGCAGCAGCCTCGACAGCACTGTGGTTCACTGCCGCCGGAGACGTGTACCTGCTTGGCTCGCTGCGGGGAAATGTGCAGATTGGCCGATTTTCGATGGATGGAACCTATAAGGAGATCACCAGGGGCGACAGGGAGTTTTATCAGCTTACTATGACGTCCGATGGACGTTATCTTGTTGCAGCGGCCTCGGATCCGGCCCGTCCGGGCGATTTGTACCGCATCGATACGCATACCGGGGAAGAGCTCCGTCTGACGAGCGGCAATGATGAGTTATTGGAATCATTGGAGGTAAGTGTACCGGAGTCGTTCTGGTTTGAAGCATCGGACGGCCGGAGTGTTCAAGGCTGGCTCATGAAGCCGGTCGGCATGGTGCCGGGGGAGAAGTATCCGATGCTTCTCAACATTCACGGGGGGCCTCATGCCTTATACGCCAACTCCTACAGTCATGAGTTCCAGACGATGGCCTCCCAAGGCTATGTCGTTCTTTATCTGAATCCGCGCGGCAGCTTCGGCTACGGACAAGACTTCGTGAAGGCGTGCCGGGGTGATTTCGGCGGAAGGGATTATCACGATCTGATGGATGCAGTGGATCATGTGGCGGGCACCTGCGGCTTCGTGGATGAAACCAGGCTGGGGGTAACGGGCGGCAGCTACGGCGGATTTATGACCAATTGGATTGTCGGCCATACCGACCGGTTTCGCGCCGCTGTTACGGACCGTTCGATCTCCAATTGGCTTTCGTTCTACGGGATGAGCGATATCGGCATCTCCTATACCGAAGGGGAGATCGAGGGGAACCCTTGGGAGGATGCGGACAAGCTCTGGAAGCATTCGCCTCTCGCTTATGCGGCGCATATCCATACCCCATTGCTTATACTGCACGGAGAACACGATCTTCGGTGTCCGATCGAGCAGGCGGAGCAATTGTATGTCGCGCTGAAGCGATTGGGCAAACGGACGCAGCTCGTCCGCTTCCCAGGATCAAACCATGCGCTGCCTCGAAGCGGCAAACCGTCGCTGCGCGTGGAACGGTTGAATCGGATCATGCGCTGGTTTCAAGAGCACATAGAATCATAATGGATAGGGGCTGCTGCCCAGGTGAAGAGGTGACCTGGGCAGCAGCCCCTTTGTTCGTTTGAGCTCCTTGTACGGATGGAAGCCGCTATGGCGTCCATACTCAAAAAAGCGAGTATAGGGCCGATTTTACTCGAATTTTTAAGTATATCGGACCTTCTTCATACCTGCTAGGATATGAATTGTGAAAGCGAGCCTGAGCCATCAGGCAAAAAAATCCTAGGAGGTAACAAAAATGAACAATGTGAAAAAAGTGATTAAAGCGTCTGTATTGGGTGTGGTGGCTTCCGCCATGCTGTGTATGCCTGCCGGTGCGCAAACGCCCAGCAGAGCAGCGTTGGACGGCGGAATTATTTTGCAAAATCCGTATCTTCTGTATGCTTACATCGATGATGTGTCCTTGATTTATCCCGAGTACAGAACCCAAGTGAAGGAGCTGCCGGCCACATTGAAAAACAACGTACAATCCGTTAAGGTGGTCGGAGCGACCAATATTCAGGCGGTTATCGTCAACGGCACGCAAATCCAGTTCACGAGTACAACAAGTGCGAAAGCAAAAGCGACGGTCTATGTTACCGGCGGCAACGGCTTCTACGGTTACTACAATGTCACTACGGAATCCGTAAAATAATGATAAGGCGGTCGCCCGGTAACGGTGCGGCCGCTTTTTTGCGGGTAGATAGGAAAGTATAAGGTTGGAACAGGGCTCCCCGCCCGTTATTCCTTTAATGGAAGAGACAAGCCGATCAGAGTGCCTTTGTTCACGTCCGAGGCAAGCACCTTAATAGAACCGCCATGCTTTCTCAGCACATTGTAGCAATAGCTTAATCCGAGGCCGCTGTGCACGGCGTGACCGCTTTTGGTAGAAAAAAAAGGGGTGAATACATGACTGACCATTTCCTTGGGAATCCCCTGACCGTCGTCTTTGACTGTAATGGAGAGACGTCCGCCTCTCATCATCGTTGAGATCTCAATGTTCCCCCTGTCCGAGACTATCGCCTCCATAGCGTTAAGACATAAATTGTTGAGTACTTCCGCTAGGTGATGAGGATCGCACATTAGATTCACATCGCACTGATACGAGCAGCGGATGGCAACCCCCTTGCTCTCCGCCAACGGCTGCAGCTGGGCGGCGATCGAATCGATCAGCGGGTTCACCCGAACCGGCTCTTTTTTCAATATGATTTCTTCCGTTTGATCGCCGATTTTGCGAAACAGAGCCGTCATGCGATCGGTAATTTGGAATAGATGAGAGACGGTTTCCTGAGCGGAAGCCTTTTCTCCGTGCTCCAGCAAATACTGGATATGCTCCCCGATTAAATTGATCTTCACCACTTCATTTTTCAGTGCATGATTCAGGATAGCGGTGCCTTTCGTCAGAGCCCGAATCGAGTAATCGAGCTTCTGCTGCTCGATCCGCAGCTTAACACCGAAAACGCCATACCGGAGGGCAAACAGAACGAACAGCAGCAGGATCCACAGCACAATCAGCGAGTTCGCATCCCAATGGTTTCCATTTGCAAAAAGAATATCCGATTCGTCGATTGTAACGACAGCCACGCTGTAAAAGTCCGTTACAAACGCAAGGACCAGTGCGATATTGATCAGGAGGCCGGAACGCAAAATATTGCGCTTCTGCAGCCGTTCAGGCTCCCGTATGTAGCCGATGACATAACAGGAGATGCCGGCAAGTATGTAAATGAATGACCACGTGCGGATGGATTGAACATCCACCACGGTGATGGGGTAATAGCTGGTCTGTGCAGCAAGGGACCATAGAGGCGGAAGAAGGGCCGCCAGACCGAGCCACAGGAGCAGCCGTTTGGTAAACAACCCGCTGATGATAAGAGCTCCCATAAGAAAAAGGTAATAAATAAAATAATAGTACACATGGAGAGCGGCGGTTCCGAGGATACGTCCGGCTTCCAGCAGCGGGAGAGGTACTTCGGTATGCTGCCGCAAAAAGGGTAGGATGACATGGTGTATAGATACGGAGAAGCTGGCGCAGCCGCCTGCAATAAACATCAGCGCAACCAAGCGGGCGTAGTCGGCACCGCGGGCATGACGCCAAATGACGAAGCTAATCGTCCACAAGGTGACGAACATAAGTATGAACAACATCCGATCAGGTCCTTTATATCAAACTTTAAGAGAGAATGCCCAGCTGTTTGGCCAGCTCAAGGATATGAATCGTGTTGTGTTTTTTCAGCCGAAGCCATTCCAGATACGGGAACTTGCCTTTGACGACATTAGATATTTTGCACAGCTCATTGTTGATCGATTGCTCATTGTAGAACAGCTTATCAGCGATTTCCTTGCGGCTATAGCCTTGATCCAGCAGCTGCAAAATTTCAATTTGCTTGGGCGTAATTTTGCGCTTCAATTCCTCATTTTCCTTGTGACTCAATTGGCTGAGCAGCTTGCCGGCAGAGGAATGGTGCAAGCCCGACTGCCGAAGATGCGCCATCCGGATCGCCTCGGGCAGGTCGCGGTAATGCTCCTTGGTAATATAGTTCGTTACGCGTCCGTACGATACGGCATGAAGCATCACATCCTCGCCGTCAAGCGAGGAGAGGACAATGATTTGGAGCTCCGGCTGCTTGGATTTGATCTCAATGGCAGCCTCCAGTCCGTCATAATTCGTTCCGCTCAGGTTGATATCCAGCACGAGCACATCCATCGGGATCGTATCTATGGCTGAAATCAATTGATGCTTATAGGACGCCGAGCCGACAACCCGCAAGTCTTCCTGCCTGCTCAAATAGTCGACGAACAGCTCCCGGAACATGGGGTCATCCTCGCATACAAACACGTCAATTGGCTTCATGCTTTGTTGCCATCCTCCTAGCCCAAGGTAAAAGTTGGAAATGGGCAAAACTATAAGTAAGTATATCGGATGCGATGATTCCGCGTAAATAGTCCGAAATACATATTTCATCCATAAAAGGATAAAGTTTGCGCAGGCTCACGCGTTTTTACTCAAAAAAGCAAGTATATCGCAAGCTCCTGCGATGTCGTAAGCTAGCTACTATGAACGGGTAACCGAATGACCCGGCAAGCTAAACGATAGGAGTGACTATTATGATGAACCTTGAACAAATATCGGCTTACGACTGTCTTACCTCATTGCTGCACAGGTCTTTGCAGGAGGCGGATCCTGCTATCGTCAGAGCGGAGCTCTCCCGGTTCGCGGACCGGCTTCATGTAGAGGACAATCAGGAGGACCTCTTGTCCTATCTGTTCACCACCGCTTTGATGAAACGGCTGGATACAGCCAAAAGCGATCAGATGAATTTGTATCTGAAGCAGTACGATGTTCCACAAATTGCATTGTTCAATCTGCTTGCTGACCAATTTCCGCTAATGACGTGCGTTACATCGACAGCGAACCGGATGCTTGCTCATGAAGTGCGGGCGGGAGAGCCGCTCCGGTTCCTTGAGATCGGGATCGGCACCGGACGCCAGATCGTCCTGCTGCTGAAGCTTCTTGCCGAACAAGGCAAGCTGCCCTCTTCCTTGACTTTGTATGCGATTGAGCCGAGCGAGCATTGCATGCAGCTAGCGGAGAGGAATGTGAAGGAGACAGCAGAATGTCTGGGGATTCCCCTTCATTTTCATCCGTATTGCATGGAAATCGAGCGTCTGCCGGACAGTGCTTGGGATCTGCTGCAGCAACAAAAGGGCTCCATGCTGGTCAATGCTTCCTT
Source organism: Paenibacillus rigui (assembly GCF_002234615.1). Classification (GTDB taxonomy): domain Bacteria; phylum Bacillota; class Bacilli; order Paenibacillales; family NBRC-103111; genus Paenibacillus_S; species Paenibacillus_S rigui. Next base: position 91,789 of record NZ_NMQW01000022.1, on the reverse strand, counting down.
CGCGCTTCATCATATCCGCGATAACGGGGCCCAACGCTCCATGAAGGATGAAATCCTGCGCCGTATCCAGCGCTTACAGCCCTCTGTCTTCGTTCTTTGCGAGCCGGATTCCAACCATCAGACCAATGATCTCGGACACCGTTTCTATCATAGCTGGCGCCATTTTTCCGTCGTCTTTCACTTCATTGACTCCTTGCCGCTCCAAATAGAAGAAAAACGGGCTTTGAAAATATTTTTCGGACGGGAAATCGAAGACATTGTCGCAAGTCCGGAAGAGCTTCGCTGCGAAAGGCATGAGCTGACAGAGCATTGGACCGATCGGCTCCGGCAGGCCGGATTTCGCCCATGCGCAATTCCGGGAGCAGCCATCCTTCAAAAGCATCACCCTGGGGTAGCGGTAACAAAGGGAAGCTGGCATGTCGGGTTTGGCCACTCCTCTACCAATCTGATATCGGTAATCGGCGCTATGTAAAGGAACACCCAAAAGGCTCCATCTCTGCAGAGAGGTCTGCAAGGATGGAGCCTTCATTGATCGGGGCTTCAGGACTGGCGAACGATACAGCTCTTTAACGGGACAAGCTTGGCAGCTACAGCGTCGATGTCGGTAATGGCTACGCCTGCTTCCAGCAGCGATTCCACCAAATATTTAACGACCTGATCGAAATGTCCTGAGGCAATGTTCAGCGCTTCATGCGCCTGCGTTAAGCTTTGTCCCGTGTAGTATTCCGGACCGCCAACGGCGAAGGAAATAAACACGGTTTGGTGCTCGGCCAGCTTGGCCATATCCGTATTTTTAAAGTAGGAATTTACGTTCGGATCTCCCAGCACCTTCTCATAAAAAATGCGTACGATCTCTCTGACCCCTTCCTGTCCTCCTAGCCGTTGGTACAGGTTTTGCTCGTCTGCTTCCCCGTTTGCACTCATCCGTCATCCTCCTTTTCCCATCTCGAAACGGCTATGATTGCCTGTAATCCTATCATAAGCATACAGGGTGGGCAAATGCTATACTCATTTTTTTGAGTAGATCGGGAATGCAAGCGGGTAACGTCGGGAACGGTACGCCGATTCCATTCGCGGGCACGGCGGAACGTTCTGTAGAGCGTAGGCGCAGGTCCCCTGCGGGATCGCTTTATCTTTTTCTGCGAACATATTCGCTGCGTCGCTGCTTGATCAAGCGATACATTGTTTTATCGGCCAAGCGGGCGAACAGCGCGTGAGAGGGATAGTCGAAATTCACCTCGATGATCCATAGACGGCCTTTGCGATCCAAGGCGTAATCGATTCCAATTTGCGAGGAATATTTATATTTGTTGAATCTCCTGCACACAGCGTAGCTGGTATGAATGATCCGGTTCAGGATCCGCTTCTGCCTGCCGGAGTCGTGAGTAAGGGAAAGCCGGAGCGCTTTCCCCATCGGAAGCACATATCCTTTGCCGCGTTGAACGTTCGTAACGACGCTCGACGCTCCCGCTACCTTGGCGAGCATGCCGGTGTACCGCCAGCGGTCATGACGGTCCCGCATCATCATCACGCGGATATCGTAGGGGCGGCTGCCGACAACCGCGAGGTTGATCGTTTGCTGGACGATGTAAGGCTTCCTGCTTACCTGCTTCATGACGGTGCGGGTGACTTCCTTCAGGGAGCCGAACTGCCGCGGCTTTCCTTTTATTTTGACAAGCCGATAGCTGCCTTTCGTCTTCCATACCTTTAATATCCCTTTGCCGGCATGCTCCATATTCGGTTTAACATAGACCGAACCGTACCGGCGAACCATCGCCCGGAACGATTCGGGCCGGAGCAGCCGTGTTTCCGGCAGCAGTTTGCGAAGGCGGGGATCCCTCTCGTAAAATCGATGCAAGCTCCATTTACCGGGCATCGGTTATGACCTCCTGCTGTGCCAATATCGAAAATCGTGATATGAGGTGATTACCGGTGTTTGTTGGGTTACTTTCCACGGCATATATTTTCCGGCATGGGACGTGTTGAACAGCACAATGGTTTCACCGGCCGTTATCCGCTGTTCATCCTTCAGCTTCAGCAAAGCGGCCCACGTCGCTGCACCTTCCGGCGATGCGCTAAGTCCGTATCGTCCCAAGCTTTGAACCGCTGCTTCGATCTCGCTCAAGCTGACGGATACGGCATGCCCGTTGGTTTGCTGTAAAATAGATACGACTAATTCGATGTCGGGAGGCTTCGGAACGCGCAGCCCCGTAGCACTTGCCGTGACATGCTCCTCCCCCACTTGAGCGTCTCGGCCCCCGAAGCGATGAACAACAGGCTCACAGCCTTGCTCCTGTACCGAGATCAAGCGCGGTAATGGTCCTTGAACCCAGCCGAGCTCCTTCAGCAGCAGGAACGCCCGCCATAAACCAATAATGCCTGACCCGCCGCCAGTAGGATAGATGACGATATCCGGGAATTTCCAGCCGAGCTGCTCCGCGATTTCCAGCCCCATTGTTTTTTTGCCTTCCACTCGTCCAGGCTCCTTTAGGGTTCCGACATGGAACCAGCCCTGCTCCGAGGCTCCTTCTGCAACAATAGCACCGGCATCCTGGATGAAACCGTTGACGAGATAAGTATGGGCTCCATAAAGAAGACATTCCTCTACGATCAGTCCCGGACAGTCCTTGGGGACAAAAACGTAAGCGTCCATCCCGCAGCCGGCTGCGTAAGCGGCTAAAGCGGAGGCCGCGTTGCCGTTGGAGTTAACGGCCACTTTTCGTATATCCCGTTCATTCAGCAGTGTGACGGCTGACGAAAATCCTCTTGCTTTAAAGCTGCCCGTAGGGTTGAGCTCTTCCCTTTTGCTGTAAAGCGGTCCCAAGCCGAATCGTTTCTCCAGCCGCTCCAGCCGCAGTAACGGGGTGCCGCCTTCTCCCAAGGTTACGATCCGACTTATGTTCGAAACAGGCAAAAGCTCCTTGTACCGCCACATAGTCCAAGGGCGCCCTTGGATTTCATCACGCAGCGATAAAGAGATTCGTTCCGTATCGAATTCTACCAGCAACGTGCCGCCGCATGAGCAAACGCCTTTCAGCGCAAAGGGCTGCCGCACTCCGCAGCGGGAACAAACAAGAGCAAATGTATTCATTCTGTGCCTCCGTACTTCAGCTTGTGCATGCCGTTGATTGAGATGTTAGGTCGTTAGTTTATTTTATAATGGTAAAAAGAGAAGGGAACGGCTTCTACCTATGATTTCAAAGACTGGGCATCCGCATAGACCGGATCGAGGGCCGGAGCGTATATATAGGATAAATACCTATCTAAAGGAGATTCGAGCATGCTGCGATTGATGTGTAAGGGCAAGATTCACCGGGCCACCGTGACGGAAGCGGACCTGAACTATGTGGGCAGCATTACGATCGATGCGGGACTCATGAGGGAAGCCAACATTTCCCCCTACGAAATGATTCAGGTGACCAGCTTGCGGAATGCAACCCGTTGGAAAACCTACGCGCTTCCGGCACCCGAAGGCTCGGGGAAAATATGCCTGAATGGCCCGCCGGCCCATCTGTTTCAGCCCGGGGATATCGTTATCATTCTTAGCATGGGGTTGATGGATGCGGCAGAAATCGCATCTCTTGAGCCGAAGGTTGTATTCGTAGATAAGAATAACCGGATTACGTCGGTTGAAACGAAAAACCTGTCGATTCCCGAACCGCTCTAAAGCTTACTCCGGAGCTTGCGGCATAATAAAGCATGACGAGGGTCAAATGGAGGTGACATATGGCAAAGCCAGTGGTCGGGATTCTCGTGCATCGAAACGGCAACGTCATAAGGAATGCCAGGTTTTTGCGTGATCTTGTCCGGGAAAGCGATAAACTGGGGGCACACGTTTATGTGTTTTCCCATCTGGACCTGAATGAGCGAAGCAGAACCATTCGCGGATTTACTCCTGACTCTGGCGGCAGGTGGAGGATGGGGACGCATCCGTGGCCTGACGTGGTTATTGATTTTTGCCGCAAGCTGTATAAACCGTTTCGGGAGATGCGCCGGCGTCAAGACTTGTTCACTTACGCCAATCATAAGTTTACTTACAAATGGAGGGCGATGAGGCTGTTCGCTGATTCCGACCGGGTGAAGCAGTGGATTCCCGAGACGCTGATGTATTCTGCCCCTGAGCTTGAACGAATGCTGCAGAAGCATCCCATCGTCTATGTGAAGCCGGGGAATGGAACCGGCGGCCACAGTGTGGCCAAGATTCAGAAGGTGAGCGGCGGATATTGGATTCGGGGCAGGAAAAGGTCGGGTGCGGTTGTCAACCAGAAGGTGGGCTCCATGAAAGCAGCAGTCCGCTGGTTCAACAGGTGGGTTCAATCCCAACAAATTCGTTCAGGCAAGTTCATGATTCAGCAGGGCCTGGACCTGGAGCTCATTCCTGGCCGGATGGTGGATACAAGGCTGCTGATACAGAAGGACGGCAGCGGACAATGGGGAGTGACCGGAAAGGTGCTGCGCGTAGGGGGAAGAAACAGCCCCACAACCAATCTCCTTTACGGTGACGGGAAAGCATTGCGGTTTGAGACCTTTATGAAAGACCGTTTTGGGGCACAAAAAGCAGGCGAGATCGATCGGGAATGCGAACGCCTGGCTCACCAATTGATGGGTGTAGTGGAAGACCGCTTCGGCTCCATGATTGAATTTGGACTTGATGTCGGGATCGATGTCCAAGGGAACGTTTGGTTAATTGAGGCCAATCCGAAGCCAAGCCATGACGCCTTTCTGAAATCGAAGGAATTGGCTTGCTACCAGGCTTCTATTAGGAAGCCGTTGGAGTATGCCATGTATGTGGCAAACCAATCTGCATCTGCACCTGAATATAGCAATTTCGTATAGAAGACCGGATGATCAGTCATCCCGGTCTTTTCTTTGTTCATCAGGCTAATTTATTACCCCTAAGATAAATATCTTCCATTTTCATTCTTCACGGATCGTGTGTACAATAGAAAATACAAAAAGAATGCTTACCGGGAAGTGGAAGTGATGACGCATGAAATTCCAACAAATCCGCAGGTCGGCCCTACCTGTTTGTTTTGCCTTTCTGATATGCGCCCTGACAGCCTGCATGGGAAATAATGACAACGCTTCCGATCAAGCTGGAGCCGCCAAGTTTGCCGATCAAACGATCAGGGTTTATATGGGCAGAGGGCCGGCAGCGGAGGTCATCAAAGCCTCCTTACCGGAATTTGAATCGCAAACCGGCTTGAAGGTAGATCTTCAAATATTTTCTAACGAACAGCTGAGCACGAAGCTGTCCGTTCAGCTTGCCGCAGACAGCTCGAATCCTGATGTCCTTATGCTTAGGCCGCTGGAGGAGCTAAAGCTGTTTCATAAGAACGGCTGGATTCAGCCTCTGGATGAATACGTCCGAAAGGATGCCGATTATGATTTCGACGATTTCTCCAAGTCGGCGATCGATTCCACGACAGATAAGGGCAAGCTGCTATCCATTCCTCTGTCCACGGAGCAGCAAATTTTATACTATCGCAAGGACCTGCTCCAGCAAGCCGGCCTCCCCGTTCCGCGAACCTTGGACGAGCTGGAGGACGCGGCGAAAAAGCTGCACGATCCGCCAAACGGTATGTACGGCTTCGTCGCCAGAGGGCAGAAAAATGCGCTGGTCACCCAGCTGTCTTCCTTTATTTATTCCGAGGGCGGCGATTTCCAGCATGGAGACAAAGCTGCGCTGAATACGTCCGAGACCATCCGCGGGATCAGCCGATACGTCAATTTGCTGAAAAACTACGGCCCTCCCGGAGTGATGAATATGGGCTGGCCGCAGGCGATGGGGGTTTTTGCGCAAGGCAAGGCCGCCTTTTATACCGATGCCAGCGCTATTTATTCCGGTGCGGCGGACCCGGAGAAGTCACCGATTGCGGATAAGGTGGGCTATGCCATGTTCCCGGCCGGGCAAGCGGGGGCAAGACCTTTTAACATTACGGCTTGGGGGCTGGCTATCAACGCCGCCTCCGACAATAAAGACGCCGCCTGGTCCTTTATCCATTGGGCGACAAGCAAGGATCTCGTGATGAGATCCCAGCAAAAAGGCAACCCCGGCGCACGCAACTCGGTCTGGAATGACCCCCAAGGGGTGAGCGGCTTTCCTCAACAGTACATTGCCGTAATTAACGAATCGATCAAAGCCGGTGTAGGGCATGACCGCCCGCAGGTGATCAGTGTCGGGGAAGCGCGCGATATTGTTGGAGATATGGTGATCAAAGGCCTGCTCGGGGAAGATCTGAAGGAAGCCGCAACTAAGGCGAATGCTGATTTTCAGGACATCATAGACAGAGACAACAAAAAATGAGGTACACGCCCATGAACCTAAAGATGAACACCTTTGGCAAAGTGATTGCACTCATTATTTGTTTGCTGGTTCCGATCATTGTGTTGTACGGATATTCCCATCAAGTGAGTGTCAATGTCGTAAAACAGACGGTTGAGGACGGAAATCGCAACCGTCTTTCTTTTTTTATGAGCCAAATGGAATCGATGATCGAGCAGCTGACCAAGTATTCCGTCATTGCCAGCAAGGATTACAGCATCATGGAATACTTAAACGGACGAAATCAAAGCTCCCCGGTCGTTCAGGTTCAACGACGGCAGCGGATTTCGGAAATGCTGAATATGCAGATTGCGACCAGCAGCTGGAATAATCAGCTCATTCTGTACGTAACCGATTCGAAGGAGGTTATTTCTACCGATTACTCCGTTACGTACAATGAGAGCTACATCCGGGGCTCAGAATTTAAAAGGTGGTCCCACCGCAAGCTGGGGGATCAAACCTTTTTCTCCAGGCTGAAAGAGTCGGACAAACCTAATTTATTGGTTGAGGTGCGGTTTGCCGACGACAACATCGAGAATATGCTGAACCTGCTGAAGCAGGGAGGAGAAACCGACCCGTTCCTGTACCAGAAGGGGCAGGAGCCACTGACGAACCGAACCGCTAACCAGGCGCTGGTGAAAGGGGTCATCGAGCAATTGGACCGCATCGCCTTGGACAGGTCGGGCAGCCAGACGATTACCCTGAAGGAGCAAAAGTATGTCGTCAATTACATTCGCTCCGAGAGCTTGGGCTGGTATCTGGTTGACTTCGTTCCGCTGGAAAAAATTTATTCGCCCATTACGGTCAACCGTAATTTATTTTATATTATCGTCGGCTTGCTGCTGCTTTTAAGCATTCTGGTTACCCTGCTGCTTTACCGCAATGTCCAAAGGCCGATCCGTCTCTTGATCCGCGGTGTCCAACGAATTAAGGACGGCCAATATTCCGTACGCTTGAAGAAGCAGCCGAACAATGAGTTCGACTTCCTGTTCAACAGCTTCGACGAGATGGCGGAGCAGATCCAGGAGCTGATCGAAAAGGTGTATAAAGAGACGCTCCGGTCCAAGGAGGCAACCTTAAAGCAGCTGCAGTCCCAAATCAATCCGCATTTTCTGTACAATTGCTTGTTTTACATCAAAAGCATGGCCAGCCTCGGGGAGAAGGAAGCCGTGGCGGCTATGGCTTTAAATCTGGGAGAATATTACCGTTACACGACCCGCACGGAGAAAACGATGACCACCCTCAGGGAAGAACTGAAGCTGGTGGACAATTATTTGACGATTCAAAACCTGCGTATTCAGCGGTTTCATTATGAAATCGACATCCCGGAAGCGATGCTGGATCTGTCGATCCCCCGGCTTCTGCTTCAGCCGCTTGTAGAGAATGCGATTATTCATGGCATTGAGAACAGCCCCGAATTCGGAATCATCTACGTGTCGGGCGTGACGGAAGACGGCCTCCATCGCCTGATTGTGGACGATAATGGGAAAGGCATATCGATGGATGAGATGGCCCGCCTTCAGAAGGAGCTGGAGCTGCCGATGGAGGAAGAAACGGGCTGCGGTCTTTGGAATATACACCAGAGGCTTGTCCACATGTATGAGGGGCGTTCGGGCCTAAGCTTCTCCCTGTCTCCTATGAATGGATTTCGTGTCATGATGGCCTGGGAGCAACGAAGCGACGACGTTCTGAAGAAAGGAGAGGCCTAGCTATGTTTCAATTGTTAATCGTGGATGATGAATCCGCTGTAGTGGACAGCCTTGCCGATACGCTGCCGTGGCAGCAGATCGGTATCGGCTCTGTTTTTAAAGCGTATTCGGGCTTTGAAGCGCTTGAAATTCTCCATACGAATACGATTGATATCCTGATAACCGACATTCGCATGCCGGGCATGAGCGGCTTGGAGCTGCTCGAGAAGACGCGACGCAGCTGGAAAAAAATGAAATGCATCCTGCTTTCGGGACATGCGGAGTTCGACTATGCAAGGCAAGCGATCCGGCATGATACCTACGAGTACTTGCTGAAGCCCATCAGCGATGAAGATATTTTGGACAAGGTGAGCAAGCTGGTGGAATTGCTGAAGGTGGAGCGGGATGAGCTTCAGTCGTACCAGCTTGTGGCGCAGGCGTTCGAGGAAAGCCTCCCGAAGCTCAGGGGCGAGCTGCTGAACGACCTGCTGCAGGGGCTGAAGCTGTCACCGCGCCGCTTGCAGGAGAAGATGGAGCTGCTCAAGGTGAGCATGCTCCTGGACGAGAGCATTGCCCTCATGCTGGTTCGCATGGAGGGGAAGCTGTCGGAGCTGGATCTATACAGCTTATCGTTAATGGATTTTGCCATTGGCAATATGGCGGAGGAAATATTCGAGGATTATTTCCGTTTATGGCCCTGCAAGGATATTCACGGATTCCTCGTATTTCTGGTAATGGTGAAGGCGGAGAAGAGGGAGGAGCTTGCCGAGAAGGAGGCTGTCGATCAGCAGCTGCAGCAGCTGGCCTCCCAATTGCAGCTGAGCGTCAACCATTACCTGAAAGGGACGGTATCGGTGTTGATCAGCAAATGGGGACAGTTCCCGGGCGATGTCGACAAGCTGTACCAGGACAGCCTGTACTCGCTCCGCAGAAGGATCGGCAGCCAAAGCGGACTGTTTATTTACGTATCCGACGAGCTGGAGCAGCAGCCCGTCCATTCGCTGCAGCGGCTGTATGAGCCGCCTTTGCTTGTTCATTTGCTGGAATCGGCAAGCTGGGAGTCGGCGGAGGACAAGCTCGTCAACATATTTCACGAGCTGCACCGGAAATGGGCCGATTCCTCGGAGCACCTGATTGAGGTGTTTTTCGCCATCTATGCCTCGTTCAGTTCGTTTGCGCATAAGAACGGCCGTGAATTGGCCGCTATGATCGGCCCGGCCTTATCCGACGTAGCCGGATTGACGGCATGCCGTTCGATTCAATCACTGGAAAGCTGGGCGTTCCAAGCATTCAGGCTCATGCGCGACAGTATGGAAAATGAAACGAGAAATGACCGGGAGCATACCGTCGGGAAAATTAAGCAATATATTCAAAAGCACCTTACAAAGGATGTGTCGCTGCAGGCCGTGGCCGACTTCATGTATATGCATCCCGTTCATATTTCGAGAATTTACAAGCTGGAGACCGGGGAGAACTTGAGTGACTATATTCTGCGGCTGAAAATGGAAATGGCGGCAGCGATGCTCGCCAACAGGTCGGTCAAAAACTATGAAATCGCTCTGAAATTAGGCTATCAGAATCCGAATTATTTCAATAAAGTGTTTAAAAAGTATTATTCCTTGACTCCCCAGGAATACCGTTTAAAGCTGGAGGAGGGTAATTAAACAGGTTTCCTCATCATCATGCAGCCCCTCATCGTGAGGCAGGCTGTATTTTTTTGCGCCAGCCTCCAACGTGTTAAGATTGTATCCCCTTGGTTAAAACCTTGCCATATCAAGCGGCCAGCCCGCCCTCTACAATAAAAAGAGTAAGGCAAGCATCATAAACATCATTTCATAAGCTCTAGGGAGGTCAAACGAATGAAGATGAACAAATGGGGATCCAAATCCATAGCTGTGCTATTGCTGGCTTCGCTTGCTGCGGGCTGCAGCAGCGGCGGGAGCACGGACGGGGCAGGGAGTGCAAGCAAGTCCAGTGCGAAGCCGACAGGCACGTTAACCTTTTGGATGAAAAAGCAGCTGTTCGACGATCAGAACAAGCTGATTCAAGAGCGTGCCAAACAGTTCGGTGTGGAAAATAATGTAAATGTTAACGTCGAGCTGATTGCCTATGAAGATTTCTACCCGAAATGGTCGGCAGCCATTGAATCGTCTACGACGCCGGATGTGTCCTTCTTCGGTTATCAGGAGGTGGGCCAATTTTATGCGAAGAATGTTCTCGAAGATGTAAGCGATGTCGTGAAAACGGTTGAGAGCAGTAACGGAGACATTCAAGAAAGCATGAAGAAGGCGGTTACTTTCCAAGGGAAGCAGTATGCCATTCCGTTCTGGACGGAAACGCAGGTGCTGTACTACCGGAAGGATATGCTGAAGAAGGCAGGCTTCGATAACCCTCCCAAAACCTGGGATGAGTTCAGATCGATGGCCAAGGCTTTAACGGACCCGAGCAAAGGGATTTACGGAGCAGGGCTAGGCTACGGCAAAGGGAACTCGGACGCGGAGTTTTTGACTCGGGGCATCATTTGGTCCTACGGCGGATCGGTCGATACGAAGGACGGCAAGACGATCATCGCGAATTCGCCGGAAACGGTTCAAGCGACGAAGTTCATCCGGGATATTTTCCTGACGGATAAGAGTACGCCGCCCAGCTCGGTCGGCTGGGACGACAGCGGCAACAACAAATCTTACCTGAGCGGCCAGTCCGCCATGATCTTCAACGTAGGCAGCCTGCTTGGCACGATCAAGAAGGACAATCCGGAGCTGTATGACAATACAGGCATCGCTCCTTACCCGGCGGGACCTAAAGGGACGTTCATTCCCGGTATCAGCAACAACCTCGGGATTTTCAAAGATTCCAAGAACAAGGATTTGGCTAAAAAGTTCGTAGCCTACATGGTAGCGCCAGACTGGTACAAAACGTGGATTGAAAAAGGCGCTCCGCTCACAGGCCCGATTTACAGCAAATTATCAAGCGAGCCGGTATGGCAGGATGCCAAAAATAAAGCATTCGTTGACTCCGTCAAGGGCTTCTCGTTCCTCGGCTACCCGGGTGAATACAATCCGAAGGCCGGCGAAGTGTTCAACCTTCGTTTGGTGAATGACACGTTCCAGAAGCTGCTTCTCGAAACAAGCTATACACCGGAAGCGGCCGTCAAAGATTTGCAAACCAAAATTGAAGAAACGTATAACAAAAAATAATTGATATTCCTTGGTATGGCCGGCCAGTCCGGTCATCCAAGGCTCAATAAGTAAGGCGGGATGCGGATTGAAAACGAATGATGACAACAAGCTTGCTTATGTGCTGATGAGTCCTGTGCTGATTTATCTTCTTGCCGTCATGGTGCTTCCTTTCGGCTGGGCGGTATATTTAAGCTTCACCAACAAGGTCGTGGGGGTTCCCGCAACGTTTATCGGATTTAAAAACTATATCGATTTGGTTCAGGAATCGTTGTTCTGGAAAGCGGTATGGAACACGATTTTGTTTACGGTGATCGCCGTAGTCGGCAAAACGGTTTTTGGTATGGTTATGGCATTGGTTTTGAATGAGAAGATTATGTTCCGCAACGTATTCCGGGTGCTGTTGTTTCTTCCCTGGACCATTCCGACGATCGTCTCGGTTTTTACATGGCAGTGGATTTATTCGGATGTCGGCGGCGTGCTGAACTTTATTTTGATGAAAACCGGACTGGTGGGCCAACCTGTAGGCTGGCTCGCAACCCCTGATTTAGCCATGTTCTCCGTCATATTGGTTAACGTGTGGAGGGGCATTCCGTTTATGGGGATAGCAATTCTTGCAGGCTTGCAGACGGTATCGAAGGAGATGTACGAGGCAGCCATGCTGGACGGGGCGGGAGCGATCAAGCGGTTTTTCTATATGACCTTGCCTTCGGTTAAAGAAGTTACGGTATTGGCGGCTGTCATGACGACGATTTGGACGCTGAACGATTTTGAAATCATTTGGCTGCTCACGCGTGGAGGGCCTTCGAACGGAACTCAAGTATTGTCCACGCTTAGCTATACGATCGGTTTCTTGAATATGAATCTGGGCAAGGCCATTGCCATTGCGATCCTGACGATGCCACCTCTTATTATGCTGATTAACATCGTCACGAAGCGTTCGCTATCGAAGGAGTAGGTGATTAAGGATGGAGAAGACTTCGGTGGGCAAACAAATTATCGTGTATGCCACATTAATCGTATTATTGATATTTGCCTTGTTTCCGCTGTACTGGATGCTGAACACGTCGTTCAAATCGCAGGCTGAAATATACAGCATGACGCCGTCGTTTTGGCCGAAGCATTTTGGCTGGGGCGCCTATGACAAGCTCGTGAACGAGAAAAACTTTCTTACTAACGTGAAAAACAGTGTGTGGGTATCGCTGCTCGTCTCTTTCGTATCGATTGTCATCAGCATGCTTGCGGCTTATGCGATCTCCAAGCTGCACTTTAAGGGTAGGGGCATTGTATCCAAAGGAATATTGTATGCCTACCTGATGCCGAGGGCGGTATTGTTCATTCCTCTTTACATGCTCGTGTCGGGAATCGGGCTCAATGATTCCATTTATGGCTTGATGCTCATTTACCCGACCATTACCGTGCCCTATGCGACATGGATGCTGATCTCGTATTTCAAATCGATTCCGACGGAGATTGAAGAAGCGGCGATGATCGACGGCTGCACCAGGCTTCGTACGATGCTCAGTATTATTTTTCCTTTATCGGCGCCGGGGATTGCGGCCACATTTATTTTTGCCTTTACGCTCTGCTGGAGCGAATATTTGTACGCTTTGGTCGTGGTGACGAAAAGCGCGGATAAGACGATCACGCTCGGCTTGTCCGATATGATCGTCGGCGACGTCTTCGCTTGGGGACCGCTGATGGGCGGCTCGATTCTCGCTTCAATTCCGGTCATCATTATGTATTTGTTTACATCCAAATTTATGGTCAGCGGCATGACAGTAGGAGGAGTTAAATAATGTCCAACGTGAAAAAGGTACTCGTAACGGCAACGAATTACTCGACGCTTTGTGCAGAAGCCAAGCAGTTGCTGGAAAGCCATGGCGTTGAAGTGATAGAAAATAAGGTGGGGCGTCCCCATACCTTTGATGAACTGAAGGAGCTTGTGTCCGATATCGACGGTGTCGTTGCGGGAGTGGACACATGGAATGAGGATGTATTCAAGCTTGCGCCCCGGCTGAAAGCCATTGCCCGCTTTGGCGTTGGCGTCGACAATATCGACTTGGGGAAAGCGCGGGAGTACGGCGTGAAGGTAACCAATGTGCCGGGCGGCAACGCGAACGCGGTAGCGGAGCTGACAGTCGGACTTATTTTATCCGTCATGAGAAATATCCCTTCGCTGCATCAATCGGCGAGAATGGGCTACTGGGACCGTTTTGTCGGAGCGGAGCTGATTGGAAGAACGGTCGGGCTGCTCGGCTTCGGCAACATCGCCCAGATGGTCGCGAAGAAATTGAGCGGCTTTGATATCCGCATCGTCGCTTATGATAAATTCCCGAATGCGGACAGAGCCCGAGAGCTTGGCGTCGAGCTGGTAAGCAGCGATGAGGTGCTGAAGCAAAGCGACATCGTCAGCATGCATCTTCCAAGCCTTCCGGAGACGCATCACATGATGAGCGAAGTGCAGTTTGCGATGATGAAGGAAACGGCTTACTTCGTCAATACGGCGAGAGGGGCGCTTGTGGATGAACAGGCGCTTTATCATGCCCTGCGCAATCGTCTGATTGCCGGGGCGGCGATTGACGTCTATGAGCACGAGCCCGTATCGGCGGACAACCCGCTATTCCAGCTCGATAATCTGGTGTCTACACCGCATACGGCGGCGGAAACGTTCGAAACGTATCATAAGGTGGGTTTGGTTACCGCCCAGGCGCTGCTCGATGTGTTCAGCGGGAAGGAACCGTTGAATCAGGTCCAGGCTTAATGGGGCTGCACCGTTTGTTTAGAAATTGTACAGATGGAAATTGAACTGCAGGCTCACATTCATAATTGAATAAAAGGCACAAGCAATGGACCGTATGGTTTCATGCTTGTGTCTTTTTTGCGCGCTCGAAATCATGGGATGTCTTCATGTGATAGGTCGGATGACCTATGTTCACGAAGGCCAATCGGATTTGTTCAGAAATTGTCGAGATCGCAGCTTTATGATAATCAAGGGACTAAGGAGGTATAAAGGTAGGACGTAAAACCTGAGTACAGCGAAAAGGAGAGAAAAAGGTTGAGAAAGAAACGGGGCAGTAAACGTTTTATATCGTTAGCCATGGGCTTGTGCTTGCTGAGCAACATGGCGGCAGCTCCTGCTTGGGCGGCAGGGGGCGGCTTGCAGGGACAAACCTATTTTACCGATACCGATAACTGGGGAGGTAACGGTGTTGGAAGCACACCGGCGGATGGCGACCTGGATTACAGCAGTCCGTCGAGAATCAAGAACGGCGATGCCAAATATCCTATCGAGTTTAAACTTACGAATGTGGACAAGCAGCCTGTTAAAAGTGCCCATTTGCTTGTAAGAGCCTTTGACGTGGACGAATACGACGGAACTTCCGGTACCGGCGAATGGGACCGCATCTACTTCTCGTCCAACGCAGCGGATCTCCAGCTGGGGGCGCCTTATACACCATGGCCTGCGAGCTGGGGGGCAGCGGACGAGTACAAGAAGGAGCTTCCCCAGGCCAACTATTTGGGCGCCTTGTCCGGGAATAATGAAAAATGGAATACGACGGTGCTGCAGGTCGATCCATCGCTCATCACGGCGGCGAATACAGATTACTATGCGGCTCTTTCGACCCATCATTACTACAAGGCCGGCAACTTTAACCCGAACTGGGTTGTTGAAGTCGATTGGGGCCAGCTGGTTATTGACGGCGGCATAAGGCAGACAGGCGAGCTGACAAAAGGGAATTTCCACATTGTAGACGGCAAAATGGTCGTGGATACAGGTTTTCTCCCGAAAATAAGCGGGAACTTCGCTATGGAGGTCAGCCTGATTGAGAAAGTGAAGGATGCGGACGGAACGGTCAACGAGCAAAATCTGGACACGGCGGCCAAACGGTTCTTGAGTTCGGCAGCCGGCACAGAACAGAGCTGGACCGGGATTGAGCTTGGTTCCGGACTCGATCCGGCGAAAGAATATTCGGTCAATATTATTTTATTCGATGATCGCGGTGGAGCTGTTACAGCAGCCAACCCGATTGACCCGGGGATGGCCGAGCAAATTTATATGACCTCGACTTTGAAAGACATCGAAAAGGACGGTGCCCAATATTTGCCGACGCCTTTTAACGCCGATGAATTCAAAGACAAGTTTGCCAAGCTGGATAGCTCGGAAAAACCGGAATCGCTGAGCAAGGTGAAGATCGTCACGCTTCCGGATCCGGCTAGAGGCCGGCTGGTGCTGGATGATGGCACGAATCCGCCGACAGACGTGACCTTGGTCCAGGAAATCGACGTTCTCGATTTGAACAAGCTGAAGTTCGTGCCCGTTAATGCAGACGGGGGCTTCACCGGATCTGCATCGTTCAAATGGAACGGCACCTCGGACGGGACGGATTACGAGCTGTTTGACGGCAACGTGACGATTACGGCCAATGCGGCCCCTACCGTGGATCCGATAACGAAATCCGTCAACAAAGGCACCGATGTGGTTTTCTCGCCGGATGACTTTACCGGCACTAAATTTATCGATCCCGAGAATGGACCGTTGAACAAAATCCAGGTTCTTTCCCTTCCCGATCCTGCGAAGGGCAAATTAATGCTGGGCGCAGTGGAGGTTACGGTTGGTCAGGAAATTCCTGCAGCCAGCCTTAACCAGCTGAAATTTGTTCCTGCGGCAGGCCAAACTGGTACGGTAACGTTTGATTGGAACGGCTCCGACGGAGTGCAGTACGCGCAAACGCCGAAGAAGGTAACCGTAACGATTAATACGCCTCCGGTACTCGGGAATGTGACGAAAACCGGCTTGGCCGGCACGGTCATTTCCTTCAATGGGGCAGACTTTGCCAACTCGCCTCGCTATACCGATGCGGATGGAGACGAGCTGCAGAAGGTAAGCATCACGCTTCCAGGCACGTTCGCAGGCCAAGGCACCTTGTGGTACACGTCGGTATCCGGTGCTACGTATCTGAATCCGGGTACAACCCAAACGATCAGCAAATCCGAGCTGGACAGCTTGAAGTTTAAGCCTGCAGCAGGTTTGCCGAACGGAAGCACGGTCACTTTCCCGTGGGTGGGCAATGACGGCAAGCAGAATGCGGAAGCCTCGGCACTGGTAAGCATCAGCTATAACGGACTTCCTGTCGCCCAGCCGTTGGCTGCCGGTTCGGAAGAAGGAACCCCATCGATTACCATCGTATTGAAGGGCTCCGATCTGGAAACCGTCACAGGGCTTGTGTATGGCATTGCGTCGCAGCCTCATAAAGGAACCCTGACTCCGGCTCCTGACAACAATCCGGATGGCGACAAATGGATTTATACGCCAAATGCCGGCTTTACAGGTGTAGACAGCTTTACTTATACGGTAACGGACGCGGACGGACAACAAAGCGCACCGGCAACGGTTAGCATCAAGGTCAACAAATCGTTGGACGGCTGGGCTGGCAGCAAAGCCCAAGGAGATGCCTCCATGGTCAAGGTGATTCCGGGACAACTGCTTCCTTTGTCGGCGGTAAGCTCGGTGGATGCGGAGAAAGTAACGGCTACCGTGAACGGAACGACCGTTTCGTTGAATTTGACGAATCCGACGACTTATATGACGGATGGGTTCACGAAGTGGGAAACGACCACCTTCAAGCTGTCCGAGGATACCGTTCCTGGCATCTACAGCGTGTCCTTTGCGGCCCAAGCTGCAGACAGCACACTGCTGCCTGCGGAGCCGAATTCCAGACTGGCGGATAATAAATTCGAGGTTCCGGCACCGGCGGTTCTAAAGCTTGCAGCCAATCCAGCCAAAATATTGGCCGACGGCAAGTCGACTTCCACATTGACGGCTGTGCTTACGGATAAAGAAGGAAACCCGATTGCGGGCAGTGAGGTGGTATTCAGCGCACCTGCAGGCCAAGGCTCGTTTGTAGGTCCGGACCGGGCCATTACAGATAGCCAGGGCAGAGCCAGCGTTATTTTTAAATCGGCCAAAATTTCCGGGGTAGAGGAGCACCAAATCCCTGTCAAGGCAACCGTGCTGGATATCGCCAAAGGCGTGTCGGCGAAGGATGAGATCGAGCTTACCTTCCTGCCGCCGACGATTAACGGCATCATCACATCGGGTACAAATCATGAGCCTGTCGCCGGAGCAACGGTTCGGGTTACGCTGGATTTGAACGGCGATGGCTTGATTCAACCGGGTGTTGATTTTGATCAGACGGTAACGACCCAAGCGAACGGCTCTTATTCGCTTCCTGTTCCTGAAGGGGACAAGGAATACACACTGGAATTTACGCAAAATGTAACGATCGGCGGAGTGCAAACGCCTGTAACCTACAAGCAATTAGCCAAGGTCGGAACCGTTGAAGGCTCTGGCGACGATTCCTTTGATTCCGAGGAAACGGTCACCGGTATGGTTCTTTTCAAGAAACAGGACGGTACGTCCAGCTTGTTTAACTCGGATATGCTAAGCAAGATGAAAGTATACATGAAGGATGCCAACGGCAATTACCTGATGGAAAACGGAAGTCCAAAGGTATATGCATTGCAGAATCAAGGCGTATTCAACGTAGAGGGATTAACGAAAGGCGAGACATACAGCCTGGAGGTCAGCTACGAGATCGAACCGGGCAAGGAAATCGTCGTGAGACGCAGCACGGTGAAGGTAACGGCTGACGGTGAAATGAACATTTCACTGGAGCTGGTGGACCCTTACGGCAAGATAACGGATGCCTATACGCATAGCCCGATTCAAGGTGCCAAGGTAGCTCTGTACTATGCAGATACACAAAGAAACCGCGACAACGGCAGAACACCGAACACTGGCGTTACGCTGCCGGCGATCAGCGATTTTGCCCCGAATAACAATCAGAGTCCGGTGCAGCTGAGCGATGCCGCAGGCTTGTATGCGTACATGGTATATCCTTATGCAGATTATTACATCGTGGTAACCAAAGACGGCTATATCAGTCAAACAAGCGAGACCATCAACGTGGAAAAAGATATCGTTCAAAGAAACTTTGAACTGACGCCAATCCGCAAATCCAGCCACTCCTCGGGCGGCGGTTCTGCCTCTGTACCGACGCCGGATGTTTCATTGAACCTTTCTGTGGACAAAAACCTCGTGAAGGAAGGCGACAGCTCGATCATTACGCTGGATTACAAAAACCTCGCTTCGACAACACTGAGCGAAGGTCAAATTTCAGTGACCGTACCGGAGGCAGCCGTGGTGGTGAACGCTAACGGCGGCAAGGTGGACGGCCGCACAATCACGTGGAACGTATCCGATTTGGCGGCAGGAGCAGCAGGCAGCCTGAAGCTGGAAGTGAAGTGGAACCAGCTGTCCCAAGCGGATAAAGAGTTCGATTTCCCGGCTCAATTTTCTGTAGGCAGCGGTGATGCCGAGGCTGTAAAGGCGAGCTCGGCGGCGAAGGTCAAGGTTTACTCCGACCGTTACGGTCACTTAAGCCATCAGCGCTATATTCTGGGGTATCCGGACGGACAGTTTAAGCCGGATCGTCCGCTCACCCGGGCTGAATTGGCGGCTATCGTGTCGAGATTGACGGATAACAACCATTTATCCGAACCGTTGAACTACAGCGACGTGACCGAAAGTCACTGGGCGGCCAATTATATTAAGATTGGAACGAAATACGGGTATTTCAATGGCTTTGAGGGAGGAACCTTCCGTCCTGATGCGCCGGTAACAAGAGGTGAGCTTGCGTCCGTCATGTCCCGTTTCCTGAAGCTGAACGTGAGCAAAGCAGGGGAAGCTCACTTCACGGATGTTGAAGGATACTGGGCGGCGGATGCGATTGAAGCTTTGTATCGCGGCAAATATGTGTCCGGCTATCCGGATGGAACATTCAAGCCGCAAAACAATATTATCCGTTCGGAAGCAGTGACGTTAATTAACCGGATGCTGTATCGCGGACCGCTTCACGGTCTTGCGCCGCAGTTCCCGGATGTACCGGAAAGTCATTGGGCTGAAGGAGACGTGCAGGAAGCTACGGTTTCCCATGAATCGACCCGTAACAACGACGGTAGCGAAGCATGGCAAAAAAGCCTGAACGATGAAGTGAAATAACACCGGCAGGGGCTGTTGACCTGCAATAAACAAGGAAGAAGGAGCCTTCTACGTACCTGAAAAGGGCGTGGGGCTCCTTTTTTTGGCTTGCCGGAGTTTGTAAAATTTCGGGCTCCAAAGCTGCTTCCTTCGGTAAAATGCTGCGTCACAGTAAGTTCACCATTAAGGGTAAGGTGACGCTGAAGGAGGAGCTCGAATATTTAAGAAAAAGAATAGCGATGAAAAACAGCCGTTCAGCTGCTTTTTCAAACATACAGTACTCTTGACGGGGCTGTCCTTAAGGTTCAATACCTTAGGGGCAAGCCTCTTTTTTTACCACATAAAAATTTATAAGTCTCCGATGAATCAGAGAACAAATCCTCATGCCCAATTCCCTCCCGGACGTGCAAACGTATGAATTTACATACGAAAGGACCGCCAGGATGAATTTACCTTACGTTTTTTTTAGCTATTTTACCTTAAGTTAGCTCAATACGATCATAAGAAACTAGTATGTTGCGCGCTTTCCCGTCCATTATGATGTGATCAAGATAGCGAAAGAAGAGCGAAAGGAGAGTTAAAATAGTAAGCGCTTGCAAAAAGAGATTGAATGTCATCAAGGGGCAGAGCCATTATAGAAAAAATCGTTGTACATTATTTTTGTAGGAGGAATCCATGTGAAGCGTATCATTATGAAAAAATGCTTGTTACTGCTCGCTGCCGTTTCCCTGAATTGCCCTGGCATCGCCACAGATGCCTTGGCTGAAGCGGCGGTTACCGCAGCAGCAGCCTCATCATCAGCTTCGACAGCATCGCCGACAGCGGCAGCAGCCTCATCAGCAGCACCGGCAGCATCCACAGCGCCATCTCCGGGGGGATCGCCAGCGCCAGCCGCATCCGCACCGGCTGCCTCAGCTCCAGGCACTACAGCACCAGCCAACGCTTCCGCTGCCCCGACATCCCTTCAAGCCAAGTTTGATGCTCTTAAGGGGAAGGGGATTTTTGACGGTCTGGATGAAGCGGGTACGGCTGGGCTGGATAAGGAAATGACACGCGCCCAGATGGCGAAGGTCTTGGCAGGTCTGACAGGTCTCAAGGAGGATAAAGCAGCGAGCGCCGTGTACACCGATTTGGACGGAGCCGGATGGGCAGCCGGTTACATCGGCTCCGTGACCAAGGCCACCTACATGACCGGCGTATCCGCCGACACCTTTCAACCGTCCGCAAGCATTACGGTCGAACAGGTTGCAGCTGTCATGGCTCGGGCGTTCAAGCTCCAGCCTGACCCGAACGCTTCGGTTAGCGGAGCCGTCTCTCCTTGGGCCAAAGACAGCGTGGCCGCAGCCATCAAGGCAGGGTTTATTGCATCGATGCCAGATTACACCCTGGCTGCCAAGCGGGAAGTGGCGGTGCAAGCCGCCTACGAAGCAACCCAATGGAAACCCGGCGGCAGCCAGCCCCCCGTCGTGACTAATGTATCCATTACCGAATTGAAAGTGACCGGCGCCAAAACATTAGGGTTGAAGCTGAACGGCGCTATTGCCGATCCGGCCAAGCTAACCGTTTCGGTTTTCAGCGGGGGGACTTCCGGGACACCGGTCAATGGTACCCCAAAGTGGAATGCAGTCAAAAATGAAGCCACCATCACACTCAATGCCAAAATAGTCAGCGGCGTGTATACCGTCAAATTAGAGGCTGCTAAAGATAGCGGTTTAACGGTCGATAAAGGCACTGCAGATGTGACTGCAGTAGATGAGAAGCTGATGAAGCTGGAGTTTGCCGCCCCATCCGAAACGGTAGCTCTGGGCAGAATCAAAATCGGATTTAAAGCCATAAATCAATATAATGAAGTTTCCGATCAAAGCGCCGCCCGATTTACGGTGATGACGAGCCCGGAGCTGGATGCGCTCCCGGCAGCCGATTCCCAATCCGTGACGATCGACACAGCTAATGCCGTCAGCACCGGCATACTGGACAAGGAGGGCACCTTTACCGTAACCGTGCGTTCCTTCGATGATACTTTGACCGTGACGAAGTCCTTCAAGCTGGGTGATGAGCAAACGGTCGGAAAGATCGAGCTGGGCGACATCATTTATGCTTCCGGTAAAACGAGTCTGGAGGAAGGCGATTTCGCTTCCCTCGCTTACAAGGCGTACGACCAATATGGCTACCCGGTGATCGATTTGGACGTACTTCAGGAATACGTAAGCACATGGAGCACGGACAATGGAATTATTGATACGAAAATAACGGCTCCCCTGCACGGGTTTGGTTTTGTTACGGACGAGACAGGCGACAGCCTGCCTGATTTGCGAATCAAGGCCGTCGATAAATTCGATTTTTCAACAGATCAGGAGGTGACCTTCCGGGTTGTAGCCCTCCAATCGGGCCAGACCGTCACCAAAGTGATGAAAATCGCCGTTCCCAAAATTCCTTATGACATCAGCTTTGGCTCCTTTACAGGGACGATTGCCGTCGGTGACGACGATGTATTTATACCTATCGTCGTGAAGGATGCTGCCGGGAATCCTTTAAGCACGGATGATCTGGTTAATCAGGCTGACAAAATTAACGTTCGTGGCAGCGGATCCAGCACGGTAACGGTGGGAGTTGTTGATTCGGCCGGAACGAAGCTGATCGGAGGTATGGAGACGACCGGCGCCAATCGGGGAAAAATTCGAGTGTCCAGCCGGCTAAGGCCTGACAACCAGCGCAAGGGAACGCTGACCATCACGGCCAGCGTCTCGACAAGCGGCAAATCGGCGACCTGGAGCACGAACATTTACGATAAACGTTATCCGGCTACTGTATTCATCTCCGTCGTGCCGAAGCCTAAAATGATGCCTTCCTTTGATATGAATAATGGAAGAACCGAGAATCCGACCCGGATTAAGTTCAGAGACCAATATGGAGAGGAATTTTACAGGGATTACCGGGGGTATTCCGTTCAATTGACAATGGATAAAGCTGCGGGCTCGGTAACGGATGGGGTGTACCTGTTCAAGGGCGGATTCGATAAAACCAAAAATCTCGTCACCTCGATTATTTTAAATGGCGCGGACGGTTCCGTAGACGGATACAAGCCTACAGAAAAAAGCATAACCGAAACGGATATCGACGCTTATCGGGATAAAGATATTATTTTCGTTTCCAACGTGGGTGATAACAATCAGGGCATTTATCGAATGACCGCCAAATTGTTCAAAGGCGACCGGACGGCTGTCGCAGAGGGAACGGCAACGCTTCTATCTACGGCGGTAAGCACCGTCCAGCTTCTCAAGGGCAAGGAGGCGGACAATTTAACCTATACGATTTCCCCTTTTCCTAACGGAATCTATGCGATTGATAAAGTGAAGGGCGTGCTGCAGGGCGCAGCATCCGCAGCCGTCAATGATCCGACCTCCACGGTAACGAAATATGTGTACAGCACGGAGGGCTACGCGCTGGAGAATATGTTTGCCGGCAAGGTTACGTTAACGGCCAAGGATGCCGGGGGCAATATCGTCCAGCTGCCTAACAATGCGGTGAAAAATGTGTCCGTATCGAATGCCGCAGTCGCTACGGTCGTTCTGAAAACAAAACCGGACGGGCAGGTCCCGAATACGTTCGACGGCTTTGGTATTCGCGGAAAGGATACAGGCACCACGAACATCGCGGTTTCGTTCCAGCCGTCCAACTACAGCGGTCTTAAATTCGCCGCTCTGGATAACATCGCTGTGAAGGAGGATGGTTTGTCGGTAGCTTCCTTTGCGGCGACGTATAACGGGAAGGCCAAATCCATCTGGCTATCGTCCTTGAAAGCGGGAATCAACATTTTCCAAGGCAACAGTACGGGCCGGTTGAATCAGAACATCACCTTCAGCAACATAACGATGAACGATCAGTACGTCAGCAACTACTTTAAGAACAGCTCGATTACCCGGGTGCTTCCGTTATTTGGCATACAAGCGCTGGTCAGCAATGTCAGATGGTCGTCCGATTCTATCGTGCCGGGTTCGGGTTATATTGCCGTGGAGTCCAATAGTAGCGGCGTCAACAGTGTCAATGGTTTATCCAATGCGCCTTACCCGTTGAATGGACCGGATGCGAAGGGCGTGTACACCTATCCTGTCACAGATTCGGCCATTGGCGCTACGGCCGGTGCGGCTGTAGATCCGGCGGATTGGGTATTCTCCACGGTCAATCCCAAGGTGAGACTGAACCGCGGTGATGCCAAATATGTCTATATGCCTGCGAAATCTGCAGTGGATGGATCAGATGTGGAAATCGCTTCCTTCACGGTAACCCTGATCGCAGCCAGCGGCAAATCGATCACAGTCGATGTGTATGTCAATCCTGCCAATGCCAAGTATTAATGGCTTGAAAAAGAAGACCTCCGGTCTTCTTTTTCGCATTGATTCCCTATTTCCATGCCCGTATAATGCAGGTAATGACAGAATCATCCAAAGTCAAATGAGGGAGTGAGCCCGCTATGAAACATATACTGATTGTTGACGACGAACCGACGGTCCGGCTCGGGTTAGCCAAGCTGGTCCGGCAGTACAGCCCCTTGCTGAGCACTGTCGCAGTAGCCAACGGAGCGGATGCCTTGAACGAGATTCAGAAGCAGCGACCCGATATAGTGCTGACAGACATCCACATGCCAAGGATGGATGGGCTCGAATTGTGCAGTCAGGTGCAGGAGCTTCACCAAGGCTTGTCCATCGCGGTCATATCGGGCTACGATGATTTTAAATATGCGCAGAAGTGCCTTACGTACGGCGTAAAGGAGTACTTATTGAAACCGGTAACAGAACATGAGCTATATCCCGTGCTGGATAAACTGCTGCTCCAGAGCGCTCCGGCTCCGATATCGATCTATAAGGTGGAGGCCTGGCTCGAACAGGTAGAGGCGGCTATATGGTCGCTCGAATTCAAGACGCTCGTCCGTCTTCTGGAGGATTGGAAGCAGGAGGAGATGACGGCAGGCATTCCCGTTCAGCAGCTTGCCTTAATCATTACGGACGGACTTAAGATTTTGGTCAAAAAGCTTAATGCACGCGGAATGGCCAGCTTCTCCATCCATGAATCCGCAACCCCGCCACCCCAATCCGCAGCGGAAACGATGCATTATTTGGAATCGGAATTGGTCAGCCTGTACAATCAATTGTTTCTGTGGAGAGGCGGCAATCAAAAAAATGTGTTCGAGGAAGCTAAAGCATACATGGACAGCCACATATCGGAGGAGCTGAGCCTGGAGGAGGTAGCCGAGAAGATGGGCCTGGCTCCGACCTACTTCAGCTACATGTTTAAAAAGATGACGAATGAAACCTTCATCCAGTATCGCATGAGAAAACGGATTGAGAGGGCGAAGCAGCTGCTGGAGCTTCCGCATTACAAGGTAGTCGATGTCGGTATTGAAATCGGATACCAGAGCTATCCGTATTTTACGAAAATATTCAAGAAAATGACCGGATGCTCGCCGACTGAATACCGCAGCATGCTAGGAATCAAATGATGAGAACCAGTATGGCGGTCCAATTGTTTTTATATTTTATCATCGTCATCGTTATTTCTTCCTCTATCGTCGGGATCGTCCTGTACATCCAGTCCTCCAAAGAGGTGGAGACACAAACCGAGGTGTTCCTGACGCAAATCGTCGATAATGCAATGCAGCATACCGATATGTATTTGAAAAGATACGATCGGGCTACGCTGTCCATCATGACGACGAGCAATGTCAAGGAATTTCTGAACATGGATAAGAACGACTTCATCTCGTATTACAAGTCGATCCGGCCGATCAAAGAGAAGATGATGCAGCCCTTGCTCAACGGGAATCCGGAGATCAGCATCGTGTACCTAATGAATTATTCAGGCCAGATTATTACGGATCAAAGAGCGGATGTTCCCGATATGAACCAGTCCTTGTTGCTTGAGAAAATGCAGGATTTAAAGGACATTACGAATCATGACGGGAAGCTGACGATTATGAATTGGAGCTTTGTGGACGGCATGCTCGCGCTGACCCGCAAATTGTCCGATCGCCCAACGTCCAAGGTGTTCAAGGGAATTCTCGGCATCGAGCTGAACATCGATGAGCTTCGAACTTTATGGAAGGGCATACATTTAGGGGAAAGCGGATATTTCTTCATTGTGAACGACAAGGGAGATATCGTATATCACCCGAAGGCGGGCATGATCGGTACCCATCTGGATAGCCAATTATTAGTGAAGCTGAACCAACACACCAATAGTATTTTCAACTATAAGGACGATACGGAACGGGTGTATTTCAACAGAAAATCCGATTATTCGGGCTGGACGCTTGTAGCCTCCATGCCGTTGGATGAGCTCAAGCAGCCGGTTATGAACATCCGAAGAACAACCTTGCTAACTTGCTTTCTTGCGGTGCTTGCAGCGCTGTTTCTTGCCTACCGGTTCGGACGGTCGATCCTCGGGCCGATCAAAAGGCTGGAAAGCGGAATGCGGAGAACCGAGAAGGGGGAATGGACGCATGTCGCCCTCAGCGGGAACACGAGGGAAATGGACCGCTTGACCATGAGCTACAATATGATGGTCACCCGGCTGCAGGAGCTGATGGAGCAGGTCTACCTGGAGGAGCTGAAGAACAAGGAGTATTTGCTCAAAAGGCAAGCCGCCGAATTTCAGGCGCTGCAGCTGCAAATCAACCCCCATTTTCTGTACAACACGCTGGAAACGATTGTTTGCTATGCCGTCATTCAGGATTCCCAAGAGATCAAGGACATCGTGCGGTCCCTTTCCTACATGCTGCGCTACTCGATTCGGGCCGACCTGGAGGAAATTACGGTAGCCAACGAATTGAAGCATGTCCAGCAGTTTATGAACATTATGAACTACCGGATCGGTCACACCTTTGAAGTTGACGTTCTTATTCCACCGGAGCTTTTATTGAACAAAATGGTACGGCTTACGCTGCAGCCGGTAGTGGAAAATGTATTCAAGCATGCGTTCCCCAATGGCATGGAGAGCCACCACTGCATAAGGATCAATGCCTTTATCGATCATGATGATTTCATTGTGACTGTAACGGACAACGGCGCAGGTATAACTCCCGAGAGGCTGGAGGAGCTTCAAACGAAGCTGAAGGGCGGAGGCTTGCAAGCCAGTCCTGATGCGGCGGAGCGCCAGGAACGAAGAGGAGGCATCGGCCTGGTGAATGTGCACAACCGGATTCAAATGGTATTCGGCGATAAGTACGGTCTCACCATTGCCAACAGCACCTCGGGGACGGGGGCGGTGGTGACGTTAACGATGCCGGGCGGAGCAGGAAAGGAAGCCGTAGAGTTCAATCCTGCACGGAACGCCTTAAGTTAGTTCAATACGTGCTTAAGTTACTGGTATGCCTCCTTCTGGGACGGAACCTATAATTTGCTTATAGGAAAAGAAGGAGGAGGCTTCGATTGGAAGTTACATTATCGAAACGAAAAGTGGAAAAAGAAAAAGCGGGTCACCTGGTTCTGATGCTCAGAAATGTAAGGAAGTCATGGCAGCTGTACCTGCTGTCCGCTCTCCCGCTGCTGTACTTGCTTATATTCAAGTACCTGCCTATGTACGGGATCATTATCGCATTTCAAGACTATACGCCTGTCAAGGGGTACTCGGGGAGTCCCTGGGTCGGGTTCAAGCAGTTCCAGAAATTTTTTGAATCGTACGAATTTTGGCAGGTTATTAAGAACACGCTTGTGTTGAGCTTTTATAGTCTTGTCGCCGGATTTCCATTCCCCATCATTCTGGCGCTCAGTTTAAATTACGTGAACCGTACCTTAATTAAAAAATCTGTGCAGCTGATTACCTACGCGCCCCATTTTATTTCTCTCGTCGTCATGGTAGGCATCATTCTTCAATTGCTGGACCCGCGAACGGGAATCGTCAACAGGATCATCGAGCTATTTGGCTTCGAGGCGATCAATTTCCTGGGCAATCCGAAATATTTCATGTCGCTGTACGTCTGGTCCGGGATATGGCAAAATGTCGGCTTCTCCTGCATCATCTATTTAGCCGCCTTGGCTGCCATTGATCCTTCGCTTCATGAAGCCGCTGTCGTCGACGGGGCAACCAAGATCCAACGAATGTGGCATATCGATATCCCCGGTATTCTTCCGATTACGATTATTTTATTAATCATGAGTACGGGCCACATTATGGATGTAGGCTTCGAGAAGGTGCTCTTATTGCAAAATCCGTTAAATATAAGAGCCTCAGAGGTCATAGATACGTACGTGTACAAAGTCGGTCTTGCTTCGACCGGGATTCATTATTCTTATTCGGCAGCCATCGGACTTTTCAAGTCGGTTGTGAATCTGATCCTGCTCATTACGATCAATAAGGTAGCCAAAAAAGTCGGGCAAACGAGCCTATGGTAACAGGAAGGAGTGAACCGGAGAACGATGGAATCCCAGCGTATCGTCGAAACGAAAACAGACCGTATATTTAACAGTGTGAATTATATCATTCTCGCGCTATTTACATTAACCGTATTGTATCCGCTTGTTTATGTGGTAAGCTCGTCCTTCAGCT
The DNA here is from genome assembly GCF_002234615.1 of Paenibacillus rigui. Taxonomy (GTDB): domain Bacteria; phylum Bacillota; class Bacilli; order Paenibacillales; family NBRC-103111; genus Paenibacillus_S; species Paenibacillus_S rigui. Next base: position 64,015 of record NZ_NMQW01000022.1, on the reverse strand, counting down.
CGGCAGAAGCCATTCTTTCGGGGAGAGTGTGGCTGTGGCCCGTCCAGTTTACTCTCGATGGCTATCAAGCCGTAATGGACAATAACGCCGTCTGGCGGGGGGCAGGCAATTCGGTCTACTACACGGTGGTCGGCACCTTTTTCAACGTGGTCTTTACCTTAATGGCCGCCTATCCGCTGTCGCGTAAAGATTTCTACATTCGCCATGTTCTCATGTTTCTCTATGTATTTACGATGATGTTTGGCGGGGGGCTGATCCCCCATTACTTGGTCGTAAAGGATCTCGGCTTGCTCGACACCCGTTGGGCGTTAATCATTCCGGGGGCGCTGACGGTGATGAATGTGATCATTGCCCGAACCTATTTCCAATCGACGATCCCGGATGAGCTGTTCGAGGCGGCTCAATTGGACGGCTGCACCGACTTCCAATTTTTATCCAAAATTGTGGTACCGCTATCGGGCCCGATTATAGCTGTGCTTTGCTTGTTTTATGCGATCGGACACTGGAATTCATATTTTGGCGCATTGCTTTATTTAAGCCAGGAGAAGCTGTATCCGCTGCAGCTCGTTTTACGTGAAATTTTGGTTCAAAACAAGTCGGACGGAATTGATTTAACTTCGGACCTGCAGGCGGAAGGGAAGCGGGAGCTATTGAAATACGCGTTGATAGTCGTGTCATCCTTCCCGGTCATGATCATTTACCCGTTTGTCCAAAAGCATTTTGTGAAAGGCATCATGATCGGCTCTCTCAAAGGATAACGAACGCCGTAAGGAATGAAATAGGGAGGTTTATTGAATATGAGAAAATCAGGAACACGGATGCTGTGTTTCATCCTGCTTGCGGCCCTGCTCTTAAGCGCCTGCACACAAAATCCGGATGCGGCCCGGTCCCCGGGAAACGATGCGGCAGCGTCTGCGGACGATAACTTGAACCCGCCGGGTGTGCTTCCCATTGCCAAAACGAAAACGACGCTAAAGGTGATGGTGAAAAACAGCGGCAAGGTGGATAATTTCGAGACCAATGAATTTACGAAATGGCTGGAGGAGAAGACGAACATTCATATCGAATGGCAGGTTGTCCAGAATGCCAATGCGAAGGAAAAGCTCAATATTACGCTGGCCAGCGGGGAATATCCGGAAGTATTTCTCGGGTTTAATATGGGGGACAGCGAGCTGTCGCTCTACGGACATGACGGTGTGTTTATCCCGCTCAATCCGTTAATCGACAAGTACGGAGTGGAAACGAAAAAGATGTTTCAAGCGGTGCCTACCGTGAAGGATTTAATCACGAACAATGAAGGCAGCATCTATTCCCTTCCAGTCGTCAACGAATGCTACCACTGCTGGCAGAGCTCCAAAATGTGGATCAATAAAGCGTGGCTGGACAAATTGGGCTTGGCGATGCCGACGACAACGGAGGAGTTTGAGCAGGTTTTGAAAGCGTTTAAGGAGAAGGATCCCAACGGCAACGGCAAGGCGGACGAAATTCCGCTGGTCGGCGCAACGAACTCGAACTCAACGCTTGACGAGTTTCTGATGCAATCGTTTGTTGAGAGCGATAAAGGACTGATGTTCGTCAAGGACGGTAAAGTCAATCTCGCGTATACACAGCCCGGCTGGAAGGATGGCCTGAACTATTTGCACAAGCTGTATACGGAAGGACTCATCGCTCCGCAAACCTTGACACAGGACCGGACGCAGCTGAAAAAGATCGGAGATAACCCGATTGCCATTGCGGGCGCCATTCCGGCACAAAACCCTACGATCTTTGCAACCAATTGGAAAGATTACGTATCCGTTCCGCCTTTGAAGGGGCCGACCGGCATTCAATCCTCCAAGTACTGGCCCTACAGTGTAACCAACGGTAATTACGTTATCACCAGCAAAGCGAAAAGTGCGGCGCTAGCCTTCCGGCTGGCAGATTTTCTGTACAGCGAGGAGGCGACATACCGCGCGCTGCTGGGCGTACCGGATAAGGATTGGAAAGTAGCGGACAAAACGACGCTCGGGATCAACGGAAAGCCGGCATTATACGATGTATTGACTACATTCGGAGCTACGCAAAATGAGCATTGGGCGCAAATCGGACCCTCGGTCCGGACGAATGAGTGGCGGTTAGGCCAATCTGCCGATCTCAATAACCCTTTGGAAGTGTTTCTGTATAACCAGACGAAGAACAATTATACCCCGTATGCGATGGATATGAAGAAGAACGTCCCGCCATTAGCGCTTTCGATCGGTCAAACGGAAGAGATTGCATCACTCGCCAAAACAATAGACGATTATCGCAGAGAGACATTTGCCCGCATGGTGATAGGGGATTTGCAGATCGACAAAGAATGGGACAATTACTTGGCGACGCTTGACAAAATGAAAATTAAACGCTATTTGCAAATTTATCAGGAAGCCTATGATACGAAGTATAAGAAATAATGCTTTTTCAAGATGACCGAATACGCGTGAACGTCAACGCTCCATTTGCCCAAAGCATGTGGAGCGTTCCTCCTTACCAGGTATGCACCCCAATCGGAAAGGAATGGGTCTGCCATGCAAGCTGCTAATCCGTTGTTGTACCATACCCTCGCTGAACTCAAGGTAAAGCTGATAGCCGCTAAGTTTTCCGTTTGTACCCGGGAGTGGAACCGTTTCGATTTTGTACCCGAATACAACAAGTTTTACTTTATTTGCGAAGGCACCGGATGGATCCGAATCGATGGCAAGCTGTATCAGCCTGAGCCGGGACAGCTGTTCTTTGCTCCGGCAGGTGCACTGCAGTCATATTCGGCAGCTGGCGGCCCGCCATTTACGATGTACTGGTGCCATTTCACCTCCAACATCGGATTCAACCCTCTATTTCGCTCCATGGGTGTCCCTAATATTACGAATGTGCAGGATTGCGAAGCTATACTGGCGCATTTTCGGCAGCTGATTGACCATCGTGGCCAAGATCATCCGTCCTCCCTCATGAAGGTTCAGTCCGCTCTATTCGAAATTATGGCTTGCTATATGGACAGCGCGCTGATGGAATCCGCAATCGAAGTGGAGCCCTTATCCATAAACAAGCTGATGGACACGATCCGGTACATTGACGCTAATTTGGACAAAGAGATTTCCATCCCGGAGCTTTCCCAAACCGCGCATTTTCACCCGAACTACTTTATCCGTTTCTTTAAAACCCATCTCGGCATGTCCCCGATGCGTTACATCCAAGAGCGTAGGATCGAGAAGGCGAAGGAGCTGCTGGGCGATTTCTCGTTAACGATCAATGAAGTTGCCCATACGACGGGGTTTAACGACGCTTCCCACTTCTCCACCTCCTTTAAAAAGCATTCGGGCATAACGCCCTCGGACTATCGCAAGCTCTATCAGGGGGGCACAAAGTTAGTTTCACGAAGAAAGTAGTTAGCGGCAGTCATTCATTCTCATTTGAAAACGCTTTATAATCTTCGGGGAACGGCCCTTTTGTTGCATGACGATGTCCATTAGGAAGGGAGGTGTTCGGGTACTCTTGTCTCGGCCACAATGCTTTGCAGCCAAACCCCCAGCCGATGGGGATGGGAAAAGAGGGTTTACTTATGCGGCTCTTATTCGCACGTATCTTACTTGCTGTACTGATCATTAGCGTCATTAGCGGAACGGGACTGGCGCCGGGACATCAAGTGTCGGCCGCCGGGTCCATGGTGCTGGACAGCTACGACGGTCCTGTCACCCAGAACGAAATCACTTCCTTCAAGGCCTTTATTCAAACGGTGGAGCCTGTCGTATGGCCGAACACCGGCTCGATGCAAAGCGAGTATGCGCAGGGCAAAAGCGGCGAAAACATCAAGGCGATGGGCCTCATGTATGAAATTACCGGGGATACCGAGATCCTTGACCGCATGATCTATTTCTGCGATGTGCTGCTGTCGCAGCGCAATGATATTCTACCGGCCCCTTATGGCCAACGTACCGTCTGGACGAATACGATTGCCCCTATATGGCCGGGCAACAATACAGGTACTGCCTCCGCCGATTCGGCGAACGGTGATTCCGTCGGCCACCTGGCTTACTGTGCAAGATTGATTCTTCAGACCCCTGCGATCTGGAATACGACGGTTCCCGTTACCGACACCTACGGCCATGGGGCGACGTACAGACAGCGGGCCAACACTTTTATTACCGAGGCGGATTATGTTGTCAGCCAGTTCCTGTTTCCGAGCTTGCTGGATCTCTCCAGAGGCAATAAATACTATTTCTCCACGCAGTCGCCCTACATGTCCGGAGGCATCATGCCATGGAATCAGCAGATGATGATTTCCTACGGCCTGCAAAATTTGGCGGCATCCCATGCGATTATCGGGGATAACGCCTCCCTTGTTACTCAATATGATGGGATTGTGCAAACGAACCTCAATTGGTTTTTTGCCGATGACAGCGCCAAGCAAACGTATATCGACAGCAAAGGAAATGTCGCCTACAACTGGGGATACAATCCTACGATCCTCGGCGGGGAGGACTCCAATCACGCAAGCCTGGACGTGGCCGGCTTTTACCGTGCCTTCCTGATCGGCCGTTATGGCATAACTACCGCTATGATGATGCCCTTTGCGAACATGTATGCCGATGTGATGATGAGGGGGCCGAATGATTTTGCAGGCCGCGTCGATGGAACCGACGGTACGGGACACGGTGCGCCGACGACGTATGCGCGCAACGGAAACCTGTTCCTGGCGGCGCTTCGCCCGGATATTTATTACACCTTGGGCAACGTGGATTTGCCGAATCTGTCCACAACGAGCATGGCTACGTTCGCCCGATTTCTGTGGGTGAAAAACCAGCGGAATACAAGCGGCGGCAATGATACGCAGGCGCCGACAGCGCCGACGAGCCTGACGGCAACGGCAGCATCCAGCAGCCAGATCCAGCTGAGCTGGACGGCTTCAACCGATAATGTCGGCGTCACGGGCTATGATGTCTATCGCGGGGGGATCTTGGTCGGCTCGTCCGCCACGACAGCCTACAGCGATACGGGGCTTGCGGCTTCGACGGCCTACAGCTATACGGTCAAGGCGAAGGACGCTGCGGGCAACGCCTCGGCGGCGAGCAATACGGCTTCCGCTACGACTCAGGCAGCGGCAGGGGGCAATCTCGCCCTGGGGAAAACGTACAGCGCCTCGACGACCTGGAGTACATCGTATCCTGCGGCGTACGCATTCGACGGCAGCACCTCTACGCGCTGGTCAGCCTCAAGCGGCTCGTTGAACAATCAATGGGTCAGCGTCGATCTGGGTGCGGCCACAACGTACAATGAGGTCGTGCTCAAGGAAACGACGTTCCAGCGGGTTTCGTCCTACAAGCTTCAGTCCTCGGCCGATGGCACGACCTATACGGACATTGCGGGAACATCGGGCACGACGATCGGCGCAAGTAAATCCGTCAGCTTTTCGCCTGTAACTTCCCGTTATTTAAGGCTGTATGTCACAACGGCAACTGACGTTCCGACGATCAACGAGGTCGAGGTTTACAGCACTGCGGCCGGGGATACGACGGCACCGGCAGCGCCGACAGGGCTTACGGCAACGGCAGCGTCCAGCAGCCAAATTCAGCTGAGCTGGACGGCGTCGACCGACAATGTCGGCGTCACGGGTTATGATGTCTATCGCGGCGCGGCCAAGGTCGGTTCCGTGACAACGACGACCTACACGGATGCAGGACTTACGGCTTCGACGGCTTACAGCTATACGGTCAAAGCGAAGGACGCAGCCGGGAATGTATCGGCGGCCAGCAATACGGCCACGGCCACGACGCAGGCGGCGGGGGGGAATCTTGCGTTAGGCAAAACGTACAGCGCCTCGACGACCTGGAGTGCCTCTTATCCTGCGGCGAACGCGTTCGACGGCAGTACCACTACACGCTGGTCGGCCTCGAGCGGCTCGCTGAACAATCAATGGGTCACGGTCGATTTCGGCACTGCCACGGCATACAGCCAGGTCGTGCTTAAGGAAATCACTTATCAGCGGGTCTCGTCCTACAAGCTGCAGTCGTCCACCGATGGCACCACCTTTACGGATATTGCCGGGACGGCCGGAACGACGGTCGGCGCGAGCAAAACGATCAATTTCACACCTGTGACCTCCCGGTATTTGCGGATTTATATCACGACGGCAACCGATGTCCCGACGATCAACGAGATCGAAGCCTATAGCTTGTAAACGTTTGAAACGAGGGGAGAAGCGCACTTATGAACAAGGTGTATCGATTTGGAGCCTCGCTTGTGCTTGCAATGCAGTTATTTCCGGTGCTCGGCTCTCCACAGCCCGCGATGGCGGCAGGAGAAATGAAGCCGTTCCCGCAGCATACGGTGTACACGGCAGGGACGATTAAGCCGAATCACGTGACTCAGGCCCAGATGGATGCTGCCGTTGAGCAGTACTACGATGAATGGGTAAGCCGGTATATTGTCGCAAGCCCGAACAAACCGAATGAAGAATACGTCTGGTACAACAAGGAAGGAGAGGGGGACTCCGACGCCAGCATTGTCTCCACTTCGGAGGGGCATGGATACGGTATGCTGGTAACCGCGCTGATGGCGGGGTACAGCTCAAGCGCCAAGGCTCATTTTGACGCCTTGTACAACTTTTATAAATCCCACCCGAGCGCGAATAACCCTTATACGATGGGTTGGCAGCAGCGAAAGGACAGCAGCGGCAATATCGTGGCGGCCAGCGGAGGGAACGATTCCGCTACGGATGGGGACATGGACATTGCTTATGCGCTTTTGCTGGCCGATAAACAGTGGGGAAGCAGCGGGGCCATTAACTACTTGGCGGCGGCCACGAATGCCATCAACGGAATTATGCAGGCGGATATCAATTCCAGCGTATGGAATTTGAAGCTGGGGGATTGGGCTGCCAATACCGATGCGACCTACGGCAAAGGAACGCGTCCGTCCGACTTTATGTTAAACCATCTTAAAGCTTTTCAAACCGCGACGGGCGATACTAATTGGCAGCAGGTCATTAACAAAACGTACGCCATCATCAACCAGCTGTACGCCAATAACAGTCCGAATACGGGACTGCTCCCGGACTTTGCCAACAGCAGCACGGGAGCAAGCTATGCGCCTGTAGGCGCCAATTATTTGGAAGGTGCGAACGATGGGAGCTATAGCTACAATTCATGCAGAACCCCTTGGCGCATTACGACGGATTATTTAATGTCCGGAGATACAAGCGCACTTGCTGAATTAACGAAGCTCAATACCTGGATTCAAACGAAAACGTCCGGCAATCCCGGCAGCATCAAGGACGGTTATTCCTTGAGCGGGAACGCGCTTTCCGGTACCTCTTCGGGCGTTCAAGCCTTTATTGCTCCGTTTGCGGTCAGCGCCATGATCGATTCGGGCAACCAGGCGTGGCTGAACAGCTTATGGACGAATATGACAAGTACATCTACGACCTCAACCGGATATTACGAGAACAGCATCCGACTCTTATCGATGATAGTTGTATCAGGCAATTGGTGGAGCCCTTCTTCGTCAACGACACCGCCCACGGCCTCGGGAAATATCGCCTTGGGCAAGACGTACAGCGCCTCTACGATATGGAATGCATCTTATATGGCCGATAAGGCGTTCGATGGTGACGCTTCTACTCGCTGGTCGGCTTCAAGCGGCTCCTTGAACAACCAATGGGTTAGCGTCGATTTGGGTGCCGCCACTGCATTTAATCAAGTCGTGATCAAGGAATCGTCGTTCCAGCGGGTGTCATCCTACAAGCTCCAGTCCTCGACGGACGGCACGACTTATACGGATATTGCCGGGACGACCGGAACGACGATCGGCGCGAGCAAGACGGTCAGCTTCTCGCCGGTAACGTCCCGTTATGTACGCCTGTATATTACCTCGGCAGCCGACGTTCCGTCGATCAACGAGCTGGAAGTCTACAACAGCACCAGCGGGCCGGACACCACGGCCCCGACAGCGCCGGCGGGCCTGACGGCGACGGCAGTGTCCAGCAGCCAGATCCAGCTGGGCTGGACGGCATCGAACGATAATGTAGGCGTAACGGGCTATGACGTCTATCGCGGCGGCACTTTGATCGGTACGGCAGCCACGGCAGCCTACACCGATACGGGGCTTGCGGCTTCGACCGCTTACAGCTACACGGTCAAAGCAAAGGATGCAGCCGGCAATGTATCGGCGGCCAGCAATACGGCCTCCGCAACGACACCGGCGGCAGGAGGCAATCTTGCGTTAGGGAAAGCGTACAGTGCCTCGACAACCTGGAGCGCATCCTATCCGGCGGCAAACGCGTTCGACGGCAGCACCTCCACACGCTGGTCGGCCTCAAGCGGCTCGCTGAACAATCAATGGGTTACGGTCGATTTCGGCACCGCTGCGACGTACAGTCAGGTTGTGCTCAAGGAAATCACATACCAGCGGGTATCGTCCTACAAGCTGCAGTCGTCGGCCGACGGCATCACCTTTACGGATATCGCCGGGACGGCCGGAACGACGATCGGCGCGAGCAAGACGGTTAATTTCACACCGGTCACCGCCCGCTATTTGCGCGTTTATATTACGACGGCAACCGACGTGCCGACCCTTAACGAGGTCGAAGCGTATAGCCTGTAACGCATCCCCCGACCGCACAGCCATTAGGCCGTGCGGTTTCTTTTAACCATATAAACCTTCTGCTTAACTGGGTCGCACGTGGTGGAAAGACCCGGCCTTCCGGCTTGCGGTTAGGACAAGTCCCTGCCGCAGCTGAACCTTAAAAGAAGACATGGCACGTTAAGAGCGGATAATGAAGAGCGGGTACCATCCTGTTAAGATCAAGCTTGGAAACAGGAAGGAACCGAGCAAGGAAGCGAAAGGGAGGTCAAGGCATGAAATACAGGCGGTTAGGCCGAAGCGGCCTCAAGGTAAGCGAAATCAGTCTGGGCAGCTGGCTTACCTACGGGGGAGCCATCGATAAGGGCCAATCGGAAGCGATCATCGATAAAGCTTATGAGCTCGGCATTAATTTATTCGATACGGCCAACGTTTATGAGCTGGGGGCGGCAGAGCAGGTTGTCGGCAGGGCGCTGTCCAAATACCCAAGGGCCACGTATGTTCTGGCAACAAAGGTATGTGTACCGATGGGGGATGGACCGAATGAACGGGGATTGTCCCGCAAGCATATCGTGGAGCAGTGCGAAGCCAGCTTGAAGAGGCTTGGTGTGGACTACATTGATCTGTACCAGTGTCACCGTTACGATCCGGATACACCGCTCGAGGAAACGCTGCGGGCAATGGATGACCTGATCACGCAAGGCAAGGTGCTCTATACCGGCGTCAGTATGTGGGGAGCCGAATCCCTGCTGGACAGCGTTCGTACGTCTCAGGCGTTGAATTTGCATCGCATCGTCTCCAATCAACCCCAATACAATATGTTAAGACGAGGCATCGAAAAAGTCCTCGTTCCCTTATGCGAGCGGGAAGGTATCGGTCAAATCGTCTATTCGCCTTTGGCTCAAGGAATGTTGACGGGAAAATATAAGCCGGGCCAGCCGGTCCCGTCCGATTCAAGGGCGGCGGATCCGGAGCAGAATGGCGCTATGGCCGGATTCATGAAGGAAGAACTGCTGATCAAGGTAGAGAAGCTTGCGGCCATTGCCGGGCGCAATCAGCTCAGCATGGCCCAGCTGGCGCTCGCCTGGATATTGCGGTTAACGAATGTTTCCAGCTGCATTATCGGCGCTTCGCGGCCGGAGCAGGTTGAGCATAACGTCAAGGCCTCCGGCGTGAAGCTCACAACGGAGGATGTGCAGGAAATAGATCATATTTTAACCGGATCCGAAGCCGTTATCGAGACCCCGTCAGCAAGGAGTGTGACTGCGATTCATGAAGCCCAAAGGCAAAAATGAGCTGGTGATGCATTACCCAAGCTCCTGGTGGGGCGCCGGGTGGAGGGAAGCCCTTCCTTCAGGCAACGGAAAAATCGGCGCAGCCGTATATGGACATGTAAGGGAAGAAACGGTTTTGTTGACACACGAGGATTTATGGAGCGGCGGCTTGACGCTTGAGCTTCCGGACATCAGCAAAAAACTGCCGGAGGCTCGAGGCCTGCTTCTAGCCGGTGATGCGGTTCAGGCGAACCGGATTTTACCGAATACGCTGGAGCAATTGGGGTACCAGCCCAAGCTGTCATGGCCGCTCCCGTTGTGTGATTTGAAAGTGCGGATGCCGTCGCAGTACGGCTTCAAGCAGTATGAACGCCGGTTGGATATGGAGACCGGCGAAGTGACGGTGACCTGGAAGGACGGGGAGACCCGGTATGAGCGGTCGCTGTTCGTCTCCCGCCCGGCTGATTTGATCGTATATGAAATACGAGCTATTGAAGGGGAACCGCTGCATGTCGAATTCGGCATGGGCCTGCATGACCTGAAAGATATGCGCAAGCCGACAACGGTGCTGCCGGATCATCTGCAGACGTATATCGACGGGGAGTATCTGTTCTTTGCGGCAACCAATGACGACAAGACCGACTTTGGGGCTGTGGCAAAGGTTGACTCCAAGGGTGGGACGCTGGAGGAGGTCAACGGGATGCTGCGGGTGTGCGGAGGGGAAAGCCTGCTGCTGACCATTCAATTGTTTGTGAAAGAAGAACGGAGCGCAGCATGGGAACGGATTCGCTCGGAGCTAAAGGATTTGAATACGGGGTACGCGGAGCTTCTGCTGGAGCATGCGCAGGAGCACGGCCGTCTGTTCCATGCAATGCGTCTGGAGCTTGAGGAGGCTGAAGGACCCCGGAGATCGAACGAAGAGCTTCTGCTGGAAGCCTACCGCGGCGAAACACCGCTCGAAATGATGGAGAAAATGTGGGCGTACGGCCGGTATCTGCTCATCTCCAGCTCCCGCGAAGGCGGCCATCCCTGCCACCTGTACGGGTTATGGTGCGGCGAATACGAAGGGATGTGGGCGTTCAACATGGTGAACGAAAACCTGCAGATGATCTATTGGCAGTCGCTATCCGGCAATATGCCGGAGCTGTTGCTTACCGTGTTCGATTATATGGAGCGGCTGATGGATGATTTCCGCACCAATGCCTACTGCCTTTACGGATGCAGAGGCATTTACATTCCTGCGCCGACGGCCCCCGACTCCGGGCTGCTGAAGCATCGGATGCCCCACATTCTCCATTGGACGGGAGGAGCGGGGTGGGTAGCGCAGCACTACTACGATTATTACCTGTATACTGGAGACGAGGCGTTTCTTCGCAGCCGTGCGCTTCCTTTTCTAAGGGAAACCGCGCTCTTTTATGAAGACTTTTTCATCGTGGGCGAGGACGGATATTATATCAGCTGTCCGTCCATTTCACCGGAGAATGCACCCGGCAATTATCGGAGCGGCCCGATGGATAAGCCTTTAACGGAAACGACCGTCAATGCAACGATGGATTTCGCGATTGCCAAAGAAGTGCTTCGTCACCTGATCGACGGGGCGCAGGCGATCGGCGCTTACTCTGCTGAAATCGACAAGTGGAAGTCGATGCTGGAACGCATCCCCCCCTACTGTAGAAATGAGGATGGATCCGTGAAAGAATGGATGCACCCGTATTTTACGGATTATGACCACCACCGGCACCAATCGCACATTTATCCCGTGTTTCCCGGTACAGAGGTTACGCGGGAGAGCGATCCCGAGCTGTATGAGGCGTTTATGGCCGCGGCGAAAAAACGGCTTGCTATCGGGTTAGGGGAGCAAACCGGATGGTCCTTGGCCCACATGGCCAATCATTATGCCCGGATGGGCGAGGGCGATTTGGCGCTGGAATGCCTGGAGCTTCTAAGCCGCTCCTGTGTGATGAATAATTTCTTTACCTTGCATAACGATTGGCGGAAAATGGGGATCGGCTTGGATAAGGATTGGGCCCCTTTTCAAATTGACGCCAATATGGGCTGGAGTGCCGCTGTACAAGAGATGCTGCTGTTTTCTCTTCCGGGGCAGCTGCATATTCTCCCGGCACTGCCTGCCCGCTGGAGAAAAGGCAAAGCCGGTCCCATGCTGGCTCGCGGAGCCGTGGAGGTGACAGTGGCATGGAACCGGGATACAGGTTCCGTTCAATTGGAGCTGATGTCACGAAGTCGCTCCCAGACGGTTGAGGTAGTGCTCCCGCAGCCGGTCCAGTGCTTAAACGGAAGGGAGCTGCAGAAGCAAAGATGTCTGCAGCTTTGCCTGGAAGCCGGAGAAGCTGTGCAGCTAAGCTTTGCATTTGTGGGTGACGCTCTGGAACATTCATGCGGAGGAGGCGACAGCCAATGAACCGGCATTCGAATGACAGTCCGAATCGCAATCCGAATCCGAATCCGCAGGCCGGTACGGAAATGCGGCTGCCCTGGAACCTTGCCGAACTGTTTGCGACGCCTCAGGTAACGGCAGTATCCGAAATGGATGAAGACGATGTGTCCGCTCTATGGATCGAAGGCTTGCCATATCAAGGAAAACCGACCCGGGTATTTGCCTATTATGGCTTGCCGCAGGCTTCAAAGGTTTCCGCGTCGGGAGGCAAGGCCCCTGCAATGGTGCTGGTGCACGGCGGAGGCGGGACAGCCTTCAAGGAATGGGTGCGCATCTGGACCCACCGGGGGTACGCTGCAATTGCGATGGATGTAGAAGGGCATTGGCCGACGGAAAAAACGGAAAGTGGAGCATGGCCAAAGCACGCTTGGAGCGGCCCGTGCCGTCAAGGGGAATTTGCCGATTATGCCCTGCCTGTAGCCGAGCAGTGGATGTATCATGCTGTGGCTGCTGTGATCCTGTCGCATTCCTTTCTACGCACTCAGGATGGCGTCGATCCCGGGAGGATCGGTATACATGGGATTTCATGGGGAGGCATTCTTACGGGTCTTGTCGCCGGAGTGGATCATCGCTTTGCATTTGCCATACCTGTGTATGGCTGCGGCTATTTATTCGAGGCGGAGAACCAGTACGGCCGCAGCTTTACTGCCATGCCGCCGGCCTGTGCGGAGAAGATCAAACGGCTTTGGGACCCGTCCGCCTATTTGCATCGGATAGCGATTCCTACCTTATGGGTCCATTGGAGCGATGATCCTCATTTTCCTTTGCACTTGTTCAGCAAATCGTATGAGTCGGCACGCAATGGCCTGAAGGAATCCGTGATGAGCATTCATTTGGACTTGGGTCATTCTCACGCAAAGGGCTGGAAGCCGCAGGAAATTTATGCTTTTGCGGATCAAATAGCGCTCGGCGGCGTGAAGCTGCCGCAGGTCATCCGCTCGTACATCCGTGATCGGCAGGCAAAAGTAGTTTATGCCTGCGACATGCCTGTCACGAAAGCGGAATTGCTCCACACATCGGATACATCAAGCTGGTTTGACATTCATTGGCAAGTTTCGGAAGCGCATATTGATCCCAGCGTACAAGAAATTTCAGCCGCCCTGCCGGAAAACGCGAGGGCGTGCTTTTTTCAGATGACGGACGAGCGGGGGTATGTGGTGAGCAGTCCGATTCGCCTTCACGGATAGAAACACCGGCTTTCAGACCGGATAGGGGGTTAAAGCAGCAGTACAAAGCACAAAGTAGAGGAGGGGGTCAGAAGTGGGGGGGGGAGAAGCGGGCGGAACCCCACTCCTGACTCCCTCCGCGCGCACAAACGTATAGGGTTTACTCGAGGACGCCGCAAGGCGTTTTTTTGCCGTCTGCTTACCCGATTCCTCGGCGGTAATGCCCTGGCGGCACGCCGACGGCCTTCTTGAAGGTGCGCGAGAAGTTCTGCGCATTGCTGTATTGCAGGCGCGAGGCGATTTCCTCGACGCCCATGTCCGTCTCGGCCAGCCAGCGCTGTGCTTTGGCGATTCGGCTTTGCAGCAAGCATTCGGAGAAGGTGGTGTCGCGCACCTCCTTCAACGCCTGCCGGGCGATGGAGACCGGCACATTCAGCGCCTTGCAGCAGCCCTCCAGCCGAAGGTCCTCCTCGTTATGCGTATCGATATAGGCAGTAAGCTGCTCGGCGACCTTCTGCATATGCTCGAGATGCTCCTGTGCCAGCCCCGCAGTCAGCCGGTTGACGGCTTGCGTTTTGAGCCATCCGGTCCATTCGTCCAGTGTGGCAAGCTCCATCAGTTCAATCATTAAAGGTTCGGTTACGGGCTTGCGAAGCGATCCCCCTAAAGTACGGTAAATCGAAAAAACCATTTCGGTAAGCTGGCTTTGCAGCCATTGGTAGCTAATGGATCGCAAGCCCTGTAGAGCGTTCAATCCATCGATATACCGGTAGGCCAGCTCCCGGTCGAGCGAACGGATCGCATAGATCAGGTCATTTTCCAGCTCTCGAAATGAGATTGGCAGGGGCTCTTGCTCCCCGTTCGTTGTGTCGGGCAGGAATTCGGCAATGGGGATCACCTCATTCGTGCCGGTGACCAGCTTATGCTTTAACGCTTCCTCCGCTTCCTGAGCCGATACGCTCATATAGGCAAAGTCCTTTCGGACAAGACTGACACCGATGGATACGGTGAAAGGGAAATACTGCTTAATGAAGCTGCGGATGGCGGACGCCGATTCGAGCATCGCAGCGCTTGCCTTCTCTGGGGCGGATTCCTGGACGGTCATGAGGGCGAGGAAGCGGCCGTCTCCATGCGCGGAAACAACGCCTTGTCCGTGTGCATCGATGACCTCCTGAATGACCATGGACAGTCCGTAGCGGAAGTAATACAGGTCCACCTCGGAGTACAGCTCGGCCATACTCTTATACTGATCGATTTCGACACAATAGCAGCTGTAGCTGCCTGGCAGAAGCGAGATGTGGTAGCGTCGGCACTTTTCCAGATCCGCTTCGGAACGAAGTCCTTTTTGCAGCATATTGCGGATAAACGCTTCCCGGATTTCAGGCGTCAGCTCCTTCACTTGCTCCTTCAGCTCGTCGCGGGTATCCTTGATGCGCTGCATTTTATCGTAAATTTGCCGGAATTCGTCCAATGCAAGCGAGGCTGCCTCGGAGGGGCGTGCGCCGTTCCCTCGGCTTGGATTCGCGCGCTGCCTGCTGCTCCCCGAAGCAGTCGAGTCGTCAAGCAGCGAGACGATGTCGCTCCAGCCGCGCCACAGCCGGTTCGTCGATAAAACGGTGACCAGAATGGCCAGGCCGAGCAGAATGCCTGCAAGAATGAAAATGCCGCTGCGGATACCGTTCATTTTCATGAACAATTCCGCATTCGATATGGCGAAGCCGAATACCCAGCCGTTGTATGACGGGGGCAAATAGGCGGTAAACAGCTCATCCGATGCAGGCTTTTCTTCGGTAATGATAGGGACGACGTCCTTCAAAAGCCGCTCGGCGTTCAAATCGCCGCGATACTGCAGCAGGCTGCCATGCTCGTCCAGCATGAAATACGTCCCCTTGGATTCGTTATGGGCACCCAGGATATGATCGAAAAACTTTTGATTCAAATGAATAATGATGTAGAAGGATTTGGTGCTCTGAAAGATCGGCAGCTTTCTGACATATACGGTCGTCGGCGTTTGCTTGACGTTGCTGTTGAAAAAAGCCTGGTTGACCTGGAGCTGCTCGAATTGCTTGATCACTTCGGCATAATCGTCCTGATAGGAGGAGACCTGATGATTGGTGCTGTACAGCCGATTCGTGCTGAGACGGTACAGCGCAATGTTATCGACATCCTCCAGCGATGTTTGCATGCGCAGCATCGTTTCCAGCAGATTCAGAATTTCAAGATTGTTTTCTTCCTTTTGCGGGGAGGCAAGCGCTTCAAGCGCCGGGAGCTTTTCGAATTGCAGCACGGCCTGATCGATTTGCTTGAGGTAGCTTTCCACACGGTCCTGTGTGCGCAGCAAAGAAACATGGTATGCGCTCTGGACCTCCTGCGTTAAAGCGTTCGTTGCGATCCGGTACACGGTGAACCCCATAACGGTAATGCAGAGGGAGGTCAGAAGCAGCATGATGATGAGAGTTTGTGCTTTCTTGGAGCGCTGCAGCCGCATGGCGATTCCCCTTTTCTAATTCTGTCTACGTTACAATATACCCGTTCGATTATAGCATAGAAAGTATCATTTCGTAGAAAATGACGATTTGCACATAATGATTAGTCGCCTGGAAAGCCGCGTCACTGCTGGATTTGTTCGTAGATAAGAAAGTTAAATTTCACAATCTTCGTCTACCTAGACAAACGCATGCCATCCGGAAAGATGGCGAAGCCGTTTATCCTTGTATGAAGTACTGGTCATTTGCGAGTTATGGTGCTTTTACGGCAAATGATTATTGCTGCGCCAGTCCAGGGAGGCTAAAGTAAGAGCAGGGCAGGCCGGCCGCAACCATGTAGTTTAGAAGGCAGGAACAGATCCAAACAAACAGACAGGTAAAATGTACGATGAAAAGGGGTATTCATACCATGACGTTAATGAACAGCTTGTTTTGGAAAAAAACGGCGAGTGCCGTTCTCATTACTTCCCTTGCAGCCGTAACGGCAGCTTGCGGCGGCAATGCTTCAAGCGGACCGCAAGGGGCGAAGGATGCGGCGAAAACGCCAAGCGGTCCCGTGAAACTGAAGGTGGCGTATGATTACGGAAATACGATTCCGAGCACCTCGGCTGACAGCAACGAAGCCTTGAAATATTTGCAGAATAAGCTCGGCGTTCAATTCGAATTTAACATTAACGCCTATGAAATATATAAAGAGAAAATTCGCGTACAGATCGCTTCCGGCGATGTACCGGATGCCTTCGCCTGGCGGACAATGGACGATTTTATCGTTGGGATGATTAAGGCAGGGGAGATCGTACCGCTGGACGACTATATCGATAAGTATCCGAATTTGAAAAAGCAGAAGGACCTTTACATTACGAAGTATCAGAATAAAACATGGGCCATTACGAATGTGCGTAACCCTGTGGCGACGGGCGATGTACCGATGATTCGTCAAGACTGGCTTGACAATCTCGGCTTGCAGGCTCCCAAAACGATGGATGAGCTGTACAGTGTGGCCAAAGCGTTCTCGACGAGCGACCCGGACAAAAACGGTAAAAAGGATACGTACGGCATTCAGCTTGGCTATGCCAACAACGCGTTCATCGGTGCTAGCGGTCTCCAGGAGCCGTTCGGCATTCAGGACAAATGGGTGAAGCAGGATGGCAAATATGTGCCGAACTTTGCCACTCCGGCCTTCAAGGAGTATCTTGCCTGGATGAGCAAGGCGTTCAAGGACGGCTTGATCGATCCGGATTTTGCAGTGACGGACGGCAGAACTGCTGAATCGAAGCTGGTCAGCAAAGGCCAGACGGGGATGTTCTTCCAATACATTTCCCGTGTGAACGATTTCGAGGACAACTTCAAGAAGACGAATCCGAAGGCAAAGCTCGTTCCGTTCGAGCCTGTTAAGGGACCGACGGGCCAGCAAGGCGCTACCGGACGCGTAAATTACGGCGGCCTGTTCATTTCCAAAAATGCGGCCAAGGATCCGGCCAAGATGCAAAAGCTGATGGAATGGCTTGATTTCGGCGCAAGTCCGGAGGGGCAAAGCTTCAATGTGTATGGGGCCGAAGGCGTTCACTTTACGAAAAAAGACGGCAAAAACGAGGTGAAAAGCGATCTGATCGCACGCGATATGCCGGGGGCTTTCCTGTGGACGCTGCCGCTTCAGCCGACTGAAGAGGTGTTCGTGAGCAAGAAGAACTCCGAGGAAGCGCAGAAGATCATCGTCGACGGCAACAAGATGCTGGAAAAATATTTGAAAATACCGAAGCCTCTGGACTTCGCATTCTCGCCGACCGGTGCAAAATACAGAGCGGAGGCGGACGCCTTTATTAATACCAATACCGTAAAAGTCATTATGGGTACGGTTGACGTGAAGGATTGGGATGGCATCGTCAAGCAGTGGTATGACCGGTTTGAAGGCACGAAATGGATGGAGGAAATCGCCGCTGCGGACGGCAAATAATACCATGATCTCGGGTACGCTTCCATCTGGCGAAGCGTACCCGAGCTTTTCACAGGAGCGTGATATTACGATGACGACAAGGACGGAAGCCGCCCTGCCGGGCAGCCAGCCGGCAGCGGCAATGCGGTCTCGGCGCAGCCGGCTCTGGAGGAAGCTGTGGACCGACCGGTACATGTATTTGCTTGCGCTGCCGGGGATGGCGTTTCTATTGCTTTTCGAATACGTGCCGATGTATGGCATTGTATTGGCGTTTCAGGACTATAATCCGTTCGCAGGCATTCTGCACAGCGATTTTGTAGGCTTGGCGCATTTTGACAGATTGTTCAAGCATCCCGATTTCTGGCTGGTGCTGCGCAATACGCTTGTAATCAGCCTGCTGAACCTGATCTTATTTTTCCCGACGCCCATCGTACTGGCTCTGCTGCTCAATGAGGTGAGGCAGGGTGTGTTCCAGAAGGCGGTTCAGACGATCATTTACTTGCCCCACTTCGTCTCGTGGGTAGTGATTTGCTCATTGACGATTACGTTAATGAACTCCGAGGGGATCCTGACCCAGCTGGTTCATTGGATGGGCTTTCCCAAAGTGCAGCTGCTGCTGGATACCCGATTGTTCTGGGGGATGATTACGCTGCAAAGCATCTGGAAGGAAGCGGGCTGGGGAACGATCATCTTCCTGGCGGCCCTCGCCGGCATCAACCCTGAGCTGTACGAAGCAGCGCGGGTCGACGGGGCGAATCGTTGGCAGCAGATGAGAGCAATTACGGTACCGGCCCTGATGAACACCGTAGTCGTGCTCCTGCTGCTTCGGATCGGGCACATCATGAGCCTGTCGTTTGACCAGCTGTTTATTATGGGCAATCCGATGGTCAGCAGCGTGGCGGAAGTATTCGATACGTATGTGTTCAAGGCCGGCGTGCTTCAGGGGAATTTCAGCTTTGCGGCTGCGGTCGGTTTATTCAAATCATTGGTTGGTCTTGTGCTTATTCTGGGCTCCAACTTTGTGGCGAAGAAGACTAGCGACAATTATTTATTTTAGAAGAAAGGAGAGAGCTTCCTATGAAGGCACAAAAAAATGGATGGTTCGAAACGTTCAATTATACCTTGCTTGGCTTGATGGCGATCCTTATGGTATTCCCTTTCTGGAACGTGTTCACGCTGTCGTTCTCCACGCCGCATCTCGTCTACGAAGGGCAGCTGCTGTTCTGGCCGAGGCAGTGGACACTGGTTGCCTACGATACGGTTTTTCATAACCGCCAATTTATTCAAACCTTATACAACACAGTGTTTGTGACAGTTGTCGGAACGGTGCTCAGCATGCTTCTGACAATAACCCTTGCATACCCGCTGTCGAAGCGAAATGTGAAAGGTACGGGCGTCATGCTGTTCATCGCTTTTTTCACAATGCTGTTCAACGGCGGCATTATTCCTTCCTATTTACTGGTAAAAGAGCTCGGGATGCTGAATTCGCTATGGTCGCTCATTATTCCAAGTGCGCTCAGCGTGTTCAATCTGATGATTATGGTCAGCTTTTTCCGTTCCATCCCGTCCGAGCTGGAGGAGTCGGCCAAAATTGACGGCAGCAACGATATCGGCGTCCTGGCCCGGATTGTAACCCCGATTTCACTGCCCGTGATCGCTACCTTGACGCTGTTCTATGCCGTATCCAAGTGGAACCTGTTCTTCCAGGCGGTTATGTATAACAGCGATGTCAGCAAAATGACAATGCAGGTGCTGCTTCGCCAAATTCTCGTGCAAATGACGAATGAAGCTGTGGATGCCGCGATGTCCGGTGACGTGCCCAAAATCGGCGTCACCGTCAAGATGGCGATGATTATTATTGCCACGGTCCCTATCCTGCTGATCTATCCGTTCCTGCAAAAATATTTTGCCAAGGGAGCGATGATTGGCTCGGTGAAGGGATGAGGCCGGTAGGCCGGAATGCCATAGAGGCAAAAGCTGCAGGAGGGGGAATGAAAGAATGAACCGGGAAAAGCTGCTGAGTAAAGCGGAGCAGGTATATGAATACATGGTGACGGCACCGGAGAACGATTGGCAGCGAAACATGAATAACTGGGATTGGAAGCCGGGCGTCGGCTTGATCGCCGCTGTCAAATACGGCGAGGCGTCCGGCTCGTCAGCGGTGCGGGACTATGTGTGGCGCTGGATGCGGGATAACCGCCAGAAGGCCGCCAAGCAGCGCGTCATCAATTCAACGGCGCCGTTCGCTGCGCTGACCGAGCTTCTGCGTGCGGAGCCGGGAGCTGCAGCCGCTTGGCTGCCGCTTGTGCAAGAGCACGGCGAGTGGCTGATGCGCGAGGCGCCGCGAACGCAGGAGGGCGGCTTCGAGCATACAGTGACCGAAGGCGTCGACTTCCCGGAGCAGCTGTGGGCCGACACGCTTGTCGTCGGCGCCCTGTTCCTCGCGCGGCTTGCTTCGCTGACCGGGGATGCAGCGATGGCGAAGGAAGCCGTGAAGCAGGTCGCCGTTCACCTGCAGCTGCTGCAGGATGACGCGACAGGCGTATTGTTCCACGGCTTCGACGGTATCGCGCGCAGCCATATGTCAGCTGCCCGCTGGGGGCGTGCGAATGCTTGGGTCGCCTTCGGCGTGCCGGAGATCATTGCCAGTGTGAAGCATTTGGCAGATATACCCGCGGAGGTATATCAGCGCTACACGGCGCTGGTGCAGGGACTAGCCCGGCTCCAGACAGCGAACGGCATGTGGCACACTGTACTGGACCGGCCTGATTTCTATCTGGAAACATCGGCGACGGCAGGGATCGCCTATGGCTTCTTGGCTGCGCTGCACACGGGGATCATCGACGATGCCGCGCTGCAGCAGGAGCTTCGCAAAGCCGCGCTCAAGGCGGTGGATGCGGTGATGATCCACGTCGATGTGTACGGAGCCGTGCACGGTGTATCCGGCGGAACCCCGGTTATGCCGACGGTGGAAGCATATAACGAAGTGAAAATCACGCCCACGCCTTACGGTCAGGCGCTGGCACTGATGCTGATCAGCGAGCTGATCGAAGAAGTGAAGCCATAGTAAAAGCTTGTTGGGTACAGTGGCGGCAGGCGAGGAAGCAGACGACCGGCGCTTTTCCCGTTTCCGCCCTGCCTGACGCCTGTCGTCACCGTTCCAATGTCAGCATATCCCATAATAAAGGAGGCCATTTCGATGAAATGGACACAGATAGGCTCGACGGTCATGGCATTGCTCCTGACAGTCTCCTCACTGCCCAGTATATCGTGGGGGGCTGAGGCTGCTATAAGCCCCATAAGCTCCATAAGCTCCATAACTCCCGACGCTAATTTATTTCTGGACCGTGTAGACCGGATGTTTCCGGATGCTGCGGCTGTGGAGAAGCAGCTGCAGTTTTTTACAACGAACCTCCTGGCGAACCAGCAGCCGGACGGGCGAATCGATAATTTTCCGCAGAAGGTCACGGTGAACGCAAGCACCAACAGTCTTGTGACAGGGAACGTCGTTTCCAATCCGGGCTTCGAGACCGGCTCGGCGAGTATGCCGGACAGCTGGACCCCGGAGGGCACGCCCGCATTCAGCTGGGTAAACGATTTGCAAAGCTCGTTCGAAGGCTCTCATATGATAAAAATGGAAGCGCTAACAGAGGGCGCCGGCACGATCAGGCAGACCTTGTCCAATCCGCTGGATGTGCTCGTGGACTATACCGCGCCGGCTTCCGTCGTGCTAAAGCCCGACAGCCTGATGATATTGAGCGCTTACGTGAAGACGGAAGAGCTTGCCGTTTCTCCTTCGGGGCAAGGCGTATTTGCCCGCATATCGTTCAAGGATGCGAACGGCGCCGATCTGGCAGCACCGTATATGTTCAAGCCGGAGGGCGGGACGGACGATTGGACCGAAATTCGCGGCTTGGTAACGGTACCTTCCGTTCAGCCGAATCAGATTGTCGTTGAAGCCGGAGTGGATGGAGCGAAAGGGACAGTTTACTGGGACGGCATCCGGCTCATGCGGGTGGATACGTCAATCTCGACGGCTTCCGGTACTGCGGGTGTGCAGGTTTCCAATAAAGGAACTGCCGCCATTCCAAACGCGAGCTTTGATGCGGCTACGCCTGTCTGGGGCGGCAAGCAGTGGGAAGGACCGAATGCCGTAATCGTTCCTTCGGGTGAACCGGGGGTAGCGGGAAACGGAGGCCGGATTACCTCCAGCTCTACGGATACCCAGGCGTCGCTGAGCATGCCGGTGTCAGCTTCCTCCAATGGGACCCGGCAGTTTGGCGGAGACTACCGTATGTTTTCCGTGAAGTATAAAACTTTGCCGGGCTTCACGTCGGCAGCAGGCGATGGCAGGGGGGTTGCCGCCAAAATTACTTTTAAGGACAAGAACAACGTCATTCTGGGCAGTCACATCATGTACGGGGGCGCTACGGGAGGAAGCTGGGGAGAGATTAGCGGAGTTTTCGATACGCCGTATCCGGTGTATTCCCTGAATGTCGATCTTATGCTGGACCATGCGGCAGGCACCGTCGTATTCGATAATGCCGCATTTATCGGGATGGATCAGCAGGCCAGCAGCACGGAGGCCGGCTTCGGGGCTGCCGGGTTGTTCGCTTATGTCTGGGAGCTGACAGGCAAGAGTGATGAACGGCTGGCGAAGCAGGCGAGGAAAGCCATGGACTTCTATCTGCACAACCGGATTCAGACGGCGGACAACCCTGCCAATGCGGATAAGGTGCTGGTCGCGAACAGCGGAGCGGCGTATATGCCTTATTCTGTGAGCGGAAGCACGACTGGCGCCGATTATCCGACGACGGCCTTCGGGCTGCACAATTTGGCCAGCGCCTTGACCTACGGCCAAGATCTATTTACGCCGGAGCAGCTGTCGGAAGGAAAGGCGAAAGCCTACTCGATGTGGGATTGGCTGACCCGGGTGACCAAGTTCAGCACGCAAAACTCTCAGAATCAGGCGCTTGTCGCCCTGCTGGGCGGTATTCAGCTCGCGGTACTATATGATGATGCGGCGCTGAAAAATCAAATTTATACGTATTACACCCAAGGGATACCAGGAACCAATTTGCCGGACATCGCGTTTCGGGATAAAGCCAGGGAGGTTGTCGACGGCAAGGCCATTTTCTATGAGGTGAGAGGCTTTGATGTGAGCTACGCCGGGGTATCCCTCAGCGATTTGGCGGAAATCATCAACGAAATTCCGGAGGAGGACGCGGGCTTTCAAGGCCTGAAGCAGATCATTCGCGATGATGGCAAGGAAATGGCCGAGTATTTCAATTCCCGATTGAGCGCGGACGGGTGGATTTTCGCGGGCTCCCGGCATAATGAAGGGGGTGGCTCCAGCTTCAATATGGGGAATTTCTCCGGCTTGTCGTACTGGGCACAGGTGCTGAATTCGGATTTGGGCCGTTTCTTGATCAAAGGCCTGGCCTCGGCAACGCCATCCTACGGGGACACGGCGAACCTCGGGCATATTGCCGTACACGGTCCGGTGGCGATGCATCATACGTTAAGCCGCTATGCCTGGGTGAAGACGGAGCAGCAGAAGCAGGAGGATTATACGTTCAGAAAAGGCCGCGTGTCCGCCTACTTCAAAAACGGCAACCGCCAGCCGTTGACGCTGTCGGTGTCCGGAACGGACTTTACCGAGCAATTGATTGATACCGGGACGAGAACCGCCGCAGGTCCGAAGATCGACAGAGTGATGGGCATGTATTTCAAGGATGGAGAGGATCGTTGGCAGTACGACGATGTGAAATCCACGACGACGAATTTTGCAACGCCAAATTATGATGTGCGTAAAGATGCGGGAATTACCGGTACGAAATCCAATAGGACGCGCCAATATTACGTGACGAACGGAACGGTCCTGTACAATGTGCTTGCCGTGCGGTTCAGCTCGGAGCAAAGCTACAAATCGCTGAATCAGCTCATCGGCTTGCCGTATATGTCCGTGTCCGACGCTCCTTATACACCGGGCAGTATCGATCCGGGCAGGGTGCGCATCAACGGAATTTATGCGGCTGACGGCAGTCCGCTGCTCGATTTGACCGCGGATACGGGAGACGCTGCAGCGCCGGTGATGCGGATGGGTACCGCCAAAGTGAGCGGATGGCCGATCCTGAAGGCGGTGAACGCTCCGGCAGGAGGAACGGCCAAGCCGACGTGGCTGTCGAGCGCGGATCTGAATGCACTAAGCCCGGGGTTCACTACGACGAACGGCAAGGTGATGGATGATTTGTATACCAAAGCGCTATGGGACCCGACCAATGTGAGAACGTCGGACAATAACGGCTCCATTGTGCAGTTTGCCAATTCCGATCAGGTGATGGTCCAGCTGACGGATGCTCCGGCCGCAATGGATTACCATGAGGGAGACTGGGTCTGCTTCGTTGCCAAATATGCGCCGGATACGGATAACGGTAGCTTTACGGTCCAATCGGTTCAAGCCTACGCGGACCGCAGTGACGTCCTGCAATCGATTGTTATTGAAGATGAAGGGATGAAGCTGGTCATTGACGGAGAGAACGATATGTTTCTCGATAAAACGGCTCAATCCGTCAGGTTGAACGGACAGCCGGGTAAGGTAGACGACTTCATCCGTGTTACGGAAGCTTTGGGGCGAAGCGTAGGTCAGGGTAAGGCACAATTCCCTTATACCTATGATTTTAACGGCGATGGTGCAGTGGATATTGTGGATTTATCTTTGCTCGGAGTTTATCTGAATAAACCATAGGATGAGGAGGTGCGAAGCAGCATGCTTTGGAAGAAAAAAATGGCGCTTATGCTTGCGGTGATGCTATCGTTATATTCCGTTATATGCCTGGCGGCGGGATGGACTTCGACGGTTTACGGGGCCTCCGCCTCCGTACCGGTGGACGACGTTTTTGACAATGACCCGGCAGGAGCTTTGAACGATCCCAATTGGAATTTGACGACGGCTTCGTCCGGAACGAGTGTGGGAACGGTTCAGATCGTTCAAGACCCGATGGCCGCAGGTGATATGCAGTTAAAGGTGGAAAAAACCGGCACCGCAGGCAATGTGATCGCCGAACGCAGAAATTTCAATGCATCCGGGGCGGTTGTCGTATCTTACCGGGCCAAAAGCGATGAACAGGCCGGCAATAAATCGGCACCGTATATTTATAACGGCAGCAGCAGCGTGAATGCGGTCAGTGTCACCTTCGATGCCGGCTTTATCCGGGCCTATAACGGGGGGACGAATGTGAAGCTGCAATCGTTCACCGCAGGAGCCTGGTATAATATACAGCTCGTTTTGAATACCGCAACAAGTAAATTTGATGTCTATATTGATGGACAGCTGGCGGCAAGCCAGTTTGCTTTTCGAACGGCGGCAAGCGGGGTTACGTTTCTGCGATTTGCTCTGGGCACGAATCAGACCGGTACCCTCTATGTCGATGATTTGAAGGTTGCTGAGCTGCCTTATTCGTTGTCAATGGATGGGGATTATCATTTAGGTATTGGGCATTCGCATGCTTCATCCGTATTGGCCCAGTATGGTGATGGCAGTTCTAATGATATGACGAGAGGCGCCGTCTATGCTTCTTCTGACCCGGCCGTTGCACAGGTGGACACGCGGGGACGCGTTACCGGACTTATGGCAGGAAAGGCAATCATTACCGCACAATACGCAGGCAAAACGGCTTCATCCGTCGTACGAGTGGATGACAATGTAATCTTGAATGCGCTGCAGCTGGATACAGTGAGCTACAGCCTGCCGAAAGGAGGCGTTCATGCAACTGTGGTGACAGCCGTATATTCTGACGGACCGCGCAATGTAACCTCCTATGCCTCCTATTCGTCAGCAGATTCGACGATTGCTTCGGTCAGTCCTGACGGCCTGGTCACAGGCCGCAAGCCGGGAAGCACAGTCATTACCGCGGTGTACGGGGGCAAAGCGGCATCGGCAGCGGTATCGGTGACTCCGGTCCTTGCTGCTGTCCGATTGGATAGCCCTTCTTATGCTCTCCATGTCGGAGACCCGCATCAAACGGTGGTAACGGGAGTCTATTCGGATCAATCCCAAACCGATGTTACACCGTATGCTTCCTATACTTCGTCGGATCCGGCCGTTGTCAGCATCGATCGGCAGGGGTGGATAACGGGCAAGCGGGCGGGAACAGCGGTCATTACCGCTGTATACGGAGGAAAATCGACTTTCGCGAGTGTGTCGGTATCCTCGCTGCGTTTGGATTCGGAGGCGTATGTGCTGCAGCCGGGCTTGACGCATGCAGTGGCTGTAAAGCTGCTGAACGCACAAGGGGAAGAACAGGATGTGACGGCAGGAACGCTGTTTATCTCATTGAACCCTTCGGTCGTTCAAGTTGACCCGGCAGGACGGGTAACGGGGATCGGTATGGGAACGGCCTCGATTCAGGCGAGCTATGAAGGGGTTCAATTGACGGCCGCCGTAACCGTAGGGCTGCCGGGAGCGGCGGCTGAGCTCACCCTGCCCAGCAGAGGGAAACAAGAGCTTCAGGTTTACCTGTGGGCTAACGGAGGGAATGCGCTGTATGCAGTGCAGGCCGGGCTGGACTATGACCCTGCCGTATTGGAGCTGCAGGCCGTAAGTCCAGGCGGTTTGTTCCAGGGCCAGGCACGGCCCGTTGATGTGAACAGCTCGGTGTATGCCACCGATCAGGGGCAGCTTACCGGCTTCGAGAGTCATTTGCAGAACGGCCACCGGCTCTTCTATGCGGCAACGCAAATCGGTGAGGGTGCCGGGGAAAGCAACCGGCCGTTTGCAATGCTAAGCTTTAAAGTATTGGACCCAAGCAAGGATACGGTGCTGCAGGTCAGCGATGCCTATGCTGCGGCATGGAATGCAGGCGTAGTGGACCGCGTAAGCCTTCTTGGCATTACGGCAACGGTGGGGAGCTCCCAGCCCGTGCCGGATACGGAAGCGCCAAGCGCCCCGGTGGTGGCGATACGTAATACGACTACGACGAGCGTCGAGCTGGCATGGACGGCATCGCAGGATAATGTAGGCGTAGCCGGCTATGAGATTTATAACGGTGCGACGAAAATAGCGTCTACAGCAAATATAAATTATGTGGTTACGGGTTTGCAGCCGAATACGGAATACACGTTGCAGGTCGTGGCCAAGGATGCTGCCGGGAATGCGTCGGCAGGGACGGAGGTGAAGCTGCACACCCTGTCAGGCAAAAGAAACAGTGCCGGCGGGAGCGGCGCTCCACAAACAAGCGGCCCCGTGACCGTGCCTGGCGAAACGACCGGGAACGCGGCCTCAAGTCAAGTGACGGTCACTCTGGAACAATTAAAGCTGCTCAGGAACGATAATGGAATCGTTGTGCCGTTGTCTTCTGGCACGCAGCAGGTGCTGCTGCCTGCGGATATATTAGGGCTTATCGGTCAAGGAAAGCTGAGCTTTGTCTCCGCTTCGGGGGCTGCAGTTTCCATCCCGTCCGAGGCTGCGCTTCAAGCGTTAATGCGCAGGGTGGACAGCCGGCTTCTCGGTCAATCGCGGCTTTTGTACCGGCTGAAGCCGCTTGATTCGGCTTCGTCCGGGCAAGCTCTTGCGGCGTGGAAGCTCGAGCACGGTACCGTTTCGATGAAAGCAGCATCCGATGTGCTGCACTTCAGCTTATCGCTCGTGGCGCCGGACGGCACCGAAGCCTCGCTCGGAGAGAGGACAGCCGTTGGGGATTTGACGGTTCCCTATCAGAGCGCTGGCATCCATGAGCGGCTGCTCGGCCTTTACCGATTGGATCCTCAATCCAATCAATGGGAGTATCTGGGGGGACGCATCGATCCGTCGCGACATGTGATTACGGCTCAGCATGCGCCTGCAGGTACCTACGCGGTGATGGAATATCACCTGACATATGATGATGTCCCCGAAGGTCATTGGGCATACGAAGCAGTAAGCGTACTGTCCGCGCGTCATATTGCAAGCGGGCCGGAGGATGGGCGCTTTGACCCGGCATCCGGCACAACCCGTGCCGAATTTACGGCAATGGTCAGCAGATGGCTAGGATTGCCTGCCGGAAGCCCGGCCCGATTCCATGATGTGTCGCCGGGCGATTGGTTTGCACCAGCGGTTGACGCAGCTTATGAAGCCAAGCTGATCGAGGGCCGGGACAACGGGCAGTTCGCTCCGAACGAAAGGCTCAGCCGGGAGGAAATGGCGGTCATGCTCGTCCGGGCAATGACTTACGCCAAGCTGAACAAGCCTTCGGTTTCCGCGCCATCCTCGTTCTCCGATCAAGCCCAAATATCGGCTTGGGCTGAGGAAGCAGTGGCTGCCGCCGCATCGAACGGGTTGATGAACGGCAGCGGCAATGGAACGTTCCGGCCGAAGGCATGGACGACACGTGCCGAAACGGCACAAGCCCTATACAACCTCATGCAGCTGGAGGAATCGGTAGGATGATTCCTAGCGGCTTGGGCAGCGGTTGAAGCATCTTTTCTTAACGGATTCCATTTGCTAAATTCATATGGAGCGCGTTTCACGACAAGCTCAGCCTGCCCTGCAGGGGATACCTTGAAAAACCGGCATGTACGATCGTTCATCCAATCGCTGTTGCCTTCCACCGAACGATTCCGTCTACTCCGCTAATTTTCCCGGCCGGGCAGGCTGTTTTTTAGCGCATACCAAAAAGCAGCCTCATAAATGAACGGTTCGTGTCTCATTTCCTTCTGTATTTTAAAGGAGTCGTTCCGACGACTCTTTTAAATAAACGGATGAAGTAGGATGCGTTCGGAATGCCCACCTCCGCGCCTATTTGTTCCACGGGCAGAGCTGTGGTCTGAAGCAGCCGGCAGGCCTGCTTAATTCGTCTTGCGGTCAAATACTGCTTGATAGTGCCGCCCGTTTCGTCCTGAAACAGCCTGGACACATAAAATTTGGACAAATGAAGCGCGTTTGCAATATCCTCCAGCTGTATGTCCTCCGAGTAATGCTCCTCGATCCATTGCATCATGGTTTCCGCGTAATTTAAAGGTCTTGTCCTTCCATCCGCCGTTTCCGTACGAAATATGTGTTCCTTCACAAACGAAATGCCGTGCATGATCTGGAGAACAAGCATCATCCTTTCCTCATCGGCAACGCCTCCGCCGTGGAGACAAACCTGATCGTATACATCGAAAGCCTGCTCCAAATAATCCGCAGCAGGGGTTACATCGATAGCTTGTTCCCTCGTATGCCCTTTCCATAATTTGCTGAAGAGCGTATGCCGGGCCGGAAAGGGACGCAGCAATTGCTCTATCAGATAAGGATCGAGGTGAAATCAATAAAATCTCGCAGCATTGGTGCCAATGATAAAAGCCTGCAAAGTCCTCGCTGCTCTTGGATTTGTATCCTCCCCACAGCAGCGGCTTGTCCCCCAAATCGACCCGCTCGAAAAGATAGTTCAACAGGATCCCTCTGTTCATCGTGGAATGGTCTTCTATCCAGTATACAAAATGAGTGCAAGATTTGAACATTTTTACGCATAGAATGGCAACTTTTCCCCGTTTATCTGCGGTATACTGGGTGCCAAATTGTACATTAAGTGAAGTGAGCTACATTTTAAAACATTCTTTACAATTTGATATCGCGCACAGCGGCAAATTAAAACGATTTTGAATTTTAGGCTCTTATCGTTTGGCCGCAGTCAAGCTACGATGAGAAGAACTCATGACATGGAACAGAACAGGAGAATTAACAATGAAAGCATGGTCAATGACATCGCCCAACAAATTGCTGTCCTTCTTCTTCACCTTAAAGGAAAAACAAGGAGTCCACGGAATTCCTGTGTACAGCGTTACTTATAAAAATCGCCCCTTGCTGCTGGACTCCAGACTGGGCTTGCAATTGGATGGAGATCCGTCCCTCCTGGACGGCTTTACCGTGACGGATGTACACCGCGACTCCTACGCAGAGGAATGGCGGCCGCTTTACGGGGAGCGGGATGTCATCCCCGACCGTTACAGCCGTCTTGCGATTCACCTGCAGGAAAAGGACGGAAACCGAAGACAGCTGCGCCTCGAGTTCCGGTTGTACGATGAAGGCCTGGCATTTCGGTACCATGTACCCGAACAGGAGACGCTCAGCCGTTTCACGATCAGCGGAGAGCACTCCCAGTTCCATGTTCCCGAAGGCTCTTGGGCTTACGAAGAGCATGGAGCTGAAGGGGAATATGCGAAAGTGTCCGTGAGGGATTTGAAGCCGAATTGTGAAAGGCCCTTGACGGTTGTCTATCCGGACGGAACCTATATAGCGATAACGGAGGCGGCGCTTGATAATTATTCCAGGACGCTTTTCTCTGTGCATCCCGCAAGTCCATGGATCATCGAGAGCACGCTGAGCGGATTGCTGACAGGCTTCGAGGGCTACGGTCTGATGTCTGAGAATTTGCCTGAGGAGAAGAACCAAGCAAGTGTGATAGCGCAGGCGCCTTTTAGCTCGCCATGGAGGGTTGTTCTGGTCGGAGACCGGCCGGGAGACTTGCTGGAGCATAATTACCTCGTGCTGAATCTGAACGAGCCATGCGCCCTGGAGGATACTTCGTGGATTGTCCCTGGAAAGCTTATCCGGGAGATGACTCTATCCCAAGAGGGGGGCAGGGCATGTGTCGACTTTGCGGCGGAGCGCGGGCTTCAGTATGTCATGCTCGATTGGGGATGGTACGGTGATCCGTTCGATGACCGCTCCGATTGCACCCGCCCGGTGAATGAAGTGTGGTTCTACAATAAGAAGGAAGGGGAAAGAACCCACACCCTTGACGTGCAGGAGCTGGTTCAATACGGGGCGGCCAAAGGGATCGCCATCCTCCTTTACCTTGACCGAAGGGCTGTGGAGCACCAGATCGACCGTTTTCTTCCCGTGTTCAAGGAATGGGGAATCAAGGGCTTGAAGTTCGGTTTTGTCAATACGGGCCCCCAATACTGGACTCAATGGCTGCATGAATGCATCCGCAAATGCGCGGAATATCAGCTGCTTGTCAATGTTCACGATGCCTATCGGACTACAGGCTTCACGCGGACGTACCCGAATATGCTGACGGTCGAAGGCATTCGCGGCAACGAGCATATGCCGACGGCAAGACACAATGCCACGCTGCCTTTTACCCGATTTCTGGCCGGCTGCGGGGATTATACGATTTGCTATTACAGCGACCGGATTCAGACAACGCATGCCCATCAGCTCGCCATGTCGGTCATCGCCTATAGTCCGCTTCATTCGATATATTGGTATGATCAACCGGCCGATGCTCAAGGGGAGCCGGAAACGGAGTTTTTTGACCGGCTTCCGACTGTGTGGGACGAGACGCGCGTTCTGACAGGGCAGATCGGGGAATATGCCGCTATAGCGAGGCGCAAAGGTGAAGAGTGGTTCATCGGGACGATTACAAATGAGCTGGCCAGAGATTTGGACCTGCCGCTCGACTTTCTGAAGCAGGGTAAAGCTTACCTTGCCACGACGTATAACGACGATCTGCTGAACAAGGCTTCCCGGACCGGGGTTTCCATGCGGATCACCGAGGTGAACGCAAGCTCCAGGCTGCAGGCGTACATGGCTCCGAGCGGCGGGCAAGCGATCTGGATTCGGCCTAAAGCCCGGGATTTGGCATAAAGAAGGGGATGGCAGACGATGAACTGGAGCACAGATGCATTTCTTAACCGTTTATATAAGGAAGCGGAGCAGGAGCGTTTGCTGGCAAGCAAGGGAGACCGCGCGTTATCGGTGTACAGGGAGGCGCTCCGACAGCAGGTGCTTCAAGCTCTGGGGAAATTCCCTGCGGTCCGCTGTCCATTAAATCCGGAGCTTTTGGACAGCCGGGACTATGGGGATTACGTTCTGGAGCGCGTTCAGTATACGACGATGGAGTCGGTTACAGTTCCCGTTCTGGTGCTGATTCCGAAGCAGGGAAACGGACCCTGGCCGGCCGTTGTCGCATGTCATGGACATTCGACTGGGCAGCATGAGGCGGTCGGCATGGCTTATGACGGCAGCTTTATGGACGATCCGGGGATCCATAACCGGTTCGCCGTAGAGTTAGTGCGACGGGGGATGCTTGTGGCGTTCCCCGAAATCATGGGCTTTGGAGCTCGCAGACAGTCCGAGCTATTGCTGGCAAATCCGGAGGGCGGCGGTCCGACCTCCTGCGGTACGCTTGCCTCTCATTTGCTCGCTTACGGCCGGACCCTGGCCGGGATGCGGATCTATGAGGCGCTTCGATGCGTCGATTACCTGCAATCACGCGATGACGTGGATGGCGGCAAAATCGGTGCCTTCGGCTTCTCCGGCGGTGGCCTTATCAGTTCGTTCGCCGCCGGCTTGGACGAACGGATTCGAGCGACCGTGCTTTGCGGGTATACGAATACGTTCAAGGGGAGTATCCTCGGCATGCATCATTGCATTGACAATTACATTCCTGGCCTTTTGCTGTATACCGAGCAGCCCGAGCTGATCGGCTTGATTGCCCCCCGGGACTTATTCGTCGAATCAGGGGAGCAGGACCCGATTTTTCCGGTTTCCCATGCAAGAGCCGCTATCCAAGAGCTTCAAAGCCTCTATGCCTCCCTGAACGCCGCGGACCGGTTCGGCAGCGATATTTTTCCGGGAGGACATGAAATTTCAGGGAGAGCCTCGTTTGATCGGCTGGTAGACCGTCTGGGCGGGTTTGGCAAAAAAACTTCTAAAAAAACCGCATAAATGTCTTAAATTTCAGCAATCCCTCGATTGCCGGAGTGACATATAATGAGGACAATCCAATACATGATGTAATTCATCAATCATAAGAGCCATTTCTTGCGCGGTTGCAGCTGCAGGGAATGGCTATTTTCAGAAGCGGGCGGTTGGTTCACAGCAGCCCAAAAAAGGGGGCTTTAGGCAATGAATCATTGGAAAGAAGCGTTAAAGAGAAAAAACGTGCTGTTTAACTTGATTTTTTCATATGTGTGCATCGGCTTTGTGCTGATTGGCGTGCTTTCCGTCGTTATTATCAACCGGGTGTCGGAGGACGTAAGCCGTAATTTATCCAAGGCGTCTGAAGATAAAGTGCACCAGTCGTACTATACCGCTGACCTGCTGTTGACCTCTACGTACAACAACTTTTACAACCACTTCTCCAAAAACGAAAAGATCTTGTCCGCCATGTATGGACATCAATTCAATACGGTCGAGACAGGAGCCATCAACCAGCAGCTTTCTGACCTGATTGCCAATAATCCGCTTGTGTATTCCTTGTATGTATACAATTTCAGAGCCAACACCGTGTTTTCCACGTTAAATACGACAAGCTCCATGGAGCAGTTTTTCGATAGGGGCATGAACGTGATCCTCCAGCAAAACAAGCCGTACCGTCTGGATTATTTTATTCCAAGAACCGAGACATTCAAGATCAACGATAAAACAACGGAGAAAAATTTGATTACCGTCGTCTATAGCAATCTCAAGTCCGACGGATCGATGGATGCAGCCATGGTTGTCAATTTGGATCAAAATGTGCTCCAGCAGCTGCTGAACCGCGGGGAGCAGGAAAAGGTGATTCAAACCTTTATTATCAATGAAAAAGGCACCGTCGTTTCCCATGACGACAGCCATTTTTTAAACCGAAATTTAAAGGACCGCAGCGATATGGAACGGATCATGGCGGCGTCAGACAAATCCGGCAGCTTCGAGAATCAGCTGGATGGCAAAACGTATTTAACGACCTATATTAAGTCTGATAGGCTGGGCTGGACCTTCATCGGCTTGGCGGATTACGACCGGCTGCTCGCGCCTATTTATCAATTGAAAACGTTTATTATTTGGGTCACGGTCTTATTTGCCACGATTGCTTTGGGCATCGCGTTTTTCTTTACGAAAACCATCTACTCCCCGATTTATAGGCTCGTTCACAAGCTCCTTGCCGATGCTCCTTCGGTTGCAGGGACTCAACCCATTCATGAGCTCGATGTGCTGGCCCGTTCCTTCTCGGCGCTTGAAGAGAAAATCAGAGGACTTCAAACCGAAGCGGTTCCGGCGAAAAAAACGGAGTTTTTGCGTGCCCTGCTACAGGGAACAGGGGGACGGGAGCAAGAGGATAAAAGCAAATGGAGCGGGCTGGGCATCCAATTCCCTTATGATACCTTTACCTCGGGTGTGCTGCGGCTTGACGGGTATGCGGAGTTGTTCGGGCGTTACGATCTGCTCGATATTTCCTTATTGAAATACGGCGCAGGCAATATAGCCGCCGAGGTGATCTCCCCGACCTATCATGTCGAGGTGGTGGACGTCAGCGACGATACTTTGGCGCTCCTTATCTGTACCGAAGACGATGGGGCCGAATCGAGACAGCAGATGGAATCGATGCTCAGACAAATCACCGTCTATGTAAAGCAATATTTGAAAATAAGCGTCACCGCCGCACTCGGACCCAGCGTAAATGGAGCCGGGCAGATCAAAACCTCTTGGAGCCCGGCGCTTCATATGACCCAGTACCGTCTCTCGTTCGGTACGGGCGATCTGATCCCTTTCGCAGCCGAGACGCTCATGGATTTCCGTGAATACGAATACCCGATGGATCTGGAGAAGCAGATGATGGATGGAGTCAAGTCCGGTGAAGCGGACAAATGGCGTGAAGCCCTCACGGAATTCATCGACCGCATCCGGGAGAATAAATTCGATGAGATGATGCTGGCTCTGAACCAGTTGGTCCTTGTGGCGGAGCGGGCGACAGCGGCGATGGTTGATCTGTCTAATGACGATATCCGCTATGAGCTGGAATCGCTTCGCAACAAGCTTCGGCAGCCGGATTCGCTGGAGCAATTCGAGGCCCGGTTTGTCGAGCTCTGTGAGCGTACGATGTCGCTGCGCGATCAACAATTTATGGGGAAAACGCGCAAATCGGTGGAACGGATTCTGGACTATATTCACGAGCACTATACTGACCCGAATTTGAATCTCGATATACTTGTTGAGATCGTAGGACTGTCCACGAACTATGTGCGCAAAATTTTTAAAGAACAAATGGGGATTTCCGTATCCCAGTATATTACCGAGCTTCGCTTGCAGAAGGCGGAGGAGCAGCTGGTTCGGACGAGCGAACCGGCCAAGCGAATCGGAGAGCTGGTCGGGTTTGAAAATACAAGCTACTTCTTCGTATTGTTCAAGAAAAAGTATGGAAAAACACCGGATCATTACCGCAAAGATCAAGCATCCTAAGGACGATAACAGCCGGTTTTCGCAGGTTTTGAAGGAAGTGTTATTTTTTGAAAGGCTGAATTTGCTGATTATCGAAAGGAAATCAACAATTTCGGACTAGGCAATCGCACGGAATCCTGTGATAGTGAGGCTGTGAAGTATGACGAATCATAGGAGGTCAGCGATGGAACGCTCGATATCAGTTAATGAATCGCAAGCGCTGCTCCCCAGAAAAAAACGAACCGGTCTGGCGGCTTTCATCTACGAAATTGCCAGGAACAAGCTCATGTATGCAATGGCGCTGCCGGGATTGCTTTTTTTCTTCGTGTTTTCTTATTTGCCCATGGGCGGCATGATCATTGCCTTCCAGGACTTTAAGGCTGCGAGAGGGATTACAGGCAGTAAGTTTGTAGGCTTCAAAAACTTTGCGTATTTTTTTCAAACGGATGAGTGGATTCTTATTGTGTGGAACACGCTTTATCTCAACTTTCTTTTTATTCTCAGCGGGACCGTGATCTCTATCGCCATTGCCGTGATGCTGACGGAAATCGGCAGCCGCTGGTTTAAGAAGGGGGCGCAATCGTTCGTTATTTTACCCCATTTCATCTCCTGGACGGTTGTCGCGATGCTGATTACGATGCTGCTCAGCACCGATACAGGGATGGTGAACAAGCTGATCGTCTCATGGGGCGGGGAGCCGATTGCGTTCTTTCAATCTCCGGAGCATTGGCCGTGGCTGCTGATGCTGATGAAAGTGTGGCATAGCGCAGGCTTCGGCTCGATTGTGTATTTGGCTTCCATTGCGGGAATAAATCCCGATATTTATGAAGCCGCTTCGATCGACGGCGCCAGCCGATGGCAGAAAATTACCTTTATCACGCTGCCGCTGCTCAAAACAACGGTCATTTTGCTGCTGCTGCTCAGCATCGGAAAAATCTTTTACGGCGATTTCGGCATGATTTATGCCATCATCGGCAGAAACCCGCTGCTGTATCCGACGACAGATGTTATTGACACCTATGTTTACAGAGCCTTAACGGACTTGGGCGATATGAGTATGGCGGCAGCGGTCGGATTTTTCCAATCCGTGGTAGGCTTTATTCTCGTCGTCACCGTTAACCAGATCGCCAAAAAATTCAACAGCGAATCCGCCATTTTCTAATTCTTATAGAAGCGGTCAGCGGAAAGGAGAAAGCGAATTGATGAAATCCCCGTTATCGGACCGGCTTGTGAACCTGTTGTTCTATGGCTTCCTGGCCGGGTTCTCGATGTACTGCCTGGTTCCCTTCGTGATGGTGATCTCGAGCTCATTCATGAGTGAGAGCGCGTTGCTGAAGGATGGATATTCCTTGCTGCCAAGAGACTTTTCCTTGCTTGCCTACAAGCTGCTGCTGCAGGACTCGACGATTTTCAAGGCGTATGGCGTCACGATTTTCGTCACGGTCGTCGGAACGCTGCTGGCGATGGTTTTTACAAGCCTGCTTGCTTACGTCATCTCCAGCAAAAGCATTAAATACAGGAATCACATGGCATTCTATGTGTATTTTACGATGCTGTTTCAGGGCGGGCTGGTGGCCGAATATATACTGATCTCCAAGTATTTGGGGATGAAGGACACGATTTGGGTGCTTATTATTCCGGCGCTGATTAGTCCATGGAATATGTTCCTCCTCCGCAACTTCTTCGCATCCATTGACGATTCCTTGAAGGAATCCGCCAAAATCGACGGAGCAAGCGATTTATATATTTTGTTTCGCATCATTTTACCTATTTCGATGCCGGCGATGGCGACCATCGGCTTGTTCTATGCGCTTGCTTTTTGGAACAAGTGGTTTGAAGCGATGCTGTATATCTCCAATAAGGACTTGTATCCGCTGCAGTATCTCATTATCAATGTCATCCGCAATATCGAATTCGTGAATCAAATATCGGCGAATTACAGCTTTGTCGGGGAGCTTCCTCCGAAGCTGTCCACGCAGCTGGCGACGACGGTTGTTACGATTGGCCCGATTGTTCTGGTTTACCCTTTTGTCCAAAAGTATTTTGTTAAAGGCTTGATGGTCGGGGCAGTGAAAGGCTAACGGCTTAGACTGCCATGCATATCGGTGTTCAGTATCTCATTTCATATTAAAGGAGTTCATGCACATGAAAAGCTGGAGAAAAATAGGTGCTGTCGCTTTGGCGGCAGCCGTTGTCACAAGCAGCGCAGCTTGCGCAAATAATACGAATAACGAAGCCGGTAAAAGCGGAGAGAAGGCCGATGGTCCCGTCACTTTAAAATGGATGCTATGGAAAGACGAACCTAAGGATATGCCGCAGGTGCTTCAGGAGTTCGAAAAGCGAACGAAGGATACGTTGAATACGTCTATTAAAATCGAGTGGAGCGGAGCGGATCATAAAGAAAAGTCCAAGCTGCGGATGGCTGCCGGCGAAGAAGTCGATCTCATGTTTGACGCCCCGTTTATGAATTTAAACAATCACGTCTCCCAGGGTCTGTATCAGGAGCTGGACAAATACTTCAACAACGATGCTTATCCGGGATTAAAGAAAGCGTTCTCACTTGAAATGGTGGAGAAAAACAAAATACTCGGCCATAACTACACGATTCCGCTGACCCAGTACTGGTATGATACAGATGTTATTTTTATTCGGAAGGACCTTCGGGAGAAGTACGGCTTGCCGCCGATACAGAGCTATGACGACCTGCAAAAGTTTTACGATAAGGTGCAGGAGCTGGATAAAAATATCGTCCCGCTTGCACTGCGGGGGGAGCGCGGCTTTTACAAAATTCATGATCTTCAATTTACGAAAGATACTCCGATTATCTCCGACTCCTTCGGCTCCGGGATCGGGTGGACCATCTCCTTATCGGCAGACGGCAAAAAGGTCAACGGTCTCGTGGCAGCAGGGGATCCTCAATCCGAATTTGATAAGCTCCCGGCCCCGTACAATGATACGAAGCTGTTGTATTCAAGCTTTGCCAAGTATGTTGAGTGGAACAAATATTTGGAAAAGGATGTTGTGAGCCAGAAGGATCCGGCAGGCTTCTTCACATCCGGCAAAGCGGCATCCACCGAGGGGACCGTATCCGGGTATACGGCCTTGCAGAAACGATTAAAGGATTCGATTCCGAATGCCGGGCTGGAAATGTTCGTGTACAACAATTGCCAACGAGAGATGAAATCGGAATGTATCGGAACCAACTACGTGGCCAATAACTCCCTTGTCATTCCGACAACGTCGAAAAACATCGACCGGACCATGAAGGTACTCGATTGGATATTCCAAAATAAGGAA
The DNA here is from genome assembly GCF_002234615.1 of Paenibacillus rigui. Taxonomy (GTDB): domain Bacteria; phylum Bacillota; class Bacilli; order Paenibacillales; family NBRC-103111; genus Paenibacillus_S; species Paenibacillus_S rigui. Next base: position 25,648 of record NZ_NMQW01000022.1, on the reverse strand, counting down.
AATCATGATCTATTCGAGCTGGGTGTCGAAGGTAAGAACTGGCAGGCGGTTGGCAAGGATCAATACAAGCTGTTGAATGCGGACTACAGTAATTTCCCTGCCTATGAGCTTACATGGAACCCGAGCTATGTTCGTATCAATGCCGATCTGGACGATACGGTGAAAAAGTACTTGGCCTATTCGGCCAAACCGGATACCTATTTTACCAAAAAATTGAGCGGATTCCGCTTTAATGCGGAGCCCGTCAAAAATGAAATTGCAAAAGTGACACCGAAGGTCTCAAACTTTAATCAATTAGCGAAGCTGGGATTGATTAAGGATTATCCAGGGGAAGTAAGCAAGCTGAACCAGGAGCTGAAGGGTCTCGGCTTGGATAAACTCCGCGAGGAGCTGAGAAAGCAGCTCCAGGAATACTTGGATAAGGGCGGAAAATAAACAGCCTAATGTGGCAGCGGACGGCATCTAACGTTCGCTGCCCACTTCCTGCAATTTATGTATGACCGCTATCTTATATGCTTATCCTGTTATTTCTCGTTTCGTTATTCTCTGGCCTCGCTCCTTGTTATTGCTGGAGAGCATGAGCAGTCCGTTGAAGCCGCTCATCCGTCCTTCCTGGCCGGGTGGCCGGCCATCTTTATCTTGTTCTAAAGATACCTTAAATGATAAATAATATCAGTGACATGCGACACATTTTGGTGTTTTGTTACAAGATTTGTATAAATCGTGAAAAGTAAATAAAATATTTTGTGTTACAATAGGGCATGTTTGAAGAACTGAGGCTGCCGGCGGGAAACCAATGGCTGAAGGGAGGGGATCGCATTGACGCCAACCCAAGATGACACCGCACTTATAGCAGGTACCGTTACAAAAGGGACATTCCAGATTGTTGAACGCCTGGCTTCCAGCGAGCTATCCGTCGTTTATCTCGGAAGCCATGCAACGAACGGAAACCTGCTGATTATCAAGGAATTTTATCCGAAGGCACTGGCTCTTCGAGATACGGACGGCAGGACCGTAGTGTGCCGGAAGCCATCGAATATAGGCAGGTTTAGTGAACTGATGGAAGCTTTTGCAAGAGAGGCAGACCTCCTTCGGCAGTTGAGCCATGAACATATTGTGGATTATATAGATCATTTCGAGGAAAACGGGACGAGGTATCTCGTGACAGGCTTCTGCCCTGGGGTGACGCTGGACTGCTACATTCGTGAAGGGAGGCCGGCTTCTCTATCGGGCCTGTTGAAAAATACACTGCTGCCGTTAGTGGATACACTTGGTTATATACATAGCAAAGGAATGCTTCATCGCGATTGCAAGCCAAGCAATATTATCATTGCTGAGGATGGCAAGCCGAAGCTATTGGATTTCGGATCGGCCGTAGGCTGCGGGGAGCTGAATGAACATCCCATTTTTACTACGAAGGGGTTCTCGCCGCTTGAACTGTATTCCGAAAAGTCGAGGCAGGGTAAGGTTTCGGACCTATTCAGCGTTTCAGCCGTGATTTACTTTTGCTTGACGGGAACGATTCCCGTCGATGTATCTCAAAGACTATTCAAGGACTCCCTTCCGGAAGTCAGAGCTGTCAACAAGGAAATCGGTTTTGTGCTGTCGCATATGATCAAATGGGGGCTGGCTGTCCAAAGACAGAAAAGATGCCCTTCCCTGTGGCTGCTGAAAGCTGCGCTGTACCTGGAATATGTTCGTTCAAAGCGAAAGGAAACACAGAAAAACCCAACGCCTCTATGACAGAGAGTTGGGTTTTACTTCTTTGTACCGCAGCTCGATTTCGGTTATGCAATCCTCGAACGTAATATAGATTTTATCGTTATAACGTATTTGTTCCTTCTTATTTTTGAAAATCGGCTTTTTCCCTTTCTCAATCGCACACCGGGTATGATGCTTCAGAATCAGGGTGCCGTTCTTCCCGGCTTCCAAGTAAATGTTCTCCGCTTCCGGCAAGGGCTCGTTAATATCCAGACTGGCAAACAGCTGGCTAAGACGGATGGTTCTTTGCTTCTCGAAAGATGACAGAGGCCAATACTTGACAGGGATGTCATTACCGCTAGCCGTATTCAGAAAATAGCCTTCAAGTCGACCGCTGAATTTCGGCCTTGGGCGGAGTAGAAGGTAGGCTATCGCGCCGGCAAGCGCAATGGCAAGCAGCACGCCTCCTGCAATGAGATAACGAGTCCATATGGAATGGACGGTTATATTTAGGTCTGAAGTAATGGTGCCTCCTTCGGGATCGGTGACGGTAAGAGATAGTGTCGTATTCCCGGTATGCATAGGCGTAACCAGTAAGCTCCCGTCGCTCAGCTGTACCGAAACGGACTTCTCGTTGCTGTTCGAGTTGATTGTATAATTCAGCTTGTCTTGATTCTTGTCTTGGAAATGGTCGGCCAAGTTTACCGTGACTTGTCCATCTTCCTTGTTCAGCGTGACAGCACCTTCCCCAATCGCTTCAGGGGGGTTGTTGACCAAATCCAGCTCCCTTACCTCGGATTCCCTGTAAAAGTCGGGGCTGCTCAGCCGCAGCCGGAGCTGGTACTTACCGGAGTGCTTGAAGGTCGGGTCGGCTTCATAGCGGTTTTGCCCCGGATTCATCGAAATGCGCTCCTCCTGATTTGAACTCAAATCCCGGATGAACAGCTCGGATTTCACAGACTGGTACACATCGGCATCCGTAAGCAGAGCTCCATCCGCCGAACGAAGGAGAGAGGAGATTACCTTCACCGGAACGCCTTTGACAGCAGAGTCATGCTCGAGCTTTGCCTGCAGCCCGTAGTTATCAAGAAGATTGATTTTGACAAGGTCGCCCGCCTTGGCTTTGAACTTCAACAGGTAGCTGCCTTTTTGCGGCTGGGGCATTTTCATGAGCGAATACTTGTCCGATTTGTAGAAACGCACATTTTGGGCATTGGAATACAGGTGCGTCTCTATCATTGGATGCTCGGACAGCAGAATGATGTTCGCTTCGTTAACGCTGGAGTTCGGAATCTGGACGTTAACCTCCTGAAGCTCTCCGGTCGCCGTTATCGTCGCAACGGGAACCAGGGTGGATCGAATCTGCTTGGCAAAAATCTTGTTGAAAATTTCAGGCAAATCCGCAGCGCTTTCCGTTATGAAGGATGCCCCGCCGGTGCTGCTCGCAATGGCTTCAAGCTGAGGAGCATTAACGGAGCCGTCATGGTTGAGCCCGATGGTATAGATAGGGAAGCCGCCGGCTTGCGCTTTTCCGATAACGCGTTCCACATCCTTGTTGGAGTCTTCTACCGTTCTTCCCGAAGAAACAGGTCCGAAGTCCGTCCCCCCATCCGACAATAAGATCATAAAGGGCCGGGAGGCGGTACCCTCCTTGCTTCCCTCTACAAGCTCCTCCCCCTTGCTTAACCCCAAGCCAAGGTCCGTATAGCCGGAAAAACGAAGCCCTGCGATTTTTTTCTTGAGCTGTGTTTTCTGGTCCTCGTTAGCTAGTGAGGTTAGCTCTTGCGACTCCACAATTTTGTGATTGTAAGCGACGAAGCCGATACGAGTGCGGGCGGCCTCACTCATATCCATGAACATATTGACCACCTCCGCAGCAATACGCTCCTGATCCGTCGCATTCATAGAGAAGCTGGTGTCCATTACAAACACCGCATCGACTCCGTTATCCGTCCTGCTCTGCGCCAGGGCCGCCCCGGCAGACGAATCAAAGGACATGCAAAAGAAAACGGTCAAGGATATGAATATCCAACCGATCCGCTTCCAGTTTATTTTTTTCCTAACCACGACATTCCCTCACCTTTCGTTCGAAAATTTGACATATTTTTTAGTATTCAAAAAATCAGGCGCAATGCCGACATACTTAAAACCGGGAAAAATAAGCAAAAATAACCATTTTTGTTAAATAACTCACATTTTCAGTAATGGACTCAGGACAGGAAAACATTGGAATATTGGGAAAGGTTATTACAGCATATATCAATTGAATCGTGAATTAAAATGGGCAAAAGGTCCTGAATCGTGTCGAAATTTAGATAAAAAATCCATAGTTGACAAAATAAAACAAAAAAATCTATGATAAGACCTATGTTTGGGACTTCACTCAAAAACGGATGGAGAGGAGTAGGCTATAAGATTCATAAGCCGGTAAGGCTGACGGATTTTGTTGTAGCTGACACATCACAATGGACATTATTAATCAAACCAATCGAACCATGCTGTTCGAGGAAATGAATCCCGAGAAGCTTGATCTGGTTACAATCGTAGGGGATGTTCGAGGCATCGATAGCCTCAGCGACGATAAGATCAAAGAAATTAACCAGCATTTGCTTGTCAAAAGCTTCGATGAATTTTTGGATAAATTTTCACCGAGCGTGTATTCGTTTTTCAATGCGGCAAACCAGAAGGTCATGTATACGCTCAAAAAACCGGAGGGCATCTCCGATGACAGCATCTCCGAGATCAAAATTGACCAAACTAACGATTTCTTGAAGATGCTGTTCACTTTGATCGATACGAAGCGGAGCCAAGGCATCACGAATGTGGACTTTAAGTTTGAAAATTTGCTCGACATGATCTCGCCGAAGAAAGTGATGGACGATATCCGGCAGGTGCGCAAAGAAATTCATTACCTGTACGGGCAATACGACAAGCTGGACGAGGATGACCCGAAAAAGCTGGACCTGGGGGATAAGCTGAACATCATGTTCGAGGATGCCAGCAAAAACTATAACAACGTCATGGCGATGCTTCCTCTGGCGATTGAAGACATCAAGACAAGGCTTCTGCTGGGCGGCTCCCAGGAAGAGAATCAGTCCGAGGTCATCCAGATCGGTCAGCTGATGATCGGTGAGACGGGTGAGTTGAAAATTGTTGAAACCCCGAAGAATGACAGCTTGCAGCTGATGGTAGCGGATGACAACGGAGGCACCGGCTTGATTGGCGTGTTCGAGGACGATTACGAGTCCGTATCCGATACACCGTCCACTTACGTGAAGGATCTGGTAGTGCGTACGTTTTGCCCGCTGCCTGCCGTACAAAGTGAAATCGATGTCGAGAAGGAAGTACAAAACTACAATACGTACCTGGAGTTTTACAAAAATGCCAAGGACGAATTCGTCAAGACCGTCAAGCCTTTGGTCGAAAAAATACTCGGTGTCAAAATGTACTTCGACCAATATTCCACCAAGAACAAAGGCATGCAGCCGTCGCTGCTCATTACGAACACCAAGCTGGACCTGCTTGTGAAAAGCAGCAATATTCCGCGCTTGGAAACGTACTTGAACACGGTGAACTCGAAAAACGATTTCTCGGATACCATCTGGTTCGGTATTGTTCCTTCGGTGCAAATGGAATCCTCCGACGCATCCAAGGTCAGCAGAGAAAGGTTCAGAGGCAACGAGAAGGTAGCGAAGCAGGACGGGAATACGATGGAGTCGTTATCGATGCTGCTGCAGGTCATTAAAGACTACAAGGTCCAGGTTTTCTTCAGCTTTGAGACCGGAGAGGAAACTACGTTCAACAGCATGGCTACCTCCGGCATTGATAAATATATTGACAAGTGCGGCGTGCTGGTCAGGAAAGAATACAGTGAATTCGCCGTGCCGTGTGTTCCTAACTTCACGATCATTCCAAAGGATAAGTCGGGTGTCGTGATCGACAGTAAAATGCTGCAAACCGAAGATGGAGTCCAGCTGTCCAAGGAGAAGGAGGATATCCTTAAGCTGTGGATCGAGGGCGTCTATGTCGGTGCGGCTTACGTCGGGGCCGGTATTGTAGCGGCTTACCAGTGTGCCGAATATTTACGGGAAACGTTCAAAAATGTGAGCAGGGATTTCCCGGGCGTCCGCTTCGATATCGAAGCCGGAGAGAACGGCCTTCGTGCCGTTACGACGATGGCGAAGGAAATTTCGGGGTTCACGAACAATATTAAGGACGCGATCAACCGTAAAAATTTCGGGTTTGTATTCTCGTCGGAGAATGCGCAGCTTCAAGGCAAGGATATCAAGCGAATCACCGTGTACAAGGCAAGAAGCCTTGCTGCAGCGGAGGAAGGCTTCGATCCGTTGTACAAGACACTGGTCAGCACCTATATCGAGCGGATTCTCAGGTTCCAGACCGGAGATTTCAAGCATGACAACATCGTCAAGTTTTTCAGCAACAACCCGAACAGCCAGAAGAGCAGGTGGCTTGGCACACGCGGGTTCGTCAACTCCATTATTCATGACGGAGATGATATGAGCTACATTATCGACGATAAGAGCAATCTATGTCATATCGATTTGGTGTTCAATGGCAACGTGAAAAATCTTGAAGTCATGATCACCAAAGGCACTACCCCTGTCAAAGCCTGATGCAATGGCTGACAAGGCTCAAACAGATGTTAATGGTGGGCTTTCATAAGCTCACCCTTCAACATAAATCAAGGAAGCGCATAGCGCTTACCAAAAAGACAATCACACTAGAGGAGGATTTATCAATGGGATTCAGATTAAAAGTTGAAGGTGCAGAAACAATCGAGCTGGGCTTGGATAACATCCAAACCGTAGCTTATGAAACGGATACGCCGGACGATTCCAACGCAAGATCGACGGATGTAGGTGCATTTTTGAAAATTACCGGTAAAATCATTACGGCTACCGATGGCGACAGCGCTGACGATACAATGAAGCTGGCTTTGTGGTCCCTGGTTCCGGCTGAAAAAGCGGATTGCTACAGAAAAGTTACGCTGGAAGTGATTGCAGCTGACCAAGTTATTCGCAAGGTGTATTTCCCTAATGCGTTTGTCGTTGATTACAGCGAGCGTTTCGGTGACACCGAGGGCGTAGGCTCCTTCAGCATCTTCATTAAGCAAAAGAAAGACAAAACGGAATTCACGACGATTGAAGGCGGCTACGCCGTTTAATCGATTAGGGTTTCGGCTGGTGCTGCCAGCAAAAGCAGGATAAGGGGCTGCGGCCCCTTATCTATTTTTCGCATATCATTCTGATCTAAAGGACGAATGCAATGAGCAATTATTATGAAATTCTCGGGGTTGAGCGCAGTGCTGCTCCTGAAGAGATCAAGAAGGCCTACAAACGGCTCGCCAAGCTGCATCATCCGGATGTGAACGCAGGCAGCAAGCAATCGGAGCTATTGTTCAAGCAGGTGAGCGAAGCTTATCAGACGCTATCTGATGGTTCGGCACGGGAGGCGTACGATGCCCGGCTGAACGCGAAGGAAACAAAGGGGGACACTGCGCCTCGAGGAAGTAAGGGCTCCCAGGCAGGAGCAGGACGTTCCGGGAAGGAACAGCCTCATTGGGATATGAAAGAGATGGAACAGCAGTTTGAACGATTTTTCGGTTATCACCCGAAGACGGGTGAAGCGGATTTGAAGAAGAAAAGCGGTGGAAATCCGCTCGATACGACAGTATTGTTCGAGAAGTATTTTGGCATGAAGAAAAAATAAAGTTTCAACGGGGGTATTGGATATGAAGGGTACGGCCGATTCCTTGAAACCGAATGCAGAAAAATCCGTTTGGGTGACCGCAATCGATCTGTTGATCGGTTTGCTTGTGGTAATAACCCTGGCGTACACGTATATATGGAATCCGGTAAGCGGCTTGAAGCTGATCGTGGCTTTCATTCTGATGGCCTGTGTGGCGGCGTTCATGCTGAAGAAGCACCGGTTTTCCGCAAATCCGGAAGCATTGGCGTCCCCTGCGGCCATCTCCAAGCTGGCCCTGCTGAATGAGGACGGACAAAGAGTCAAGGAGTGGTTCATCCAGGGGGAAACTTCTCTCTTAATCGGTAAGAGCGCCAGCGATAACGAGGCCGATATCGATTTGTCGGAAGCGGAGTATGCGTCTTTAATCAGCAAGCAGCATGCTGTGCTCAACTTTGCGTCGGGAGTCTGGTATCTGGAAGACCTGGACTCGCGAAACGGAGTCGGCCTGAAGAAGCAGGGGGCCGGCGGACCCAAGCAGGTGCTGGAGAATGAGACGCCGCACAAGGTTGAGTCGGGGGATATCATTTACATTGCGAATACAAGGCTGTTGGTGAAGTAAGCAGGGCAATCGGTTCGACAAAGATCAATACGGGGGAATGGATACGATGAGTTTGACAAGATGCGCCAACGGACACATGTTCAGCACGAGAAAGCACGGGAGCGTATGCCCGTATTGCAGTATGGTGGTGGAGCCGGCATCTAAAGGCGATAGCTCCAGGGCAGCGAAAGTGCAGGAAGATGACAAAACGATGCCCTACCTGGGAGAATCCGAGGGGATCGAGCCGGTGACCGGATGGCTGGTCTGCATTGAAGGACCGCAGCTTGGACAAGATTACCGGATTATTGCGGAGAAAAATTTTATCGGCCGGTCGGAGGATATGCATATCCGGATGATCGGGGATAACACCATTTCCAGACGGAACCATGCGGTGATTGTGTACGATCCGAAGAAACGCAACTTTTTTTTGCTGCCGGGAGACGCATCGGGGCTTGCTTATCACAACAATGAGGCGGTCTACACTCCGGTGGAATTGACGGGGTATGACGTGGTTCAGCTCGGCAGGAGCAAATTTTTGTTTATTCCCTTATGCGGCGTTCACTTTGAATGGGACAACGAGGCAGGTAAGGAAGGATGAGCATGCTGTCGCAATCCGGTGCGTTCCCTTATGTGGTTCTGCTGGCTTTGGGCGTTTCCCTGATTATTTTGCTGATGGTCAGACAGGCGCTGGTGCGCTCGCAGGCGGAGCAGCCAATTGTTATCGGCAACGGTCAGACGATGGGGCAGCGTGAGGAGCAGGATGATTATTTTTCCGCGATCGTAAGTCCGAACGGAACGATAGCCGTGCTGGCGGATGGCATCAGCGGATTATCGGGAGGCCGTGCAGCCAGCACGACGGCGGTGAGCACGTTCGTCAAGCAATTTTTGAAGCTGGAGCATGCAAGCGATATGACCGGCTATTTTACGGAAACCGCAGCTCTGGCCAATAAAGAAGTGATGCAAAGCCTCAAAGGAGCGCAGGGAGGGACCACGCTGGTCGCAGCCGTAATCTCGGATGGCTTGCTCTATTGGGGCGCTGTAGGGGATAGCTTGCTGCGTATTTTCCGCAATGGAGAATTTATCGATGTGAACTCGAAGCACACACTGGAATCGGTGCTGGAGGAACGTTACGCATCAGGAGACATCAGCAGGGAAGAGGCGCTGGGCAGCCCGATGAGGAAGCAGCTGGTCAACTATTTGGGCTATGAGGCGTTCAAAAACATCGAGATAGGCTCGGAGCCGATCCGGCTGCTGAAGCGGGATAAAGTTATCTTGTGCAGCGATGGGATTTATAACACGCTGACAGAGATAGAGCTGGAGGATATATTGACCAAGCCGCTTTCCCCTTACGACGCCGCCCAGGAGATCATTGCCGCCATCGAGGAGAAGAAGCTGAAGCATCAAGATAATGCAACGATCGTCATTTTGGAAAAAGGCTGGTAACCTGGCCTGCGCCCTTCGAGAGGCTGCGGGAGCCGGAGCAGCGGGAGGTAAGGATGAGAAAGGAAAACAGCAAATTTGCTTTAAGCTTTTTGTCGGAGGAAGGTACCTCGATCCGCAATAAGGACTACTTTGCCTGCACGGAGCTGGAGGATCTGGCCTGCTATGTCATTGCGCAGGGTCTGGATTCGGAGCAAGAGCTGGAAAGCGCCGAGCTGGCCGTAAAGTGCGTTCTCGGTCATTTTATGCAAATGCCTAAGCTCTCCCGGCGTGCGGTTTATGCTTATTTGCGGGAAGCGCATGAGCTGCTGCAAATCGAGAGCAGGAAATTCAGACGTAAATCGAGCTTGACCCTGATCGTCACCGATTATACACGAATGATTTGGGCGGTCGCCGGGCATACGAGGATGTATCATTTCCGCAGCGGTCGATTGCTTGCAAGAAGCAAGGACCAAAGCTTGTCTCAAGTGATGGCGGATGAGGAGAAGATTTCGGAGGACATGCTGGAGCGGCATGATGAAAGAAATAACCTGTTGTGGTATGTAGGGAAGCAAAATGAATTTCTTCCGTTTGTATCGAAGAAGACTCCGTTGTCCGATGGGGATGTGGTGCTTCTCTGTACGTCCGGGCTATGGGAAGGCGTGGACGGAGCCGAGATGCTGGATGCGTTGGAGGAGGCACAGAAGCCTTCCGATTTCATCGATATGCTGGAGGATGTGCTGCTCAGCAAACAGCCTGCGGTAGTCCCTAACTATACCGCTGCCGCCGTATATGCGGACAAAGTATATCAGGAGCCCCCGAAAAACAGGTGGAAGCTTATAAAAACGATTGCATTAGTGCTGATTCCTCTTCTCATCGTTGGAGGAATAGCCTTTTATTATAAAGCGCGGGCTGCGGCGGCAAAGGCCGAAGCGGTGGAAGCGTTGATCGAGCATGAAAAGAACGGAGACACCGCTGTTCAGGACGGGAATTACCCGAATGCCGTGAAGGAATACAGCGAAGCACGGAATGCGGCGAAGAAGCTGTCGGACAAGCTGCATACGCAATTGCTGAGCCAAAAGCAAAGGACGGCGCAGCTGATTGTGGATGGGAACGCATCCTTCAAGGACGGCGATTATGCCGGTGCTTTGTCCAGCTACGAGAAGGCGCAAAAGGAAGCGCGCTCGCAGGACGATTATGACATGAAGGATTTGGGGGAGAAGATCGGCAAAGCAAGCGCTTATCTTCATGTCACCGAACTGATGCAGCAGGGAGATCAGAAGCTCCAGGCGCAAGACTATGAGGGAGCCAAGGAAGTCTACGCCAAGGCTAGGAAGGAAGCGGCTGCAGCGTCTTTCTCCGGCGGGGAGAAGGAGCTGGCCGGCAAAATGGAAGCCGCCGATGCCAAAATGGCCGGGGTCCAGAAGGAGAAGAGGCAGCTGGATGCCGACAAGCTGGAGAAGAAAGGCGACCAAAGCTATGCTGCCAAGGACTTCGAAGGGTCCATCTCCTCTTTTGCGATGGCGCAGGAGATTTATCAGGAAATCGGATTGCTGGAAAAGGTGCTGGGTGTAGAACGGAAAATAACGAAGGCGCAGGAGAAGCTGACGCCGCCCCCTTCGGCAAAGCCTGAGCAGGGAGCCGGTACTGAAGGGACGGCCGCCGGAGCCAAGGATCCGGCAGTCGCAGTACAGAGCAGCGCTCCCGGTAACACGGGTTCAAATGAGGGAGGGAAATAGATTGTCATGAAGGACATCGTTCAGGACAGACTGGCAAGAATCGAGGACCTTGAACAGCGCAAGCTATTGAAAAGCATCCTGACGGGCGTCTTCTTGAATCTGGTGGAGTATCAGGAGGACTTGAATCGCAAGCTCGAAGAGAGGGTGTTCATGGAAATGGAAGCCCGTGAAGACCATCATGACATTTATGTCACGGTCTGCCCCAAGGAGGAAATGGATCCGATCCACGAGTATTTGTTTCCCGTTATTCCGGAGGATGCAGAGCGGAAGCCATGCGAACTTAAGGGGTTATTGGCCCAAGCCAGACGCCATGAAGAACCGGTGCTCATGACGGTATTTCTGCAATGCGAGTATAGTAAGCTACGAACGCTGCTGGACGGAAGGAGACGGTTCACCGGGGAGGCCGTAACTGCGAACGGAAGACATGCCGTGACCGTAAGCCTCCGGCCAAACCGGGCATATCTGAACGAGCTGGAGCGGCTGTATACCGTTTTTCAGAAAAATAACATGCCTTGGAAAACAGTCAATTTCCCTTATGCCCATAAATTTTTCGACGTCATCTGGACAAGCTGTGAGGATACGCTGCGGGATGATGAGGAGATTGCCGAAATCCGGTTTCACCTGGAGGAATTTGATCCTTTCAAGAAGCTGCACATGGTTCCAATGTGGAATATCGAGCGGCTGGAGCTGAAAAATGTCGGGTTTCCGATCCCGGCGGTGGACAAGGTGAACTTCGAGCATGTGCTTTCACTGCGCAAGACGGGGACGGAGCACGGTTATTTGGTGGACGGGGAGGAGGAAGCGATCCGCTATATCAAGCGCTCGCCGGAGGAGCTGACGATCGTGTCCCCGCAGGAAAAGGCAGGCATATGGAGCGTCCTCAAAATGACGAAGCCTGTGCCGACCAAGCTCGGGCGTCTCCCTTACCGGCTTGTATCCAATAAGAAAAAAAACAGCTTTACGAGCGGCTTTGCTCGCAAGCAGGCGATAACCGTCCGCGCCCAAGGCGAGATCATGCGAATCGTCAGCTCCTTCGAGGCATCGGAGGGGCTGGAGCTGGAGCAGGTGGACATTATCGACAGGACGGAAGGCGCAGCGTCCACCTACAGCATGAACCCGTTTATCAGCGACAACGTGAGAGTGGAGAGCGATAAGAAGATCATGCGGCTGCGGTTCCGGCGTCTGGGCGGCACAAGCTTTATTGATCAAGATATGATGAGCTTTCTGGTATCGGAGGTTCAAATGTATTTTCCCGAATATAAGTGCGAAGGGGAATGGGCTTGAATTACGTTTGGGATCTGGTTATCAAGGCGGAGCAGACCGGTATCAGGAAGCGGGAGCTTTATTTTGCCCCGGCTCAGGTCTTCTCTCCTTATATGGAGCTCAGTAATGAGACGCTGAACGCCAAGACAGTCGATAAGCTGGTAGAGATTAACCCGTATTACCGTTTTTATGACATTTTCAGGGACTTGTTTGACAGCAACAATAAAGAAGATAAGGAGCTTCGGCAGGCGCTTTTCGATATCGTCATCCACTTTGTGACGGATATGGATCTGCTTCAGGGCATGAACCGGCGCGAGTTTTATATCCGCTTTATGCTGGACGATTTGGAGGCCGGAATATTCGGAGCTGACGTCGCGAGGAAGATCAGGCTGCTGGATAAGAAGGAACGCGAGATCGTTGCCGGCAACCTGTTGAGACTGTATGAAACGGGAGAGGCCGTTTATCTTCTGAAGGATACGATGCGAAAGCTGTTCAGGCATTCGACGATCTATGCCAATTGCGAGGAAAAGGACGAGCTGTTGTTCTATGTCGGGCAGCCGGAGACGGAGACGGCCCGGGCGAAGCTGGAGCTGATCAAGCAAATCTTTTTGCCTGTGCGGTTTCATACGGAGACTTACTGGGTGGAGCATTTCGGTATCATCGACGTGGAGGAAACGATGCAGTTGGACCGTATCGGGATTTATTGAGAGGATGGAAATGAATGAAAAGCTATGGCTACAAGCTGAATTCGCCTGCGAACGGAGCGCCGGGGGAACAGTCCGTTATCAAGTATTCCCGGGATGAGCTGTCAGACATGACGACCCTTCAATTAAGAAATATCGTGCACAAGGAAAAGCTTGTCGGAGGGCTGTCAGGCACACTCGATCGCGAGGCGCTTATTCGAACGATTCTGAAATTCAGAAGCTCGGAAACGAGCCTGATCATAAGAAGCTATCGAAAAGACGGGATGGAGAGAGTGGAGGCTGCATTAAGCCGGTATCTGAATACGCCGCTTCGCGATGACGGGAGTATTAAGGCGCCTGCGCGCTTAACGCTTTATACCGGACTTCCGGTAGATCGGCGGGATCGGTACCGGGTTGAGCTGCCCGGTATTTTTACCGAATCCAATGTACTGGTCATCAACGATCTTCAGGAGCTTTGCGGCATTATGCATGTTGTCAAGGACGGCTCACAGCAAGGCGCCTACTATTTGGCTGCATCCAGGGACATTCCGTTTCGCAGGACAGCGAATAAAAATTACAGCTTTTTGTTTTTCCGCAAGCAGGATTCGGAATATATCTATAAGACATATGACCAGGAGAGGCCTCTGCCCCCGGTCAATCTGCACTACTGCCGCATTCCGATCGCGGATTTGGACATCCGGGAGCTGGAGGAGACGGATACGGTGCTGGCCATCGATTTCGGCACGACGAATACGACGGCGGGGGCTTATCTCGATAGCAGGTATATTTCCGCGCCATCGGACCATGATCTGCTGAATCGGACGATCCGGCTTAACGATATCAATTATGTGGCCTTTCCCGATGCAACCTCCAAGGAGGAGCAGTGGATCGAGCTGCTGCCGACCATCGTCAGTGTAGCGGATTGCTCGGATGCGGGTCACATCCGATATTTGTTCGGCTATGCTGCCCAGAAATCGATGAAAAAAAGCGGCTACACGAGCCATGGTACCGTCTTTCAAGGGATTAAGCGCTGGGTTAACAGCTACAGGCAGATGGAAGAAGTGATGGACGCGCATGGGAATACTGCCATGGTCCCAAGAAGCGATATCCTCAGGGCATATATGCGCCATGTTGTAGAAATGGCGGAGCATCAATTCAAATGCCGTTTCAGGCAGCTGCATATTTCCAGTCCGGTCAAGCTCAAAACCCAATTCAACGATATGTTTCGCGAGCTGCTGCCGGAATACAGCATCGAAGCCGCACATGGATTGGATGAAGGAATGGCGGTGCTGTACAACACGATCGCTGATCAGATGGAGAAGAACAGCTTTGTGGACAGCGAGGAATATCATGCGCTCGTTATCGACTGCGGCGGGGGAACGACGGATCTCTCCTCCTGCCGGTTTCGGATCGAGAACGGCCCCCTCTCGTACCGGATCGATATCCAGACAGCCTATGAGAATGGGGATACGAACTTCGGCGGCAACAACATCACCTTTCGTATTCTCCAATACATGAAAATTGTGTTTGCCGACTATTACAGCCGCCGGAGGAGTACGGTCGATATCGACAGCCTGATCGCTATTCCGGGGACGGACCTGTATCGTCATGTGGATGAATTTGGAGTGAAGTCGGTATACGGTGCCTTCGAAGCCGCTTATCTTGAAGCGGAGGCGCTGATTCCGACCCGGTTCAAGGAATATGAAAACCGGACGCGCGAGGAATATTTGCGGGTCAAAAGCAATTTTTATTTTTTGTGGGAAATGGCGGATGCGATGAAGAAGGAGTTTTTTCGCAAGACCGGCATTATCCGCAACCGGTTCGAATCCGCGAACGAGCACCGGCAGGAAAACGATCTGAAAATTACAGCGGTGGACCGCTGGTGCTTATCCTTACAGGCGAACGGGGAAATGAAGGATGTGTACGAGTTTCCGGATGTCATATTCAACATTAAGGAAATTAATCAACTGATCAAAGCGGACATTTACGAGATTGTCCGTAAATTTCTGGAGGATTACTACGAGCAGGGCAGGCTGCAGGATTATTCCATTATCAAGCTTACCGGCCAATCGTGCACCATTGACGTATTCCGGGAAGCATTAAAGGAGTTCGTCGCCGGGCGCAGCATCGAGTTCAGACGCAAGACGGAGCATGCCGGACAGGTACCGGATTTGAAGCTGGCCTGCCTTCGGGGAGCGATCCGTTATCTGAGCGCGCGAAAGAACGGAACGATCGAAGCCGTCATTGCGAACCATGCGCCGGTCATTCCGTATTCGGTCAGTGCCTTCACCCACGATCGGCAGGAGAAGCTGCTGATCAGCAGCCAAGAGAGGCTGAACCGCGTTCAAGGATCGGTATCCCGGCCGATCGGCACGGCGGAGGTCGAGTTTTATTTGGCGGGGGCGGACGGAGAGGTGCGGCACAAGTATGTGTATGCCGGTGATGCGTCCCGCTACCGGCCGATACGGCATGAAGACATTGCCGAGGCTTACGGCGGCAAGATTCCTCAGGACGATACCGATTCCATCGTGAACGGGGAAGCGAAATATTTTGTTTTCGCGGAGGCGAATGCCTGGGGCTTTCATGTCCTTCCTGTTGCAAGAAGGGATGAACAGCTGTATTGGGGCGAAAAGCAATTTTTTGCGTTTGAGAACGGCTTGTCCGAGCTCGATTTTTTTGACGGAAGGAAATAAACGAGATGTACTCTAACGTCTATCCGTATTTCACGAAGGGCCGGATATTGAAGCGGTCAATGCTGGAGAGCCTGCGGGATTACCCGAGGCAATTCACCGAGCTGTATTTCAAGGATTACGCGGATGGTGTCATTTCAGGAACTGACGTTCGTATCGAGGATGAGTGGCTGGTTGTCACCGGAGGGATCGTCAAGCACAGGGGCTGGATCTATCTGCTCCAGGACGAATGCCGCGTCCCTTATCGTGCGACAGGCAGGGACACCCTGCTGAAGATCCGGTTTCAGGACCCGGAGGAGCAGCCTGATTTTCAACACTATGGGGCAGCGCTTGTGCTCGACGACGAGGTTCAGGTGGGCGGCAACGAGCTGGAGCTCGGGCGGTTTAAGCTGAAGGAAGGGGCGAAGCTGCGGTCGGCCTATCAGAGCTTTGCAGACTTCGCCACCGAATACAACACGTGGAACCTCCTTCATGTGCAATACGCAGGGCGCGGAGGGAGCTCTCTTCACCCGGCGGTGACACGGTTTTATGCGGCACAGCTGCTGGAGAAGGGGAGCACGAACGCATACGACATTGCCTTTGCCATGCAGTGCATGAATCAGGGAGCCGTCGACCGGGAGCTGGTTCTGCATTATATAAGCCAGCGGCTCGGTATGGGTTATAAGCCATATGATCATGTCCAAATTCACAGGTATTTGGTGCGCATTTTGGATGAAGCCCAGGGGGGGAGCCGACGGGTGCCGGATTCCAGACCCCATGGTCCCCGACGGATGGTTGTGGACTAGAAGAATTCACTAATTTATTGAAGGAGCGAAAGTAAAAGTATGCAATCATCATTGGAACGAACATTGGCTAAAAAGTACATAGGGTATCCGTTTCAACCTGCAGTAAGAAATTCAAGAGGAGAAATGGTATTTAAAAAGAGCGCGCTTATTCGCTGGCTTACCTACCTGATCTTTCTTATGACGCTTGCCTTATTAGTATATCAACAGTTTGACGATAGCTTCGAAGTGGACGAGAGGGCTTTATTTGTTTTAGGTATAGGATCGGCTCTAGTGCTGCTCGGTTTTCTTTCCATTGTCTTTACCTTTTCCAAAGTTGTCGTTACGGAGCAGGGTTTGCGCTTTTATCGGTGGTATGGTGCAAAGATGATTCATTTCACGGACATTACGGAAGTGGGCCATACGCGTTTTTTCGGAGGGCAGCTCCTTGTGAAGGGAGCACGACGTTCCGCGTGGGTTTCGATAGATTATGTCGGGACTGCCGAGCTGGTCAAACTGCTGTGTGAAAAGATAGGCGAAGACCGGTGCTTTAAGGCTTCGAAGGCTCTAAACAAGCGCAGGCAGGAGCTTGAAGGGTTGAATTGAGCTGGAAGCGGAACAAAGGAGGGGGAACAAATGGAATTCGCCGATGAGAAAATATTGGCCTTTCTGAACGAAGCAGAAAAACAACGACAGCCCAGCGACATTCGCACAGGGCCTGTCCGTGTCGGGCAGCGGTACTACGAGTTCGAACAGAAGGTTTTTTTCGAGGATAAGCTCAAAATATACATTCCAAGGGATTTTTCGGACATGCCTGAGGAGCAAAGGAAGCTCAAATATCCGTACGAGCAGCGCCCGCAGATCATCCAAAGCGATGAAACCGGGGTTATCAATTTTACGTTGACCCGCATCGATCAGGAGTTGGATGATGAATCGGTCGAAGAACTGACGGACGGTATGAAAGCCATGATGAAGAGAGCCAACCCGTCCAATGTGTTTTATTCGGATGGGACTGAATACGCAGACGGCAAGCCGATCGGTTATTTTGAATTCAAGGGCACGGCTTTGGATGGTTACGTTTACTACATCATGTTCTTCCTTGAGTTTGAAGGCGAGACGGTCATGGGCACCTTTTGCTGCCTATATGCGGATTATGCGGATTGGCGGGATACGGCGTTTCAGGTGATCCGTACGATAAGCATCGTAAAAGAGGAGGAAGGGGACGCGATTTTATGAGTGAAAAGGTCCATACCTATGCCAATCTGGCTGTCTTGCCTTATGAGTTTGAAAGCCTGCTGGATTTCGAGCTTGTTCAGCAAGCGGGAGAGCATACCCGGCTGCGGTTAAGCGGTATCGTACCCGAAGAGAAGCTCGATCAATATGTAGAACGGGCTGACGACGAGGAGCGGATTCAGGTATCCGTGCAGGATGAGGAACGCAGCATAGTTCTTTTTGAAGGCGTAGTGACGCAGCTGTCGGTTCGGGCTGTCCGGGGCGTCAGAACCTTGACGGTGGAAGCTAACAGTTCAACAGTACTGCTGGATATGAAGAAAAGGACGCGTTCCTTTCAAAACACAGGACTTTTGTACAGCGATTTGTTTGCCGGTTTGATCGCGGAATATCCGCAAGCGGATGTGAGCGATACCGCTTCGCAAGGAAAAAGCATTGGCGGACTGCTGGTGCAGTATCAGGAGACGGATTGGCAGTTTGTGAGAAGGCTTGCATCCCATTTTCATGCCCCACTTGTACCGATAGGTACCCAAACCGGCGTGAAATTCGCCGCAGGCTTGCCGGATTCGGGGGAACCGCAAACGCTGGAGGCCTATAACTACACGATCAAAAAAGACTTGGAGGAATACAAACGGAAGTCCGGGGGCGGCATCGACGATTGGAGCGAGCAGGACAGCATCAGCTATGAGGTCAGCAGCAGCAAGATCATAGGTTTGGGGAGTCCCGTCCAATTTCTGCAGCGGACACTTTACGTATTCCGGGTGGAGTCCCGTATCGAAGGCGGGGTGCTGAACCACCACTATGTGCTCAAGGAACGGGACGGCTTCCGAATACCGACGGAGTTTGCGTATGCCTTGGCGGGGGCTTCGTTGTTCGGCAAAATTACGGGCGTAGCGAAGGATCAGGTTCGGGTGGGCCTTCATATCGACGGAGGTCGTGGCGGGGAGATCTGGTTCCCCTATTCTACCGTATATTCTTCTCCTGACGGGAGCGGATGGTACTGCATGCCGGAGGTAGGGGATGAGGTAAGGCTTTATTTTCCCGACGCGCAGGAAAAGCACGCATTTGCAGCAAGCTCCGTAGATACCGCATCCTCGGATCCTGCAAAGCGGAGTAACCCGGAGGTCAAAAGCATCAGCACCAAATACGGCAAGCAAATTGTGTTTCAACCGGGCTCTGTGGAAATTATCGGGAGCGGCAAGCTATTGATGAGGCTGACGGATGAGGGCGGCATTGAAATCAACAGCGATAAAAAGATTGTGCTCTCCGCCGAAGACGATATCGAGATTACGGGGGGCGCCAAGGTGCTGATTCAGGGGGAAGAGGGCGTTAACCTGAAGCAGGCGAATGCCAGCCTGGACATTAATGAAGAAGTGACCATCAGCGGCGGCAAGGTCAATATTGT
The DNA here is from genome assembly GCF_002234615.1 of Paenibacillus rigui. GTDB lineage: Bacteria > Bacillota > Bacilli > Paenibacillales > NBRC-103111 > Paenibacillus_S > Paenibacillus_S rigui. The sequence continues at coordinate 6,450 of NZ_NMQW01000022.1, read as the reverse complement.
TTAGAAGCAGGCGGTGAGCGGGATGAATGGGATGAGCAGGCAAGCGGCATTGGACGACTTCTTGGAAAGGCATGTGTTCGACAAGTGGTTGGAGGATCTGGAGCCTATTGGCAAGGCGCTGAGTGAACAGGGGGAGAGCATAGAAACGGGACTTTGCGACACATTCGACACGGTGTGGATCCGGACAGCGGAGCTTCAGAAGCAGGGGACCAAGGGCGACATCCATTATGTGTATATTTCCTTGCTTCGGACCGGCATCATGGAAAACATCCCTTGCTACCGGATTGATGTTCATGACCATAACTGGTACTTGGACACCGTCGATTGTTCGGCCCTGTGGAGGGCGGACTTTATTTTCGAACCGCTGTTTCGTCGAATGGCCGGGCTGGAGACGGCGAAAACCGCTTATGCAAGGAAGGTAACTCCGATGGACCTGGCCCGAATTCAGCAGATCGAGGCGGTAAAATATCATTTGCTGACCGTCGAGTTTATGAAATCGATGCTGCCGCTGCTGCTGAACAGCAGCGCTTATAGGCAGGTGGCCAAGTCTCCGAATATCCGTTGGATGATGGGGGAGTTTCGAGATCAAAGCGAGTTGCTGGTTGACGGAGAACGAGCGGCAAACGGCGGAACCATTGGAGTGGATAACGAATAATGGATTATTTTGTACTGAAGCAAGATGAGCGGGTATCGGACGCACCGATTCTGCTCGATGTAAGGAAGCAGCTCGACATTCGGGATATCCGCTGGACAAGCGCGCATAAGATTGCGGATACGTTAATTTTCCAGGTCAAGGCGGAGAGAGAAAGCTGCTATTCGGATGTGCTGGACGGCCAGCTGTTTCTGGTCTCCGAACGGTTAAAGCGGCTGATCGAAGCGTATGTACCGGATACGTTATTCAAAATGACTCCGCTGGTGGACGTCACTCATCATCGGCAGAGCAGCTACTATTTGCCAATCTTCGAGGAAGTCGAGGCTCTTGGTCCAAGCAGCGAACGCGTAGGGGATGGCAGCGTGATCAAGAAGCTTGTCCTGCATAAGGACAAGATGAAGGGCAAGAGGATCGCGAGAGTCCGGGAAAGCGCCAAGCCGCTGATTGTCGTTCGGCTGGATGTGGCGGAGAGCATCCTGCGACGGGATTTTGAGGGAATCCGCTTGGAGAGGGTGGCAATGGAATAGAGCGTAACCATGGTATGCGAGCTCTGAGTAGAAACGAGGGGAATCAGAATAGCAGAACCGGAGAAAACGGCCGGTTTGGCTCCGGCGACGCGGAGGAGGGAGCAAGGATGGCAGAAAACGAGTATTACATCGTTCGGGGGGCGAAAATGCAATGCGATTGCGGGTCCCACAAACGGCGGATCAACCTGCCGGAGAGTCACGGGTCGTATGTAAACGGCAAGCCGATGATGAACGAGGACGACAAGCAGTTCACGGTCAACGTGCCGCACTTCGGCATATGCAAAAGCCCATCGAATCAAACCGGGGATACGATTTACTTGATCAGCGAGGAAGGCGCGACAATCAGCGGTCCACCGTGCCGTCCGATGCTGCTGGAAAAATGGATGAAGACCAAGGCGTCGGCGAAGGTGGAGGGGAAGCCGGCGTTGACGACGGAATCATTGTTGGTCTGTGGCCATAAAGGCCAGATTACTTTTGTAAACAATGGCCAGCAGGATGAGTAAACGAAGCGGGGGTGAGGAGATTGGCGGTTTTTGAGCAAATCCGGGTCCAAACGGCATTTCCGATCCACCGTTTGGAGGATGTACAGATACATTGGAGGCCTGGCGAGCATGGACGGCTGACCTTGCGCGGCATCGTAGATGAGGCTGTCAACGTAAGCGCGGCGATGCAAGCTACGGCTAGCGATGAGATCCGTGTCTATGAAAGTGACGGGCCGTCCGAAACTACGCTGTTCCACGGCTTCGTGAGCTCCATCAAGACGACACATGCCAATGGCGTGCATCATTTGGAGCTGGAGGGGCTGTCGGGCAGCTGCAGGTTAGATGCGCACAAGAGGCGGCGAACCTTTCAGGATGTAAAGATGACGTATGGAGCGCTGACGGCAGAAATAGGCAGTACCTATGAGGGGTATGATGTGCTGTGCAGCGTGGGGCAGGATGCAGCAATTGGATTCCCTGTCCTCCAATACGAGGAGACGGACTGGGAGCTGCTTCAGCGCTTGGCGAGCCACTTTCAGAGTGTTATCGTCTGTGATATATTGGAAGCAAGACCCAAGCTGTATTTCGGCATGCCGCAAGGAAAGAGCATCAGTTTGCCGAAGGAAACGCCCTATACGGCAAACAAGGACCTGCTGGCCTTTCGGAGAGCCGGTGGTTATGAGGCAGGCTTGCACGATACGGATTTCTTTTATTATGAGATAGAGAGCCTGGAACGCTTCAACCTGGGGGACGAGCTCGAATTTCGCAACAAGCGAATGGTCATAAGCGAAGTGGTGGGCCGCATGAGCCGCGGACAGTTCAAGTATACGTACCGCTTATCCAGAACAGACGGGATTCGCAGGAGTTCTATCTACAACGAGAAGCTGACGGGCATATCGCTGGAAGGCGAAGTCCTGGCGGTTCAGGGCGAGCAGGTAAAGCTGCATCTGAACGTTGATCCGGAGCAGCCCAAGGACAAGGCCCACTGGTACCCGTTCGCACCGGCGACAGGCAGCGCGATGTACAGCATGCCCAAGGCGGGGACTCGCGCGAGTCTGTACATTCCTGATGCCGAAGGACGGCAGGGGATCGTCGTCGGGGCGGTGCGTACCGATGGCGGAAGCCATGCCAAAACGAGCGACCCGAGCAAGCGCTACTTCGGGACGGAGCACGGCAGCGAGCTGGAGATCACGCCGACGGCGGTCCATATCTCAGGCGGGAGCAAGGAGCCGCTGAAGCTGAGCTTCGACGATGCGACGGGCGTCAGCCTGACCAGCCATAAGAAGCTGACGCTGAACGCGATGGAGGACATCTCGCTGTATACGCCCAAGCGAATAGTGATCCGGGCGCAGAGCCAGCTGATGGCGAAGAAGCTGAGCGCACAAAGCGGGTTCGCGATTGAGAGCGAGTACCACTTCTTGGGCGCGAACGTAAAGGCGGAAGGAAGGGACCGCGCCACTTACACGCCATTTGACGACGAGCCGAAGCAGGGGACACCGCCGCCTCCTCCGGAACCGGAGAAGAAAAAGAAGTTCAACTGGGGGAAGCTGCTTGTTTGTGCAGTAGCGGTAGTAGTGGTAGTAGCGGCTGTCGCGGTCTCAGTGGCCACGTTCGGAGCCGGAGCGGTAGTCGGGGCAGCGCTAGTGGCCGCAGCGTTTGGAGCAATCGGGGCTGTGGCAAGAACCGCGGCGGCAGATCGGGCGAATCACACGCGTAGTAGTTTGGGAGAGTACCTGGAAAGTGCGGCGCGAGGTGCATTAATTGGTCTAGTGGTTGGAGCAGTATTCGGTCCAGTTGGTGGCGTTGTAGGAGCCGAAGCACTGGCAGTGCAGACAACCGGACAACTTGCATTAGGGATCGGTACAACGCTACTTGTAGGAGGCGCAACCAACTACACAGACTATGTGTTAAATGAGACATTAGATGGACGAAATCCGAATTTAGGACAATCAATCGAAGCCTTTAAGGATGGGATGTTGCTTAGCGGAGGATTTATGGTTGCGACCCCGTGGCTGATGAGGGGCTGTATAGGGTTCAGCAACTATGTTAAACAACTAGCTGGATACGGCAGCAATCTTGGCAAAGTGTATTTGAAGGAAGCGCAAGGACTCATACAGAAGCTAGACGGATCTTTTAAATCACAGCTTCAATCGGGATTGCAAACTGCCAACGGAGCTCCGCTTCGCGCAATCTTACAGGGAAGCAACGCAGGAAAGGCCCTGCCTAAAAATGAAAGACAGCTTCAGTATATTGAAGTTACGGGAAATGCCGAGAAGTCTGCTGCTAAGGGGACGGGAGATGATACCTATCGCCACCTCAAGGACTACGAGAACAATAAATACTTTACAAGAAGCGTAGAGTATAATGCAGGTAAGGATGGTACAGGATTCACCTATAAGGTTTACCAACGAAATGATATTGATTGGAAAATGGTTAGAACAACAGGAGCAAAAAAAGGACGTGGTTTAACCAATGCAGAAGCCGCCGCCAAATATGGTTTAGCACCAATACTAGATGATGCAGGCAATGTAGCAACTTTACATCATTCACAGCAAAAAGGAATCGGGCCATTATTTGAAGCATCAACTCGATACCATAACATAAGTAATGCGAAAAGACCGCCTTTGCATCCATATAAAGGTAAGTTGAATCCGTTTTACCCTATGGATGAAGCAACTAGAGAAGCGTTCCAAAAAGTAGACTCAATTAATTACTGGAAAAAACGGGGAAGTATTGAACTTGGAGGGGAATAGATGTTACCTGACGGTCTGGAAAATATCCTTGAAGAAGACATGTATAAACGTCAAAATAGAAATGTAGTACATGAGGCTCTTACTCGTTTGGGTGTTAATGTATCAAATGCGTTTCGTCAATTTTACAATACGTATGCAGGACCGTTTTGGGAAGAAAACGTGCCATTTGAGTTGCTTGATATTGCTGAGGAGAAAAATAACATCGAGTCATATACGTATATTGTTCGGGAAGAGCATGGGTGGTCAAAGCAATTTCTTGTTTTAAGTGAGATGTCAGCTAATACGGTACTGGTTCTTGATACTTTAACGGATAAAGTCTACAAGGTTAATTTTGAGGGTGGCGACGAATTATTGTTAAGTGGAGAGTTACAAGAATCATGGTCATCCTTCTATGACTTTTTGAAAGACTACTTTAATTGTTAGAAATTGAACAATATGAGTATACCAGGAGTCTGTAAAATAGTTTCGTATTATGAGGTTAACCAGTTTGTCTGGTTAACCTCATTTTGCGTTAAAATTAGCATTAGCCGGTGAGAACGATAAAATAGGTGGGCTCTTAGCCCGTTACACAAACTGTTCACCTGCTATTGCACAAACCATGATTGGGCTGGTTGAGACATAGATCTCGTATAACACGCGAAGCTATGGTCGTGCAATGGTTAGTAGGATCCGGTCATTTTTATTTGAGGAGGATATTATGAATCCTGTTGTTGGTATTGATGTATCAAAAGGAGAAAGTGAAGGTTTCATTTTTCTTGAGCGCAATATACCATTGGGGAAATCGTTTCGCTTCTTGCATACACATGAGGGCATTCATAACTTCACTTTAAAGCTTCAGGAAGTGTACGCCTTGACAGGGAGAAAGCCTGTTATTGTTTTGGAATCGACAGGACATTATCATCTAGGACTGGTGGCTGCTCTTCAAAAACAAGCTTATCAGGTTATTGTCCTGAACCCTTTAATTCCTCAACGGGCAAGAAAATCAAAGTTGAGAAAAGTGAAAACGGATGCAGAAGATGCTAAGCATCTAGCTGAATTGTTCTATAAAGAGGAGTTAAAAACTACACCTTTAAAACAAAGCGAACAAATAGAGCTCCGTTTTTTAAGTAGGCAACATGAGATGATTACTCATGCTTATGTACAAGCACAGCTTAATTTCCAGTCCATACTGGACCAACTATTCCCTCTTTACACTAACTTGTTTGGTCAGTTATTTTCTAAAACTGCGTTGCAGGTGTTAAGGAAGTACTCAACGCCAGAACAAGTCCTTTTGTCTGATATAGAAGAAATCACACGCACCATCAGTTCTTCATGTAATCGATCAAATTCTTGGGCGATTAAGAAGACGGAGGCCCTTGTAACTGCAGCTAAAAACAGTCTCATGGATAGACTCTTCTAACCACAGTCAAATTATCTCTTTACGGCTTATGATTGATTTGTTGATGGAGTATCAAACACATCTCTCTCATTTAGAAAGAGAAATTCAAGTTACGGCAACGCAAATGGAAGATTATCATTTGTTGTGCTCCATTCCTGGAATAGGGCATAAGCTTGCCGCTACAATTATTGCTGAAATTGGCGACGTTAATAACTTTGATCATGCTAAAAGGCTAGTAGCTTTCGCAGGCTTAGATCCAAGTGTCTTCTCTTCTGGCAAGTTTACAGCTACTAGAAACCGTATTACGAAGCGTGGGTCCACTCGGTTAAGAAGAGCCTTATATTTAGCCGTTCTTTGTGGGATTAGAGGAGCAGCCAGACATACGCGAATTCGGGCTTTCTATGATAAAAAACGGCTCGAAGGAAAGCCTCATCGTGTAGCACTTATTGCTTGCACCAATAAGTTGCTTCATATCATATTTGCCATGCTGACTCGTTCCGTTCCCTACTTCTCCTCATAGTCCTAAAAGACAGAATACCATTTAATTCCAGTTATGGACTGGGATTAGTTTCATATTGTCTTTTTATCATTCTAAACAAATTAAAAATCTATCTCAATCCTATTGACATTATATTAGCTGGTTTGTGTAAACTCCAAAACC
>NZ_NMQW01000021.1 GCF_002234615.1 Paenibacillus rigui | reverse complement strand
AATCATTATGAAATTGATTCACGGAAGAATTCAAAATGAGATGTCGAACCGTTAGATTTTCCAGTATTGGTTACTCACAGACTGCTTATTAGTTAGCCGCCGCCTCGGCAGTCGTCTTGAGGTCGGCTAGCCAGGCATTAAGCGAGGCCGTGAGCGCGGCGCGCATGCCTTCGGGGTCTGCTGCTACTGGCGGACCGTCCCAGGACTCGGTGGTGTGCACGACAACTCCTTTGGCTGTGGGAGTGATGGTCCATACGTGGACGCCCTCGATGCCTTGTGCCGGCCCTCCCCAAACGATACGTCGCATAGGGTCGACCTCACGGATAGTGGAATCGATGAGCAGCCCATGCGTCTCCCATTGGAAGGTGCTTCCCACCGCGATCGGACCGGATAACCGTGCCTGAGCGACGTTTTTCTGCCAAGCTGGCCACTGGTCAATGCCCGTCTGTATCCGCCATACGGTCTCCTTTGGAGCATTGATTTCGATGGATAGGTCGACGATGACCTGGGCGTTTCGGTCGACATCGATGGCGGCCCGCTGCTTATCATCGAAGGAATTCGCGAATATGACCCCACTAATTAGAATGATTATTACAACAAAGCTCATCGTGAATGTTTTTAAATTAAACGATCTGGACATCTTCATTCATCTCCTCAAGGGTTTATTTTATTTGTTGATTAATCAATTACTTGCTAGCAATCGTTACCTTGCCCTTCTGCAAAGCAAGCACCGTCGAAGTAATCCCTTCCTGGAACGGCGTCGCGGTGACCGGACCGATGAACCGTTTGTATTTTTCTCCACTTAGCGTCAGCGGCTCTTCGGTTAAATAAAGCATTTCGACAACTTCTTTCATCACGGGCACACTCATGCCTATCAACGATAAACCTAATTTTTTCAACGGAATGACCGGTTTAGCATGACCGCTTGCCCTTTGTGCTATCCGTACAATCTCTCGCCCCGATATTAGCCCGGCACCCGGTATATTCCAGTTCTGTCCATAAGCGAAGTCTTTGCCTGCCAGCTCGACAACCATGTTAGCCGCATCCCGCAAATAAATGAACTCACGGGGAACACGCATGTTGCCGACGAAAAAGGCCATTTTTCCAGCAGCGATCGCTTCCAGGGTTGAACCTAAATACGAGGCTTCATTAGCTGTAGGCCCATAATAATCGGGCAGACGGGCGATCATGACTTTGGCCTTCGTCCATCGCTTGCTGAACAACATCCGCTCATAGTCCAGCCGGATTTTTCCTTTTATCGTATGAGGCTGTTTAGGATGTTCCTCCGTAACAAGCTCCATCTGCTTTCTCCCATAAGGATAAATTCCGTCAATCGCGACCACTTTAATCGCAAGCCGTTCTGCCGCCTCCATTACCGACTCACCTAGCGGAATCAGTTTGTTCACCATCTCGTGGTACGGTACATTCGCACAATGGAACAATACGTCAGCGTCGCCAGCCTGAGCTGCAATATCGTCAGGGCGCATGGCGTCCCCTACGGCCAGCGTCAAATGCTTCGGATTTCCCAGCTTTCCAGCAAACTGCTCCAGCTTCTGGCGCGAGCGCCCGAAAGCAATGGTAGGTACTCCCCGTTTGACCAGTTCTTCCGTAATTGCTGCTCCCGTCCCGCCCGTTGCTCCAATGACTATTGCTTTTTTCATTTTCATCATCCTCGTTTCTATGTTTTTGATTGATCAATTACTAACTTGAGTTCATCATACCATCATGTTATTGATTAGTCAATTACTAATTTTAATTTAGGCAATGAAGCTGCAATGACTCGATTAATCCTACTTGTAAATCTTCGTGTAGCTGTATTGATACGTCTGACTGGATTTATCCGTGCGTGTATTCGTTGACAAGACCATTATTCTTGTACTCGAATGTATCTTGGCGTCATACGATTGGAATTCAGATCGGAGAGAAGATTGGGAACTGGCTTGGGTAAAAGCATGCCGGATGCCTGCAAACCCTTGCCACGCTTGCCAATTTCTAACCCAGAAGCTGTACGGCAAAAACTCCAAAAAACAGCTTGCCTCCCAGTAGCGTGCAATGGTTGTTCCATCTACCAGTGAAACTGGCCACCAATTCATTTATAACGTTCGACATGGAATAGGAGCAAGTCAGGTTCCATGGCCGTCGCCAAATCTTTGACTCTTACGATCGTCAGAACGAACAGTGGGACAAGTAGCGGCAGGACGCCGCGCAGCCCTTCCGCTAATATGCCGCCTTTTTCGATGAGCCGAAGCTAAACCATAAACCTCACTTATAGCTAAATATTATTAGTATTTGCGCATCGCGAACTCCCGCTTAGCTGTCTCCTGTGAGAAAATACCTTCGGATGTTATGATGTTTACAGGTATTTCCTTCGCAGCCGACAATTCCTTAACGGCCTTAATAATTTGCGGCCCAAGTAACGGATTGCACTCGACAGACATATTGAGCTTCCCAGCCAGCATCGCTTGAAAAGCAAGCTTGGTTGCGTCCACCGATAACACAATGATACCTTTACCTGGCTTCAGCCCGAACTTCTCCATCGCTTTAATTGCACCTAATGCCATATCGTCATTATGTGCGAATACGACCTCAGGTATAATGCCTCTCTCAATTATGCTATTCATTAGCTGCAGGCCGCTATCATACGTAAAATCTCCGATTTCTGAGGCGACAACACGAAAGGATGAATTGAGCGAGAGCACCTCCTCGAAACCTTGCCTTCTTTCGATTGCGGGCGCCGAACCTGCCGTGCCTTGCAGCTCAACAATGGTAGTGATTTCCCTTTGCTCCTTGATCTTATGCTCAAGCAGCCATCGTGCCGCACGCCGGCCTTCCTCCACGAAATCCGAACCGATGAACGAAGTCCATAAGCTATCGTCCTCCACCTTGACCTTCCTGTCTGTCAGTATTACCGGTATCCCCGCTGCCTTTGCCTCCGCTAGCACCTGTTCCCAGCCTGTCTCTACAATCGGGGTGAAAACAATGACATCGACCTTTTTGTCGATAAAACTGCGAATTATTTCAATTTCCTTCTCCTGGCTGCCTTCCGCATTTTGCATCAAAAGCTCTACATCCTGCTCTTGCCTTGCGGCTTTTTTTATGGATTCGGTGTTAGCTTCTCGCCAGCTGCTTTCACTACCGACGATGGCGACGCCAAGCTTGATCTTGCGTTTGCCAGCTTCTACAGCTGCATGCTGCTGCATGCCGCCTGCTTTTTCCCCGCTATTCAGATTCTCATTATTGTTTGTTACCAGGTGGCTGCGTAGAATAATCTTCTTGGGAATGACCTTTTCCCCTTTTAATATGTCAATGGCATACTGGATCGACTCTCTTCCGCCGGTCGGACTGGTCACGCTGCCGCTAAGTATGCGCTGCTGCACCAAGTCAAAGCCGCCGTTCACAGTATCAAGGCCATCAATGCCGATAATCTGCACATCGGATAATCCTAACGATTTAATAGCTCGGTATGCACCCAAAGCCATGGCATCGCTGTGGGCAAATACAAGTTTGATGCCCGGATAGTAAGGCAATATGGCTTTTAACTCATCTTCCGCCCGGTCACGCTGCCAGTTCCCATCGATCTCTTGTGTCACTTGAATGGAAGGGGTACTCTTCACATACTCTCGAAAGCCACGGCTCGTTTCTTCCTCGGATTTGGAAGTTATGGCTCCTTTAATTTCAACGACCTCGGCAGTGACGCCCGCGAGCAAATCCGAAGCCAGCTTTCCTGATATTTTGCCTATCGATAAATTATCCGAGCCAATAAACATGGTATAGTCATAGCCTGTTACACCGCGGCCCAGAACGATAACCGGAATGTGCTTATACGCTTCTGTTACCACTGGTGTCAGCTTTTCTGATTCATTTAATGAGATGATCAGGAGATCGATGCCGTACTCCATCAGCTTTTGCACATCATGGATTTGCTTCTCACTATTCTCTGCGGCATCAGTAAAAATAAGCCTCACGTTCTTATGCCTCTCCGCTTCCTTGCGGATCTCGTTATTCATGACGATTTGCCTAGGCTCGTTCAAATTAGGCTGACTAATGCCGATTAGGAAATTCGTCTCTGCTTCTACCGGCTTCGTTACCCTCTGTGTGCTTTCGAACAGGATGGAGACAACCAGGGCAAACAGGGAGGCGATAAGTAACCATATACACGTTTTTCTAAGAGAGCCCATCGTTAAAAGCCCCCGCGCTTCCTGTATTCCAAGGGGGAAAACCCTGTCATTTTCTTAAATGCATGACTAAAATAATGTTGAGATTGATAGCCGCATTTATTCGCAATCTCATACATTTTGTAAGTCGGATCATTCAAATACTGAATGGCGTTCTGGATGCGGATATCCGTGAGGTAATCAACGAATGATTTCCCCAAATCTCGCTTTAACAGTTTGCTTAAATAAGTCGCGTTCACATTCATATGCTCAGCGACCTCGGACAGGGAAAGGTCTTCCTTATAGTAATATGTTTCCAAATATTTCTTGGTCATCATAATGATCGGAGTCAGTGCGCTCTCACGAATGAGATGAGCGCGAAGAACTTCGTAATGCATAGGTATGTCCTCCAGCAGCTCGGCTACACAATGAAACGTTAGTACATTAACACCCAAATACGTCATGACACTTCGTTCAAACTCTTGATAGATCTCTCTCATATTCGTTAGTTCCGACACTGGCGTCAACGCTGCAATCTGATTCCTATCAGCACTAAAAACCGCGGACATCGGCAGCTGTGGGAGCATTTCACTTAAAATGTTTTTCATGGCGAATGCTAGTAAAGACGGTTCCCATACTTTACTCGAGACATTCATCGTGTTCTTACTAAGAGGCTTAATCAGCAGCAAACTCACTTTGCCATGAAAGTGAAGCTGGTAAAACTGCTTCTCCTCCTCGAATTGTTCCTCCGTCAGCTTCCCCGTCACCCATTTATGTAAAAAATCCTCTCTCAGCGTTAGAGCGCTATATTCTAATTTGTGATGCATCCACTGCGTATATTTTTGATCGTTGCGGTCCTTATTCAGTACTTCCAACGCCTTGACTATCACCATTTTAAGCTCTGTTTTCTGCACCGGTTTCAGCAAATAGTCAAAAACATTTAGCCGGACCGCCTGCTGCGCATAAGCAAACTCGTCATGCCCAGAGATAATAATGACCAGGCAGCGCGGATACTTCACCTGCAGCTGTTCTATGAGCTCGATTCCATTCATGAAAGGCATGTTGATGTCGACGAACATAAGATCGGCATCGACTTCACCCGCCAGCTCCAGCGCTTCCCTGCCATTCTCCGCCTCAGCAACGATGTCGATTCCCAAATCCGACCAAGGCAGCGCTTTACAAAGTCCGTGTCGAATACGTGGTTCATCATCAGCAATTAATAATTTCCACATGAACGGTCACCTCAACCTGTCTTATTACCTACCTGAACCATTGGATGCCTGACTTCCACCGTAGTTCCTTTTCCCAATTCACTATGAATATGAATTCCGTAGGCTGTACCGTAGGTGAGCTGGATGCGCTCGTTGACGTTAAACAGTCCGATCCCATACGTTTCTTCACGTTGTTTCACGCCGCGGAGAATCTCGTTAAGCTCTTTCACCTTCTCATCCGGAATACCGGCACCATCATCTGTAATCCGAAAATAGACCATATCCGCCTCCCGCCCTGCGCTTATAGTGATGAGGCCTTTGCCCGTTCTTGCTTTAACGCCATGGTAGATAGCGTTTTCAATTAAAGGCTGAAGTATCAGCTTGAGCACATGATACTTTAACATTTCCTCAGGAATATCGAATTGTATGTCCAATTTATCCATATAACGCGACATCTGAATGATCTTATAGCTTTCCGCATGCTTCAGCTCATCACGAATCGTTAGCCATTCATGTCCCCGGTTCAATCCGATCCGGAACAAATTGGTCAGTGCTCCGATAATTTCAATAATATCGTCTGCTTCATACTCCTGCGCCATCCACTGAATCGTATCGAGCGTATTATAGAGGAAATGCGGCTTGATTTGAGCCTGAAGCACTTGAAGCTCCGCTTCCCGCTTCTTTTTTTGTTCGATATATACGAGATGAATCAGATTATTAAGCTCCTCCAGCATATGATTAAAGCTTTGGCCCAGCTGTCCGATTTCGTCCTTGGTTTGTGCGACGAATCGCTGATTTAATTCGCCATCCCGCACCTTACTCATTAAGCTCATCAGCTTACGTATGGGACGAATCAGCGTTCCTGTAAAATAGGTTGATAGCAGCGAAGCCAGTACAATCGTGATAAAGGTTACGATGATTGTATAGAGCTGAATATCTTTGACTACTTTCAAATAGTCGTCATTCGGAATGACGCCTATAAACTTCCACTTATTCGTATCCGAATCATTGAACAGGATTCTGTAGTCATGACCCTTAATATTTTGCGTAACGCTGCCCTGTGGCCCGTCTTGCAGCCAGCTGCTTTGAATCCGGTACACTATTCCGTTCGTGGGAGCGTATACAATATCGCCCTTGGCATCTAAAATATACATAAAGCCCGATTTGCCCAGCTTAATGTTTTCAAATATCGATTTCAGCATATCCATTCGCAGATCCATGAGAATCACCCCAACGACCTGCTTTGACTCTGAATCCTGTATTGCATGCACGAGCGATAAGACGTCGTACGAGCTGTAATTCTGGTTGGTTGAAACATTGCGTCCGATCGGATTGCTAATGATCAGCGTCTCATCCGGCTTGTTCACAGCTTCCCGATACCAGCTCTCTTCTGTCAAAGTATCCCGTGTCATGCGGTACATTTCATGGGATACGAATTGCCCCTGATCATTGACAACCATCATGCCGGTAATTTCTTTGTTACGCGAGGCGTACATAGCCATGGTCTTCTGAATCTGTCTAATCGAAGCCTCATCGTGCATTTCCGCATTCTGTTTCATAAACGCTGTGATTCCCGAATCTTCACCTAAATAATGCAGCACATCGTTCAAGTGCTTGATATACAGATCGACGTTGCTTTCCACCTGGTGAATCATTTGCAGCGTGCTTTGATCGGCTTGGTTCTCGGAAGAGTTGCTGTAGGTACGGCTCCCCCAGAAGCTAAGAGACAGAATCGAAATCAATATAATTAAGAGAAAGATGCAGTTTAGCTTAAAGCGGATGCTGCGGTCGTGCCAATATCGAAGATATGCCTTCACTGCAATCCTCCTCTTAATCCTTTCAAGAAACGCCTTTAATACTCATTATTTGTAATATATGTTATATTTTGATCATATCACAGCTAGCCTGGGTTAGCGATATTCCTTTTTAAATTTTGGGACGTTTGTGCTTGCCGGCCTCTTTCCCTCCGGGAGACGATAATTCTTTGCAATGCAATGAAAGCAAACAGTAGAAAACCGATCACTATTTTGGTCCACCAGGAGCTAAGCGTGCCTTGGAACATGATCATCGTCTGGATCACGCCGGTACTTAATACCCCGAGCATGGGGCCCACTACATATCCGAAGCCCCCAGTCAACAAAATGCCGCCGATGACGCATGCCGCGATCGCGTCCATTTCGCCTCCCATCAGATGAAGGCCATAGCCGGACAGCATATAGAAAGTAAACACAATGCCGCTTAAAGCCGAGCAAAAGCCGCTTAGGGTGTAAACAGCCAGCTTCGTTCCGTATACCGAGAGTCCCATCAATTCCGCGGAACGTTCGTTGCCGCCGATCGCGTAGGTATTCCGCCCGAAAGCGGTATATCTGGAGACATATACTGCTGCAGCAACGGTAATAAGCGCAATCACAACACCGATCGAAATCGTCCCTTCACCAATAAAAGGGATTCTATAGTTGGAGATGGAACTATAAATCGGATGATCAATGACAATGCTTTCCGGGCTGATTAAGAAGCAAGTGCCACGGGCCAAGAACATGCCGCCGAGCGTCACAATCCACGGATGAATATGAAATTTGCAAATCAAATAGCCTTGCAGGAAACCGAATAACGTACCCAGCACGAGCATGCCCGGCATGACGATAAAAGGATGAATGCCCGCCTTCAGCATGATCGCGGAAATCACGCTTACGAGAGCTATCAAGGAGGCGACGGACAGATCGATGCCGCCTGTGATAATAACGAAGGCAAGCCCCGTAGCCACGATGATCAAGTAGGCATTATCGACAAACAGATTCAGAAACACTTGCATGGAGAAGAAGCTGTCAAACAGTGCCGAGCCAGTGATATATAAAGAGAAAAACAAGACGATCGTCGCCAGAATGGTGATGTTAGTTGAAGTAATCTTAAGCGGCAGCTTCATTTGCAATCACCTTCTTCCTGGATTTTTTGCGAATCATGCCGCCGATGATATAACGAAGCACGTCCGATTGGATCAAGCTGATAAAAATAATGACGACGGCTTTAACAACCATCACCGATTCGGAAGGAACCCCGAGCGTATAAATCGTCGTCGTCAACGTCTGAATAAACAAAGCGCCTAATACCGTTCCGCCTAAGTAAAACCGGCCTCCGCGCATCGAAGTCCCTCCAATGACGACGGCCAGGATCGCATCAAGCTCAAACCACAGCCCTGCATTATTCGAATCAGCGCCCGTAATATTGGAGCTCACAATGATCCCTGCAAGCGCTGCGCAAAATCCGCAAATGACATAGACGGTGATCATGATACGGGTAGAATGAATGCCTGCGAACTCGCTGGATATGCGATTGCTCCCAACCGACTCCAGGAATAAGCCGAAGGCCGTCTTCCGGGTGATGAGAAACAGCACGACAAACATAAACGCAGCTATGATGACTGCAAACGGTAAGCCTAGCCAAAAGCCGCCGCCCACAAAGCGGTATGCGGGATCCGATATCGTAATGATTTTCCCGCCGGATACCAGCTGCGCGATACCACGGCCAACTGTCAACAGGATCAGCGTAGCGATCATCGGCTGTATTTTCAGCTTGGCCACGAGCCAACCGTTCCACAGGCCGCACAGCACGCCGATGCCTAAGCCTGCCGCCAGTGCAATAGCGAACGGAAGCTGTTTTTGCAATAAAAATGCAGCCATCGAGGCGGCAATCGCTAGCACCGATCCTACCGAGATGTCAATGCCTTCCTTGGCGATTACCAGCGTCATACCCAGCGAAATAATCAAAATCGGCGTACCACGGTTTAAGATATCGATCAAGCTGCCGAATAAATGTCCATCCTGCAAACGGATATGAAAAAATCCGGGTGTAAACAAAGCGTTGAATAGCAAAATGATCGCAATGCCTATGGAAGGCCACAGCAGCTTGAGCCGCACTGCGTTAGTATACATGCGCTTGATGAAACTCATCTTGAATGCCTCCTTCTGCAATCATTTGCATGATCCGCTGCTCGCTAATGTCCGTGTCCGCCAGTTCACCGATGATATGGCGGTCACGCAGCACGATGATCCGGTCACAGCAGCCAACCATTTCCTCCCACTCCGATGTAATCATCAGAATGGTCATCCCTTCGGCGGCTAAGGATAAGATCAGTTTGCGGATTTCCGCCTTCGAGCCTACATCGATCCCGCGTGTCGGCTCATCCAATATGAGCAGTTTCGGGTTTGTTGCCAGCCAACGGGCTAAAATCGCCTTTTGCTGGTTGCCTCCGCTCAGCTGGTCGATTCTTTGCTCCATATCCGACGCTTTAATGCGCAGCAAATCCATGTAGTACGCAGCGATCTCCTGCTGCTTGCGAAGTGAAAGCTGATGGAGAACCCCCCTCTTCGCTTGTAAGGCGAGGATAATATTTTCCCGAACGGTGAGTTCCCCGATAATCCCCTCCACTTTACGCTCCTCTGGACAGAACGCCATCCCGCGCTCGATCGCTTTCTTCGGAAACATGGCACGGATCTTCTCATTATCGATACTAATGACACCTTGATCCGCCTTATCTATTCCAAAAATCAGCTTCGCAATTTCAGTGCGTCCGGAGCCGAGCAGTCCGGCTAAGCCCAAAACCTCGCCCATGCGGATCCTCAGGTCGAAGGGCTCCATCGACCCGCGCCGCCCTAACTGAGTGACGGAAACCCAGTCCTCTCCTGTTCTTCCGCTCAATGCTCTGACGGTGTTCTCCTCTTCGTTCCAATCCCGGCCGATCATCTTGGAAATAAGCTTGATTCTTGGCAGCTCTTCCGTCTCATATTCGCCCACAAGCTCACCGTTTCGGAGTACAGTGATCCGGTCTGACACCTCGTACACCTGGTCCATGAAATGCGTCACGAAAACGATGGCCATCCCTTCTTCTCTCAGCTGTCTCATGATTCGAAACAGCTCCTGCACCTCCTGCTGATCCAAGCTCGAGGTCGGTTCGTCCAGAATAAGAAGGCCGGAAGAGATATCGACAGCCCGAGCAATTGCAACCATCTGCTGGATGGCAACGGAGTACTCGGACAGCGGCTTCGTCACATCGAGAAAAATACTCAATCGTTCCAATAGCTCCTGACCCTTTCGGTTCAATGTGCTCCAATCGATCCCACTGCGAGCTCTTGGTTGGCGGCCAATAAATAAATTTTCCGCGACGGATAAATTGGGACACAGATTAACCTCCTGGTACACGGTGCTGATCCCTAGCGCTTGAGCGTCTTTAGGAGACTTGATGCGCACCTCACGGCCATTCAACAGGACGCTTCCACCATCCATCCCGTATACACCGGTCAAAACTTTAATCAAGGTGGATTTGCCCGCGCCATTTTGTCCCATCAAAGCATGGATCTCACCTGATCTAAGTTGAAAATCCACATTCGTTAAAGCTTTGACACCGGGGAAAAGCTTGCTGACTCCTTTCATCACCAAAACAGGCTGCTCCATTACACTCCACTCCTTTATCGGACGATGAAACGAAATCAAGAGCGCACAGTCCACTCTTGATTTCGCTTTTTTTCTATAGCTTACATTGGGAAACGATTAGTATTTGCGGTTTGGCAACGCATCGATCGCTTTTTGACCCGAGAAGACGTCTTCGTTAGATTTGATCCACTTCGGCAATTCTTTTCCTGCCTTCAAATCTTTGGCGGCTTGGAACAATTGGGGCCCGAGCAGCGGATTGCATTCAACAACGGTATTGAGCTTACCTGCTTTGATGGCCTCGAAGGCTTCCTTAATACCGTCTACAGAGACGATCTTAATGTCCGTTCCTGGTTTTTTGCCCGCTTCTTCAATCGCTTGGATCGCTCCCAGTGCCATGTCGTCATTGTGAGCGTACACGCCTTGAATGTCTTTGCCTTCAGGCGACTTCAGAATCGCTTCCATGACTTGTTTGCCTGTAGCACGGGTAAAGTCGCCGCTCTGCGATTTGACGATTTTGATATTCGGATGCTTCTTCATTTCATCGTCGAACCCTTTTTTACGATCAATCGCCGCACTCGCGCCAACCGTGCCTTCCAGCTCGATCACATTGCCCTTATCGCCAAGATGCTCCGCCATGGCCTTTGCCGCATTTTGGCCTTCCAGAATAAAGTCGGAGCCGATGAAGGAGGTGTACAGATCTTCGTTCTTCTTATCAATGCCACGGTCTACCAGAATGACGGGTATTTTCGCATCCTTGGCTTCCTTCAACACTGCTTCCCAGCCGGTTTCGACGACAGGAGCCATGGCAATGACATCGACCTTCTGAGCGATAAATGAGCGTATCGCTTTAATTTGATTTTCTTGCTTTTGCTGCGCATCGGAAAATTTCAGTTCGATGGTAGAGTCTGCTTTTGCCGTATCTTGAATGGATTGCGTCTCCGCACCGCGCCAGCCGCTTTCTGCGCCAATCTGGGAAAAGCCTACGACAATTTTTCCCGCCGGCTTCTGAGCCGTCGTATCAGCTGGCTTGGCTGCCTCCGGTTTCGGTGCGTCAGGCGCTTTAGGCGTTGCGGTTGTGGGCGCGTTCGCTCCTCCACAACCGGTAACAAGTGAAATAAATACAGCTGCCGTGACGAGTGCCCCCAGGACATTTTTTCTTTTAGCCATTTGCATTTCCTCCTCAAAATGATTGATTACAACGTAATTGTAATATTTGGTAACACCTAACGTCTTTACACGCAAAAGTCATTTTTTGCTTTATTCAGTCATACACAAGTCTTCTGAACGCCAAACATAGGCCTTTCGTCGTTATGGTGAAAAAAGTGACGTGACTGAACGTCACGCCACAGGTATAAAGCGATTCAAGTATTTTCTGAGCGACAACGGCCAAATCTTCGATCCCCATCTGATTGTCGTGATTTAGATCCGCCTGCTTCACCAGCTCCCAGTCCGCATCTGCCCAAGTCTTCCCATAAGCGGCGGCTGCCATGCCCAAATCGGCGATGGAATATTTGCCGTCTCCGTTCCGGCAGGAGCACGCAAACACGTGTAACGGATAAGGCACCCTTTACAGATACCTTACCCGCTTCAATCTTTTATTCCAAAATTTTCTGAGCAAGTGTAGCCAAATCGACTAGATCAACAATACCGTCACCGTTCAGATCCGCTTTTTCATATTGCTCCCAATCCGAGTCAGTCGATTTCTTGCCATATGCTGCCGCAACGATCGCCAAATCGCCGACGGAGAATTGGCCATCCCCGTTCGCATCACCAGGATGTGGTGTGACAACGGAATGGATGAATGTCTGTACAGCTGCATTCAGCTCGGAAACCGCCTGCTCCACCTGTGCTTTCGTTGCTGCCGGATTCTGATATGTCACAAGTGCTTTATCGATCGCCGATTGCAGCGCCGCCTTGGAACCAGGCATATATTGACCTACCGCCGAGCCTTCTACTGCCGCATCATGCTTGCCTTGTGCCAATGTAATTAACGAATTCAAGGCGGTTTTATCGACAGTCGATGCAATATGCACGGTAACCGAAGCAGGCTCCAGCTCCGTTTCATTGCCTTGGCCATTCGCAATAATCAGCTTGGATAAGCTGATGCTGCTGTCTGTTTCCTCACCTGCTGCTTTCGCTTGCCAATGCAGTTGGAATAAATCGCCGTTGGCGCTTGCCCCGTTGACATTCGCTGTAATGAACCGGATGTGACCGGAGTCGGCTTTTTTATCTACAATAATCCAGCCTTCCTTCAAGCTGTCCGCTGATAAGAATTCCAGTTGATTGGCATCAAATGTGATGTTCAGGTCTTGTGCGTATACACTTTGCGATACGCTATTTAGCCCTATTGTCGTATCAAAAGATTGCCCTCGGGTTACTGCAGCAGGACCTGTTAAGACAGCTGCCGGATTATTAACGACCGGACCCGCGGAGAAGTAATCGAAACTAGCTTGAATGGATGTTCCATCCGAAGCAGAGAATGCATAAAAGCCTACTTTCAGATTGGATAATTGCACCGTAACCGGATCCGCAGCCTGCTTCCAGCTTGATCCATCCCAATAATAGGTTGTATAGACGTTACCCACCTTACGGATTTGCAAATACGATGTATCGTAGCCCGGATGAAGTGCCATGTGGGTCGCCTTAATGTAAGAAGCATTTTTCTCATAGGCCGTTTCCAGCGACTTGCCGGTTGCCCCCTCCGTATCCCATACGTGGCCAAATTTCACATAATTGTCTTCATCCTGCCATATTAGCAATCCGGCTTGCTGAAAGTTTTTTCTTACCGGTGCATTGACCTTCGTTGTGATGACAAAGTCGCCGTTAGGCGCGTTTTGCAAGAATACGTTTTTAATGGAATTGCTGCCCTGGTAGCTATCCCCGGTCTGCGTCTGAATCGTGAGGCTGCCCGGTTTCGTAGTCAAGCTCCAATTGCTGTTATTAGGACGGTAAATGCTCCATTTGCCGCCTAACGCCGGGCTGTCGAAAGAATCCACTACGCCCCCTTTCATAATCGGATCATGAACCAGTGTAAAAATAAGCTGCTGCTCGGTTGTTACATTGCTTAGTGCTTGTTGATAATCTCCGGCAGTTGAGCTGCTGTCGGCAAGCACCACTTTGGCAGCATCGATAGCTGCACGGAAACGATTCAGCGCATCCTCCGCATATTGCCCCGGCTTATCACCCGCTTGGAGTGTATTGTAGAACTGCTCTGCGTTCTGTATGCCTGTTGACAAATCGGAGGTACTCACCGATCCGATTAATTCCCGATGCGCTTTAGTAATGCGATCGAAATCCAACTTCTCCACTTTACGGTCGTAAGATAAAAGTCCGTTGATTTCATATTCCACGTCGGAAATTTGCGTATAAATTGCGGCGCTCAAGCCAGGGCTTGCTTTCAAACTCTTCAGTTGATTAATATAATCAATGTATTTGTCCGTAATCTCTTTTTTGCTCTTCATTTCCTGATAGGAGAAGACGAGCGGGCTCCACTCATGCCCTGGTGTATGCAGCCCGAGACCGCCGTACTCACCAAGCACCGCTGCGCGGGTTTCCGAAGGATTAGGGGCGTTCGGAGCCGGATAGGAGTGCATATCAACCAAGTCGCCTGTACCCGAGTCCTGCCAGCCGCTGGCATTGTTGATGAGGCGTGTCGAATCCAGACTTTTTACATAGTTGACGGCATCCTTTGTTTGCTGGCCGCCCCAGTCGAACTCGCCCCAGCCTTCATTAAATACAGTCCATTCGATGATGGACGGCACACTGCGCAGCTGATCCACCATTTCTTTATATTCCTTAAGCCACTGAGTCTTGGCAGCTTGTGAAATATCGGAGCCGCGATTACCTTGGCGATCCTCCAGGCTCGGCATATCCTGCCATACAAGCACTCCGAGCTTATCGGCCCAATAATACCAGCGGGCGGGCTCTACTTTAATATGCTTGCGGATCGTATTCATCCCGATTCGTTTCACCGTTTGAATATCGAATTTCAGTGCGTCATCCGTCGGCGCCGTGTAAATGCCGTCCGGGTAGAAGCCCTGATCCAGCGGGCCCATCTGGAAAACGAATTTGCCGTTCAGCAGCGGTCTTGTGATCCCGTCGACCTTACCAAGCTTGATTTCTCTCATGCCAAAATAACTAGTGACTTGATCGACCACTTGCGTACCGTTTTTCAATTGCACCTGCAAATCATACAAGAATGGATCGTCCGGAGACCATAGCCGGGGATTAGACACCGGCAATTGAAGCACTTGGCCTGCAGGCCCGCTGATTCTTCCCGCTTCTTGACCGTCTTTAAAAGCAACCGCTTCAACAGTAAGGTTATTCGCCTGCTCGGCTGAGACGGACAGCTTCAGTACTTGATTCTGAAGATCAGGTGTCATATCCAGCTTCTCAATATGAGCCTGTGCTACGGGCTCCAGCCATACGGTTTGCCAAATACCGGAGACGGATGTATACCAAATGCCACCGAGCTTTTTCACCGTTTGCTTACCGACAGCCTGATCCTCTCCCATATCCGTATTGTCCAGTACATGAACGATCAGTTCATTCTCGCCCGGCTTCAATTGATCGGTGATATCGATGCTGAACGACGTATAGCCCCCTTTATGCGTACCTGCCTGCACACCGTTGATATATACCGTCGCCAAATAATCGACTGCACCAAAATTCAACTTTACCCGCTGACCATTCCAATCATTCGGAATCGTAAAGCTCCGCTTATACCACATTAAATTCTCAACCCGATGAATCCCTGACAAGATCGACTCGGCGGCAAACGGCACGACAATTTTTTCCTTCAAGGTCTGCCCTGTCGGAACTACCTCTCCCGACTTAGCCGATTGGAATTCCCACTCGCCATTCAAATTTTGCCATTGACTCCGTACAAGCTGCGGTCTTGGATATTCCGGCAGCACCTGTTCCTTCGTCACCTGGCTTGCCCATGGCGTCATAATTTGATACTTCGACTCGTTCGAGAGTGACTTCGTAAATGCGGGAACGAGCGTGCCGTCCTGCGATGTAAGCCCGCCTTGCCCGTCATACATAGCGCTGACCAGCCATACATCCTTGGAGTAAACAGGATTCTGGAAGCTAATGATCAAGGTGCTGCTGTCACTTGATTTGAGGGCTGCCGAGGCTATTGGCCAATCCGTGCCCATTACTTTTACACTCAGATGATTGGCCATTCCGGCGGGCAGCTGCTGAACCGCCTGATCCAGCTTCACCTCCGCTGTTGCACCATCTACGGATACTTTACCGCCGTACGAGAACCCACTTGGGGGCGTTAATGCATCTGTAGGTACTGCAGCTTTGGCGACAGACGGACTCGACCAGCGCAAATGAATATTTGAACCTCCGCTATCTTCAAAATATTCCACTTTGATCGCATATTTTTGTGCTGCTTCCAAATGAATGGGCTTGCTAACCTGCTCCTTATCCCAATCATTGACCCAATGGTCGATTACCAATTGATTATCAATCCAAAGACGGAACCCATTATCCCCGGTAATGTAAAATGTATAGTCCTCTGAATATTGGGGCTCGATAAACCCGCTCCAGCGTACGTTGACCTTGTCCTGCTGCCCGGTCAAAATGTTGAATGGCGTCTCCAGACTGCCGAAATCCAAATTCGGATCGAGCACCGTTGATTTTAGTGAGCCAAAGTTAAACAGCGGAGAGCCCGAGTTCGTATAATACTCTCCCTTTAAGCCGTGTACGACAGGATCAGGATCGGGTTCCGCCGCCTGCGCAGCAGTAGGGACCAGTAAGGCACCCGATGACAAGGCCGCTACGGTTGTAGCTACAACAAGAAGCTTGCTAATGATGCGTTTTAGCTGCATTTGATTTACATCCTCCTTGAAATTAATCTTTATATGAGCAGGAGGAGGCCGGTCCATGACCTGATCTCTCCCTTGCTTTCAAATGGGACTTGCTTTCACGGATACATCGTCAGCTGTGCCGCAATAACAGCCAGGTCGGCGATATCAATTTGATTGTCTTGATTCAAATCCGCTTGGCTGAATTGCTCCCAGTCGGCATCTGCTGAGGTCCTGCCGTAGCAAGCTGCAGCCATCGCTAAATCTCCAATGGTGTATTTTCCATCCCCATTCAAGTCCCCATGAAGCACGATAACGGAGTTTATGAAGGTGTGTATTGCAGCAGCTAAGTCTGTTATGGCTTGCTGTATTTCCGCAGACGTCACATCCGCTCGCTCGGCCGTTGCCTTTGCCTTCTGAGTTGCAGTTTGCAGCGCCGCTATGGCGCCTGCAGGATATTGGCCCGGTTGGGTTCCTACTACCGCCGTGCCTAGCTTGCTCTCTGCATCATGAATGATCGCAAGAAGTGCCGTTCTGTCTACAACCGATACGCGAACGCTATGGGAAACCGCAGCCAATGGCGTTTCATACCCGGCAGCGTCTGCAACAACAACCTTCGACAACGCAATCGTCGTTAACCCTGCTGCCGCGTCTTGCTTTACCCTCCAGCGAAGAATGACTTGTTCTCCGCTTGCATCCCCGGACGCTGTCCCGGTATTTGCCAAGAGCATGCGAGCTTGACCCGGTTTCACCGTCTGGTCTGCAATAACGGTCCCTCTTCTGGCCGGCTCAGCGGATATAAAGTCCAACTGATCTGGATCATAAGTAAAGGTTAGATCCTGGGCATAGATATTGTGTCCGTTGTTCAGCCGGTAGCCCAATGTAAATTGTGCTCCTGCTGTAACAGCTTCTGTCCCTGTTAATGCAGCTTGAGGCCCGGATGGCTCAGGCGTGGTTACAGTCACATCGAAGCTCGTGTGCAGTGCTCCGAAGGCTGCTGTGAGCGTTGCTTGCCCGGGGCTAATAGCCCTTACGTTGCCTGTATCGTCTATGTCCGCAATGCTTCGATCACTGCTTCCAAATGTCACCCCTTGATGTATCTGTCTTATTTCCGCCGCACTGTAAGTGGCATATACAACCGATGTAACCGTATCTCCAACATGAAGCCGTGCAGGAATATTCGTTAGATGTATAGATTGAGGCAATGGCGATTCCATATCCGCAAGCTTACTTAGCGAGAAGGAGTCGAATACCATAAAATAGTCCGAAGCATAGTTATTTTTGCCGACGACCTTAAATTCAAGCTTCGCGCTGCTGTCCTGGATCGGGATATTGCCAAAATCAACCGTGTAATAATCGAAGGGGCCGTACGTGTCCTTAGGTCCGCCATACGCCTTGCCATCTACATACAGCTGAAACATCCCGCGGCTCGATTCCGACTTGACTCTCGCCTTTACCCCATATAGGCCTGCCGATGGTACTGGTATCGTGTAACTTAGCACATCTCCGATTGACTTGGATTCCAATACGGCTGCTGCCCCTCCGTCCGCCCCCGATTCATTGAATATCCGGTATACGCGACCATCCGTGCTTTGCGGCTTGAGCGCCTCTGCTTCAACAGAGTAGACCGGAGCTTCAGCGGTACCTGAGGTGAGATAGATTCGATAAGCCGCTTTCGGCAGCAGTGGCGGCAGCTTTACCGTCAGCGAGCCATTCGTCACGACATAGTCTCCCTCCATCATCGTATACGGGGCTAGGAGCGTGTCAGCAGTCGTGATCATCTCTGCCTTCAGGTGCAATTTGCCGTTACGAATCAAGTAGGAGACACGATCCAGATGATCAAGATGCAGTGTCATCTCCGAAGGCTCCCTCCAGTTCTCGCTTCCGACGAGAATAACTGAACGGTTCATCGCAGCGTCTTGACTGGCCAGTACTTCCAACACGTGCTTGTTTGATGTTTCCGCTTTGGCCAGGCGTCCCGTCATATCCTTATAGCCGTTATATACCCACCATACGCCTTTGGGCAGTGTACCGCTGTTACGGTCCGCCAGATCACCCATGCCCGCCATAAATTTGGGGTCATCCCCGGAGTAATCCCAAGCCGATTTCAGTCCGAATTGCACCCCATGCAGGGAGGATCGTTCGAGTCTGGCGATATAAGAGACAGCCATGCCGCTTTCCCATCCATTGATGTTGTTATACGTGCAGCAGCCTTGATATTCTGTTATTGCGACAGGCATGGGAGTGATGCCGTTTGCCAGCATCCAGCTCTTTATTTCTGCCGTATGTGCCTCGACATCGAGCGCACCGGCGGATAATTCATGCCAGCTTAAAATATCCGGCAAGCAGCCCTGACTTTTACAATAAGTGAGAAATGTTTTCATAAATTCAAAGTTATACTGATGATCTTCCGGCGCCTGCACCTTAGCCGTTGGATTCAGCGCTTTCAGCTTTTGGTATGCAACCTTATGTGCTTCTAAGTAACGGTCTATCGTTCTATCAGGACCCGACCATTGCAGGCGGGGTTCGTTCCATGGAATCCAAGAATACACCTTATATCCTTTGGCCGCCGACTCTCGATATACGCTCTCCACAACGCTTTCCCATGCTGTCCAATTCCCGTTATCTCCAGGCCAATACGTATTGTTCGGTTGGCTCGCGTAATAATACAGTCCAACCATAAGCTCCGCTCCCGTCGCCTTCGCTCGCTTATATGTTGCATTATCAAAAAGGCTGGGCAGGTTCGGATGATGATCGGCTCCTCTTATCGCACTCACCTTGATGCCATCAATTAAATATTGTGCAGGCTCTTCTCCCGTCATCCCATGCAAAAATCCGCTTGCCACTTGATTGGATACCCCTGTATCGACTGCATAATCCACGTAAACCTCCTCGGCTGTCACAGCGGAAACCGGAGCTGGAAGCAGACCAAGGCACATAGCCGTTATCATGAGTACGGAAAGACTTCCCTTCATGTTCAACATTATCACCTTCCTTAAGGCGTACCTGCACTGGTAAAAGTCTTGGAGGTTAACAGCTTATAAATAAGAGCCGCCGCTTGAGCGCGATTGGTCGTTTCTTTCGGATAAATCCCTTGATTGTAGCCTTCAACGATACCTTGACCGACCATCGCCGTAACACTGCTTAGCGCATAATCCGATATATCCGCGACATCGACGTATTCTTTGAGAATGGATGAATCCATCCGGCCTGAAAACTTCTGTGCGGCTCGCAGGGCACGATCCGTCAGCACAATCATATCCTCTCGGGTTACCGGGGAATACGGATGAAAGTTATTGAATTCATCCCCTTCAACGATCCCCAAGCTTCTGGCTGCAGCAAGAGGCTCTTCAAAATACGCGCCTTGCGGCACGTCGTTAAACCGTCCTCCTGTCGGCCCCTTAACCTGCAACGCCCTCATAAGAAGCACCAAATAATCCGCCCGAGTTACTGGCTGCTCCGGACTGAACGTATGCTCTGAAGTACCGTTTACGACGCCTTTCTCAAACAAATAAGCAATCGCTGTCTTGGCCCAGCTGAAATCACCCAAGTCATCGAACGGAAACAAACCGTCAATAGCCAACGTGCTTTTTACATTGGACGAATGCACCGTGCTGGACAGAACGGAATCAAGCAGCTTGACATTGTTTATTGCCAATTCCGTTTCTCCTTGCTGCAGCGCTTCGAACTTCAATGTATACAACGTTTGATCCCCTTCATCTCCCATGACACGGCCTATACGTGTGTGCGCAAGCTGGATATGATGCTCATGGATGATGGGTGTGACCGAGAACCCTGGAATCTCCGTGGTTGCTTCCTTTAATTGGAGCAGGTTCGGGTTATAATCGAGATTCACTTCATATGCGTAGACATCTTTTAACTGGTGACCTTTGACCGTGACTTCCACATACTCCCCCTTAGACGGCTTATCCGTTGAAAGTGTGAGGCTGAACGTTGACGGCGACTCGTTTGTTGTACTGGCTGCCCACCCTGACGGTACGACAGCAATTGCAGTTAGCATCAATACAAGGTAACAGGATAGCATTTGCAAAAATTTCATCTGTGGAAATTTCATCTGACTTAACTCCCTTCCATGTTTACTAACGTAATTTTGGAAGCTTGCTCCGTTAACACCTTACTACGAGATACATAATGTATCTTCATTGAGAGACCTTCGCCTAGCTCCTTATCGGGAACGCCGCCGTCTGCATCGAAAATGACGGCTCAACCACGGCATGTAAACGATTGCAAATGCTGCTCCGAACATTTCTGCAAGCTAGTAAGACCGATATGTGTCCCCTCCCTGAATTGTTTTCAACCTATGTTAAATATTAAGCAACTTCATCCTCAATGTATTTAGAGAAAAAAGTAATAATTTGCTTTATTCGGCCATTTTGCATAAGCTGCTGCTTTACCGAACCATTCAGACCCAATACAAATATGACCATAAAAAAAGCAACCATCGAATCGAATGGCCGCTTCATTTTTTATATGGTTCTATGCGTCCTGATGTTTGGTTTACGGACTGAATCAACGTTTTATTCCTCTATCCGAAGTACGGCCTTACCGCAGCCATGACGAGTCTCCACATTACGATGGGGCTGCCTGATCCAACGAATAAATCTTACGATACGGTTCAACGATGATATCACGTTATATTATATAACATCATTTCATTCATAATGTGCTTTTATTCAGGAAGATAAAAATTAGCTATTATATTTATATATTAAAAGGTAGTATTATGGAATTGTACATAACTTATCTTGTTAAATAACATAACACGAAAGAGGAGGTCATTAGAAATGTTGACAGTTAGAAAACCTTTTTTATCCAGCGTGCTGGCAGCTGTTGTTTTATTAAGCTCTGCATGCGGCACACAAACAGCCTCTCCGGCGGCCGGGGCCGGAAATGGATCGAAGGCGGGGGGAGAAGAAAAGGTGCTTCGGGTAGGCACATCGGGCAGAAGCGTGCCGCATTCTTACAAAAATGAGAAGCAGGAGCTGGACGGCTTTGATGTCGAAGCGATAAAAGCGATCGCGGACAAAATGGGTTATAAGGTGGACTGGGTAACAGCCGATTTCAGCGGATTATTCGGCATGCTGGACGCCAATAAAATCGATACAATCGCTAACCAGGTAGAGATATCGGATCAGCGTAAAGAAAAGTATTTGTTCAGCATTCCTTATGTATACTCGGGCGGCCAATTGGTTGTCAAAAAAGGAAATGACTCGATTAAATCGCTGCAAGATTTGAAAGGCAAGAAGATAGCGGTCGGGTTAGGCACGAATAAAGAAAAATTTCTGCGCGAATTTGACAATGAAAAAGGAGTCAAAATGAACATTGTCACGTATGAGGATCCGAGCGGTATTGTCTATGACGTAGCCAACGGCAGAGCGGATGCCTACATTGTCGATAAAGCGAGCGGTCTTGTCAAAATTGAAAAATCCGGCTTGCCGTTGCAGTTCGCGGGGGAACCGTTTGAGGATTACATTATCGCCTACCCGTTTGTCAAAAATGCTAAAAACAATGAATTAAAGGACAAATTCGATAAGGCGCTTGAAGAGTTGCAAAAGGATGGGACCATGTCGAAGCTGTCCATGAAGTTTTACAAGCAAGATATCAGTAAGAAATAAGCTTCCAGAGCGGTGATCCGCTTGATCTCAAATTTTCCCCCGGTGGTGAACGTAATGAATTTTGACCTAAACTATATGATAAGCCTTTTTCCGGAGCTACTGAAATATGTTCATCTCACGCTTATTATGGCGCTGATCGCCATGTTCTTTGCGATTGTATTGGGGTTGATACTGGCGGTTATTACAAGAAGCAAAGTCAAAATAATCAGCCCGCTGGCCAGTCTGTATATTTCCTTCTTCCGCGGAACTCCTACTATTGTGCAAATTTTTCTGTTTTACTTCGGGCTTCCCCAGCTATTCCCGGCGATGAGCTTCATTAATGCTTTTACGGCCGTGATCATTGGTCTGAGCTTTCGTAATGCCGCTTATTTATCCGAGGTTTTCCGGGCGGCGATTACGTCAGTTGACAACGGGCAATTGGAGGCTGGTTTATCCGTAGGTATGACCAAGTGGCAAACGATGAGACGAATCGTGCTGCCTCAAGCGACGAGGATTGCAATACCGTCAACCGGAAATTTCTTTATTATTTTGGTGAAAGAGACCTCGCTTGCCTTTACCGTAGGCGTAGCCGAAATTTTTGCCCAAGCCAAAATGTCGGCGGCCGCTACGTATAAATTTTTCGAAAGTTTCCTGGCCGTTGCTATTGTTTATTGGATTATTACCGTGCTATTTACGATGATTCAGACCAGAATTGAAGTCAAATTAAACAAACCATACCGTTAGGGGGGGACACGGAATGATTAAAGTGAGCGGCTTGCGGAAGAAATTTCATGATCTCCAGGTGCTGCACGATATTGAATTGGAAGTTAACAAAGGAGAGGTTGTCGCTATTATAGGTCCCTCCGGATCGGGAAAATCTACCTTGCTGAGATGCTTGAATTTATTGGAGGTGCCGGAGGAAGGGACGGTTACCATAGACGATGTCGCCGTGAATATGCGGGAGTTAGCCAAAAAGGACATGTACAGGTTGAGACAAAAAAGCGCCATGGTATTCCAAAACTACAACTTGTTCAAAAACAAGACCGCTTTGCAAAATGTGATAGAATCGTTGATTGTTGTCAAAAACATGAAGGAAGCCGAAGCTAAGTCGATTGGCGAGCGGCTGCTGGAGCAGGTTGGACTATCGGGCAAATTCGATAATTACCCCTCCACCTTATCCGGCGGACAGCAGCAAAGGGTTGGCATCGCACGTGCGCTTGCCGTGGATCCCTATGTCATTTTGTTCGACGAGCCCACTTCCGCTCTGGACCCCGAGTTGGTCGGTGAAGTGCTGAATGTCATGCGCCTGCTTGCTAACAAAAATACAACGATGATTATCGTCACCCATGAAATGTCGTTCGCCCGCGAGGTTGCCGACAAAGTTATTTTTATGGCGGACGGGAAAATAATCGAAACAGGCGGACCTGAGGACATTTTCTCCAACCCGCAAAATGAACGTACGAAAAGGTTTCTAAGCCAGCTCTCGGGTTGATGCCAGAGGAATCGCTGCAGGTTAAGGGTTGAATTTAATATAGTTGCTCAAAAAGAGGTGGCAAAATGAGCGGATTAATACGCACACATAATTTTGATGAAATGATAGATCTTAGAGGAACGGATTCCAAGAAGCATAATCTTTACCCTGAAGATGTTATCCCAATGTGGATTGCGGATACGGATTTCAAATGTCCCGAGCCGATCGTTGATGCTATGGTGAAAAGAGCGGAGCTGGGAGTTTACGGGTATACGCTGAGCAGCAATAGCTTTAACTTCTCGGTCAAAAGCTGGCTGCACAAACGTTTCGATTTTCATATCGATGAAGATTGGGTTGTTTATGCTCCGGCGGTAGTAAACGGACTGGTCAATGCGGTGCAAGCATTCACGCAACCGGGAGACCATATATTGATCCAGTCCCCGGTGTATCATCCATTTCACCATCTTATCGCTAATAACGGAAGAATCAAGGTGCAAAATAGTTTGCTGCTTCACGACGGGAAGTATGAAATCGACTTTGAAGATCTGGAACAAAAGCTGAAGGATCCGCAAACGAAAATGATGCTGTTATGCAACCCGCATAATCCCGTAGGGAGGGTATACACCAGGGAAGAATTAACCCGCATCGGCGAAATGTGCATAAAACACGGCGTTATTATCGTATCCGATGAAATTCATTCCGATATCGTGTACGAAGGCCACACCCATATACCTTTTCCGTCGTTGTCCGGGGAAATTAAGGATAATTGCATCATGTGCCTGAATCCGAGCAAAACGTTTAATACCCCCGGACTTCGCACGGCGGCTATCATTATCCCGAACGAAACGCTGCGCCGGACCTATGAGAATACCATTACGGCGAACAAAGCTGACGGTAGAACAATTTTCGGTACGTTGGCATTTGAAACGGCCTATATTGAGTGCGATTATTATGCGGATCAGTTGGTCGAATATTTGGCGGAAAACGTACGCCTTCTGACGGATTATGTTGAATGCCATATTCCTGGGATTGAAGTCATTAGACCGGAAGCGACGTATTTGATGTGGCTGGATTGCAGGCAGCTGGGGATGTCTCAGCAAGTACTGCGGACCTTTATGCTGGAGCAGGCTAAAGTGGGCTTGCATGACGGCATGATATTCGGCGCGGAAGGGCAAGGTTTTATGCGAATGAACATCGGCTGCCGCAGAGCCGTTCTGCAAGAAGCTTTGGAACGGATTGAGCGTGCGGTGAGTGCATTGTGAAAGAAGGTTTACATCATGTTCGGATTGACCGGCATTAGTAAGACGCATGTATGGCAGATCGTGAAAACGATTCTGATTGCTTGTATTGGAGGTTTTCTATTTACGTTATTGCATTTTCCGCTCGCTTGGATGTTAGGACCGCTTGCAGCAGTTCTGGTCTGGCAGGTTGCTTTTAAAAGCAAGTTATATTGGCCGAGAAGCTTGCGAAACGGAGGGCAGATGCTTTTAGGATACAACATGGGGCTGGCGTTTACCGCAGAGAGCGCACAGCAAATAGCCGTTTCGCTGCCCTCTATGGTCATCTCTACCGCCTTGCTGACCGGCTCCAGCCTGGGACTGGCTTTCCTTATAGCCAAACGTACCGGAATCAGTCTTCCGAGCAGTATCATGGGTTGCATTCCCGGGGGGATTTCGCAAATGGTTCCGTTAAGCGAAGAAATTGAAGGTGCGGAACCGACGATCGTTACGTTCATGCAAACAATCCGGATGCTGATAGTTACGTTTATGGTGCCTTTTGTCGCCGTACACGGTCTGGCCGCTGCAGGGGACAGTTCCCGGTTGCAAACGCAAAGCGTCCTGTCGGTGTCTGACACTTCATGGTCCATGATACCCGTCGCAGTTGTGCTCGTATTGCTGGCAGCTGTTTTCGCCGTAAGGCTCAAATTTCCGAACCCTTGGCTGATCGGACCGCTTATCGTTTCCGCCGCCATCTCGGCGTCCGGCATGGCCCTACCGCACTTGCCACAGCTTGTTGTCATTATTGCGCAGCTGTGCATCGGCATCTATCTTGGACAAGGCATCAAGCTCGAAGCGTTAAGCGGCTGGCGCCGTCTTCTCCCTTATAGTATTGCCGGCAGCGTTCTGCTTGTGGGCATGACGTTGGCGAGTGCGTATTTGCTGAGCCGGATCCAGCCAATCAGCTTTGTAACGGCATTTTTAAGTATAGCGCCGGGCGGTTTGCCGGAGATGGGAGTTACGGCAGCGGCCATTCATGCTGATGTTTCAAAAGTTGCAGCCTATCAGCTGTTTAGGGTATTTTTCGTTTTGTTCATCATACCGGTGGCGTTAAAAAAAATATTTCGTCGGTCCATTAGCCGACAACATTCTCAAGATTATTACCCATGAAATCTACAAATGCTTTGACAACCGAAAATTCCAACGAAGCATTGCGGTAGATGAGCAAAGTTTCTCTAATAATCGGTTCGCCGCTTTTTGTCTGGAGGTTGTGTACGAACAGCGACTTATGATTTTGCAGGCTCATGTGCGGAACGATTCCGTAGCCCATCCCGCTATTAACCAGCTCGACGCAGGTTTCAATGCTGTCGACCTCCATTGTAATAAGGGGCGGTACCGAGAATCTTTCCATCCACCATTTTTCGATGTTTTGCCGCAAGCGGAGGTCATTAATGACGTAATTAATTTTCGGTAAGGACGGAAGCTCGTGGAGATCGATCCGATCTTTAGCGATGAGGCATAGGGGTTCGCTGGTCAGCAGCAGCGATTGCTCCGACCAACTGTGGTTTCCTCTCAGGATGCCGAGATGCACCTCTTCCTTCTGGACGGAGGACAATATGTCGGAACTCAATCCAGTTTTCACATTGATTTCCACTCCGCTGTACTGGCGGACGAAGCTTTTGAGCAGAGGCGGTAAATAGTACCGCGCGAAGCTTGCGGATACGCCGAGCCGCAACGTGCCTACGACCTGATCGTTCATACTTAATATGCGCTCCTTGGTCCTCCTCAGCTCATGCAGCATTTGCTCCGCATATTGGACCAAACATTCGCCCTGGGGAGTAAACTCCACACCCGTTTTGCCGCGGGATACGATCTTGGCGCCAAATTCCTTCTCTAGCTGCTGTACACGGTACGTCAGAGCGGGCTGGGATATGTAAAGCTGCTCTGCGGCTCTGGTAATATTTTTTTTCGAATATAATGTTTTCAGAATAAGCCAGTCTTTATCTTCCATGGGAGCATTCACGCCCCTTTCATAAAAATTAATTATGTAAGTAGGATATAATCATTTAAAATTCTTATGATTAAATTATACAGGAACAGCTTGAAAAGTAAATGATTTTCGAATGATTTCCAATATCCTCCCTCGAATTCATCTATATGACATTGAACAACCGTCAGGGCAGATCGCCTGACGGTCGTTTTATGTGCCAACCCATCTAGCAGTAACGATTTTCTGGAGCTAATTCGCTACATTTATAAGCAATTTCAGCAATAATAGATGGAGGTTTTCCAGTTATCTACCCGATTCAGAGATTCAATGCTCAATTACAAATCGACCGCAACAATCAAGCAATTCAGCCTATACTTGCAAAGAAAGCTCCAATCAGGCCCATTTCATGCTGACCAACAAAAACAAAACGGTACGCCGCTTATAACCGTCTAATTTCCTTCCTTTCGACCGGATAACGGTCACCATTGAGTGATTAGATTTTCATTTATGGCGCTTATAGACGAAAAATCCGCGCAAAGCGCGGATTGGAACTTGATTGCTTCATTCGGCATCAAGTGAAGTTAGAGTTACCTTCATGATTTGTTCCAAAACCGAGGGATCATTTGTCAGTTTAGCCACCTGGGTCAAAGCATAGCGCGCATGATACAAATATCTCGCAAGCGCAGGTAAGTCCAGATTAGAACTCAACCCGCCTTGGTTTTGAGCACGTGTTAAAGCTTGGTATAGCGCATTTTCCAAACGACTCTTATCTTGTGCGAAAAGTGCTGCGATCTCGGGATCATGGGGAACCTGATCTATCGCACTATACAAAATTAAGCATTCCTTCCGCCGCTTCTCGTCTCGAAGAGTTGAGACAATCTCAGAGAATATATCGGAAATTGCTTTTTTGACAGCTTCAGTTCTCGATAGATAGATGACGACCGCTGAAGACTTTTCATTAACATAATGCTTTACCGCCGTAACAAAGAGGTTCCGTTTCGTCCCGTAAGTGTCGTACAGACTTTGTCGAGCTATACCTAGCTCCTCTAGTAGAAGTTGCAACGATGTCCCCTCGTAACCATAATGACCGAATACTTCCATTGCCTTGTGCAGGGTCAGAGTCGTGTCAAATTCCTTGCTTCTTGCCATCCAGTCATACCTCCTTCCACTTCACCCGTACAAATCAAACTCGATCAGTCAAGAGAGCTTGCCCTTGACTGATGAGAACAAAGAATTTTTATTTTCCGAAAAACGGACTGCATCATTTACGCTGCCGACGGATTCGATCGCAACTAACGGGTTGAATTTTTGGTATTATTGTTCATCTAATACTTTCTGTATAGATGCCGTGTCCAAAAGAGCGACAAGCCCCACAACTGGATTCCAATAATCTTTGTAGTGTACGATTTTATTGCCCCTGGTTTCGATCACAGAAATATATTTCTGAAAATAAGGCTTGCCGGTAGTCAAAACTTGCGCCTCCTCAATTCCAAATTCGATTACCATGATATTAGGGTTCGACGTGAAGTGGAATGTGGGTTCACTGAACCGGGAGATATCAAACTTTTGAGGAAAGTCTTTAATATACTCATAAATGGCAGCCTTCCCTTCAAGTTTTTGTGTAAAGCCTTTAAGAGCGAAAGGAAACTCGAACAGCGCATCGTCATCAAAAAGCTCAATAAACTGATTCATGTCTTTTTTCAAAAAAGAATTGCAAAACTTACTGAAAATCTCCCGTGAAGCTTCCCGCATCTTTTCGTTATCTTCTGGAATGAATGTCATATTTACCACTCCTTATTCATTTTGTATTAAATCATTTCTGTTTCCAATAAGAGGCGTGAGCGATGGCGAAGTCTTTCAGAGGCCTGGGTGGACGTCCAGTCACACGTTCAACGGTATCCGTAACCTGATCTTCGGTACCGTGAAGCCTGATCGCTTCATCCAGCCCTGCGAGAAAATGAGCATAGTCTTCCGGCATCCCGAATTTCATCAATCCACCCGTTAGTTCTTCCTTGCTAATATTCACATGTTTGATGGTTCGCCCTGCAACGGCGCCGATGATTTCTCCAGCTTCTGCGTAACTAAAGGATTGAGGACCTGTGATGATATGATCTGTATTATGAGGCTGTTCGTCAATTAGTGCCCTTACACCCACCTCAGCAATATCGTCGGCATCAACGAATCCAATCCGCCCCGATCCTGTAGCAGTAATCATCATCCCATCACTGTTAATTTGAGCTCCATGGTGACCCTCGGTGAAATTTTGCATAAAATAGGAAGGACGTAGTACCGCCCACTCCGGCACAAGCTGACGGATTGCTTTATGCACTTTTCCAAAAACGGGGCCTTCTTCGGGCACGGAAGCGCTGCTAAGCAAAACAACCCGGCGCACACCTGCATTTAATGCCTTATCTAGGAACGACACCATGATTCTGGATGGGTCCATGACCGCAAGGGGACCCACCAAATAGATTTTATCAACGTCTTTTAATGCGGGTTCAAACGTCGCTTCATCGAACCAATCAAAGGTCACATGCTCATTTGTGCTGACAGTTGCGGGAGTACCTCGGTAGGCCGTGCGAACAGCATAGCCTAAATCTGAAAGTCGTTTAGCAATACGGATTCCCGTTTTGCCCCTCCCACCTGTTACTAGAATTTTACCGCCATTAGCCATATTGATTACTCCTTTCTTTTTGTAGACTTAAAAGTCCCTATGAACATTTCGCTTTTAACCACTTATGTCAAAGCCTTTGACTAATCGAAAACAATCATTTCTCCGAGAAACGGACTGCATCATTCACATTGCCAACGGATTCGATCGCGACTAACGGATTCCAGAAATCACGATAGCGTGAGATGAGACCGTCCTTCGTTTGAACCACGCTGATATAAGTCTGATTGTACGGGTTACCTGTTTCCCGGTGCTTCCCGACCGACTTGAATTCTGCAATCACCAGCTCGGGATCGACAGTCAGGTGAAATTCCAAGTCCGTGAATTGCACTTCGAAATGCTTCGGAAAGTTCTGCATGTAATCGAAGAGATCCGCCTTCCCTTTCTTCAACTCTGGAAAACCTACAGGACCGTAGGGAAACTCAAGTACTCCGTCCTCCTGCCATAAATTGACCCACGCCTCAATATTTCCACCGGACAAATGCTTCAGATGATTGCGGAATGCTTCCTGCGCTCTTTCACGGATTGCTTCTTGCGTCAGCTTTTGATTAACCATTGTATTTTCCTCCAGTCGTTTTTTACATATATATCAGACCATTCGATCTAATAAACTCAAAATAATAGGACCTACGTGATCACTGCTGAAGTTCGTTGACCGTATTCGCAAATATTTCAAACGATCGCAAACGCGCTTGATGATCATATATGTGGTTTGTCACAATCAATTCGTCCGCTTTCGTTGCTGCCAGGATAGCAGGCAGCCTCTCGCGGATCGTATTCCGATCTCCGATAATTCCAAAATCCAGCTGTTTGGAAATCAGCGCCTTCTCTTGCTCATTCCATAAGGAATCCATGCTTTCCACCGGAGGATGAAGTTCACTAGGTTTGCCGCGAAGGAGGCCCAAAACCTGCTGCGCCTCAGATGTAGACAGGTACCGGGCTTCCTCCACCGTTTCGGCTGCCATGACTGTTAATCCGACCATGACGTACGGCTTATCCAGCGCTTTCGAAGGAGTGAAAGAGCTGCGGTATACTTCCAACGCCAAGAGTAAATCATCGGGGGCGAAGTGGCTGGCGAAAGCGAAAGGTAACCCAAGACGTCCCGCCAATCGTGCGCTGAAATCGCTGGAACCTAACAGCCAAATGGGAATGTTCAGACCCTCGCCGGGAATCGCCCTTACTCCGGGGACGATCCGCTCTGCCGCGGGTTCCAAAAAAGCTTTCAGCTCGTTCAGCAGCTCCTGGAAGTCCCCCCCGTTGGTTCCCAACGTTCTCCGAAGGGCGCGGGCAGTATGCATATCGGTGCCTGAGGCTCTCCCCAAGCCCAGATCAATGCGCCCCGGGTATAGGGATTCCAGTGTTCCAAACTGTTCGGCAATGACGAGCGGGGCGTGATTCGGCAGCATGATACCACCGGAGCCTACCCGGATTTTTTCGGTTCCCGCCGCCACATGCCCGATGAGCAGCGAAGTTGCCGAGCTGGCGATGCCAGGCATATTATGGTGCTCCGCAAGCCAATAACGGTGATACCCTAGCCTTTCAGCATGACGCGCAAGTTCCAAGGTTCGGTGGTACGCATCTTTTGCAGACCCGCCTGCCAAAATCGGTGCGAGGTCCAGCACGGATATTTTGGGAGTTATAGACATTTCGTTAGCCTCCGTTTCGTTCATCCGCTAATCGCGGAAGGATGAGATAAGAAATTCGTTTGTAATCAATGAGGAGCAGGTATTTTTGTTTCGATGTTTGAAACTCTCTTCTGTTTTAGAGCCACGAGAGCAGTAAAAATGGCCAGCGCCGTAATACTGGCGGCGATAACGAATGCTGTATGAATCGCTTGATTCAAATCAGTGGCCGCCATGGATTCCAACGTTGCCTCTGAACCGAGGCTAGCAGATATGATGGCCATAATGACAGCCAAGCCTACTGCACCACCGATTTGTTGACCAGTCGAAATCATCGCAGATCCGACACCCTGCTCCTCCGGATCGATTCCTGTACTGCCTGCGATAAACATCGTTGTAAATACGAGAGCCTGACCGATACCTATGATGATGGTTCCAGGAATCATTCCCCACGCATTGCCCGTAGCAGATAGTTGGCTAAGCAGCAAGAACCCGATACCTCCAAGTCCCATGCCGATGGCGAGCGTACCTGCTACTCCAGCCATCGCTAACATTTTATTGATAAGCTTTGCCCCAAAGAATGCGCTGATCGTCAGAGGCAGAAAGCTTAAGCCAGATTGAATCGCAGAAAAGTGCAGTACCCCTTGTGTGTACAAAGTTAAGAAGTAATACAGCGTTCCGAACGAAGCTGAGAACAATGCAGCCATCAATGCAGCTCCGGTTAGGTTACGATTGCGGAACAATCTGAACGGAATTAACGGATCCTTCGTTCGATTCTCGATCACGACGAATAGCAGAAGCAAAACGGCACCAATAAGTCCGAACGTGAGCGTCTCTATACTGCCCCAGCCTTTAACTGGAGACTGGATCAAGTAATAGACAATGAGGATCATTCCTGCCGTAACCGATATCGTGCCCGCCGCATCAAAATGCCTCTTTCCAGAATCAACTTTGCTCTCCACGAGTACAATTGGAGCAAGAATGATGACAATGATCGTGATTGGCACGTTCACGAAAAATGTCGATTCCCAGCCGATATAACTGGTTAACACTCCACCGAGCAGCAATCCGAGAGATAATCCGACACCGCCCATGGCTGCCCAAATGCCCATAGCCCGGTTGCGCTCGGTGCCCTCATTGAAATTGGACATGATCAGCGATAATGTCGACGGTGCCAACAGTGCTCCACCAAGTCCTTGCAGCCCCCTTGCTATGATCAGCATGATTTGTGAGGTTGCCAAACCGCCGAGCAATGAACCTAGTCCGAAGAGGGCCATTGCGATGATAAACATTTTTCGCCTCCCCAACAGGTCGGACAATCGTCCTCCGGTCAGCAGAAATCCCCCGAAAACAAGCGAGTACGCACTGACAACCCACTGCAAATTATTGGCTGAGAACCCTAGTGCCTCCCCTAGTGAAGGCAAGGCCACAAAAATAATCGTATAATCGAGCGCCATGATCAGCTGGGATACGGCTAAAAGCAATAGTGCGAGACCTTTGTGCTTAGTTACATTCATTGTTGAAACTTCCTCCTTTTATAGACTAAACAGTCTAGTTTAATTAAAAAAAATGCCATCCTTACCAAATTTTCTAACTCAGAAAAGCCTTCGAAACACTTTATTCCATTATTACCATACTTGATTCCCCCTAATCTAAAATTCATTACAGACCATTTAGTCTAATTTGTATAAACATAAGTGCCGTTTTCTTAACGATTTCATCTTATCATTTCCGGACCATTTAGTCAATAATTAATTTTCACTTATTCCTTTATTTTTTATCCTGCCTGTCGTTTCAAAAGCCAAATTGAAGCTTCGTCCAGAGTAGTAAAATGCTCTACGGCATAGGAAATGACCAAATCAGAGATTGTTCGGTTTATGCTTAAATTAGCGACTGTTTTGTTAGGTTTTACGATAGCAAGGGAACGAAGTCCAGTCTCCATCAAGTTTGGGTGCCACTGCTCGGCTATCCATTTTTGATCATTCTGTGTTGATGCTGATGCATAACGGGTATCGATCAGCCATTTTTCAGCCTTTTTCTGTTTCGACAGATTCAATGCTTTATTCAACGGTTCTTGAAATTTCTCGCCTTGAGCAAAGCCTTTCCACGTTACAACTACGGAATTCAAAGTTTCATTCCATTCAACGTCTGCTTGCGGGGATTCATAGTAAATCATGAATTATTCACTCCTTAAAAGGTTATTTAACAGACCAAACAGTCTGATATTATCAAAAAAATTTTTTTATCATGCATGCTACTATGAATACAGCTAGTTAATATCTCTCTGCGCCCAATCATTACTGATCGAGCGTGGAGAGTATAATAGCTGAAATATCTTCCAAAACCTTAGGATCATCGGATAGTTTCGCGGATTGCGTTAATCCGTATCGAGCATGATATAAATATCGAGCAAGCGCTAGTAAATCCCTATTTGGGCTTATCTCTCCCTGAGTCTGAGCTCGCAACAACGCTTCATAAAAGGCCTTTTCCAAAATCAATCGGTCTCTTTCAAAGATTGCTGC
The DNA here is from genome assembly GCF_002234615.1 of Paenibacillus rigui. GTDB lineage: Bacteria > Bacillota > Bacilli > Paenibacillales > NBRC-103111 > Paenibacillus_S > Paenibacillus_S rigui. Next base: position 60,829 of record NZ_NMQW01000021.1, on the reverse strand, counting down.
AATTTCGGGCTCATGAGGCACTTGATCGATGGCGCTATACAGAATCAAACATTCCTTTTGTCGCTCTTCATCCTGCAGTACAGTCACAATGACTTGGAAAATGTCGTTGATTGCTTTTTTAACCGACTCCGTACGCTCCAAGTGAGCAACAACCGCTGAGGACTTTTCCTCTACATAATGCTTCACAGCCTTGACGAACAAATCTCTCTTCGTCCCGTAAGTATCATACAAACTTTGGCGAGCAATCCCAAGTCCGTCAAGCAAATTTTGGAGAGATGTACCTTCGTAGCCGTAATAACCAAACACTTCCATTGCCTTATGCAAAACCTCAGTTGTGTCAAACTCCTTGCTTCTTGCCATTTAGTAACCTCCCTTCTTAATCTATTCTACACTTTTCAGATCGATCGATCAAGAATAAAAAATTTGCGGAGGATCCCATCATTGGAATTTTAACAAATTAGCTTGATCCCAATTGAAAAAACAACAATTTGTCTTCAATTAGCATTTGCTTACAAGTATTTTTAACGAGATGAAGAAACTCATACTCCCCTTTTTGATCTAACATACCAATTTGCTCATAGTAATGTTCGTGTTCGTAAAGGGTTCTAATGACTTGGGAATGGTATCTATACAATAGATACCGAGCATCATTCTTCCAGCGTTTCCAATGCTGAATCTCAATTATAGATTCACCCCGGCGGATTCGATTCCTTTTCAATCCCCCATCACTTTTTCTTTTTCGGGCCAAGTTAGTTTTGAGATTCGTCGATTGGTTAGAATTGAATATCCCATAATAAAATATGTCCTCTCAACTATTTCTCGGTTTGTATTTATGGCATATTCGCATCCACAATCTGTACGAACCAAATATTAGCCGAGTTGCCTCCAATGCTTCCTGAAGCGCGTCTTTAAACAGTTCCTTCAAGGTTGCAGGTTACACATTTTATTTTACAGACCCCAAAGCCTCACTAAATTCTGGTCCCCATCTCTGAAATTTCCGTTTGTGCTTGTTCGTAGAAAGATAAACAATCTTCTGCGAAGGCAGTTTGCGGTAATGCATTCCCAGAAAATCGAATCCCTCTGTATCATTGTATACATTCACAAGCTTAGGTTTTTGTGCATTTCATAGAGAGTACCGCATGCTCCCGTTAGAAAACACTTTATTTTCTCAGTCCATTTTATTTTCTAACTTTCTACACTTTGTCCATCCTTTAAGGTATTTTGTCCAGTTATCACGAGCTGCTCTCCCTCTTTGACACCGGCTAGTACTTCCTGATACTCTCCATTAATCCGTCCAAGCGAAACTTTACGTTTTTGATATTGCCCTCCACTTTTAACAAAAACAAATGTGTCAGAGTTTTCACGAATTACACTTAATGTCGGAATGGCACTTACTTGTTCTTCCGCTTCAGTCGTGAGCTCAATCATATATCTTTTTCCTGGTCGAAGCTGATGTTCTTTGTTCGATACCTCGAGCTCTAGAGTATAAGTTTTAGATGTTGCGCTCATAATCGGGGCAAGATAACTGATTTTAGCAGTACCCTTGTTGGTAGGGGGATCAGGATCATAGTAAACAAGTTCCTGTTTTCCTTTCAACAGCTGATAATTGTTCTCCGATAATTCAGCAGTCACTTTGATCGGATCGATCTGTTGGATTTGTCCCAATTTTCCTCCAGTTGATGAAACAGTTTGACCTGCCACAACATTAAAGTCGGTTAATATACCGCTACCAGGCGCAATAACACTGTAATTTTCAATAGAAAGTACAGAATCATTAAGGGTCAACTCGCTGCTTCGAGCTGAGTTTTATAAGAAGCAAGTGAGTTGGAATTATCATTAGCGCTTAATTTGTTTTGAGCGGATTTCAAATTCATTTCCGCATTCTCAACACTTTGTTTTAATTGATCTATCATATGCTGAGTAGAAAGACCTGAATCAAAATCGTTGCGTAACTTATTATAATCTTGCTTTGCGTTTTGGAGAGCATTTTCTGCACGGGTTACCTCATCAAGCAAGTTTTTATGATTCATTGCTTGATCATCTTCTGCTTTTTTTAATGTTTCTTGCGCACTTTGAAGCGCCACTTCACTCTTCCTTCTCACAATTTCGGCTTGCTTGCTATCGATGATGAAAAGCACGTCTCCTTTTTCAACATATTCTCCCCGTTTCTTTAGGACATTTACAACTTCACCGTTTGCCTTAGCAACAACGTCCAGAGTTGTTCCCGCCTTTACTTCTGCTACTTGTTCAATAGGGGCACCGATTTTCTGTTTTTTGATCATTTCCGTTTTGATAGACCTCGGGTTCAATTCAACGGTTTCCGATTGTGACCCATTAGAACAACCTGCACCAATAATGACCGACACTGTTAATAAAAGCGATAGTACTTTGATTTTATTTTTCGTTTTCCACTGGCTATCCTTTTTCATTGTTATCTCCTCTACTTTTCTCTACTATGCCTGTACTTCTTCGTTTACGTTAAATTTAAAACTTCTTGAAAACTTAGCTTTTAAGTTCTCAATCATTTCATAAATTATCGGAACGACCACAAGAGTTAATACCGTAGAGGTCATGAGGCCACCGATAACTACGATTCCAAGTCCTTTTCCTATTAAAACCCCTTCACCGGAAAGTCCTAATGCAAGAGGAACCAAGGCCACAATTGTCGCACCAGCAGTCATCATAATCGGCCGCAATCGTACCTTTCCCGCTTCAATTAACGCTTCTTGAACCATCATACCTGCTTCTCGAAGTTGTTGCGCTCTATCTATCAGAACAATTGCATTGGTAACCACAATACCTATAAGCATAAGAAAACCAATCATAGAAGTTGCATTAAGTGCTTCTCCTGTAACTACCAGACCAAGGAGCCCTCCAATGGCCGCCAATGGCAGTGAAAACATAATTGAGAATGGTGCACTCGCATTTCCAAAAGCTAAAACCATAATAAGATAAACAATAAGGACAGCGACGACCATTGCAATACCCATTTGGGAGAAATTATCGTTAATATCATCCGTTACTCCACCAGCTGACGGTGTCACTCCATCGGGAAGCTCTAGATCACTCAAGCTTTTTCCAATTTGGGCACTTATACCACTTTTGTCTTCCCCTGCAATTTTCGCAGTCACTTTAACAAGTTGATGTTGATCCTCACGTGTAAGGGATACGGCTCCTTTTATTTCGTTCACTTTAGCTAGCTCTTTCAATAAAACAACCGATCCGTTATCACTTTTCAAGGGGATATTTTCAATCTTCCGAAGTGTATCTTTGTCCGCTTTATCTAGAGAAACTTTAGTGGCATATACAACATTATCAAACTTTAAGTCGCCTAGTTTTTGCTCTTGAATCCAAGCACGCGCTGTATCTTTTATCGTCGCAGGGTTTAAACCATAGGCTCTGGCTTTGCTCTGATCAACCTTAATCTCAATTTCAGTTTTAGCATCACTGAGATTATCTTCAACTTCTGTAAGTTCGGGTATCGTACTTAACCTTGCCTTTACCAACGATGCAGCTTTCTCTAATTGAAGCTGATCCTCACCTTTTAAACTGTATTCAAAGTCAGGAGAGCTCCCCATGCTTCCTTCCATCGATTTGGGCTCTACTTCAGAACCGGCAGGTAGTTCAGAGAGGATAAAGGCTGTGATTTGCTCCTTTAATTTATTTGCATCAACATTATCATTCAGTTGAACAAAGATTTGTGAAGCATACGGGCTTCTCTCTTCATCATCACCGGCATATCCCACTAACACTTCTACGAATTTAAAAACCGGAGCACCGCTGGAATCTTTTTTATCCAAAAGGACAGTTTCGATCTCCTTGGTCTTCGCATCCGTTGATTCGAATGAAGTTTCGTAAGGCATCTTGATCTGAAAATACATGGTTTGAGATGTTTTCGGACTTGGCATAAGCGATACAGATAGTGTAGGAAGTGAAACAGCGATCGTAATAACAAAAATTAAACCTGATAACACCAAGGTCTTCATACGATTTTTCAAGCACCAGACTAGTACTTTCTCATAAAACTGAATCAAACTGGATGGGTTGGAGTCATCATGAAGATTTTTTGTTGATTTCCCACGCAGAACTAACAGCTTGGCCAGCATCGGAATAACAGTTAAAGAAACAAGTAATGAGGCTAGTAGTGAACATACGATAGTTATTGCAAATGGTTTGGTAAATTCTCCAATAAAACCGGATACTAGTCCTAGTGGAACAAACACCCCGGCAGTTGCCAAAGTCGACGATGTAATAGCTGAGGATACTTCTCTTGTGGCAAAAGCAATCACAGATTCATTTCGTTCATGAGCTTTTTCTAATTTGGCATAGATATTCTCAATTACTACGATGGAGTCATCCACAACACGTCCTATGGCCATAAATATACCGCCAAGTGACATCGTATTGAGCGTTATTCCAAACTGAAACATCAGCATCAATGTGATCAAAATAGAGAGTGGAAGAGACACAAGGACAATTAACGTCATCCTGACATTGCGTAGAAAAAACAAAATCATCAATGCGGCCAATATAGCCCCTACAATCCCCTCTCGAATTAACCCATCAATGGAGTGTTTTATCTCATCTGCACTATCAAATGTTTGCTTAAAGGTAATATTCGGCAATGTAGTTTGCCACTCGTTAAGCTTTTCATTGATTGAATCGGAGAAGTCCACCGCATTAGCACTTCTTGCTTTATATAGAATCACGCCAATTGCCGGTTGCCCATCTAGTCTTCCTTTAAATTTCGATTCTGTGATCGCCTTTACTTTAGCTAATTGAGCAAGGGTGACAATATTTCCGTTTGGACTTTTTATTTCGAGACGTTCCAAGGCATACAAGCTTTCTAGGTCTCCGGTTACCCGGGTCATCTTATTATTTCCGTTAATCTCCACTCTACCAATCGGACTCTTAGTTGCAGCGGCGGTAATGGCATTGCTGACTTGAGACGGAGATAGATTATAGTAATCAAGTGCGTCTGCTTCAAGTTGAATCTCCAATGATGTCTCTCGTTCGCCGATGATATCGATATGGTCAATTCCTCTAATTCCTTCTAGGGCCGGCTTAATTTTGTCTTTAAAATCTTTATCCAACTCACTTTGGCTCATTCCATTGCCAGCATGCACGACTAAATAATTCGACGGGGAGGACGCTGCGCCATAGGTCGAGGTTTTGGGTGTGCCTGCGTTTTGTGGCAATGTTACTTCGGTTAATAGATCCTGGACATCCAGCTTTTTCTTATCCATATCCACTCCCTGCTTGAACATGAGAACGATATTCGAGTAATTATCGCTTGATGTCGATGACATGGAATCTAGATTCTCAAGATTCGCCAATTTTTTTTCGATTGGATCCGTGATTTCATCCATAACATCCTTCGGAGATCCAGTATAACTTGTAGTAATAACGAGTACCGGAAACGATACATCTGGCATGTTTTCTACTTTTAACTGAGTTGTTGAGTAAGCCCCCCCTACAAAAAGCAGAACCATAATCATGAATAGCGCAGAAACGTTCTTCATAGAAAAGCGTGTTAATAGATTCATTCCTATACTCCTTTCAATACTTTCAACATACTGCATCATCATCCTAAACTTTTTTACAAAAAAAAAAATCGTACATAAGGGCAGATGCCTTATGTACGATTGGGCAAAGAAATTATGCCTAGCTAATGTATTCAAAGATGAATAATTCCTCGTTCTAAAGCTACAGCAACCGCTTCTGAACGAGAATCTACGCCAAGCTTATTATAAATATTCGTCAGGTGAGCCTTCACTGTTCGTTCAGAGATCCCCATATCAAAACCAATTTCTTTACTTCGAAGGCCTCTTGCAATGGCTTGAAGAATCATTTGCTCTTTTTCTGACATTGTAGGTTTTTCGAATTTTGAAAACGAGGAAATACTGTTTTCTGTCATAGCAAATACTCTTGCGGTAACATCCGGTTGAAGCAATGTTTCCCCTCGTATTGCAGATTCAATGGTTCTGAATAAGTTATCTCGGCCTGTATCCTTTAATAAGTACCCCTTTGCTCCTAATCCTAGCCCTTTTATCATCAATTCATCTTCATTATACGTAGTTAGAATGATGATGGGCACATTATACTTTCTTTCCTTTAAAATCTGCATTGTTTCTAAACCACTCATTTGGGGCATATTTAAATCCATTAGTATCACATCAGGTTGTAGCTCTTCCATCAATTGTAAGGCTGCTTCCCCATTTTCTGCTTCACCAATAACTTGAAAGTGATCGTTTGTTTCCAATATTAATTTTAACCCTTCTCTAACAACATAATGATCATCCACAATAAGCACCTTATGTTTCATAACGAGTCTCCTTTCATATGATGAATTTTAATGTCGAAACAAGTTCCTTCTGGTCCACTGCTTACATTAAATGTTCCGTTTATCAATCGAGTACGTTCGATCATCCCTAGCAAACCATAGTGACCGGGCTTCTTTCCGATATCCTCTGTGTTAAACCCAGTACCATCATCCTTAATTCGAATATGGATGCAATCATTATTGCTAATTACATCTATCCAAGCATTCCTTGCTTGAGCATGCCTTGCTATATTGGTCAGGCCTTCGCTTACCAAATACACGCTATGTTCCATAATGAGGTCAGCTAATGGAACATAGATCCTTATATCCGAAGCAACTTGAATACCAGTCGCATTCGTAAATCGATTAATTTTTTCTTGGAGAATTTCCTTGAAATCCGTTTTTGAATGAGACTTTGAGCGAAGGTCATCAATTGCCCCCCTAGCGTCACTGAGTGTTTTCCTCGCTTGAGACATAGATTGTATTATAATCTCTTGAGCTCTTGTAATATTCCTGTTTGATAAATGTGCATCTACTGCCTCCAACTGCATAATGAGACCCGCCAAACCCTGAGCCAAGGTATCGTGTAAATCTCTTGCCATTCTCTGGCGCTCATTTACCAAGGTTAGTTCCTCTACTTTCTGATGAGTGAGCTCCAATTCTTGCAAGAATGATTGCATACGAATTCGAGCACGCACCTGTTTAAAAAAGAGAGTGGCATATGCTATCGTAATGATCGTGTACAAGAGAAACAAGCTTAGAAAAAGCAGCAAGTCACCAAGCTCTTTCGATTGTATGTGATACGTTAAAGCACCATAAACCAAAAGAAAGATAAACAGACAAACAAAAATTACTTTAAAAGTGTTAAAATAAACCCCAATGCTTTGACCGATCAGTACTGGAAATAAACCTATGAGAACAGGTTGGTAACCATCGGGCATAAGATAAGCACATGCCAAAATTAAAAATCCCTGGACAACAAAATAAAGCCATGGTCTTTTTGTTAAAAAGGCTTTTGAAAACCAATACAAAGTAACATGAATGCCTATTATCCCTGTAAACATCAGGCTAGGAATCAACATAGGAACAGATAATGTCTGTAAAATTATTGTTGCAAAATAAACCAGGATAACCCAGAAAACGATGGGTCCCTTTGAAATAGATAATTGCTCATAATTGTATAACTTGTCCCAATGGTGAGTTATATCGGGTCCGAAGTCAGAACTCTCAGAATGATTCGTTTTATATGACATGACACACTCCTTTTTTCCATAGTTATGATTATAGTATGTTTCCCCAAAAATAACTTGTACTTTCGTGCATACCCATAAGTACATTCTATACATATTAACCAAGCCTCTGCTCTCCCATTCAAGACTATGCCTATACGTAATCACCTACTAACGAATCAGAGAGTACAAGCATTTAGAAAAATGACCGTGATTGGCAACGAATTATAGAATTAAGTAACCCGGCATGGAAATTGGACACACTTTCAAACAATAGTGACATGGTATTTCTAAAAGTACGGTCAAATCTCATTTAATAGCATTTACAACTGATGTATCGCTTTGGATTTTCAAGTTTGCTTCCTTGAGAGCATTTAATGTTTATGCAATAACGACTAATTCTTTCTCGTAGTTCATATGTAAAAAGCCATGCCACAGGATTGATTAATTTGATGCAAAATACACAGAAAAACCTCCATCAAAGTAAAGTTATCACTTCGATAGAGGTTTATGTTAATTAGTTGCTCATTTGTAGATTTTGATTCTGTGCTCTGACGATCGAACGTACAATGTTGCGGGTACATTCATACAACAGTATTTCAGCTCGTTCCATACATTCCTCTAGTGCAGCTGGACGGTCAACGATGGAAAAACATGCCGAAAAATAGGAGAGTAGCTTTTCACTGCCTGGCCCGAAGCTGCCGGAAATGAGCACGGCCTCCGTCCCAGCGTCCCGAGCTATTTCAGCTACATATCGAGGTAGCTTGCCATAAAGCGTTTGGCTGTCGCTGCGTCCTTCCCCCGTTAATACCCAATCCGCACCATGAATCCAATCCTTGAGTCCGGTCATTTTCTCAACGAACTTCGCTCCTGGGACCAAGTCGGCCCCAAGCACGAGAAACGCAAAACCGAGGACATTTCCGTTTAACGCAGCCACCAGCGCATCGACGGTTCCTTCACCGCCGTCCGCCATTGGGATTTGGATCACTTGGGCCGAAGAAATCTCACTTTGTACGGCCCGCGCCATGGTTTCCGCAACCTGCGAAGCGGACAAACTGCCTTTGAAAGAATCCGGTGCGGATAACCACTCTCACGCTTTCCCCTCCTTTCCCATTAGGGCGACACCTGTTTCTTGCGCGGTTATTGCGACAGCGGCCGCCACTTTAGGAACGACGCGCTCGTCAAACGGCCTGGGAATCACATAATTTCCGTTCAATTCTTCATCACTGATTAATTCGGCTATGACCCGGGCAGCCGCGATTTTCATAGCATCGTTTATTTCAGTTGCTCTGACATCAAGGGCTCCTCGAAAAATTCCAGGAAAGGCCAGCACATTGTTAATTTGATTCGGATAATCCGAGCGTCCCGTACCGACCACTTTAGCCCCCGCTTCGAGCGCAATCTCCGGCAATATTTCAGGATCGGGGTTGGCCATGGCAAAAATGATAGGGTCTTTCGCCATGGATCGTACCATATCCGCCGTCAACGCTCCTGCTGCCGAAACGCCAAGAAAAACGTCCGCACCTGCGATAACTTGTTCCAACAGACCTGCCGTTTTTTGCCGGTTCGTCAGATTGGCGATTTCGTTTTTTATACCATTCATGCCTTCCGTACGCCCTTCGTAGATGGCACCTTTCGTATCACAAATAATCATGTTTGATATTCCTATTTGAAGAAGCAGTTTCGCGATGGCGATGCCGGCCGCCCCCGAACCGTTGATGACGACATGCAGATCCTCCAGTCTTTTATTTACCACTTTTGCGGCATTGATCAGCCCGGCCAATGTGACTATGGCCGTTCCGTGCTGGTCATCGTGAAAGACGGGAATCTCGAGTTCCTTTTTGAGACGCTCTTCAATCTCGAAACAAGCCGGTGCCGCTATGTCCTCCAAATTAATGCCGCCGAAGACCGGTTCAAGCAATTTGACGGTCTCAACCAGTTTATCAATATCGGAAGTATTGATACAAATCGGAAAAGCGTCGACTCCGGCAAACTGCTTAAACAAAACCGCTTTTCCTTCCATCACCGGCAATGCCGCATAGGGTCCAATGGCGCCAAGCCCCAACACGGCCGTACCGTCGGTAACTACCGCGACCATGTTTCCTTTATTGGTATAATCATACACACATTCTTTCCACTTGCTGATCTCCCGGCAAGGTTCGGCTACGCCCGGGGAATAGGCCAAACTCAAATCCCTAGAATTTAATACAGGAACTTTTGAAACGATACCCAGCTTACCTTTGAAACTCCGATGTAATTCGAGTGCATCTTCACGTAACGCCATATTTATCGCCGCCTTTTTCAATATTCAATCCGGAAAAATCTTCCTTGGATAAAGGAAAAAGCATGCTGCTGCGACAACATGCCTTCTCTATCAATGCGGTTACACTTTCAACATGGCCTTAAATTGCTTACGTCTGCGGTGAAGTATAGGCTCCGTGTAGCCGTTTGGCTGGTTGTATCCTTCGAATACAAGCTCGCAGGCCGCTTGAAACGCCACGGAGCGTTCGTAATCATCGGCCATCGGATGATATGCCGGATCACCGGCGTTCTGCTCATCGACCACTCTTGCCATGCGCTTCATCGTTTCCATAACTTGTTCCCTCGTGCAAATCCCGTGATGCAGCCAGTTCGCCATATGCTGGCTTGAGATGCGTAGGGTAGCCCGGTCCTCCATCAAACCTACATTATTAATATCTGGCACTTTCGAGCATCCGATTCCCTGCTCTACCCAGCGAACGACATAGCCAAGGATGCCTTGGGCATTGTTGTCCAACTCCTGCGCAATCTCTTCAGGACTCCAATTTCGGTTCTTGTCCACCGGAATGTCCAAAATATCGTCCCGGAAGTCCTGGCCGTTTTGCTTTAATCGTTCTTGCACCGCCTTCACATCGACTTGATGATAATGAAGTGCATGCAACGTAGCCGCCGTTGGCGATGGCACCCATGCCGTGTTGCAGCCAGCCTCAAGCTGAGCGATCTTCAACTTCAGCATTTCCTTCATGAGGTCGGGCATCGCCCACATCCCTTTGCCGATCTGAGCGCGTCCTTGCAGGCCGCAGGCCAGCCCGATGCTCACGTTGGATTGCTCGTAGCCCTGCAGCCACTTCGCCGACTTCATGTTGTTCTTACGAATCATGGGACCTACTTCCATGGATGTGTGAATCTCGTCCCCGGTTCGATCCAGGAATCCGGTATTAATAAACACGATCCGCTCCTTCACTTCACGAATGCAGGCATTCAAATTGAGAGAAGTACGGCGTTCTTCGTCCATGACCCCGATTTTGATCGTATGACGCTCTAAGCCGAGCATGTCTTCCACCCGGTCAAACAACTCGCCTGCAAAAGCGACTTCCTGAGATCCATGCATTTTCGGCTTCACGATGTAGATGGAGCCTTTGGCAGAACTGGTGTACGGACCATTTTTCAATAAATCGTGCTTGCCGATAAGGCTGGTCACCACAGCATCCAAAATCCCTTCGGGAATTTCCTGCCCGCTAGAGTCCAAAATCGCATCAATCGTCATCAGATGTCCGACATTGCGTACAAACAACAATGAACGCCCGGGTAAGCTGAGCTCCTCTCCCAAAGGCGACGTAAACCTGCGATTAGGCTTGAGCGTCCGGGTAATCGATTGATTGCCTTTCGTGAATTCCGCGGATAAGGTTCCTTTCATAAGTCCCAGCCAATTGCGGTATACCAATACTTTGTCTTCCGCGTCTACCGCCGCTACGGAATCTTCGCAATCCATGATCGTGGTTAGCGCCGCTTCCATCAGAATATCTTTTATGCCGGCCTTATCCGTTTGGCCGATCGGGTGGCGGCGGTCGATTTGAACTTCAAAATGCAGCCCATTATTCACAAACAGGAGGGAAGTCGGCTCTTCCGGTCTGCCTTGATAGCCGGCAAGCTTAGTGGCCTCTTTTAATCCCGCTTGTTCCCCGCTGCCCAGCGAAACAGATAGCTGCCCCTCTACAATCGAATAGCGAACGGCGTCATCATGCGAACCCTCCATCAGCGGCACTGCCTGATCCAAGAAGCTTTTCGCGTACGCAATGACTTTTCCGCCTCTGATCGGATTGTAACCACCTGTTCGCTTGGCACCTTCTTCGTCATCCGTCGCATCAGTTCCGTAAAGAGCGTCATAAAGGCTCCCCCAGCGGGCATTCGCTGCGTTAAGCGCGTAACGGGCATTGTTGACCGGCACGACGAGCTGAGGTCCGGCTTGAAGAGCAATTTCGTCATCCACATTTTGGGTCGTCACCTGAACATCTTCAGCTTCCGGCTCCAAGTAACCGATATCAGTCAAAAACGATTTATATTCGTTGAAACGATACCTCTCACCGTTTTTTCGGTGCCAATCGTTGATTTGCTCTTGCAATTGATCCCTTATGGCCAGTAAAGCCTTATTTTTAGGTATCAGGTCAGTGATAAGGAGTTCCAACTCAGACCAAAAATGCCCTTCATCCACCTCGCTTCCAGGCAATGCTTCCTTGTTGATAAACTGATATAGCTCAGATGCAACCTGCAGATGGCCTACCTTGATGTATTGTTCCATCGATAAACTCCTCCTCCATATCATTTACTCCGCTTTTACTTGGTTTCGAAGGTTTCCTATCCCTTCAATATAACAATCGATCACATCGCCGTCGCGAACAGCTTCCGATCCTGCGGGGGTTCCCGTCAAAATAACGTCGCCCGGCATAAGGGTCATAAACCGGCTGATGTAGGAGATCATGACGTCGATCCGCGTAATGATGCGCTCCATCGGGCTATCCTGTTTCAAAACCCCGTTAACGGCCGCTTTAATGCGTGCAGAGCGATAATCGAACTCCGTCTCCAGTACCGGACCAAGGGGACAGAACGTATCGAACGCTTTGCCGATCGTCCAATGCCCCTCAGGGTGGAAATAATTGAAGGCTCCAAAGTCATTCGCTACCGTATATCCGAAAATCGCCTCGTCCGCCTCCGCCGGGCTCAGATTTTTCGCGATTTTCCCAATAATGACGGCAAGCTCCGATTCGAACCTGATCTCCTCCGTCCCGTGAGGTAAGAGTACCGGATCCTCAGGACCGACCACCGTACTAAGCGGCTTGAAAAATAAAATCGGCATTTCGGGAACATGCGGCTTCTCGGTCCCCTCAGCCGCAAAATTTTTGCCGATGCCGATGATATGTCTCGGATCAAGCGGCGCTTTAAATCGAATATCACCCAGCGGAAAACTCCTCCCTGTTAATGTATGGGCGCCAAATAAATCTCCGGTAAATTCCTTAACGATACTTCCTTCGATAATGCCGCTCAAAATCCCATTTACCCCGGAAACAGTGAATCGGGCAAGTTTCATCTTTCATCATCCCTTTGTTCATTATATTGAACATCGTTCTATATTATATCTAAAATAATATTCCCATAACGTCAATGGGAATTGGAACACGATTTGCAGTCGGTCCAGCAGAAAAAATCCCGCTCGTCGTTAGACGTTTTATCGGGATTTTCGAGACTCAGATGGACGTTGACAATTTTTTGGCCAAAGCACAAATCTCCCTTATGGCTCTGTCTTTCTTTTCTTCCCAATGATGAATCGGCATGGAGCAGCTGATTGCAGCGACTACGTTTCCCTTTTGCCGAACCGGTGCGGCCACACAGCAAAATCCCATGACACCCTCTTGAAAATCCATGGAGTAGCCAAGAAGTCGGGCTTTCTCCAGTTCCCTTAAAAAGTCCTCCCTCGAGTCGATCGTATGCGAAGTCAATTGAGGCAGCGTCTCCTCAGGAAAAATTCGTGCAATTTCTTTGGTGTCCATATCCATCATCAGCGACTTTCCAAGACCGGTTGCATGTGCTGGAAATCGCACGCCCGGACCTGACACCATCTGAACCGGAGAAGGCGCTTCCGTTTTAGCAAGATATAAGACCGTATTCCCATCTAAACGAGCTAACTGTACCGATTCCTGAAGAACCTGCATGACCGGCTCAGAGGCTCGTTTAAATTCCTCAATCAGATCATACTGCCTGAAATAGGCTCCTCCGAAATCTCCGAGCGAACTTCCGAGCGCATACGTCTCGTTTCGGTCTTTCCGTATCCATTGCAGACGTTCCATCGTGGACAGCAGAGAGTACAGCGTACTCTTACTGATGCGCAAATGCTTGGATATATCGGATAATTTCCATCTAAACGGTTCATCGGCAAGCAGCTTCAACACGGCATGTGCCCGATCGAGTGCAGGAACGGCATATTTTTGATCCATCGCGCAACCTTCTTTCATCCATGCGATCCCGTAAATTCCGATAATATCAGAATTTACAAGCTATTATATCCTCATTTCCACACAATCCTAACACGCATTTCTCAGCTTAGTCAATGTGTTTGAGGTTTTCAAAGAACAAGTACAGCCAACTGACCACAAGCGGAAGTTCTTTACGACTTGGACGATGCGACATATTTCTTAACTTCCACACAACGGGCAGGTTTCGGGAATACTTTGTCCGGGTTGCATAAGCCGTGCGGGTTGAATACGTCACGAATATCCGTCTGGGCTTGAATTTCCCGCTCATTAAAAATAAAGCGCATGTCCTCCATCTTCTCAATGCCTACTCCGTGCTCGCCGGTAATGGATCCGCCCACGTCCGCGCAAGCCTTGAGCACCTCGGAGCCCGCGGCTACCGCACGTTCCGTCTCCCCAGGCACTCTCGAATCAAATAAGATGAGCGGATGAAGATTGCCGTCGCCGGCATGGAACACATTGGCGATGCGCAGCCCGTATTTCGTGCTGATCTCGCCGACCTTCGCTAGAACTTCGGGAAGCTTGCTGCGCGGAATCACCCCGTCCTGCACCAGATAATCGGGGGAAATGGTGCCCATTGCGCCAAATGCGGTTTTCCGGTTGGCCCACCAGCGTGCTCTTTCCTGCGCATCGGCTGCCTGGCGCACCTCACGCACCCGATTTTTTTGGCAAACGACAATGATTTGATCAATCTGATCCTGCAGCCCTTCCTCGATCCCATCAACTTCGACAATGAGTACCGCACTCAAATCCCTTGGATATCCGACAGGATAGTTTCCCGATTCAACGCCTTGAATGGCGGTTTTATCCATCATTTCCAGGGCAGCCGGAACGATGCCCGCGGCAATGATTTCCGAAACGGCTCTGCTTGCGTCATCGACATCGTCGTATAAGGCGAGCACCGTCTTGACGCCCTGCGGTTTCTTCAAAATTCGGACCGTAATTTCCGTTACGATACCCATCGTGCCTTCCGATCCGGTAAGCAGACCGAGCAAATCATATCCCGGACTGTCCAGCGTCCCTCCGGTCCTGACGATATCCCCGTTCGGCAATACGAGTTCAAGTCCCAATACGTGGTTGGTCGTTACACCATACTTCAGGCAGTGCGCTCCGCCGGCATTTTCCCCGACGTTCCCCCCGATCGTACAGGTAGCCTGACTGGAAGGATCCGGTGCGTAATAGTATCCTTTGGACGAAATCGAATTGGACAGCTTCAAATTGATATAACCCGGCTGAACGACAGCCCTGCGGTTCAAATAATCGATGCTAAGTAATTTATTCATCCGTACCAGGCTGACGATCACCTCCCCGCCTTGCGCTATAGCACCACCACTGAGACCCGTTCCCGCTCCCCGAGGCAAAAAAGGAATTTTCTGTTCGTATAAATAATTGACGACACGGGAAACCTCCCCCGTCGATTTTGGGAAAACGACGGCCGCGGGAAGCGATTTCTCAATCGTATATCCATCACATTCATATGCTACCAAGTCTTCATACCGGTGCAGAACGGCAGCCGAACCGACCAACTGAACCATCGCCCGAATGAGTTGCTCGCGCTGCTCGAGATTGACGAATCCGTTCGACACCGTATTCTTATCGTTGTTCATGACGCTATGCCTCCTCATTACGGTATGCCCAATCGAGCAGCTGGATCGTATGGACAATTTGCTCCGACCGGTCGTGGCGGACGACGCCTACCTGGAACTGCATCATACATCCGGGATTGCCCATAGCGACCGCGTCGCATCCGCCGGGGATGTCGCTCATCTTGCGATCCAGAAGCTGCCCCGCCATTTCGGGATGTGTAATGTTGTAGATGCCTGCACTGCCACAGCAGCGGTCGGCATCGGGCAGATCGACTATGCGTAAGCCGGGGATGGCTGCAAGCAGGCGGCGCGGCTCGGCACGTATTTCTTGCGCGTGCGCCAGATGGCAGGCGTCGTGATAAGTGACCGTCATGTTGAGTTCCCCTTTGGGCGCGATCAGGCCAAGCCGGTCGAGAAACTGCGAAACGTCCGTAATTTTTTCGCTGAACAAATGCGCCTTGTCCCGGTAACGTTCGTCATTTTTGAACAATTCCTCGTATTCCTTCAGCGTCGAACCGCAGCCCGCCGCATTTACAATTATGGCGTCAATGTCGCCCGATAAAAATACGTCGATATTATGGCGGGCCAATTGCTTGGCCTGATCGCGGTCACCGGCATGAACGTGCAGAGCGCCGCAGCATTTTTGCGACTTCGGAATCCATACCTCGCAGCCGTTGCGGCGCAGAACCCGGATTGTCGCCTCGTTGACGTCGCTGAACACGACATCCATGACGCAGCCCGTAAGCATGGCCACCTTTGCCCTTTTCACACCGACAGCGGGCAGCGTTTCCGGGTGGGAACGCAGTACCGGGGGCCTCGAAAGCTTCGGCAGCGCCTTCTCCATCTCGCGCAAGTGCGCAGGAAGAAGACGCATCAGCCCTAATTTATCCGCGGCCGCAGCAAGCCCGGACTTTTGGTACAGCTTCAGCAGCGTACCCAGCATTTGCATTCTCGACGGATACGGGAACAGCTTATGCAAAAACAGTTTGTGAATCAGACCCGAGAAGCCTTTCGGAGGATCGGCCTTGTACAGTTGTCCTCTCGCTTCTTCGATGAGCGCCCCCACCTGAACGTTCGACGGGCAAGCGGTTTCGCAGGCCCGGCAATCAAGGCAGGTAGACACCGGATTTTTGAAAAACTCGTTCAGTTGCATCTTCCCTTCCGCCACCGATTTGATCAAATAAACCCGCCCCCGCGGAGAATGCGGCTCCAACCCGGTTTCCTGATAGGTCGGGCACGCCTCGAGACACATTCCGCAATGAACGCATTGCGAAAATTTATCCGGATCGGGAGCATCCTCCCATAAATAATTGGAACGGGTTAACGAAACATCGTCACATGCCGTGGGAGCCGCTTGCCTTTTGGTGACGCCTTGTTGCGACATTTCAAATCCCTCCTACAAACCGACCCGGGTTCAAGATGCGCTTTGGATCGATTTTATGTTTGATCGATTTCATCAAAATCCAGTCTTCCGCTTCTGCTCCCCAGACGTTCAGGCTCTCCTTGATGTTACGAGGAGCGACTTCAATCACCGAACGTCCGTTCAGCCTGCCGACGAACGACTGGACCGATCGCAACCATTCGAACACTTCCCCCTGCTGCTCTATGTCCGCCCAAATCGTTGCTCTGCTGATGCCTGTGTACAGCCCCCCATGGAAGTCGAGCGGCAGCCCTTTTTCATCGGCTGAATTTTGCACGAACTCGTAAACGTCCGGCACTTCTGCAATCATGGAGAGCAGCTTGACGCTAATCACAAGCTTATCATCGGGAATATCTTTTGAATTCGGCAGATGCTCTCGCAATCCGGAGAGAACGTCCCCGGTTTTTCCGTACCCTTCGATCTGCTCCTGTACTTTAACTCCCAAGCTGCCGCATGCGTTCCGCAGCCAGTTCGTCTGAAATCGGACCGATCGTTCCACATCCTCGAATGATACTAACAGGATAGGACTTTCAAAGGTCACCCCAAATATACGCGCCCCTAGCCGCCCGTTTACCCATTCCACCGCAGAAGGCTCAAGCTGAGAGTCGAGCAGCATTTCCTGCAGTTTACGAAGCTTTAGCAAATCTGGGGTGTGTATGACCAAAGCTCCCGCATAAACGGGGATCGGCCGGATTTTAAAGGTGAGCTCAGTGAATACCCCGAGGGTGCCCATGGAACCGATAAAAAGCTTGTTCATGTCATAGCCGGCTACGTTTTTAACAACCTTTGCGCCCGTTCGAATCAGCGTACCGTCCGGATAACAAATACGTGATGCGATTAAATAATCCCTCGCCGAGCCGTACATGGCTCTCTTTGGCCCTGAAGCGCCCGCGGCGACGATCCCGCCCAGGGTCGATTGCTCTCCCCACGCGGGATCCAGCGGCAGAAATTGCCCCTCCTTATCCAGAGCTTGCTGAAGCTCGTTTAGGGTTGTTCCCGGCAGCACGGTGACGGTGAGATCGCCAGCGGAATGTTGGAGAATGCCGGACATATTTCTGAGCGATAGTATCACGTCCGTTCCATCGCCGGGATGTCCGAAGGCATCTTTTGTGCCTCCTCCTTGAGGTGAGACCCGCACATCGTTTTTATATGCCCAGCCTAAAATTTGCTCTATTTCCCTTTCTTCGGAAGGGAATACAACGATAGGTGCGTGAAGCCGGTACCGACGTTTCTCTTCTTCAACGCGAATCACAACACGCTCAGGACCCACCATTTCGATCAAATCACGCTTCATCTTATCTGTTGACAGCTTGAACGTTTCGGGCATTTCCCCACCTCACTTGAAATTCAATGGAACCCACACTTCAGTTTCGTTCACAATAACGAACTACGTTCATATAAAATCCGATACCACAATATATGATCTTTCTGCTAAATTTATTTTGTTCCCTGTCATTGTTCGTTCTTTTCGTTCATGTACAGATACATAGCGGACATGTCTTTCTCACCAAACCCTTTGGTTTTGGCCGTATCGATCAACTGCTCTACATGAGCTCCAATCGGTAACGCGGCGCCGATATCGTCGGCCATTTTCTTCACCAGCACAAGATCCTTGTGCAGCAGATTTAAAGCGAAACCCGGCTGAAACGTGTCCTTTTCGACAAATTGGGTATAATGTCTGTCGTAAATCCGGCTCTGTGCGAAGCTATTGCTCAGTATGCGATGCAGCATATCTTTAGGCAGGCCCATTTTGTCGGCAAGCGTCATCGCTTCGCTTGCGGCTTGGGTATGGATACCAACCATCAGCTGATTTAGCAGCTTGACGACAGTCCCGTTCCCGACTTCCCCGACATGATAGATGTTTTTTCCCAGCTTCTCCAGAATAGGAAGAACCTGATCAAACACCGGCTTACTTCCGCCGACCATGATCGAAAGCGTCGCTTGCTCGGCTCCTACCGTTCCCCCGCTGACCGGCGCATCGAGAAAGTTCATTCCCGCCTGCTCCGCTGCAGTGGCGATTTTTACACAGAGATCCGGCGATACGGTGCTGAAATCGATCAAGGTCAGTCCTTTGCGGCCGTTCGACACGATTCCTTCGGGACCAAGGAACATTTGCTCCACGTCCGCCGGCATCGGCAAGCATGTCATGATCACATCGGCCTGCTGTGCCAGTTCTTTCAGGGAAAGCCCGACTTTTCCCCCGAACTCGGCAAACGACTCTTCTCTACCTTTACTCCGGTTAATTCCGTACACCTCGTACCCAGCTTTCACCAGATTCCGCGCCATAGGCAGCCCCATATTCCCCAAACCAATAAATGCAAGTTTCATTTCGATTTCCCCCTTGTGTATATATCGCCTGGCTTCAGTTCATTAAGCATCGGTTCCCCAGCTCGATAACGTCTGACATTTTCCGCGATAATGTCTATGGAACGTCCTGTGCGATCAGGCACCTGCGGAGTCGTATGCGGTGTAATCAGTGTATTTGGCGCGTCCCAGAGCGGGCTGTCCGAAGGCAGCGGCTCCTGTGTAAAGGTGTCGAGTCCGGCTCCACCGATCTGTCCCGCATATAGAGCTTCAGCCAGCGCCTCTTCATCAATGACAGCACCGCGCGCCATATTGATAATGCATGCGGAGCGCTTCATCAGCGCCAGTTCCCGTCGGCCAATCAAGTGATGCGTCGCATTGCTGAGCGGCACGGCTAGAACGATAAAATCGCTCTCCGCGAGTACCTCGTCCAGCGAATCGCCGGTCTCGCCGCAGTAGAGCCGATCAACTCCCGGAGGCGGAGGGGCGCTGCTTCGCCGATAACCGAGAACTCGCATGCCCATCGCCTTGGCTCGCACAGCCAGCTCGGTACCGGTGTTGCCCATGCCCACAATGCCGACCGTTCGTCCGTATAGTCCTCGAAGATCGTTCTGACCGGGCACTCCCCATTGATGGGCCCGCTGGGCATCAAGGAACCGAGGAATCTGGTAAGCCAGAGCCAGCATAAAAAATATCGCATGCTCCGCCAGCGCCGGGGACGAGCGACCCGCCGAGCTTGTTACCAACAGTCCCCGCTCGAACAGCTCCGGCCGGGCGCTTTTGTTTAAGCCGGCATGATCGCAGTGAATCCAACGGAGCAGCGGAGCCTGATAAAATTGTTCATCAAGGATATCGCCCGCAAGCACGGCTACATCGGCGATCTCGAGTGCTTTTCGAATACCTTCGCGATCGTCGATTCGCAATCGAATGAGCGATGCCGGTGCAAACGCTTGGGCCAATCTCTGATAATGCTCATCTTTATATTCGACTGTAGTAAGCACGACCTTAATGTCCCTCATATTTCAGCCCCCTCTGTCAATTAGCAGCTTTAACCCTCTATCACGAACGTCTCAAACAGGTCAAGCTCATCGAGACTAAATGTGACTTGCCCTTCGCTATAAACAAACGGTACATTTCCGGTACGGCGTAACGCGTAAACACGCGAAGGCTCGGAATCGGCCTGAAGACTAAAGCGAATGTCCCGAAGCGGAATCGGTGCATGGAATGCAGTCCCCAGTTGGCCGGATACATTCACAGCACTGACCAAACGGCGCGAAGTCCCTTTATAATAAGAAACTTCAACCAACGGCGGTGCGGCTACCTGCAGCAGCTCACTGTGGCCGAGCACATCCCGCAGCGCTGCCATCAAGAGGCGGGAATGGCCGTGATTGCTCAGTTTTTCATAATGCGCTCCGAGTCCCCACGGAATATAGGCGGATTGCCCTTTTCCATAGCGGTTGTAAATCAATCCGGGCGTGTCCGTTTCCTCGGTGATATAACATTTCTCCGGGGGTCCGAACATGCAGGAAGGAATCAGCCCGAGAAGCCCTTTCGCCCCATTTTCCAATTTGCATTCCAAAGCTTCTCCGTATAGATACACAAGGTCTATGCATTCGAAGCCTTGCAGCCTTGCTTTGTCTTCCTCCCGAATTCGGAAATAAGCACCCTGTACCTGCGGTTTAAGATCAAATTCTTTTACCCCTACGCTGTGCAGGCGGATGCGCCCCAAAGGATGCCCTTTCCCGTCGCAGGTAGAGGTAAATCCAGTTGCAAGGAGCTTCCCTCCCTGTTCTACGAAACGGTCAACAGCCTCCACAGCCTTGTCGCTCATGCTTCGCTGGTCGGCGAGGATCAGAAGCTTGTAACGGCTGAGCTTCTCGTTAATCTGCGGCGATTGCAGAACGCTATCGTGCAGCAGGTCGTACTGCACATGGTTCTCGGCCAAAATGCGCATGATTCCCTTTAATTCGTCTTTGCTTCCGTACATGCTGCTGCTTTCCGGAACCACGAGGCAGACCTCTGCCAGCGACTCCAGGTTCGCGTAATAATCTTCATGCTTGTGATGAAATCGGTAAATATCTTTCACAATGTCGAAACAAAGCCGGTCATCCTGATTAATCAGAGTGCCGATCACGTAATAATCAAGCCACCCGCCGTTCACCAGATTTTGCGCCAGCCTCAGCCCGGTTAAGTAAGGAGAAACGGCCGTATGCCGCATGGCATAATCCACGAAATGAACCGCCGAATTGCTGACGGCCATCCCGTTCCAAGTGCCCCGAACGGTACGCACATTTTCCGTAGCCGAGTAATTCCATTCCGGCAGAGGCCGATTGATCCCCGTGTTCGATTCCTTGCGGAAAATGTCGGTGCCTGAATGTGTGTAGTTGCATACAGCGATATGGGGATTAATGCGCTTAACGACCTCAACCCGCTTGAGAAACAGCTCTCTTACCGTATCGGTGCGGAACTTCTCGTAATCCCGGAACACCGGATCGTTCGGGTCCTCCTTCAGAGGCAGCCGTTCGTTACCTGTGTACTCGAAAAATCGTTTTTGGCAGCTGCCGCATTGGCAAATCCCGTAATAATTGTAGCTGTAGTCGTGAGTCACGTAACCGTGCATATTGAAGAAGATGCCGTCTATGGGATACTTTTCAGCCACTTCCTGCAATATTTGGAGCGAATACTCCTGTTGATAATACCCGTTGACGCAGGTATGCACCTGGCCGTTGTAATTGACGATTTCTCCTTCAACGCTTCGATACAGCCAGTCCGGATTCGGCAAAGCGCATTTCTCATTTAACCGGCTGAAATCGAAACGGGCTATAAACTTCATCCCTTTTTCGTGAACGCGTTCAATCACTTTGCCGACAAAATCATCCTTCAAGTTCGGATTGACGTAATGGTATTCTAGCGCGGAGGGGTAGTTGGCCACGATTCCCCCTACGTTAAACAGCAGGACGTTTGCAGAAAACTCCTCAAGGCTACGCATATACTCATCGATATCCAGCATCGCGTCAATCTCTCTTAAATTGGTCTGTACTAGCCGCATCGGCTTCTGTTGCCACCAACCCATCGTCGGTTCCTCCTAAGAATAATGTAATTATGCAGCTCAGACATTTTCGCTGCTACAGTTGACTTATTCGATAATCCGCTTTCGCAAGCCATTCCGGCCGCACGGTAACTCCCCAGCCAGGGCCGTCCGGAATGGATATTTTGCCGTCCCGCACCACGAGATCCTCCATAAACAACTCCTTCGTCCAGTCATTGGATTCAATGCTGAACTCCATAAATGGACCGCGATTCGGAATCGCAGCACACATATGCATCGTAAAAATCATCACCATAGACAAATTGGCTGCATGCGGAGTACACGGCATTCCGGCATCCTGAGCCATATGTGCGACCTCAAGCGCCCGGCTGAGTCCGCCGATGTAGCAGATATCCGGCTGTACGATATCGACCGCATGCATAGCTACCATCCGCTCGAACTGCACCAGGTCGGTATCCTGCTCCCCGCCCGCTACATTCAGCCCGAGAGCGTCGGCGACTTGCTTGGTCCATTCGAGCCTTGGATAAGGACACGGTTCTTCATAATGCACCACACCGTGCTGTTCAAGCATTCGGCCCACCTCAATCGCACGGGCAGGGGTAAAGCCGCTGTTCGCGTCGACGTACAGCAGCGTTTCGTCACCAAGCGCACGGCGCACGGCAGGTACGATCTGCTCCGTACGGCCCGGATAAACGTCGACATCGTTCCCGAATTTGTTCGCGATTCGGAACTTAAAGGCGCGGAAACCGTGTTTGTCCTGAAGCCGCTTCAGACGCTCCGCCTCATCTTCCGGCATGATGTCACGCCGCATGCTGGAGCCGTAAACCTCAATGTCTCCTCGTTTGCCGCCCAGTAACTCGCATACGCTTTTCCCTAGACGTTTCCCTTTTAGGTCCCACAGTGCGGTATCGAGCCCGCCGACAGCCCGGCATACATAAGAGCCGGGAAATTTATGCTCGTGTGTAATGATGGCCTCCACGAGATCGGCTATTTGATCTGCATCCTTGCCCAGAGCTAGAGGAGCAATCTGCTGGTGCAGCACCAGCGCGGAAATATTGGCATGGTAAGGGGCGATTTGTCCGATCCCCTCGTGGCCATCGTCCGTGCGGATCCGGGTAAAGCAAATATTGGGACTGCTGAACGTTTCTATGCTCCTGATTTTCATCATAAACTCCTTTAACGTTTAACTTTCTGAACAAATTCAATATCCTCAAGCACCTGCGGACGGAATAGTTCCCATGAAAACGGCATTTTACCCAAATGCAGCAGCGGCTGCTTGACGTAATGAGAATTCGTCACACGTATCAGATCATCCCAGTGTTTAACGGCATTTGGGGCCTCCAACCATTGCAAGGCTTTTTGCCATTCCGCTTCATTGCCAGTTCTCACGTACAATTCATAAGAAACACCGGCACGCAGCTTAGCTGCAAAATAAAGCCCTAAATGCGCCCAAGCCTCGACATCCGCCATTTCGCAGCAAAGGGACGACGATCCACAGCCTATCGAGGCGAGCGCCGCCAAACCTTGCCGGGCGTCATTTTCCAACGTACCGGCTAGCTGGACCGGTGTCACGTAACCTTCAGTCGGTTTATTCGCGATGAAATGGTTGACGTAGCTGCGGATCGATAAATAGTCAGGATCAAGAGGTTGGCTTTCCAACAAATCCTCGAGCGAAATAAAGGCCTTTCCCTCGTTGTACTCGGATTTATCGGTGGCAAGAAATCCCTCAGAGTACAAAGTAAAATCCCAAGAGAATGAAAAAAACGAAGCAAACGCCATAGGCATCTTGCAAACTGACGAAAAAGCCGATAACAACGGGCGGCCCACAGACTTGCCGTAACGTCTTTCGATAGCGTTAGCAAACACATCATCGGCCGTATTTGGGTCATACAACAATCTTCCCCATAGCATGTAATACAACCAGTGCTTTTCAAAGGCATATGTCCATTGAATATGTGGACTACCCGGTGCATGGGAATAATCGTAGGCAGGAATAAAACATTCGGATCCGACGTAATACCCACCGACATAATCATGGCCGTTATCCAACAGATGTTTTCTGATAAAATCCGGCTGAGCCCAGCGCAACGTGAAGAAATCCTCATTTCGGACCATCCACGTGATTTTGTAATTTAGCGGTGTCGGGTCCCAGTATCCTTCCATGCCTTCAGAACCTCCATGCGTCATCAGAAGCTTCGTTGAAGAGTACGCATGTGACCAATTGAATTTAACTTCAACCCATACCGGTTGAAATAGCGTCTCGTTTTTTTCGATCGCGGTTCTCGTGATGTGCGGATCCACAGAGAATGGGGCGCGGTGGATAAATTTCACAGCGCGTTCGGCATTCTTCATCCCTTCAAAATACACATCAGCGATCCAATCCTGCCGCTCCTCAGGCGTCATGCCATTCATTCTTTCCCCTACGGAAATGCCAAAGCCGGCCAACCCGGGATACTCGTCGATAAGCTGCGTTACGCATTCACGGGTATACTGCTTGATTTGCTCCGTAGAGTAATAGTCTCCGTGATGGTAGAACGTCTCATCACTAACAGCATTCGTGTCATAATGCTCCCGGAACGATTCCGAGACGAAAATATTCCAGTTGATCAAATATGTTTCAATTCCTCGATCATGAGCCATTTGAAACAGCGATGTCCAAAACCGCTTCCAATCAACAAGTTCCTCATCTGTAAAGGGGGTGGCTTTGGGAAAATTCGTAGGCTTAATCATATAAGGGAATGGATGAAGGCACCATAAAGTCAGCACATTGTATCGGTTTTCTGCCATCATGTTCAAAAAGTCTTGCCAAAAGTCAAGACCACGGACCGTTTCCTTTTGTAATTCGAAGGATTCATTCCTTCGGTAGCTTGACCAAGGAAGATTGAACTTCACGGCTCGGAATGCAAATCTTGGATTAATGATGCACTCAGAGACACCTAATAAATTCCCGTGCTTCCGAAGTTGTTCCGCGACCTCAAGGACGCCATACATAGCGCCAGATTCGTCGCATGCCAGAACGAACAGTCCCTTATATCCGAGATGATCTGAGCGGCGTATTTCAAATCCTTCCGCCCCGACCGACACATCGACAGCCAAACCAAATGTTCCTTCCGCATCCGTGTCGTCCATAACAATTACGATACGATCATTTTCTTGGGACTGCATTGGGTTAAGGGTCCAGGTTTCACCCAATTCTGATATTGCTGATTGTAACCTGCGAATGGCAAAGTCTAGCTTTGGAGAATGATCCGGAAATGTTAGTGCTATTGTCATTGATTCTCTTCCTTTTCCCTGTAAAAAGTAGGCACGTTGCCGAGACAACATGCCCTCCCCATACTCACTTGACTCCGCGACTTAGTTATTTTTTCACTTTCCCATACCAGTCTCTGGCGCGTTTTGTTACCTCTTCCCCACCCGACTTATTCCATTTGTCTACGAACTCGTCAAATTTACTGATCGGATACTGACCAAGAATAATCTTGGTGGCATATTCCACATACAGCGTACGGTTGTTGATATCCGCAAAACCTTCGTAGATGTCTGCGGGCATTCCATCGCCGGCTATAACCTTGGCATACTTCTGGGCATCCTGCATATTACGAATGGTCTGGTCTGTAGCCCACTTTCTGTCTTCGGTGGACGTATTCTTGATGAGACTGGTCATAAAATCGAGGGTGGCCACATTTTTATACGGCTCGAAAATGATGTTCTCCTGGGTGCTCTTGTCATCCGGAAGTCTAACTGCTTTGCCGTCTTTCATGGCGTAGTGCATGCCTTCTACTCCCAGATACAGATCGTTCCAATTCTTTTTGTCGTACGCGTTGTTCAGCAGCTTCAAGGTAGCCATCAGCTTCTTCTGATCCTTGTTGTTCTTGACGACCCAGGCCGGAGGAGTCATCCTCTTCCAGGTATAGAAGCCTTTATATCCTGGAACTTCAAGTATCGGGAGTACCGAGTAATCGGCCTTAACTCCTGTGTTCTTGTTCATATTTTCCAGACGGTCATTAGTCGTTTCCGCCCAGTGGAAGTAGTTTCCGGCCTTATTCCCTTCTACCTTTCCATCCCACTTCTGTTTGTTGTTCAGGAGCGTCTCTTTGTCCAACAACCCATCTTTGTATAGCTTAGAGATAAATTCCAGTGCCGCTTTCATATTCGGAGTTACCGCGGAATAGGTCAGCTTGCCGTCGTATAGATCCCAATCCGGTATTCCCTCGAACATCGCAACGCCGTACATCGCGAAAAGATGATCCATCCAACGAGCCTGCTCCCTGCCGCCGGCCGGAACCTCGTCCTTTTGGCCGTTGCCGTTGGGATCCTTGTCCCGGAATGCCTCTAACACCTTCACATATTCGTCCAGGGTCTTGGGCATCGGTAGACCCAGCTTGTCGAGCCAATCTTTCCGGATCATGCCGGCGTATCTTCCATAGTCAAGCACACCGGGGATATAATAGATTTTCCCTTGCCCAGTAGGGTCGTTGGCCTTCACAATATCCCATACGTCCTTGGGAATAGCATTCCATACATTCGGCGCATACTTAGGCAATAATTCCGTCAGATCGGCAATGGCGCCGCTCTTGGCGAGGCTTGATTCGATACCATTATAAGGCGCGAACAGGTCCGGCATTTCGTTAGCGGCGATTTTCAGGTTTAGCTGGTTTAGGTAATTGGTGCCACCGTTCCATTCCACATAGGGATGCAGGACTCCCACGCCCAGCTTCTCCTTATAAAATTCGTATAATTTACTGCCCTTGGTGGTCGGCATATAGCCGTTGTTTTCTCTCCATACGACAAGATCCACGATTTCGTTCGTCATGCTCGAGTCCAGAGACGAAGATGCAGATGGTGCCGGAGAATCCGTTTTGCCGGAACAGCCGGCAAGGACCGAAAATGCAAGTGAAACCGAAACGGAAAGCGCACTGATTTTTTTGACTTTCATGCCATTTCCCCCTTGAATTTCGTTTGAATATGTTTCAGGCTTTTCGCCACAAAACCAATAATGATATTATCCTTTAACGGACCCGACCATGGCTCCCTTGACAAAGTACTTCTGCAAGAAAGGATATACGGCAATAACGGGAACGATCGCGAAAATAACGGTCGCTGCTCTTAATGTGCGTTCGTTATAATTCACGTCAAGCTTGGAAGGAACAAGCGCCATAATCACGCTATCATCGGTAATAAACTGCCGGATTTTGATCTGTAGCGGAAACAAGTCCGGATCTTGCAAGAAAAGCAAAGGCGTCTGGAATTGATTCCATATCACAACGCCGTAGAACAAGGCCAGAGTGGCCAGCACCGCCTTGGACAGCGGGAGCACGAATTGGAACAGCATCCGGAAGTATCCGCACCCCTCGATAAAAGCCGCCTCCTCCAGCTCTTTGGAAAATTGCTTAAAGAAGGTTCTCATGATGATCAGATTGAACGGATTCAGAATATGGGGCAAGATCAGGACCAACGGATTATTATACAATCCGACACCGCGGATGGTCAGGAAATACGGTACTAATGGCGCTTTAAACACCATCGCTATCACTACGCCGACCATAAGCACCGGGCCCCAGCGGAACTCCGACTTGGAAAGCGGATAAGCTAGCAGTGCAGTGATCAGCAGTGCCAATGCCGTGCCGATCACCGTCGAACCAAAGGTCAGAAAGAACGCTTTCCACAGGTCCGGACGGTAAATGATATAATTCCACGAGTCGAACGTGAATTCCCTCGGCCAGATCGTCACCAGATTCAGATCTACGGCTTTCTTAGAGCTGAACGAGGTGGAGAGGACGGACAGCAGCGGTATGATCGCAAAAATGGATAACAGAACAAGGACGATTGTAATTCCCAAAACGAATATCTTTTCTCCTCTGGATTGAGACATATCTACCAGAGCCCCCCATCAGACACTTTTCTAGACAACTTGTTGAAAATGAATACTAAAGTAAATCCAATCACCGACTGGAACAAGCCGACCGCCGTAGCAAAGCTGTACTGCGCTTGCTGGATTCCAGCTCGGAATACATAAGTGTCCAGAATGTCCCCCACGCTGTATGTCATCGGAGTAAGCAGGTTGTATACGTGATCGAAGCCCAGCTCCATGAAATTCCCGATCTCCAGCAAGAACAGCACCAACACGGTGGGCAGAAGGAGCGGAAAGGTAATGTGGCGGACCTGCTTGAACTTGGAAGCGCCATCAATCATTGCCGACTCATACAGCTGAGGATCAATTGCGCTGATGGCCGCCATATAAACGACAGTCCCCCATCCCGCGTCCCTCCATACGGCTGTGATAACATAGATCAGGCGAAAGTAATCGCTTTCTTGCATGACAAGTACGGGATCCTTACCAAACCAACCTATTACCACATTGAACAATCCGCTTAAAGAGAAGAAATCAAAGACGATGCCGGCGATGATGACCCAGGACAAAAAGTGCGGAATATAGAGCGCCGTTTGAATTCCTTTCTTGAGCGCCGACTTCCGGATTTCGTTGATCATGAGTGCCAGAAGGACCGGAATAGGAAACACCAGCACGATTTTGAGAAAACCGAGCATCAACGTGTTGCCGAATATCCGGATAAAATCGGGATGATGAGTAAGAGTCTGAAAATGCTTAAGCCCCACCCAAGGACTGTCAAGAATCCCTTGGAACACGGAATATTCTTTGAATGCGATTACAGTTCCAACAAGAGGAACGTATTTGAATACGATTAAAAATAGGATACCCGGAATGGCCATAATATATAGAGGCCACAACAATTTCATCCGATGGTTGGAGACTCTCTCCACTCTGCTACCTCCTGCAGCCACTTTCACCTGGTTATTTACGACTTTTTCCAACTTACTCCCCCCTGCAATCTACTGTTGTACTCGTTCACAAACACTATACTATTTCGTCCAGATTAGCTCAATTAGGCGTTTTTAAGTTTCTAACCACGTCATTTTTTAGATGTTTCTTGCTTCTCCTTTACTAGCCCGGACATTTCATATTCCAAACAGAGAAGCCCTTCCATTGGCGAAAGAGCTTTTTCCATTTCCTTAAAAATGCCATTGTTATGAACTATAAAATGCCCTGTTGGAGAATAGCTGAACAGATAGTATAGTTTTTTTGTAAACGGATACAA
Organism: Paenibacillus rigui; assembly: GCF_002234615.1. GTDB lineage: Bacteria > Bacillota > Bacilli > Paenibacillales > NBRC-103111 > Paenibacillus_S > Paenibacillus_S rigui. The sequence goes on along the minus strand of NZ_NMQW01000021.1, from coordinate 31,520 downwards.
ATTTCTGCCAAAAGGTGGTGGTTTTTTAAGAACGCTAACAAAGGTGTTCCGTTTGTACTCTTATTCCTGGCTAATGTGTCGCCAAAATCATCCTGTTTTTTAGGAGGTATATTTAATTCATGCTAAACTTAAACAAGTTGTTGAGGGTAAAAACTCTTAGTTTCACCCTAGCAAGTGTGTTACTGGGAACAAGTACAATCATCCCACAACCAAGCATAGCAAATGCGGCTCCAAGCCCTTCAGGTGCAGTGGTATCCGTTGATGCCAATGTCTCACAAGGCGCACTGTATAGAAGTGAACAATACTTCAACATATCCAAATATTTTACCTATGGGGAACAAAGAGATGCAGACATACAGTTTATCAATGACCAAGGTCTTCATAGTAAAGTTTTAAGGACTTGGGTTGACCAAGATATTTATGATGTGGACACCGATACGTATAATTTTAGCAAATATGACGATTACTTCTCCGATACAAGTCATATGGCGGATGCCTTACTCGTTAATATTAAGGCAGAGAAAGTGATCCCCGAATACCAGTCTCCTGATAAAGTCAAGCCTATCCTTAAGAATATTATTAGATACCTGAAACAGAATTATCCTAAAGTAAAGTATATTGAAGCTTTAAATGAGCCTGACGATGTGTATACCAATCGATATAAAGGCGTTATTACACCCGCCACAATATACAGCTATTATAAAGCGTTCTCCGATGCTGTATATGAAGTGAACGATGAGTTAAAACCTTCGGTCCCTTTACAGGTTGGAGGGCCTACGACAATGAGATTGGACCTCGACTGGTTACGTGGATTGCTTGACGGATATAAAAATGATACATCGCCAAAAAAGCAGCTTGACTTCATCTCCTACCACGGTTATTTTGTCGGACCGAACTATACCGGATTTGTTAAGGAGAATCCCAGTATCGTCGACACTCAAAGGATCCAGATCGATGCTGAGCTTAGCACCAGAGGCCTTAGCACGGATATCCCGTCATTCATTACTGAATCGGGGATTTACCCGGGAACTTTGTCTGATGTCCCCAACAGCAACGGGGGTGTTGGGCCGGACCAATTAAGACAGGCTGCAGGATTGGCATCACTTCATTACTGGTTTATGAATAACAGCAAAAACCACGCGTTTCAGTGGGAATTGCGTCATCCGGATAATTCCAGAAAGGATGTTTTAGTATCCAGAGATACCAATAATGTGGTGTTGTCAAATATACCTTCAGATAAATTTACGCCTTACGGAAATATGCTCTCCATGCTGTCCAAAATGAAAACGACCCGAATAGCGGCCACCTCGGATAGCATCGTGACCGGTAAAGGCGTATATGCCTTAGCCGCCAAGGATGATACAGGCGTTTCTCTGATGATGTGGAACTATCAGGGAACGGATACAAAAGGGTATAATACCGTTGCCAATGTATCCAACCTGCCTTCCATATTCAACGGTAAAAATGTCAGAGTGAAAACGTATAAAATCGATGCAACCACAAGTAATTATTATACCAATCCCGACAAAGCCAATCTCCAAATGGTAGACGACAAGACCGTGGCCCACAACGGGAATTACACCGCTTCCGTGCAGCTTGAACCGAATAGCTTGCAATTGCTGGTTCTGGAGCCCGTAAGCAAACCCTCAATTGCAACGGTCTCCGTTGATGCAAGCGTCTCACAAGGCGAGCTTTTTAGAAGCGAAAAGTACTTTAATATAGCCAAGCAATCCACTTTTCCGGCGGCACAGGCATCGAGGCCTGCGGATATACAGTTTCTTAATGAGCAGGGCCTTCATACCAAGATTCAAAGAGCGTGGCTGAATGAAGCAGAAATTTATGACGAAACCACGGGTTTATTCAACAATTATGGCCAAATTGACACCTATTTATCACAAGTAAGTAATATGGCCGATGAATTGCTAATTAATTTACGAGCTGAAAAAGTGATCAAAGAATTGGAATATACGCCTGCGCAGATCAAGCCTGTCGTAAAGGAATATATCAAACACATTAAACTGCAATTCCCCAAAATCAAGTATATAGAAGTTTTTAACGAGCCGGATGCACCAGCTAACAGTGAAGCTAACTACTACAGATTGGATCCGATTACAGGCAAACAAACGAATATCAATATTCTTTCACCCAGTAATCTATACGGCTATTATAAGGCATTCTCCGATGCGGTATACGAAGTCAATGTGGAACTCAATCCGTCAGTCCCTTTGCTGGTGGGTGGACCGGCTTTATACAATTTCGATTTGGATTGGTTCAGAGGGTTTCTGGATGGATATAAGAATGATACCTCTCCGGCAAAGAAGCTTGATTTTATATCCTATCACGGTTATTTAAGAAAAGATCCGGCGACTGGAAAAAATCTTTTCTATAAGGATACCCCCAACATGGCGGCGGCGGAAAGATCTGCGATTGAGACTGAACTCAGCAGTAGAGCCCTAAGCACGGAAATCCCGTCATTCATCACGGAGACGGGCATGTACCCGGGACCGCTGGGGGACGATCTTGACCTGGCCTCGCTTGCGACAGGAAAACCGCCAAAATTTGATTATATCGATAAAGATCAATTAAGACAGGCGGCAGGAATGGCCTCGCTTGCTTATTGGTATTCGGGCAGCAGCAGTAAAAACTATCCGTTCGGCTGGAATACGCGCCATAATGGCGGTAACGGCAGAAAGGATGCTTTAGTAACGAGAGATAGAAACAATAAACCCCTAAACCCCATTTATTCGGATAAGTTTACACCCTACGGAAATATGCGGGAAATGCAGTCAAAAATGAAAACGACCAAGGTATCGGCTGTATCGGATCGTATCGACAGCAACGGTAAAGGTGTATACGCTCTGGCTGCCAAGGATGATACAGGCGTTTCCCTTATGGTGTGGAACTATCAGGGCACGGGAAATACAGATTACAATCCGGCCATCACTATATCCAACCTGCCGTCCATATTCAACGGTAAAAAAGTCAGGGTAAAGATTTATAAGATCAACAATACAACGAGTAATTATTATAATGGAGACCCGGATAACCCTAACCTGCAAATGGTTGACGACAAGATCGTGGCTAATAACGGCTCCTACAGCACTTCTGTATACCTTGAACCGAACAGCTTGCAGCTTTTGGTATTGGAACCGATCGATACGAATGTGCTGCTGCGTAATACGTTTGACGAAGAGGTTACGGGAGCATTTCCAAGTTGGACAGTAACCAAGGCGGCGTACACGGCCGTTTCCATCATGAATGTGCCCAGTACGGTCAACCGGAGTGTTTACCTGAAGGATGATTCAACCGCAGGCTTTGCGCAGATTTCCAAAACCTTCACTGCGCATATGGAAACGCTCACAATTCAGTGGCGATTTATGGAAGAATCGAATGTAACGGGTGACCGATTTCAATTAAAGAGCGGCACTACTGTAGCAGCAGATGTATATGTGAATGATGCCGGAAGCTTGGTGGTACACGGCAACGCTCTCCAGAGCCTAAGCGCCAGAACGTGGTACAACGTGAGTTTGACGGCAAATCCTGCCACGAACAAATACGACATCTACGTAAATAACACTTTGAAAGCATCGGGAATACCGTTTTCCGCTCCGTTCACGAGCCTGGATACGATCAGCTTCCGCACCGGGGAAGCTGACAAGAACACGCTATACATCGATGATGTGACGATTTCCGATATAACCCCGCCCTCGTGGGCGAACAACAAAGGTTTGGTTGCCACCAGCCGCAGCCAAAACTCCATAGGGCTTTCGTGGAGCGGAGCAGATAATTCAGCCGCAGCTTACCGAGTTTATAACGGAGCTGCCTTATCCACTACGGTCGTTGGCTCCACATATGCCACCATCGGCAGTTTGACATCGGGCAACGATTATACCTTTACCATTCAGGCCGTCGACGCAAACGGCAACGCAAGCACGGACGGCCCAACGCTTAACGTGTCCACGACTTCTTCCCGAAGCGGCGGTTCCGTGAACAGCGGGAGCGGCGCATCTCCAGGCGAATCCGTTCCGAGCGCGGGCTTAACAGCAGACGCGGAAGGGAAGGTAGACTCCGATTCGCTCATATCGGCCCTTGCCGCTCTGAATCTAGTTGAAATTGCGGCGAATGGAGACAGCGTAAGCTTGCCGGCTGCAGGTCTCATCGATGCTTCGAAGAATCCAAGCTCAGCTGTGAAGGTGATCTCAGCGAACGGATCTTTCGTTCTTCCGCTGTCTGTTCTGAAGCTGGAGGAGCTAGTCCAATCCATAGGGGTCAGCATAGACGATCTGAATGTAAGCGTATCCATAAAGAAAGTAACCGGAGATATCGCCACAGGCGTTGCGGAGGCCGTCTCCAAAGCGAATGCATCGTCTGTCTCCGACGCGGTTGACTTCAGCGTGACCGTTCAAGCCAAAGGCGGAAATTCATATGACGTAAACTTTGGCACAACCTATGCTTCCCGATCCGTCGACGTACAAAAAGCGGTTGACCCTGACAAAGCGACGGGGGCGCTGTTCAATGAGACTACCAGAAGTTTAACCTTCGTACCTGCTACTTTCGAATTCAAGGATGGCAAAACGATCGCAACCCTGAAGCGGAACGGCAGTAGTGTCTACACGGTTGTTGAGCTAAACCGGAGCTTCGACGACATCGCCGCTCACTGGGCAAAGACAGATATAGAACTGCTGGCTAACAAACTTGTGATTGACGGGGTATCGGAACGTACATTCGATGCCGACCGCAGTATCACCCGTGCGGAATTTGCAGCATTGATCGTTCGGGCCTTGGGGCTTAGCCCCAAGACGTCGGCTTCCTCATTTGTTGATGTCAATGCCGATGCTTGGTACTCGAACGCTGTCTCCACAGCTTCGGCTGCCGGAATCATCCATGGTTATGAAAACAGCACGTTCCGTCCGAATGCGCCAATTACCCGTGAGGAGCTTGCGGCAATGGCTATCCGGGCCATGAACTACGTCGGCGAGGGCAGCAGCCTTGCTCCTTCGGACCAATCCATGATTCTCGGCCGATTCAAGGATTCCAGCAAAATCGTTTGGGGGCAGAAAGAAATCGCTGCCGCAATCAGTGTAGGTTTGATCGACGGCATGTCCGATGACTCACTCGGTTCCAACGGAATGGCAACTCGTGCACAAACCGCTGTCATCCTGAAGCGTTTCTTAAAAGCCGTCCATTTTATAGATTAAACATATAAAGAGATGATATTGGGGTCCTTCCACGGACCCCTTCTTTATTAATGGGTTCTCAGAGCCAAGTCCAGAACGTTCAGACATCTTTTTTAGCATGTTAGGATGAAAAAAAATCGCCGGATTCGTTTGACACTTAGTGTCGAACGAATCCAGCAGCTTTTTTAGGTTCTATTTATTTTCTCCTCGAGTTCTTACGGTACTCGCTGGGCTTAGTCCCAACCAATTTCTCAAATAAGCGGGCAAAATGCTGAGCATCGGAGTAGCCAACCATTTGGCAGATCTCGTACACCTTCAAATCGGTTTTCTCCAGTAGATCCATCGATTTGTTAATCCTAATCTGAGCAAGAAAGTTAAGATAAGTATCGCCTGTCTTTTGTTTAAACAGTTGGCTTAAATAATATGGATTAATGAAAAAGCGTTCGGATAGATCAGCTAGGCTGATCTGATCGTGGTAATGGTCCCTCACGTATTCTTTGATCTGGGTAATGATATCCTTTTTCTTAGGTATTTTTCTTTCCACCTTGAAGGAAATAATTCCTCTAAACACTTGAACCATCCATTGCTCCAATTGCTCCATCGTTCGAATACGCGTAGCATCCTCTGGAGCCAATATATTTTCTCCCAAAAAATTATTTTGCTGCAGCTGAAGGAAGGACATTTTACGTACGCTAGATAAAAGGATGTTCAAGCACTGTAATTGGAGGTCGACTGGACTCATTCCTCTTTCTAACTCCATCTGCCGGAATATTTCACGTACGATACGAACACATTCTGTTTCATCCATATTGTCTAAACCAGATTCTAGTTGAACGATCATATCTTCCGAAATAGAAGGACTCGTCCCCGGCAAGCTTATGATCTCCGGGTAAGGGATCACAACATCCACACCTTTGATAACCTTATAGCTTAAAGCATAGCGTGCTTCCTCGAAAGATCGGCTAATCCCAGCTGCCCGCTCGTGAACGGTTCCGATTCCAACAGTCATAGACAGCTTTAAATCGCGATACAGGCTCTCTCTCAAACGCTGGATGGAACCGACCAAATTCTCATAAGCAATATCTCGATTATGTGCAACAACTAGTCCAATCTGGCCCCTGGAATAACGGAATCTGTATACTTTCCGGTACTGCCCAAATGTGTGATCTATCTGGCGAAATACCGGTTCAAAAACAAATTCTTTAAGGTTCTCAAAGGTATTTCCCAATTCTAACAAGGCACAAACAAAAAAATTACCTTCGATGGAAATAGATGCCATCCGCAATAGTTCTTCGACGTAATCGGTATTTTCACTACCAACGTCAATAATGTCCCTCAAAGAATTTTCCTGCATTCGACTATGGACCTCTTGCCTCAGATTTTCTACTTCCTGAAGCTTAGCTTTTTCCGTCTTGATGACCTCCATAACATTATGAATACAGTCACGCAGCTCTCCTACCTCCACTGGTTTGTTAAGGTAAAATTGAACCCCCAACTGAATGCCCCTTCGGGCGTATTCAAAGTCGGCATAACCGCTTAATATAATAAACTTCGCTTGACACCCCGCTTCTTTAAGCATTCTGATCATTTCTAGACCGTCGGCCCGAGGCATTCGAACATCGGTTATTACTATGTCTGGCTTCTGTTCTTGAATTAGTTTTATACCTTCGAGACCATTGAGGGCTACACCGACTACCTTACAGGCCGAAATATACCGTTTTATCAACACTTGGAGACCGTCCAAAATCCCCTTTTCGTCATCTACCAGAATGACCTTCATGACACTCTCCCCTTTCTATTTAGTTAACAAGCCATTAGAGCTTGGGAATCAGTATCTCTATTGCTGTCCCTTGCCCTTCGCAAGGCAAAATCTTAAGGTGATATCGTTCGCCATAATGTATTTTTATGCGCTCTGCAATATTTTTCAGGCCTAGCCCCTTTTCCTTCGGCCCATCCTCCGATTCAAGCTTATACTTATCCAATTCAGCTTCTTCCAAAATTCGGCTAAGCCCTTCATATTCTTCAACAGACATGCCAAGTCCATCGTCCGAAATTCGAATCAATATCCATCCCTCCTCGGTCCAAAGCCCTTCAATTACGATATTCATCATCCGGTTGTAATCTTGATATCCATGATTGATGCTATTTTCAACAATGGGTTGAAAAACAATGGGAATGATGTTGCACCGCTGCATCTCATCGGGAATGCGGATATCCAGGCAGAACTTGTCGTCAAAACGAATATTCTGTAGCTTTAAATAATTAACCGTGTACTCAACTTCGTCCTTAATAGAATGCCGCCTTCCTTCTTTGCCCAATGCTAATCGGAACATTCTTCCTAGGATCATGATCATGTCGGCGGTCTCTTCATCCTCATTGACGATCGCCTTCATGCGGATCGATTCCAACGTATTATAGAGCATGTGAGGGTTAATCTGGTTCTGAAGGGCAATAAACTTGGCATGACGGCGCTTTATCTCAGCTATATAAACTTCCTCTATCAAGGTTCGAATGGTGGTAATCATTTTGTTATAGCTACTAACCAGGCACCCGATTTCGTCATTGGACTGCTCACTGTGGATTGGTTTGTATTCTCCTGTTTCTGCCTGCTTCATGCTTCGGCGTAAGGCTTTGATTGGTTTGGTAATGGTATAACTCAATGTTATTGAGATAATCATCATAATAAGGCATGTGATTACAATTACCATGACGGTCACAACCTTCATCTTGCTTATTTTCTTCAGTAATTTATCACGGGAAATTTCAGTCTTGATAATTAGATTACCTAGCTCGGTTTGGCCAGTGAGAACAATTTTTCCATCCGTACTCGAACCACTTGCAAACTCCTTACCGGACTCCATTATTTTTTTCCATGATTGTTTGCCACTGGCCGCATCAGAATGGTAAACAATTTCACCGGAACTATCCCTTATGTCAACGGCTATTCCATACTTTTCCTGAACATTGAGAAAATCTTGTCCAAGAGGAAGCAATGTATACGGGTCAATATCAATAAGAAGCAGCCCGGCATAAGTACCATCATAATTTAGAAGCACTCTGCCTATCGTGACCAGAGCACCTTGTCCTTTATCCTCGTAATATGTGCGGTCGTGTAAGCCCGTAATAAAAAATGTATTGTCTGAACTTTGAAGTCTTTTGTACCATTCCTTAGTAACTAACGCATTCATGTTTACCATGCTAGTTGCACTACCGTACTGGTAAATACCGTTGTCGCGGCTGATCAGCATCACATTAACAATTTCTGGTTTCAACATAGCAAGTCTCATCAACAATCTCTGTACGGTAACCTTCTGAATAATCAACTCATCCATAGTCAACTTCCGCTCTTCACCGAACTTGAAAATAATATCATTGTCAACCAATACCGATTTGGTAATCATGTCGTATTCTTTAGTGAAATTATTTAGCGAAACCTCGATCTGGGAAGTATACAGCGATGCAAATTCTTGAGCGGATTCCTCCAAACCCTTGACCCAATGTTGGTAGATGATAGCACTTACCACCATCAACGGAACGACTCCAGCCAGTAGGTAACCTGCCAACAATTTGTTGTGGAGCTTCATATTTCTTACAGACAAAGCCGCTTTTGAGAACCATTTGATATGCCCCATTGCAAATCCATCCTCAATTGTAATTTGGCCCATGCTTGATCCGTAACCAGAAAAAAATGATCCGATTAACATACCCGCTCTTTATTTTTGTATCCGCTTACATTAATGATATCCTTTGCATCAATAAGTGATCAAGGCGAGCTAATATTAATAGTACCTAATAAAACATGTCGTTTCAATAAATTCATCTTGTTAAGAGGAAGTGAATTTCCCCCAACAAGAAGAGGCTCTTGGAGAGCCTCAATGGATCTGGTGATTGTTTAATTTTCTGTAGTTCGAAGATAGTATAGCGGTCACTTACCTAGATAAACATTCCGCCGTCTACTTTGATGACTTCTCCGGTCACAAAATGCGAATGGGCAATTATAGAGTACGCTGTTTCCGCCACATCTTCAGGAGTTGCAATTCTGCCGAGTGGCGTCCCCTCTGCCAGTCTCGTTATATGATCCTGCTGCCCTTCAACCCAACGGGTTTGAACAATCCCGGGTGCAACACTATTTACACGGACCTCGGGGGCCATGACACGGGCAAGCGATTTTGTTACGCTTATGGCAGCGGCTTTCGAGGCTGCATAAGCGATTGAGCTACCCAATCCCGTCAATCCTGCAACTGACGTAATGTTGACAATACAGCCGTTCTGCTTTTTTAATTCGGATGCTGCAGCTCGACAGCAGAAGAAAAGCCCCTTAACGTTGACATCCATCACCTGGTTCCAATACTCTTCCTTCAGTTCTTCAAGGTCTGCATGGTTGACAAAATTAGTCACTCCTGCATTATTGACCAATATATCCAATCGACCAAAAGTAGCCACGGTTTCTCTAATCATTTGCCGGACTTGAAAATCATCCGAAACATTAGCTTTAAACAGCAGGCTTTTAACTCCTAAAGCTTCAATCTGCTTTCTCGTTTCCAACGCTTCAGTTTCAGATTTTGAGTAATTAATTGTAATATGAACCCCTTCCTTGGCTAAACGAAGGGCAATTGCTTTTCCAATACCTGTAGCGGAACCCGTAATAACAGCTACCTTTCCTTTCATGGTCTGTCCTCCTGTATGTGTAATAAATCTTAAGATTTTCTTGAATTTCGAAAGTGTTCAAAACCTGATCTATTTGCACCGTATATAAGCTTACCATAGACAGCTGTACCACTAATTTATTGGGCCGCTACCATATTTATATTCAATATAATTACACTACTGCAATGTTTCCTTCAGCAGGAAGGGTCTGACGATAATTATGGATATACTAACCAAGATATTGGGATTACTAGTACCGAAGTGATCATCCCCGCCATGCACATGGAAAATCCGCTGATGCTGCCAAGCAGATCTGATTCACGAATTAATCTACCCGTCCCAATTCCATGGGAAGAAGTTCCCACTGCAATGCCAATGGAAAACGCATCCCGTATGCCAAAAAGCCTTAGTACCTCGGGACCAATCATACTACCAAGCAAGCCGGTTAATACGGTGAGTACGGATCCCAACTCTGGAATCCCCCCCAAATTACGGATAATTTCAACAGAAATGGGAGTAGTTACAGACTTGGGCATCATGGTAACCATAATTTCTCTTGATTCGCCGAACAGCCAAATCAATGCTGAGCTGCTGGCGAGGCCCATAACTGAACCCGCAAAAATCCCAGCCAATAATGGAGCTATCTTTTCTTTAAATTTTTGCACGTTCTTATAAAGCGGAACTCCCATTGCTACAGTTGCAGGTCCGAGGAAAAACTCAATGAAACTTCCCCCGATTTGGTAGTCCGAATAAGAGACTCCGCCAATAAGCAAAACAACTACAATCAAACCTGAGCATATAAAGAGCGGATGAAGCCATTTAATAATACGATTTATGCCAAGTGAAAATACGTATGCCAGCACAGTCAATGATATTCCAAATATTGGGCTTTGTGCAACCGAAGATAAACTCACGTATTTTCCCTCCTTGCTGAAAAGTGCGAAGATGTAGAGTTAATTTGTTTTGTACCTTTTACGCTTCTGCCATTTAGCGACTTCACTGTCCATCCAGCAGAAAGTAGTACAGCCAACCAACTAAGAAAAAAAGTCACAATAATTGAAATAACATGCCCCCGAACCAATGGCAGGATGAACACTGTTCCTGCGACTATAGGAGCAAAATACAACAGCATATGACGGTTCAAAAACGTCGCTGCACTTTCAACCCACTTCAATTTAATTAATCCCATGAATAAAAATAAAGTAAATAAAACGAGACCGATTACATTAGAAGGAAGAGGAACATGTAATACTTTTTGAATGAACATTCCAACCAAATAAAAAACAAGTAAAACTGCAAACCCTTGCATACTACACCTCCATTAAGCACAACCATGCTGTTTAGTAGAGAAATTCTTGAACGAGTCCCAGATTTTCTTTAAAGTCACACCTTTACAGAGTCTAAATATATGTTGTTCATAATAATGAACAACGTTCATAATTATGATAATAATCATATCACCTGGTCAAAGTTCAGTCAATTCCCTCCATACAGTATTCTGCTCACGAAAAATCCCCTTCAAGCTAACAATAAGAGTCATTCTCTTAATTGCCTACCAGAAGGGGATATACCATAAAATGTATCAGCAAAGGGCTTTTTGTTATCTTTTTTTATTTCACTCAGATTATCTTGTTAAATGCCAAAGACTATTGAAAATTCAACTTTGCTTAAATTATACAAATTTACGTGAAGTCTTTATTTTTTCATCAACCATAAGTCATAACTGACAGAAGTCATCATCATGTTCTACTTAATGATTAAATGATATTTCTCAATTTTAGCCTAACTATCTCTAATGCTTCCATCTGGTTTTTAGTATCTAATTTTCGAAAAGCATTAATTAGTTCTACTTCATTTGGACTTAACTCGGATGAGGAAAAAATCGCTTCTGTTTTATAAGTATCGGTTCCCTTTAACAGCCGCTCTAGTGAACATCCAAACCTCTCGTGAATTGAAATAACGGTATCAATTGCGGGCTTACTTTTTCCGGCTTCAATATCACTTAAACTTTCTTGAGAAACACCAATCATCCGAGCAAACTCAACTTGATTGAGGTTGTTATGGAATTTAGGAGTTAAATATATAATGCCTACCCTATGAACTAAAAAATCCCGATGTATCAAGGCTTTGAGCCACATCGGGACTGACTTTGTTGGGACAAATCTATGTTACAAATCGATGACAAAACAAATTACAAACGGTGACAACCTGAATTACAACTCACATCCGAACTATTATTGTTTAGTTAAACTCCCCGCTGCCGCATCGCCTCGAACAGCACGACCGTTGCCGCCATCGCGGCGTTCAGCGATTCCGCCTGTCCGCGCATCGGGATAAGAACATGCTGCGTAGCCAACCCGGCCACAGCCTGTGACACGCCTTGCCCTTCATTGCCGATGACGAACCACACATCCTGGGTGAAGTCATAGTTGTAGCAGCTCGTCGAGCCCTGCAAGCTCGTCGTCACAATTGCGACTCCCTGCGCCGCAGCCTGCGGAAGGGCCTCCAGCAGCTCGCCCTGGGCAATGGGCAGGTGAAACAGCGATCCCATCGTGGAGCGTACGGTTTTCGGGTTGTACAAATCAACCGTGCCGCGGCCAAGCAGCACGCCGGTGGCACCTACAGCGTCAGCGCTGCGGATGATGGTCCCGAGATTCCCCGGGTCCTGAATACCATCGATGACGACGACCAGCCCCGGCCCCTCCCCCGTATCCAGCAGCTGCTCCGCCTGCCAAGCGAGCTTAGGCAGCACCGCCAGCAACGCTTGAGGCGATTGCGTATCCGTGCATTTGCCGAGCACCTGCTCGGTGACTGCAATGCACTCGATCCCCTGCTCATGAGCCTGCTCCAGCAGCTCCTTCGGAAGAAGGTGAACCCGCTCCTCCGAGTATACAATCGTCTCGATCGGCACAGTGGCAGCCATCGCTTCCTGAACCAGGTGGACGCCTTCAATCACGAATTGTCCCTGCTTGTCCCGACCTTTTTTCTCTAATAATTGCGTCCATGCTTTCACTCTTGCATTATGGACGGATGTAATAACCGAATCATGTATCATAAGGATATACTCTACTCCGCAAATGTTTTTTCGAAATTTTGCAAATCTACATTTTTGCCCACCACGATCAGAATGTCATCCTCCTTGATCAGATCCTCCGCCGAAGGGGCAATATTCATTTTATCACCGGTTTTGATGCCCATTACATTACAGCCGTACTTGGCGCGAATGTCCAGCTCACGCAGGCTTTTGCCAACCATGGACCGCGATGCCCGTACTTCTACGATACTATGGTCATCCGAAAGCTCGATATAATCAATAATACTGGATGAGATCAAATGATGGGCGACACGCATCCCCATATCGCGCTCCGGGTAGATGACTTTATCGGCACCGATCTTTTTGACGACCTTGCCGTGCAGCTCATTTTGCGCTTTGACGATGACTTTCGGCACACCGATTTCTTTAAGAATAATCGTCGTTAAGATGCTGGATTGGATATCCTGTCCGATCGCCACAATGACCACGTCAAAATTGCGCAGTCCCAGCGCCCGCAGCGCATCCTCATCCGTAGAATCCGCTTGGACGACATGGGTCACGATGTTGGATATTTCCTGTGTCCGCTGCTCACTGCTGTCAATCGCTAATACTTCAAAGCCCAGCTCAGACAATGTTTTGGCAATACTGATGCCGAATCGTCCCATGCCGATGACCGCAAATTGCTTTTTCATGTGAGATTCACTCCTTACCGATTTCCTTCGGGAAAAGCTTGTAGTAAGCATCAAGGATAACTGGCTTCGTCTGCTGCCTGCATCCTTTTATTATACCATAATTTGAACCGATCATAACGCAAGCATGATTCCAGGACAAATGGAGCATAGTAATCAGGTAAACCATGAGATGAAAAGCGAGGATACTATTCATGAACTTAAACCTTAGACAAGCCATCATTCAACGAGTAACGGACAAGAACAATGAGGAGCTATTCGGGGTGATTGAGGATTCCATTGGGGGCCAAGAGCAGGTGCTGCCCGGCTTAGGGGTGCTGTTCGAGATTATTTGGCAGAATAGCGAAGCGGAGGTTCAGAATCAGCTGGTGACCACGCTCAAAGAACATTTGAGTTAACTTTTATTATTGCTGCTAAAAACGCGCTCTGGCTAAAGAATGGGCTATCCCATCCGCTTTAGTTCAGAGCGCGGTATTTATTAGTCCAGCATACCTTTTACAAGACCCGTCGGCATGGCCTTCGGTTTTTCGCAGGTGCTCTGCATCAGATAATGCTTGCCCTGCTCGGAAGCATCATGGAAGCCATGCATCGCCTCCAGGATGTGATACGCCAATTGTCCGTTTGCCCGGTTCAACCGGCCGTTTCGGATCGCATACGCCATGTCCAGTACGCCCAGCCCGCGGCTGTTGACCGCATAGCCATGGGTTAACGGGATTTCACTGAACTCCTTCGCATCGCTGCGACGAAGCAGGACAGGGCCGCCGAATGTATTCGGATCGGGAACGCTTAACGTGCCTTGACTGCCATAAATTTCGATTCTCGGCAATTGACTGCCCCCGAATGCATCGAAGCTGGTAATTATTGTCCCGATAGCCCCGCTGTGGAAGTCCAAAACTCCAGCTACATGCGTGGCGGTTTCGACTTTAATCGTCTGTCCGAATTTCGGCTCGCTCATGATCGTCCGCTCCGGATACGAAATACGCGCCGAACCCGTTACTCTCGCAATCGGTCCCAGCATAGCGACCAAGGCGGTCAAATAATACGGTCCCATGTCGAACATCGGACCGCCGCCGAGCGCATAATAAAACTCCGGGTCCGGATGCCAATGCTCGTGGCCGCGGCCAATCATGAATGCGCTCGCAGCTATCGGCGTGCCGATCCAGCCGTCCTCAATCAGCTTGATGCAGGTTTGAATCCCTCCGCCAAGGAACGTATCCGGCGCACTTCCGACCAGCAGTCCTTTTTGTCTAGCTACAGCCAAAATTCGCTGCCCTTCTTCGCGGGTTACGGCCAATGGCTTCTCCACATATACATGCTTGCCTGCTTCAAGCGCTTGAATGCACACTTCCGCATGTGCCGCAGGGATCGTCAAGTTAATGATGAGATCGATATCCGGGTCGGCCAGCAGCTCGCTGACAGAGCACGCTTTGGCAATACCATATTCTTCTGCGCTGGCTTGGGCACGCGCCACGTTCAAATCGGCGCAAGCCGTCACTTCCAACGCGGAAAATTGACTGCAGTTTTTAAAATAGATGCCGCTAATCTTACCGCAGCCGACGATACCTACTCTGACTTTTTCCATTGCTTTTCTTGTCCCCCGTTCCAGGTTTGATAATTAGTTGCTGTCGCCCATGCCTGTATATTTCACGCTGCCTGCGCCTGCACTAGCGGCAAGCGATTTGCCTTCAGCCGTCCAAAGGAAGCCGCGTCGCATCATCAGCTTCACCTGCGGCATATCGACGATATTCGCTTGATGGCCCAGCGAGTTGTAATACACACGTCCTACGCCCCAACGCTTGGTCCACACCACGGGCATATCCACGGCTTTATTCAATGAATGCGGTCCTTCCACAACCGGAAACCGGGTTGTCGCCAGCACTTCCACCGCAGGATCGACGTGCAGGTAATACTGCTCGCTTTTCACCGCAAAATCCTCAATACCTTCCACCAGCGGACTGGAGGTGTTACAAATATTAACGGTGTACTCGACGCCGTCATTGCCCGGATGCGCAACCCACTGCCCCCCGGTCATGAACTGCCAATCCACATTGTTGCGGAACGAATCGCACATCCCGCCGTGACAGCCTGCCAGGCCAACCCCGCTTTGAACCGCTCTAGAGACGTTGCCCGCCTGCTCTTTGGTGATTTCCCCCATCGTCCATACCGGCACGATCAGGTCCAGCGCCAGCAGCTTGTCACCGTCCGAGAAAGAATCCAGCGTATCGGACACCTCGACCTCAAAGCCCTCTTCCTCCAATACGGAACGGAAAATTTCAGATACTTCCTTCGGCTGATGCCCCTGCCAGCCGCCTTGCACGATCAGTGCTTTTTTCATGCCTTCTACACGCTCCTTTGTCTTCGTTCCATGACCCTGCAAATTCGGGAAACCGTCTTGTTTCTTCTATTAATATTAAAAATCGCGTAAGGTTACAAACCGTGCTGCATCATGCTACACTTCGTCAATACGGACCCAGCGCCGCTCTGCGATGGAACGGTCAACGGCCTCCAGCACTTCCTGGCACTTCACCCCATCGACGAAATTCGGAACCGGCTGGCGATTCTGCTCCAGCGCCTGCATCAGCTCCACAACCTCATGGACAAACGTATGCTCGTAGCCGATCGTATGTCCCGCAGGCCACCAGGCGTCCATATAAGCATGCGCCGGATCCGTCGCCAACACGCGGCGGAAGCCCTGTACATCCTCCGCATCGTCAGTGAAATACACCTGAAGCTCATTCATCCGTTCAAAGTCGAACTTGACGCTGCCTTTGCTGCCGTTAATTTCAAAAGCATTCGTACAGCGGTGCCCCGGCGCAAAACGCGTCGCCTCAAAGCTGCCAAGAGCTCCGTTCTCGAAGCGGCTCAAGAACAGCGTCGCATCGTCTACCGTGACCGGCCCTTTGGGCGCATCCTTGCTGCCTTTGGCGCTGAGGCCTGTCATCGAGGTCGGCATCGGCCGCTCTTTGACGAAAGTTTCGCTCATACCGATCACTTCACTCATGCCGCCGATCAAATAATGCGACAGGTCAATCAGGTGAGCGCCAAGATCTCCGTGGGAGCCGGAGCCGGCAATTTCCTTCTGCAGTCTCCAGACGAGCGGGAAGTCCGGGTCCACGATCCAGTCCTGCAGGAACCACGCGCGGAAATGATAGATTTGACCGAGCCGCCCTTCGTCAATGAGCTTCTTGGCCAACTGCACAGCCGGCGCAAAACGGTAGTTAAAGCCGACCATATGCTTCACGCCCGCCGCTTCCGCCGCTTGCAGCATGTCGCGCGAATCCTCCAGCGTGAGTGCCAGCGGCTTCTCGCAGAACAGATGCTTGCCCGCCTTCGCTGCGGCCAGCGCAATTTCCTTATGCGCATCGCTCGGCGCGTTGATATCGATCACATCAATATCGTCCCGCTGCAATAGCTCCCGCCAATCGGTCACATAGCCTTCCCAGCCGAACTGCTCTGCCGCCTGGGCCACGCCCGCTTCGTCGCGGCCGCAAATCAGCTTCATGCCGGGCTTCGCCACCTTCGGAAAAAACATATGTAAATCACGGTACGCATGGCTGTGCGCCTTGCCCATAAACTTATATCCAACCATCCCAATGTTGATTTGCTTCATCTGCCTGCTTCCCCCATTCAATAGTTTGAAAATCCGGTGTACTCTACGCCGGAATTGCGCGTCCTAGCTCCGCCTGCCGCAAGATTGACGGATAACCAGCTCCGTATCGACCTTGACTTGGAACGTCCCTTTGGAAGCAGCGTCCCCGCCAATCCGGGACAACAGCTTCTCGGCTGCCAGACTGCCCATCTCGTAAAAAGGAACCGCCACGCTGGTCAGCGGCGGATCGGTCACTCGGGCGGCGTCGGAATTGTCGTAGCCGACAACCGCCAGGTCCCGTCCGGCCTCCCAGCCCAGCTCGCGCAAGCCCTGCATCAGACCGATCGCCATCCGGTCGTTGGCCGCGAACACCGCATCGATCTCGTGACGATGCTCGTAGATCTGGGCGGCTGCCCGATAGCCGCTGGTGCGGCTGTAGTTGCCTTCATAGTACAGATGCGGCGAAAGCGCATCCATCCCCCCCGGGAGCAGCCCCGCTTCGCGCATCGCCTGCCGGTAGCCCTCCAAGCGGTCGCCGCTGCTTGAAAATTGCGGCGAGCCGTTCAGGAAGGCAACTCGCCGATGCCCCCGGTCCAGCAAATGCCGGACTGCAATATAGCTCCCCGTCTTGTGATCTGCATCGACTTCATTGAACTGCTCGCCTCTGAAATGCTGATTCACGAGGCAGAAGGGATGCCCTCCCTCCTCCAGCCGCTTCAGCTGCTCCAGCTCGCGGGGGGTATCGGTAGCACCCAGAATAATGCAAGCGTCCACCTTTTGCGAACGAAACATATCGATGTAATCGCTTTCCTCATCCGGGGAACGCAGCAGCAGCAGCAGGTCATAGCCCTTCTCCTTCACCTTCGCGCCGATCCCGCTCAAAATTTCAGAGAAGAAATACGTAGAAAATAAATGAACCTTCGGAACATAAGGAAGAACGACGCCCAAATTGCCGCTCCGGCGGCGGGCAAAGTTCTGAGCAATAGCGTTGGGATGATAGTTTAATGTCTTGGCTGCTTCCAGCACCCGCTGCTTCGTCTCCTCTTTCATCGGCCCTACGCCGTTGAACACCCGGGATACGGTAGCCTCGGATACGCCCGCCAGCTCAGCGACTTCCTTTCTTGTAACGATAACGGGAACCCTCCCTTCGGAAAAATAACTGTAATGAAGCCAAACCATGGTTCATAGCTGTATAGGAAAGACATCATAGACATGATTTAGGCTCTACAGTCTTATGAATGAAAATGTACACGCGTTCATTCTCTCATGAGGGAGCTGTTCTGTCAATTGCATTTTTGGCTATAATCACCCTTAGACAATGAATCTCACTACAGCTCAGGTGTGCATTACGGTAACGGATAAAGGGAGAGGCATTGCAGGAGAGCACGAACGAATATTTGAACGGTTTTATCGTGGGTAGGACCGGCCTTCAAACCTGAAGCCGGGTCCCGCACCCGCGCACAGTCCCTCCGCTCAGGAAGACTCTCCGTTTCGGGAAATCAGCCTCGCCTTGCCCATCGCAGCGCTCGCCAGCAGGCTGACGGCAACCAGCAGAGAGGCGAACAGAAACACATCATGAAGCGCTCCGCTAAAGGCTCTTTGCAATTCCTGCAGGGCGGACTCCGGCAGCTGGAGCCGAAGCTCCCCGTTCAATACCGTTTCGGGATCGGAGAGCCCTTGGATGTCCAGCCCTGCCGCCTTCGATGCCTCTAACCGGTCGGCGATCCCCCTTGATAGCATCCCGCCCATGATACTGACGCCAATGGTGCCGCCAACGGACCGGAAAAACTGGTTCGACGATGTTGCCGCCCCGCGCAGGCTCCACTCGACGGCATGCTGCGCCGCCGTTCCAAGTGCCGGAAACACCGCGCCCGCTCCGAACCCGGCAACCAGCATATATATGACGATTTCCAGCGTTGTTGTATCCATATCCATGCGGGAAAACAGCAGAAAGCCGGCCAGCGTGCAGGATAAGCTCATCACCAAAATCGTGCGGTAGGAAACCTTCATCATCCATCGCCTGCACCCTGTCATTGTGACAACCGTCGCCAGCATGAACGGCACCAAAATATAGCCGGTCACCACGGAGCTAACCCCGATCACCCCCTGCACGAACAACGGAATATACGCGATAGCTCCGAACAAAGCCGCATTGATAAAAAATCCGGCGATATGGCTGCAGGTCACCGTTCGAAGGGTAAAAAGCCGCATGGGCATCATCGGCTCCTTCGCCTTGGCCTCCACCCAAATAAACACCCCGAGAAGCGCTCCACCCGTGATCCATAAGCCCAAGTTGACGGGGCTGCCCCAAGCATACTCGTTGCCTCCCAGCACCAGGGCGAGAAGCAGCGCGACGACACTGCCGGCAAAAGCGGCCGCTCCCGACCAGTCGATCTTCGGTCTGCTGCGCAGAGGCTGCGTTTCCTTCAAAGCAGCAGCCAGCAGGAGAAGCGCGGGCAGGCCGATGGGCAAATTCATGAGGAAAATCCACCTCCAGCTCCACGCGGCCAGCAGCCCCCCAAGAACCGGTCCGCCTATACTGGAAGCGGCGAACACCGTACTGAACAAGCCCATAAATTTTACCCGCTGCTCAGGCGGGTAAATATCTGCGATGATCGTGAACGCGACCGGCATCAAAGCACCGGCGCCCAGTCCCTGAATACAGCGAAAGGCGATTAACTCGTACATCGAATGAGCACAGCCGCATAATAACGATCCCAGTAAAAATAAAGACAAACCGCCCAGGAAAACGCGCTTGCGTCCGAAGAGGTCGGCAAGCTTGCCATAAATAGGCATCATGACTGTCGAAGCAAGCATGTAAACGGTAAACACCCAGCTGTAAAGAGAGAATCCCCCCAGCTGCTTCGTAATCGTAGGCAGCGACGCCGCTACAATTGTTTGATCCAAGGAAGACAGGACCAGACCCAGCAGCAAGCCTGCCGTCACCCATTTCGTATTCGTTTTTTCATTGGACAAAATGATGCACCTCCGAATATAATCGACACAGTGTCGTTTTAACAATTCTGTGTGGATTATATTAAACGGCATAGCGTTGACCTTCAACCGTCAAAAAATGAAGAAGTATCGCATAATTGACACCTCAGTCCAGACTGTTGAACATCCTCTACATAATAGACACATAGGAGGACAAAAGGATGAATAATGAAGCTTCAACCGACCTTCGAATCCAACGGACCCTGCGCGCCATAGATGATGCCTTCATCTCGCTGATGGGTGAGAAGGGCTTTGACAAGATGACAGTGCGCGATATTACCGCCCGCGCTGTGATAAACAGAGCAACGTTTTACCTGCACTATAAAGACAAGTACGATCTTCTGGAGAAGCTTACCGACCACATGCTGGATCAGCTGCAGAAGGCGATGCAGCTGCCGCCTGACTTTTCGGCGGAACAACTCAATATGAACACCGATGAGCCGCCGGTTTCATTTATCCGCCAATTCGAGCATATCTCCACTAACGCCACATTTTATAAGGTTATGCTAAGTCATAACGGCATCCCGGGCTTCGCCGAACGAATGGAGGGGGTCATCCGGTTGGCGCTGTTCGAAAGGCAGACGCTGGCCCAACCCGATGAACAGCACCTCTTGCTTCCCCGCGAGTTCATCATCCGCTACGCGACAGCCGCCCACATCGGTATTATGAAGCACTGGCTGGACCACAATATGCCTTATTCCCCCACTTATATGGCTCTGCAGCTGAAGCGTCTGCATCTCCTTGGGCCTACGCACTTGTCGCTCCAGCCGGATCTCGGTCCACCGCGTCCGTAGGTCCGCTTCTACGCGGCTGTTTGCCACAGGTAACCTGGTTTGGCACCGGCCCGCTCCTCCCTCCCGTCTCCGCCGCAACTCCGCAATGCGGTCACCTGCGCCTCCCCGGCCGCACATCTTGCTATTCCAGGCCGGAATCGACTATGCTTGAACTAACTATGCTGATAATCAAGGAGCGTGTTCGATGTGAAGCTGCTTGTGGCCGAAGACGATCTTTCCGTTTGTGAAATGCTGCAGCTATTTTTCCAGAAGGAGCAGTATAATACGACATTTGTCCATGATGGATTAACCGCTCAGCGTCGGCTGGAGCAAGAAGACTGGGACTTTGTCATCCTCGATTGGATGCTGCCCGGCAAAGACGGCGTAAGCCTGTGCCGCGATCTGCGCAAGCAGCGGGAGACGCCGATCATTCTGCTCACGGCACGCGATCAGGAGCAGGACCGGATTCAAGGACTTGAGCTGGGGGCAGATGACTATGTCACAAAGCCTTTCAGCCCCATGGAGCTTATCGCCAGAATGAAAGCCGTGCTCCGCCGTTACAAAGCGAGCGGCACCGCAGGCTCCGAGCTTCAGGGCACTTCCTCATCCGAGGGGGGCGAGGAACCGGATAACGGCTTTCAGACGCTTAAGCACAAGCACATTACCATTCAGCTTGAAGCCCGGACGGCCATCATACAAGGTCATGTGATTACGAATTTAACGCCCAAAGAATTTGAACTGCTCTGCCTGTTCGTCCGTTATCCGAAGAAGGTATTTACCCGCGAGCAGCTGCTCGAGAGCATTTGGGGATACGATTACCTGGGGGAAGAACGAACCGTCGATGTGCATATCAAACGGCTGCGGAACAAAATCTCGGTGCCGGATTGCTCCCTGATCGTGACGGTATGGGGTGTAGGCTACAAGCTGGAGGAATAGTGCATGAAGGTTCAGGGTCAACCGGGATTTCGTTACCGCTTCACTTTTTTTGCAAGGCAGTTTGTCAGCCATTTGATGGTATCCCTGCTCATTCTCGGCGCGCTGGCCTCCGGCTTCGTCTATTTCATGAAGCAGCAGGCGCTCGAGCTCGAAACCAGTGAACTGACTAGCGCCGGCAAAGGCATCGTGAGACTCCTGGTCAAGGAGGACGTGGAACCTACCGCTGCCATCCAGGCCTATCGTAATCTGCTGAGCGAACGAAAAATTTCATTCATTCTTCTGGATAAGTCAGGCGAGATCGTATACCGCGATCCGAAAATGCCTGCTCCTTACCGGGAGAAGCTTTTTTTGGACGACATGCGGCAGCGAATTTTTACAATGAAGGATAACGAGAGCTTTATATTGAACAGCACGGATAACGAGCCTCTGGTCGTCGTCTCCAAGCCGATCCGGGCTAAAAGCTTGAAGGGCGACATGTTCTTATTCGTCTTTTCCCCGCTGCAGGGCTATGAGGTAACGCTGCAAACGTTTAACGAAGCCCTGATCTACATGGTGCTTATCGTCTTTGTGCTGGCCGTGCTGGTCAGCTGGCTTTTTTCCCGCAATATGAGCAAAAGCATCCGTGCCCTCCGGCGGGCCACGCGCCAGATTGCCTCCGGCAACTATGCCTCCAGACTCCCGGTGCAGCGCTCGGACGAGCTGGGGGAATTGTCCGCCGATTTCAACACGATGGCGATCCGGCTGGAGGCAGCCTCCAACAAGCTGCAACAGTACGAGAACCGCCGCCGCCATTTTATTATGGACGTCACGCATGAGCTCCGGACCCCGCTGACCTCCATTCGCGGCATCATCGAGGGCTTGAAGAACGGCCTCGTGACACAGCCGGAGGACAAATACAAGTACTACGGCATCATCGAAAAAGAAACGTTCCGGCTCATCCGCCTGATTAACGAGCTGCTCGATATGGAGAAGATTGAAGCCGGCATGATCACCCTGCACAAAAAACGCAACGCGTTAAGAGACTTGTTGGAAATGATAGTGGAATCATTGGAGGTTCTTATCGAAGCCAAGCACCTGCGGATCGATATCGACTGCGATCCCGATCTGTCCGTGTACGGCGATTATGACCGCCTGACCCAAATTCTGATTAATCTCGTGAAAAACAGCCTGCAATTTACGGAATACGGCTCCATTCGTTTGAAGGGCTCGGACAACGAGACGGAAACGATGATAGAAATCACTGATACGGGCCGAGGGATGACCCCAGAAGAATTGTCGCTCATCTGGGAGCGATTTTACAAAGCCGATCCTTCCCGCACCAAAAGCAGCAGCGAAACCGGTCTGGGCTTGTCCATCGTGAAGCAGCTGGTCGAAGCGCATGAAGGCACGATTACCGCAGAGAGCACGCCGGGAATCGGCACCACCATTTATATCACACTGCCCAAAATGAATTCGCAGCTTCCCCTCCCCGCAGCTCAGGAGGAGACAAAGCCGGCGAAGGGAGGGGCAGAGTAAGCCCATAAGGTTGTGTGGCTTGCCGCATGAATCAGCGGACCGCCGTCGTGCAAGTGTCATTCTGCTCGTGGGGGCAGCCCGAGCGGGGCCCCCTTCCCTTCCATCCAAAAAGCCCTTTCACAGGGCTCTTTGGCTTGTTGTCCTGCAAGGCAGAAAGCAGACTTTTCCTCAAATCCGCCCGTAGGCCCTCGCATAACGTGCGATTTTGCCGAAAATTCGTTTATCCTTCAATTTGTTGAATATATACGGGTCAGGGCACGTATTGGCCTCAAGCACCCACGGATGAAGCTGGCGGTCCAGCGCCACGTCGAGCCCGATTTCTTTGATCCCGCGAAACTGCCTGTGCAGCTGCTTCGCCGCCATCGTCCCCAGCTTCTTCAGCCTGGATACGAATACCCGCTTTTGCTTGTCGGGCATATAAGCTGCCAATAGCGTCTCTATGGGCGTGATTTTGCCGCCGTTATGGACATTGGTCACCACCTTGCGCGGGTCCCCTACCCGTCCGATGACCCCTGTCGCCTCCCATTTGCGCTTAGGGGATTGCTGGACCATAACGCGGATATCGAAGCGTCGTTTGCGATACCTGGTCAGGTGGATTCCCTTCTGGACAAGATAACGTCTCCGTCTTGTATGCTTGCGGATCGATTCGAACATCGGATCGAAGCTGGTAAAGCTTCTGACCTTCAAGCCGTTTTGATAACGGTATCCCCCGCCGTTTTCCTTCATTTCAACACGCATGACCCCGTTACCATAGGTGCCGACATCCGGCTTCACATACACCATCTGGTACCGGTTCAGCATCTCCTTTAACGTTTCCCGCGTCATTTTGCGAGTCTCGGGTATATTCGAGCGCAGCTCCGCCTTCTTCCACAGAACCCGTGTTTTTTTCCATTTGCTCATGACATGTCTTGCTCCCTTGCACCTGTTCATATTATCCACCTTTCTTTTTTTGCTTTGCAGCAGCCGAGCGGTAGATGCTCTGCAGCCTCGACGCTGTCGCCTGCCAGCTGAACAGCCGCACACTGTCTTTGCGCGCCATGGCCCCCAGCTGCCGCGTCAGCTTCCGGCTTCCCGCCAGTTTGACGATCGCCTCCGCGAAGGCTCCCGCATGTTTGTAATTGCGGACAAGCAGACCATTGCGCTGATGCTTTACAATCTCTTTAATCCCTCCGTTGTCGGAAGCGATAACGGGAAGACCGGAGGCCATCGCTTCCACATTGACCAGCCCGAAAGCTTCATGTCCCTGTGAAGGGCATACGAAGCAATCGGCACGCGCATAAATCTTGTGCATCCGGCGATGCGGAATCGTTCCGAGAAACGTCGCGCTGACGCCAAGCCTTTTGGATAAGGAGCGCATTTGCCGCCCGTAGCCTTTGTTATTCGAGCCTCCGGCAATCAGCAGCTTCAGGCGGCTCGATCGTTTTTTGGCCAGGTGTACCGCTTTCAGCAGGACGGGAATGCCCTTGCGCGGAATGATTCTGCCAGCAAACAGCAGTGTATAGCTGCCGGCCTGCTTTCGCTTTGCCGGGCGGAAGCGCTCCACATCCACGCCGAGCCACACTTTACGAATGCGTCCGGCAGCTCCGGGGAAACGGCGGGACAGCTCTCTTTTAAGGGAGGCGCTGTTGGCAATGATCAAATCCGCCTTGCGTAAATAAACCGCTCCTTCCTTGCGGGATAAGCGCGGAGAAGAAACAAAGGTAAGGGAATGCAGGAACAAGGAAACCGGTGTATGGGGAAACATTTGCTTGATAGCATGGAGAAAACGGGGACGGTTATCTATCTGGATCCAATCATAGCTTTTGCCGGAAAGATAAGACTTTACATGGGACAAATAGGTCTTGGGGCTGCCCGTCGGCACGCGCACAATGTTCACGCCCCCGATGACCGACCGCTTCGGGTAGCTGCCATGCTTGCGGCTAATGACGGTAACCTCGTGCTGACGAGCCAGTTTCTTGGCGATGGCAAAAATGCATATTTCCACGGAACCCCCCATGACCGGCGGGACCGGAATTTGCTCGGGTGCAATGATCAGGATTCGCATGGGACAACACGCCTGCCCTTCGAGGTAGTTGAAACACCATATTGTATGCTTCAACCCGGGCTATGGTTAAGGGCAGACGCCTATCCTTAAAGAACCGGTCGCGAGGTACAACAGCAGGTCAAGGTCCTAGGCAGGGTGGGCTCAGGATTTCGTTTTCGTACGAAGATCGGCAATTTCGCCTTGTACGAAGGCATCCGCGTCCAGCAATGCAATAAGCTGATGCGCCGTCGCCTCCGGGGTCTGCAGCTCCCCTTGCTCCTTCAGCAGGATGAAACGGCCCCGCTGCGGAAAATCCTCCGCAGCCGTCGCACGGATGCTCTGCTGCATGTCCGTGTCAACGACACCCGGTGCGATAGCATACATCTCGACCGGGTACGTCTGTGTCTCCTGCTCGACGCCGACGCAGCGCGTCAGCATGTCAAGCCCGGCTTTGGCCGTGCAATATGCACCCCAGCCGGGATAAGGCTTCCTGCCCGCGCCCGAGGAAATGTTCACGACCCGCTTGCGGATCGGCAGCGCTTGCGTCTGCCGGATGAAGCTGTTCGCCAGCAGCATCGGCGCGACAAGATTGACCTGCAGGCTGCGCTGCAGGTCCTCGGGAGCCACCCGGCCGATGGTGGTCATCGGCTCGAGCGTCCCTGCATTATTGATGAGCGTGACGGAGTCCGCTGCATCGAGCTGCATGGCGCCGAGGATCTGCGCCAGGAGCGAATCCAGCGCTTCCGTCTGCGCGAGATCGTGCGCGTGAAACGTAAGCGAGGCGCCTTGCGGAAGCGCCGGCGGCCGCAAGCTCTCCCGGGCGCTGCGGGCGATGCAATGTACCGCAGCGCCCTGCTGCAGCAGCTGCGAGACGATCGCGGCGCCAAGGCCCTTCGAGCCTCCTGTGATGATGTAGTAATGCATAACAGCCTCAACCTCTTTTCCATTAAAATGTTCGTTTCCCCTTATGGTAGCACACCTCCGGTTGTATCGTGAAATCGATCCCGCTTTCCCGGGCCGCTATGCGGCTGTGCCGTCCTTCACAAAGGCCTTCGCTTGTCTGAGTAAAGGAGATAGCCGTTTTGTGCAGAAAAATAGCCATTATCTGCATTAAAGCGGCTCCGGGACCGCGATATAATATATAATGTAAGCGCATTCATAATGTGGGTGCATACACCCAGCAATCCCAATTATTCAAGGAGGCTGTTGCTATGCTCAAATCCGTTCCTCGCTGGAAAAAATCGTTCTGCTTCATCGCACTAGGCTCTCTGCTCCTTACCTCCCTTGGCCTCCCGGCACCTCCCGCCGCTCATGCCGCTGTGGCCAGGCAAATGGAAAAGCTCGACCGGGGGCTCGTCGCTGTCAAGACCGGAACCGGTGTCCTGATCAGCTGGAGGCTGCTTGGCACGGAGGCATCCAGCGTGTCCTTCAATCTGTACCGCAACGGTGTGAAGCTCAATGCCTCCCCCATCACATCCAGCACGAACTACCTGGATACAGCAGGAACCACCAGCTCCAGCTATACGGTCCGCGCTATCGTAGACGGCACGGAGCAGGCTGCTTCGGCAGCGGTCACGCCATGGGCTGCCAATTATTTGGACGTCCCCATTCAGCAGCCTGCTGGAGGGACCACGCCGGATAACGTCGCCTATACCTATAATGCCAACGATGCCAGTGTCGGCGATTTGGATGGCGACGGCCAGTACGAAATTATTTTGAAATGGGACCCGTCCAATTCCAAGGACAACTCGCAGGACGGTTATACCGGCGAAGTGTTTGTCGATGCCTACAAGCTCAACGGCACCCGGCTTTGGCGGATCGGTCTAGGTAAAAATATCCGTGCGGGTGCGCACTACACCCAGTTTATGGTTTATGACCTGGACGGCGACGGGAAAGCCGAGATTGCCATGAAAACGGCAGACGGCACGAAGGACGGCACCGGAGTTACCATCGGCAGCTCCACTGCGGATTACCGCAATTCGACGGGCAGAGTACTGAGCGGCCCCGAATATTTGACGATCTTTGAAGGAGCCACCGGCAAGGCGTTAACGACAACGAATTACGATCCGCCCCGGGGTACCGTCAGCAGCTGGGGTGACAGCTACGGGAACCGCGTGGACCGCTTTTTGGCCACCATTGCTTATCTGGACGGACAAAGGCCCAGCCTCGTTATGGCCCGCGGCTATTATACCCGCACCGTATTGGTCGCCTACAATTGGCGCGGCGGAACGCTCTCCAAGCTGTGGACGTTCGACTCCGACACCTCCGGAAACTCCGCCTATGCCGGACAAGGCAACCATAACCTGACGGCCGCAGATGTCGATGGCGACGGCAAGGATGAAATTGTGTACGGCGCAATGACCATCGACGATAATGGCGGGAAGCTGTATACTACCGGGCTGGGCCACGGGGATGCCCTTCATGTCGGGGACCTGAACCCGAACAATACCGGGCTTGAAGTGTTCAAGGTAATGGAGAACACGGGAGCCACTTACGGAGCAGCCGTCTGGAATGCGGGTACCGGCGCTATTCAGTGGGGTGTTTACACAGGCGCCGACACCGGAAGAGGCATGGCTGCGGACATCGATCCCAGATACCCGGGTGAAGAGGTGTGGGCGACCAACGGCGTCGGATTGTATCAAATTAACGGCACGAAGATCAGCAGCACCATTCCCTCTTCGGTTAACTTCGGCATCTGGTGGGACGGCGACTTGTCCCGCGAGCTGCTGGATCATAATTGGGACGGCTCCAAGGGCGTAGGCCGGATCGATAAATGGAATTACACCACATCCAACACGACGACCTTATTGACAGCTACAGGCACCTTGTCCAATAACACAACCAAGGGCAATCCGAGCCTTCAGGCCGATCTGCTCGGGGACTGGCGCGAAGAGGTCATCTGGCGCAAGTCGGACAATACCGCCTTACGGATCTACGCGACGACGGACGTAACGAGCACCCGTCTGTGGACTCTGATGCATGATCCGTTGTACCGGTTGGACGTGGCCTGGCAAAATGTCGCCTACAACCAGCCGCCTCATACGAGCTTCTATCTCGGCACCGGCATGGCGACACCGGCACAGCCCAATATTTACGTTACCCCGTAACGTTTGAAAGACATCCTGCTTCCTTAAGGGAACGGCTGATTCTACGGCCGCTCCCTTTTCCTCATTCATCCCTGTTGGAAAAGCCGTATTTCCGAAAAAGAGCCGGAGGCTTGCCATAGAACGCAGCAAACTGCCGCGAGAAATAAAACGAATGGTTATAGCCCACCTCCTCAGCGATTTCAGCAATGCTTTTAGACGTCGTCTCCAGCAGCTTTCTCCCCTGTTGAAGACGTATTTTGTTTAACATGTCCATCACGGATTCGCCGGTCTGCAGCTTGAATAGGTGGGTGAACCGGGAAGGCGATAAATTCACCAGCGCCGCCAAATCCGAGACGCGGTACGGGCGATAAAATTGCCTCGATATCAGCTCGATCACCTGCTCCACACGCGGATCCATTGATAGCTCCGTCCGTCCGGTCCGACTGTTTTTTGAAATTAAGAGCAGAATCTCCTCCAACGCGTTAACCGCCAATTTTTCCGCAAAAGCATTCGCTTCCTCGTTATAATGAAGCAGGCTCCTGAACGCGCGCCTCAAACGCAAGCTTTCCTTATTGCCGGAAAAACGGGCCCAGCGGATCCCCTTGATCGCTTCCGGCAGCTGCAGCAGCGGCACCCATTCCTCCTTGGGGACAAAATGACACCAATAAAACTCCCATATCGTATTTTCCGGCGTTCCATAATAATGCGGGGTTCCGGGAGTAATCAGCGTGATGTCACCCTGCGGGCATTCACAGGAATCTTGTCCGTTGTGGAATACCCCCTTTCCCTGTAAGGTAAAGGTCAGGTAAAAATCCTTCGTTCCTCTGGACCGCTTCACCTTGTAGCCGTGAGGCCGACGATACCGGCCGGACAGCAGCCTTCCGGGGGTGGTCGTCCGGTTTTCCCTGGCAGAACCATATATCCAATCGGACACGTCTATCCATTCCTCCCTTTAAGTTCCTCTCCCTTCTCTCTACTAAAATAATACCCAAAATTGTTAATATAAGGTACATTTTTTGATGCAAAAAAGCGGATTTGAAGCGGTGCCTTTTGAGGAAGTTACTGATGTATTGAACTACCGTGCCCGGCAGCTTAACGGCATCCACGATTTGACGCCAACTTCAATAAAAAAAGAGAACAGGTTACCCGTGGCAGTCTGCTCCCTGGTTATCTTTGATGCCTCATACTTCGATATAAAAGGAATAATAGAACATCACTTCACTAAGCTGCATTCCGTTTGAATGCGCGCACCCCAAATAGATATGCGACGATCATTATCCCTAAACACCACGCTAAAGCGATCCAGATATCATTGCCTACCGGTTGACTTGACAATAGGAATGATGACCATGAATTGCTTTTCCCATCCCGATCCCCCTTTTACTTTTTTTTGTCCGTGCCCTTTTTCATGGTCTTGTTGCCTTCCTGGTCAACAGATTGTTTATAGATGTCAGCGTAAGTTTTTGAATCTTTGATTAGATCATCGCAGAAAGCCGCCACGTCACTGCCCGTCACTTCGAGCACGCCTTTCCCCGAAGCCGCACCCTCTTCGAAAAGATTAACAATCCCCGCGAGCAAGCCGGTCCCGTCGGTCAGCTCGACAGGGCCGACCTTAAAGAAATATTTTTGAATCTCTTTATAAACAATCTGATAATCTTGCGGGAGCGCTTTGACACGCGCCACATGCGCTCGCCACTCTTTTTTGCCTTGGATGATATCTTGTATTCTCATTTTACCCGCTCCCTATTTACCTAATTTTTTAGCGATATTATTGTTAAGCTGCTCACGCCACTTGTCGCGATAAGACTTTGCCCCTTCTGCACCGGTCAGGGCTGAACAGAAGCCTTTGATATCGTCACCCAAAACCTCATGGACACGCTGACCGTCCGCCGCCGTTTCTTCGAGCAGACCAAGCACACCATCAAGAATTGGCATGAGGTTGCGGCCGGTAAAATCCGAATGCGGCCAGAGATTGGCATTAATTTCTTTCCATGCCGCTTGATAATCAGCTGGCAGCTTTTGGGCTCGCAATTCAAAAGTTTTCATTTCTTTTGTCATGTCGCTGCCAGTGATTTTTTCCCAAAAATTCATTGTTTTTTCTCCTTTAACTCGTAAATTTTGGATGATACGAACTCCCATTTTTCCCAGAACCTCCGCAACTCCTCGCGCCCCGCGCCGTTGATCGCGAAAAACTTTCGCGGCGGTCCCATGTCGGAGGGTTTCTTGGTGATCTCCACCAACTTGTTTTTTTCAAGCCGGATCAGAATGGTGTACACCGTTCCCTCCACAACATCTGTGAAACCTAGAGCGTTCAGCCGCCGCGTGATTTCGTAGCCGTAGGTTTCTTTGCGGCTTATAATCTCAAGTACACAGCCCTCAAGCACGCCTTTGAGCATTTCCGTTAGGTTTTCCAGTACAATCACCCTTTGCTATTCTGTATGACTGGTATCATGTATTACTTACTACTGCTATATAGTAACACGAAGTAGTTAGTCTGTCAATAGCATTGCTCTGACACAGATTTACATTTTCAACTATCTTGACTGTTAACTCAAGGAAAAATGGACATTCATTCCCTTTCGCAACCGCCGTGGCAGCAGCTTCCTTGATTACTCTCGGTACAGTCCCCGCTAATTGTTCGCGCGCATCCGATTCGCCATTACTCAAACTTTTGAGTATATCGAACCTGCGTCCTTCTCTGATAGTATACAAATTATAAAAATTAACCTGATCAGTCAGGGCAAATATGGAGGTAATACGAATGAATTTTAAAGCAATAGTATTAAGTTTAGCGGCAACGGCAATATTAGCGATGCCAATAGGAGCCCAAACAAAGGCGGCAATCGATGATGCTCCTCATCCGCCTCACCCTATGCTTACGAAGGTCGATGATGCTCCTCACCCGCCTCATCCTATGCTTACAAAGATCGATGACGCTCCCCATCCGCCTCATCCTATGCTTACGAAGGTCGATGACGCTCCTCATCCGCCTCATCCTATGCTTACGAAGGTCGATGACGCTCCTCACCCGCCTCATCCTATGCTGACTAAGGTCGA
>NZ_NMQW01000020.1 GCF_002234615.1 Paenibacillus rigui | reverse complement strand
CTACGCAATACCCTTTCCTATTGTCAGCATCGTCAGATGTTGATAAAAGACAGCCTTTTTTCATGTCTTAAAAACTCAAGCTGCTCAAGGCATTCAATTTATGAAATTGATTCACTTATATGATTATTACTTAAAATACTCTAAAATAACCCCTAAACCGGTCAGGGTGAAGATAAGAGTTGGAGATCTGGATTTTAAAAACATTAAACTGGATCGGGATATTGAAAGGGTGAAAAGAAGATACCACCAATTAACCAAAAGTGAGTTGGTCGAGCTACTTGTTAATGCAGAGCAATATATCGCTGAACAAAATCGGACTTGGATAAAAACTCAGTTTGAGTCGTTCCAATGATTATCAAGGATTTTGTCTCCGAAAGGCATGCCAAGATCGGGTATCTAAATGATAAGTCAAATCCCTTACTAAGTAAGAGAATAAGGAGCGTTACCGCGTTAACAATGTGACCTCCAAAGTGCTTCGAATCGTGCTACTGCCATGAGATAATCCTCCTCAAAAGCCAATCAGAGGAGGATTTTTCTATGAGTAGAAATGAGATACGAATGAAAAATGGGAAGCGCGAATCCATGCCTTCCGTTCAAGTGGTGAGAAGACTACCCATTGCTGCAAAGGGAATCAAATTAATCGTCGTCAACTCTAAGCTATGTCGATCGGATCGACTTGATCGTCGGCAGCGCGGTTGTGGCAACGCACGCACGATGCTACCGGCGAGGCGAGGTGCGGATGTAGATTGGACACTATCTGACGGCGCTAGAGCGTAAGCCTCATGCTGTTACGAACATGACTGTCGAAAGACAACTGCAACCCATACTTGGTATACTGCGGACCCACATAACGCAGGCCCATTGCCGCGGCTACAAGGATTTTCTGCTCGTATTGCTGCTCCGCTCCAGTGTAAACATTTTCTCTCGGAAATGACGACAGCGCTGGAATCAATGCAACTTGCAGAAATTACGGCATCGACAGTTCAGAAGCAATTGAATTCTGGGGATCACTCCCGCCCACGACGCGCATCAGTTCGTCACAATGTCCGCTCATGTTGAGCAGTACGATCGACTCTTGAAGGAGGTGGTATAATGACGTCCGCCGTCATTGAAGCGCGTATCGACATCGTGCGGACAACTACTCATGCCGAATCTCCTTCGGGATTACCCCGAACTCTCCAGGGATGCACTGGAGCAGACTGCTGACCATCTTTAATTTATGGCATCCTTCCTGGAGCACGAAGTGAGCAAGAAACAAGAGCAGAAGCAACTGCATCTCCTGCGTCAAGCGAGGTTCCCGAACCAAAGACGCTGCAGGAGTTTGAATTCGCTCACATCCCAAAGCTCCCCAAGATGAAGGTAGAGCAGCTCGCACAAATAACGTTCATCCCGAGGCGTGAGAACGTCATATGCATCGGCTGACCCGGCACGGGCTAGAGCCACAATGCAACCGCCATCGGAATGGGTGAGCTGGAGCAAGTACGTTCTTGTGATTCTTGACGAGCTTGGCCATGTATCGCTTGGTGAAGGCGGTAAACTACTCTTTCTATTCATCTCACATCGCTATGAGCAAGGCAGCCTCGTCATCACCTCCAACCTAGAGTTCTCTCGCTGGGTAGATGTATTTGGGAGATCCTGCACTGACCACAGCCTTGCTAGATCGGCTGACCCATCACTCACACATCCTCCTCTTTGATGGCGATTCCTATCGATTCCGTCAAACGTTGGAAGGGTCGGAAAGGAGAACCTTCGTGAATAACGAAACGAAAGCAGAGCAATTGCTGACGGGAATCGCAGAGATGGAAGCGGCCATCGAGTGTCTGCGCGATGAGATTCAGCGCCTGCTTGCAGAACGCGATGCACTGAAACAGGGAAATCTGGAACTGTACCATAAGCTGATATCCGTTGATTTTTAATACAATATGACTGGCGCAACCGCCTCACACTACCGGCAATCTCGGGTGCCCATTTTTACCGCCATGGTGTCGACTTTTCGGTTGCCGTGTGGACGAATATTCCACACGGCTTTTTTTATGTTCATGAGTATCTATTCATTTCCACATGCAAGACTGCTATACCCAGCCACCCTACTTGCCCTACATCCCGAACTATGTTCGAAATTTGTTGAGGCATATTCTAATTTGGGCTAAAATCAGAGGATAATGTTACCATTTTTACAGACGGGGTATCACTAATTCAAAATGTTCGTTTGGATAGTTACTAAGTAGTGGAATTGAGGAATTGGTTTGGATGATTTAGAATTTTACGAGAAGAGTATTCAGAGGATTGCAGAAAGCCAGAGACTAGATTTAATTAATGCTGCAACTTATCTTCAAAATCAATTGGTGAATGATCCCAATATTATAATGCGGTTAATCACAATTAGAAGACAACTTCTAACTAAGGAAGAGGTTGGAACTGGTCTGGAGTATTATATAAGAGCATTTTTCCCACAGCAAACTGAGGAAGAGCAATCAACCTTAGTTAGAATATCGTTGGAGATTTCAGACGCAAGCAGAATCTTTTATAAGTATCTTTCCTTTAATGAGTATCATCCCTCCCAACCAATTTTCCAACATCATCCAGATTTGTTTGGGAAGTTACGTAGAAAATCAAGCGGAAATCCTGATCTAGAATTGCTCCGATTGGATGCAGTGGCTTTTGATCCTCCACTAAATTCTCCGAAGTACAGGACTTGTAAGTACAAAGGTTCCTTTCTCTTAACTGCTAGCTATCTTAATGCAATGGTTCCCTACTTTTTGATCCATAAATATGGAACCGAACATTTGTATATTAGGCTCGATCCTTACTGTATCTCAAATAATGAACCACCGCCCCTTGTTGAAGAAGAGTTTGTTCAACCGCCGAATCCACATTGGATTGAACGTTTATTGATTTACCCTAATCAACATGAGGGGAGTGAATTATTTTTGCCGTCCTATACTATTGAGGAGGCTGCGGGAGATGATTGGAAGTATCAGCAGTGGTTTGAGTATTGTAGGTATGGTATCCGAAAGTTACAAGTAGTAGCTACGATGAAGAATGAGGGCAGCAAGAAACACTTCAGCATGTCATTAGAGGAACTATCCGAGGAAGATATTGAAGACGGCAATTTAATTGGACGAATGATTCATTTGGACGCAATTGATTCATATGATATGCCGTTCGAGAAAGTACGACTTAATCATCTGGATCTTGCAATAAATGTCTACCGAGGAAATAGCATTCAAGAGCGAATGAATTCGACATTAACATCAGGTAAGCGAATCACAGATGCAACTTATCGAACCCACCTGATTCGAGCGGACAACATAATGTTCTCTGATCTTCTCGAAATTGCTCATATCTTCTTCAAATCTAAGACAATGGTTAAGGAATGGATAGATTATCAATTCCAGTTTCTTGCCAAAGGGGCTGAAAACGATTCCTAGGGTGCTTAATCTTATTTATCTTACGTAGAAAACACGACCTAAAATTCTGCGATTGATTTATCGAAATAGATGGAGAGCACTTGAGAAATGAAAGAGTTTAAAACAGAGCAACCGAGATTCGGCATGACACATAATTACGATAGAACAATACTGATCCTCAGACGGCTATGATACAAATATAAAAAATGCACAATTGCAGTTATGATGTAACTTGACCTGATGTGTGAGCGGCAGTGTAAAATCCCGTGTAACAGTGCTTGAAAAATCCCCATAAACGGCAGTCAATCTCGCCCTGGGGGAGAGCGAATAATCGATGGCACAACGCATGACGAGCCCATGCAGCGGC
Organism: Paenibacillus rigui; assembly: GCF_002234615.1. Lineage (GTDB taxonomy): Bacteria > Bacillota > Bacilli > Paenibacillales > NBRC-103111 > Paenibacillus_S > Paenibacillus_S rigui. The sequence continues at coordinate 148,110 of NZ_NMQW01000020.1, read as the reverse complement.
TACTCTAAGTCTTTCGAAAATATTTAGACAGTTTAAATGGAGGTTAGTTAAGTGACGGAATATACAAGATCTGGTGCGAGAAGGTCTGGCGATTACCTACAGGACTTGGTAGCTTTAGAAAACATGATTGAAATGCTAGAGCATCCAAAAAGATTTTATTATATTAAAGTGGAAGCTGATGAAGCTGGATACCTAGATGATGTGGTTGCTCTAAAAACAGATGGAAGCTATGTTGTTAAACAAGTTAAATTTTCAACACATCCTGAACAAGATGATGATGAATATACTTGGGATAAACTTTTAGAAGAAAGGGAAGGCAAAAGGAAATTGCTTCCCTCATTGCTGAAGAAATGGGCGTCGTCTGTCTTAGAAATAAAGCAAAGAGGTTTATTACACGAAGCCAGTCTAATTACCAATAGAAAGGCAGCACAAGAAATATTGGTGGCATTATTACCGAACGGTCATATTAATTTTGACATGATATCGGATGGGTACCGAGAAGAGATAATTCGACAAATAGGTGAAGAAGCAGTTGCAAGGGAATTTTTTGATTCCTTTCTCTTTAGATTTGATTGTGCAGGACTCGAGGATTATGAAGAAGCGTTAAAGCGAAGATTTTATAAAATTGGTGGTTCGGATCACGGATGGTTAAACCTAAAGGATGAATTGTACTTCTGGGTGAGAAACAAAAATATTCCAGAACCAAACGGCGAAATAACTTTGTCTCAAGTACGAGCGGCAGCAAGATGGTATCAATTACAGTCCTTGCCACAACAATTTGAGATTCCGGAAGATTATGTATTGCCTTCGGAAGAATTTCATACAGATTTTATAAGTGAAATTACTGCGACTTCTGAGGGGTGTTATGTACTTACTGCCAGTCCTGGTATGGGGAAAAGTACGTATTTAAGCTATTTGTATGATTCTTTAAAATCAGACGGTTATCCAGTTATAAGGCATCATTATTTTTTGTCAACGACGGATCGAACTGTGGGACGTTTAGATTCACTCAAAGTAGCAGAATCCTTAATGAATGATATTTTAACTAAATATCCACTTTCATTACAAGGACTTGAAACTAATAATCCTAATCCGAAGCACTTTTCTGAGTGGATTAATTCCGCCGCTAAATATTATTCAGATAAAAGTAAGGCGTTAATAGTTATCATTGACGGCCTCGATCATGTATGGAGAGAACAGGGGACAGCTGATGAATTAAACAAGCTGTTTGAAAACTTAATTCCGATTCCACATGGAATTATTATTATTTTGGGTACTCAGCCTGTAGATGAAACTATGCTACCAACTAGGCTAACCACAACTGTTCCGAGGGATAGATGGTTAGAAATCCCTTTGTTAGATATAACAGCAGTCATTGAGTGGCTTCAAAAACAAGAGATTAGTGACGAACTCTTTGATTCCGATGACGATCGCATAAATGAATACAGATTAAATCAACTCGCCGCTGCATTTCATGAGAAAACAACAGGTAATCCTCTTCATTTGAGATATTCACTAAAGTCCTTGTTAGAACAAAATAAACAAATCAACACAGAAAATATTAGTTCTCTACCTGAGTGTTCACATGAAGGGATTATTGGTTATTATAGAACATTGTGGCAAAGATTAAGTGAACAGAGTCGAAGTATACTCCATCTTTTTGCAGCATGTCCCTTTTTATGGCCAGATCAAGGGATTATAGATTGTCTTGATCCTCAAATGCAGAGAATTGCTGAGGTTAGAGAGGGCCTTAGGATGGTCAGGCATCTGTTAATATTCGATACTTTAGGGATGAGGCCTTATCATAGCAGCTTAATAGTATTTGTCCAAGGTCAGGAAGGATTTGAAGATTATTCGATTAGGCTAAAACGCATGGCACTTGATTGGCTACAAGAATCTGCGCCGGAATACTTGCGTTGGGCTTATACTTGGAGATTAGAAGCAGATTTAGGCAATGTGGAAAGCTTAATAAATGGTCCCGATAGAAAATGGGTTGTTGATTCTATAAGAAAGAAACGCCCGACCAAAGAAATATCGACTATTTTAGGAATGAGTGCATGGTACGCAATTCTTCAGGGGGATTTATCAAAGTTTATAGAATTAGGTTTATTACGTGATTATCATCATGCCATTCAAGATGAACGTCCTGAAACTTTTCACTCAGTCACAAGAACGCAACTGTTATTACAAGAAGATTCCTATATAAGTCCGCTGCTAATACAAAATATCTCCGGCTTAAGCGAAACAGAAATTGAGGCTTTAGCTGAGGTTGAGTACATCAAAGGTAATATTAATGCAGTTGAAATATGTTTTAACGAGTTAAACAATCGCCTTGCTAAAAAGCAGGATTCTTCGTCTTGGAATCGAGTAGCTAAGGTGAGCCTAAAATTGGCGGCGCTAAATGATATAGAACCAAAAAAAGTATTAAAGTTTTGTGTGGAAACAAATTCTGAAGAGTTGATACCCGATTATGCGGAAGCATTAAGTGGTTTTAAGCTATTAAGTCCTCTCCGAGAACTGGTGGTGAAAATAAAAGATCATTCATCTATAAAAGAGATTGATCAAGTTTTACGATGCTTGTCTCTATTGGCAATCGAGGATGAAATAAATATAGGGCATATTCAACAGGATTTTAATCAAAACGCATACATTGCAATATATTCTGTCCTCAAAGATGGGATTAATGATTATACGATAAAATTCCCAGAAACATCAATATTAAAATTAAAGGAATACGAATTATATCGGTATGAAAACGAATTAGTCTGGTTTTTTCAAACAACATTTTTCTGCTTGCTCGCAAATCATCTGATGAATAAGAGTGAAAGTAATATTGCTTGGATGAGAAGTAATGTAAGTATAAATACTTGGCCGAAACAACTGCTTAGTATTTTCAATGATATTGCAAAGGATTTGGCGGTGGAATTAATTAAGAAAGATCCTCCTGCGTTTGGTTGGTTTTATGAAAGGATTTCTGAATTAGATTTACCGAATTGGCCGGAAGATAGGGATGTTTATGAATTTGGTAAGTACGCCAAAAAAGCAATAGATTTTATTGGTCTGGATTTGCAGAGAATATTTATGTCAATAAAACCACAGCAGTATATATCAATTGATGACTTTAATTTTGCCATAACTTCTGGTTATTTTTATGTGTGGAATTGGATTCCTGCGTATCTTAAAAACAATAGAGATATAGTTAGCCCAGAAGCCGCTCAATGGTTGATTAATAGAGAACAAGGAAATCTAAATTCTTCAATTGATACGTTCTCTGAGAGGGCAGACTGCTATGCAAAGTTGTCCAATCTCGCTAGTTTCCATAAGCTTCGTGATAAAACAATTCCCTTATTAGATTTATGCTGTGAGAATCTTTACGCTCATGGCGATCACAAGGATATGTTGTTATTTGGGGCATTAGAATTAATTCAGCTTTGTCACAAGCATAATATAGGTGAAGTTCGAAAGTGGTTAGAGAGCCTTATCATTCCAATAATTCAGATTAGTGATTTTACGGATGGAGACGAGACACGACATTTACCAATAGAAATTGGAGAAGTTCTTTCCGAGGTTTGGCCTGAAGTACTTAAGGATTATTATTTAGAATTATGCAATCGAGAGAAGTATTACGAAGCAGAGCAGGCCTTTAGAAACTACATTAAAATAATGGAATATGATAATAAAATAAATGTTGCAATTGCTAAAACAGCTATAGATAGTGAGAGTTTGCAAATATTGAATCAACTAGCCAATGATGGTAATGTGAGAGCTGAAATAGTCTTGAGTTTTAACAAGCAATATAAAATAGCTGGGCATTCAAAAGAAGTGGTGAATACAAAAGCACCTGTAGTCGAAAAGCCTACGGTATCATTTCCCAACCCTGAGAAATACCCTCCCTCTGATTTTGGAATGTACCTACATACTGTAAGAGAATACAGTTCTTATAAGGAGGGAGCTATTGTTCATTGGTTTAATTACTGGCTTAGCAAAAATGCTGACGATGCCTATAGCATAATTAAAGAGGAGTTTGAAAGAGGAAGAAGGTTGGTTGACTATGATACCTTATTTAACTTAATCCGAAGTCATTTTGGAAGTGCAGAAGCCTACCAGTGGCTTGTAGAGGCGCATAAAGAAGGGTATGGATGGTTTAGGTATGTTAGTAGCAGATCTAATGAGGAAATAAGGTGGGCATACATTGTAAGATTTTACCCACAGCGGTGGTTAGAATTTATCATCGATACCTTCAAAGAGCGTGGTTCAGAGCCTTGGAGAAAAGTCGGGACCAGAAATACATTCGTAAGACTTACTCAATATTGCGTAGTTACAGGACATCAGGATATTGCAGAGATAGTGGCTCATAAAACTATGGATACAATAAAGTCTTTTTTAAGTCCATTAAATTTCCCCAGAGTAGAATGGAGGTCCGACCTTGACTAATGAATTTGATTTATTGTTTGCAAGGTTGGAGTGGCCTTCTGGTCTTGTAAGGGAAAGGGCTTGCTTGGCAATTGCTGAACTTTTATGCGATCCAAGTGAATCAGAAATAACTTTCGCATATCTTAAGGATTGGATTAAAGCACAGAAGCTTGAGAGTATTTCCCTATATGGTTTGATAATACTTCACAAAGCTCGATCTATTAAACCAGATTTATGTTTTCCAGAAGACGTGACATCTAATATTTTCAAACCATCTATATTAACGAATTTATTATTGATTGAACTAGGTATGCTACCACAGGATTTAAATCATTCGTTTTTTATCATGGAACGAGAAGAAGTGCCTAAGAACCATGAAAAGTTTTTTGCAAGGAATTTGAGAGTTTATCCTGGTGCCTACATTGTTGAGAGAATAGATCAAAAAACTGGAAATAATTTTTCCCAACATTGGTTACACGAGTGGAGTAATATTGTTTCAGAATTAAACCTTAAACTTTCCAGAGAGTCCTTTAATTATTGGGGGAGAGAAGACTCAGAACATTATTCTGTTTTTGATGTGATGTTCAGTGAGATATATCGGTCAGCATTTTTAAGGTCGTTAGCTTGGGCAGTGAACCAACACGGCTTCAATCTCCATGAGGCAATTTTTTTGGCTTTAAGAAATTGCCCCGTGGATCTAGGTCTTTGGAATGTGAAGGTAGGCAATAAACCTGATGATTGGCCATTTGTAGAGAAACTTGAAAGTGAAATTGACACTACACCAAGTAAGATATGGAATCAAGTTAATGAACTTTGGTCAAAGCAACAAACAAGTAAAAATAATTTAGTACATGCCAGTGGAATAGTTCATACATCTGATAATTTAGTTTATCATCTTCAAATTATAGGAGTTTTACAAAAATGTATTGGTAAAGAGGAGCCAGACATCGAAGAGATCCATGATCACTTGGAAAGAGGATTTGGCTTCGGACCATCAAAGCTAGTTTTCAATGGAAGGTTAAAAAAAGAGGAGATCGAAGGTATCCAGTCAGGTGATTGGCTTATTATGCCTCTAACTAAAAATATTTGGCCTGCAACTATTCCTCGTTGGCAATTTTGGAGGATGAACAGTATTTACCTTCCACATGGAGCTCTCACTGAGGAACCATTGGAATATGAGTGTACTGAAGAGTCAATTCAAATATTAAAATATGGTGTTGTAATTGGCGAGTGGAAGGACTGGATGTATGGCTTCACTGAGAAGACAGAGGCCAATTTACCGCCGAATACCGGTAGCGTTCTCTATCTAAATAAAGAAATAATACAGTCCTTATGCGAGGAAATGGAAATGACCTTCAGTTGGCTTTGTAAAATATCATGTTTCTCTAGAGAGTATAGTTATGAGAAATACAAAACAACTCATTTCTATGATCAATTCGGTGGAACAAACATTATCCTACCTTAAATTTCGACCAAAACTATTGTGACATCCAACCAATTAGAGCTAACCACATTTGATACTTATTGAGATTGAATGGAATGAAAACCAGCACGCTTCAACTTGGAGCAGCTGGTTTTTTTATGAAAAAAATGGAAGTGAGAAAAACAACGACAAATAATAAAGCACATGATTGTGACACAATCCATATAGATTCTTAGTCTATAAGGGCTTTAGTCGAGTTAATGACATATGTATAAAATACGTGTTTTGTGAATATGTTTGAGGAATAACTAACGGACTCCTAACGTTTTGTGCAAACCTGCCTCACCGTGTTCGCCCCCGTTTTAGGGCTTGGAGAATTTTGTGTTTTTTCTTATTTCTATTTCAGCTTCTTATTGAATGAAACATGGCCATTGGCGTGACACCAATCTTTTTGTATGGCAGTCTGAGTTTAATAATCTTTTGGAACGGTTATTGCTCTTGTGTCGCATAATCAATAATTAAGCAGTTTTTCGATGATTTTAATTGAGTAGTTTTGTGTCGTTGCACATTAAATTTCGGAGATTTTGTTGTATGTTACGATTATGACTATCTTACTTTTTCCAAAAAACACTAATGTTTTCGTTCCTCATTTTCTAATCATACTCAAAGTGTGTCTCCGAGGACTGCTTCAAAATAATCATGCATGAACTTTTGCGTTTATCGGCGTCTGGTTCAAATTGTATCCAACCCACTCCATGTGTCCAGAGACACGCCAAGGGTCAAACATATACCAACAATCATACACGGCATGCCCTTTAAACTTTTCCATGAATCCCCTTTCAAATGTGATAAAGATCATTTTATAGCCAAGACGGATCTGATAACTTATATATTGTTCTTATATAATGAATTGTTACGGAGGGATTCAACATGTTTTGTTATCAATGCGAGCAAACCCCAACAGGCGGGTGCAAGGTTGTTGGTGTCTGTGGAAAAGATGAGAATATTGCCAGTCTACAAGATACCATGATCTTTGCATTAAAAGGGATCGCTGCTTACGCTACGCATGCCAGACAGCTGGGCTACAGTGATTCTGAAGTAGATCGAATCACTCACGAAGCTTTATACATGACGCTGACGAACTCCAACTTCAATATACAAGAGCACATAGATATGGCTATGAAAGTAGGCTCTGCCGCGGTTAGAATTATGGACGTACTTGACCGTGCGCACACGACACATTTTGGAGTACCGCAGCCCATTACGGTCTCTCAGAACAAAATCGAAGGTCATGCCATTGTTGTCACAGGCCACAATCTGTATGCTTTGGAAGAATTGCTTAAACAGACGGAGAGCAAAGGTATCAATATCTATACTCACTCCGAAATGCTTCCTGCCCACGGGTATCCCAAGCTAAAGCAGTACACTCACCTGAAAGGAAATATCGGTAAAGCCTGGTACGATCAGCGGCGCCTATTTGAACAATTCCCGGGAGCCATTCTGGCCACGACGAACTGTGTCATGCCAATTAAAGGCACCTATGCCGACCGCTTCTTCTCCTACGACATCGCAGGTCTTGAAGGGGTTACCAAAATCAATGGGGATGATTTCACTCCACTGATCGATAAGGCTCTGTCATTACCTGCAGTTGACATCGATTCCGAACAGGTTCTGCCGACCGGCTACCATCACGAGACGGTAATCGGGCTTGCTCCTGAAATCATTCAAGCGGTGAAGCAAGGGAAAATCAAACGATTTTTCGTCATCGCCGGCTGTGACGCACCTGGGACGGGCGGCGAATATTATCGCGAGCTTGCGACCTCCCTGCCTAACGATACGGTCATACTCACTACCTCCTGCGGTAAGTTCCGCTTTAATGATGTAGATTACGGCACAGTAGCTGACACAGGTATCCCTCGTTATATCGATCTTGGGCAGTGCAACAATTCCGGTTCTACCGTCAAGATCGCCTTGGCTTTGGCGGATGCGTTTGGCTGCAGTGTGAACGATTTGCCAGTCAGCATTGTTCTCTCTTGGTTTGAGCAAAAAGCAGTTGCCATTCTGCTCGGCTTGTTTAGTCTCGGAATTAAAGATATTCGCATTGGTCCTAAGCCTCCGGAATTCATATCACCAGGTGTAATGAATGTGCTTACGGAGACGTTCGGGCTTAAATTGATTGGGAATGCTCAAGAAGACATGGCCGCAATGCTCGCCCAATAAATAACAACTATGAAATGTACGCATAGCACACCGGCTATGCGTACATTTTTTATAGGAGCGGAACCTGCCCCCGTAAGTGTAAAGTGGCTGTTTTCCCAAAAATCTGTTAACAATCTCGCGTAACAATATAATTCAATAAATGCTTCAAAAAAGCATGATTCCGTGGTAGTTTTCTCAAGGCTTCTACCGCATGGCAGTAATGTTCCCACATTTCTTTTCTGGCGCCTTCCTCGCCGAGGATCTTCACAAAAGTCGAATTGTTATTTTCAACATCCTTGCCCACGGGTTTGCCAAGTACGAGCGGATCTCCTTCCAAATCGAGCAAATCATCCTTTATCTGAAACGCAATGCCCATATGATAGGCATATTTTTTCAAAATCTCAATTTCCTTCTCTTGAACCTGAGCCAGAATGGCGGGCATAACCAGAGAAGCCTCAAATGCAATACCGGTTTTATAAAAACAAGTCGAATTCAATTGCTCCAGTGTCAATGCTTTCCCTTTGGCATGTAAATCCATCGCCTGCCCTACACACATATCGCCTGCCTTTTGGGACGAACAAGAACGGCTTTAGCGTCAAACCCGTCAAGGGACGATTGTTCCTCAATCGCCTTCTGAATAAGAAACAGACCGGTTAATTCCGCAGTAGAACTGTTATGCAATTGATGCAGGGTTGGACGCCCTCTTCGGGTAGGCGCATTATCCTGAGATGGCAGATCATCGAAGATCAAGGATGCCGTATGCATATATTCCAACGATCTCACTAGCGGTGCGATGGCCGAGGCCTGTAGTCCATACTCGTTCACACCCATAACCCATGTCAGTATAGATCTCAAACGCTTGCCAGCCCCTTCGAGGCTATAATTTGCAGCATCAATAAGCGAATCCTTCATTGGTGGAATCCCGTTAGGCTTCGGAATCTGCAGCAGATGGTTAATCTGATGGCGAACCGCTTGGACCGTATCGATAAATTGCTCTCTTTCATTCCTGTCATTGTTCAGGACAGCGACCATCTGGTCGCGAAGCAGCTTATCGAAGAAATCCACGTGATCCGCTTTTCGAACCATGCGTTGGATAAGACGATTGAATTCCGGTGTTCTTGAAGCAAATACATCCATAATTTCGTTATATTTTTCAATTCCGATGCGTTCTTTACAACGTTTTAGTCCGTTGATGGCGCGATCAAGTATCACCTCACGTGTCCTGTCATCGGCGTGATACACATTATGAATCAAATGAGCAATGACCGTCCAGTATAATTCAAAAGGATTTATCAAATCCGATCGCTGATTACGGTATTTCAAATAATAGGTATAGGGGGTTACCGCCCCATTCCTCATATCCTCGAACAGATCTGCAAAATCATCTGCCAGCTGGTTGTAGATGCCATAATAAAATGTGCGTTGATCAAACCCTTCATCCAACGGAGCACTTATGACGGAACGAACAATTAATCGGGATGAAGCGGATTTTAGAATGATGGGAAGATAAAGCTCTTCGTTGGTGTAATTCGCATTCGCAAGCTCCTTGACGCGGTCCAAATGCTGGGAATGAAAGAATACATAGGACTGTTCTAAAAATGTATTCTGTGTTTCCGGCTGCTGTTGGCTCTCAATATATTCAAAGGCTTCTCGCAGCTCCGAGTGTATATAGCGAAGCAGCTCCATGTTGCTCCCGCTCCACTCCCCCAGTTCCGGCACATATCCCGTAAGCAGCGCAGCACGTATCATGTCGGAATATTGTTGCTTCTCTTGATCGTTCAACACGTGGGAGTCGAGTAGATCATCAATAAAAGGATAGGTCAACCCGTAAGCGTATCCCAGCCTGATAGCTTCATCAAGTCTCCGTGAACGTTCCGTAGGCAATATCTCTTCGTCCATCTCTTCCAGCACGTGGAGAATAACCCCGATCATGATTTTGATCAGCTTGCGCTGGGCATGCTCCGCATTCATTTCCTTCGGAATATGGGAAGCTACCGACTTCAGTTTGTTCATCACCCAAATCGCAGTATTTTCTATGCCTTCCTTCTGGGCCCACCGATACAACCCTGCCATACTTATATAATCAGGCTGGTTTCCGCTGCTTACTGCTGTGGAGCGGATCAAGAAATGCTTGATATCGGATACGACACGTTGAATTCTGCTCTTTGTTGCAGAGGAATTTAGATCTTTCCCCAGATCCCTCATATAAATATATGAAACACTACGGTCCAAGTAGTCGTCCAATTGATTTGTGCGATTCAACCATTGGATATATGGATAATAACCCATTGAATCCGATTTGCTTTTTCCCCGTGAAAAAAAAGATAGCCATGCATAGTGATGAACATGCTTCTTACTCCAATGTTGAAAATCCTTTGTCAGGATTGGCACATAGGACTTTTCCATGACCTGCATATAAAGCGATGCAAAATACCGGGCTGCCTTCTGCTCTGCCAAGCTATACCATCTATCGGCATGTTCTGTACATTCCTCATTCATAGGCTGGATGACCTCACTGTATAAATTTTACGACGGATTATGTTCACTTTATACGTGAAATGATCCTTTGGGTTACGAAATGTCGGTCGCCTGCAATGAAAAAACCGTGCCTCTGCACGGTTTTTAGATGAGGAAGGATTAGTTATAGCCGGGCAGCTTCGGCATTTATTTTGCCCAACACGTTGGTATATGCGCTCTTTGGACGCAGGCCGACCAGTTTTTCCAGGGGTTCCCCATTTTTGAATACAATCACAGTCGGCATAGACATAATGCCATACCGGCTTGCCGTCACAGGTGATTCATCACAATCTACCTTGAGCACTCGAAGTCCTTCGGCATACTCCTCCGACAGCGTCTCCAGAATAGGCAGCAGCACTTTGCATGGCGGGCACCACACGGCTCCGAATTCCACCAGTGTGACCCCTTTCCCCTCAAGCTCTGAAACAAAAGTCCCATCATTCACCGCAATTACACTCATCTTCGTTCCTCCTGGTTGGCAATATTTTTTTCAATCTGAATGGATTCGATACGGTCGATTAAATTGCGCCGGATGCCCTGCAGCAGATGAATTTGTTCATCGATCTCCTTCAGCTTCTGTTCATAAATCGGCAGCACCTCCTCGCAGAATGCCTCCTTGTTTATCAAGACACATTGCAAGATTCCCGCTATTTCTTCGGTCGAAAGCCCGAGATTCAAATATAATTGAATCGCCCTCACCTGATCCTCTGCAAAAGGTGAATATTCGCGGTACCCATTCTCCCGCCGCAATGGTGAAAGCAGACCCTGCTGCTCGTAGTAACGTAACGAACGAATGCTGACCCCAGTCCGGTCCGCCAATTCCCCGATTTTCAACCCCTTATCCCCTCCTTACGGTTCGTCATGATCTTATTTTAAACCCTGACATTAATGTAAGTGTCAAGCGAAAAAATAAAAGGAGCGCAGTACATAGACTGCAGCCCCTGTTGGCCAATTGAAAAAATTGGAATCATTTAATGCGTTTGAATCGTCACCGTGGCTTCCCTCAGTCCTTCGGAGACTGCCGTTAATTGAATCGAACCCTTGTGCGAGCTGGATTGTATAATGACCAAGCATTTCCCTCCGTAGGCTTTGCGTCGATTGCCTTTATACGGCTCGTCACTGGTCAAGTCTCCGTTATCGACCCCAACAATAGTCCCTTCACCGGATAGCTCGAATTGAATATCGTGTACCGCATACGGAACAAGCGTTCCATCATCATCCATAATGTTCACTTCTACATGGACAAGATCTACGCCGTCAGCCGAAATAACTGTCCGGTCAGGCATAAGGCTCAGCTGGGATGGACCTCCGGCTGTCGTCATTTCATGGACACATACGACATTCCCTTTGTTTTTGCCCCGAGCTACAAGGGTTCCCGGCATATAAGGGAGATGCCATATCATCATCTTGTCTGGGAAATCCGCCATACTTTTTTCACCTATGACTTCGTCATTCAAGACCAGCTCAACACTTTCACAGTTCGTAAATACAACCATGCGAACAAGCGTTCCTTCGAAATGCGGCAAGGTCCAGCTGGAAACCATCTGGGGTGATTTCCAATGCATTGTCCAGCGCGGATGGTGACCCTGCTTCGCCGTATCATCGAACACCGCCATGTGCACGACCGGCTTATCGGACCATAGACTTTGCTGAAGGTAAGATACCGGCTTTCGGAATCCGCACGTATCGATTAGCCCGGAGGACCAGCCTTTGGACGGATATTCCGCTTCGCCCAGGTAGTCAATGCCGACCCAAACAAATTGGCCAATGACATAATCCTTGTTTACGACATCAAACCACGGATTCATCGGTTCATACGCTTTCACCCGGTTGCCTTTGCCCCGGAAGAACGGGAAGGTTTCCGATCCCACGATCAGCATATCCGGCATGGCCTCCCTGTAATGCTCATACCACTGCTCCTGGTAGTTCAAGCTCAAGATATCCATTTTTGCCGCCATTTTCATAGTATGCCGAACCTTATCCTTGATTGAGCCTTGCTGCAGGGTGAGGGGCCGGTTATGTGGCTCCAAAGCGCAGGTGACGGGACGGGTCGTATCTTTTTCATGACAAAAATTGACGAGCAGCTCCAGCATTTCAAGCATGCTTTCCTGCCCCTGGTTCTCCACTTCGTTCCCTACGCTCCACATGAAAATACTCGGGTGGTTGCGGTCTCTTACCAGCATCGATTCCAGGTCCTTCTCCCACCATTCCTCAAACAGCTGCCCGTAATAAAGAGACTTCCATTTATCAAAAGCTTCCGCAATGACGAGAAATCCCATTCGGTCACAAAGATCCAATAACTCCGCTGCCATCGGATTATGGCTGAGCCGGATCGCATTGCAGCCCATGTCCTTTAAAATTCCCAGCCTTCTCTCCATAGCCCTGTCGTTATAGGCGGCGCCCAAGCAGCCCAGATCATGATGAAGGCATACGCCCTTTAATTTTAAATTAACCCCGTTAAGGAATAACCCTTTATTTTTATCAAGGAGGACTTTCCTTATGCCAAAAGGCGTTATATAATGGTCTACTGCATTTCCCTCATAAGTTATCCAGGTGTGCGCATAATAAAGCGCCGGTTGATCAGGTGACCAGAATCGCGGGGACGGTACTTCAACCGTCTGCGGGAACTCGACAAGTTCCCCTCCCGACAGATGTCCGTCGACCTGCACCTTCCCTACGAAATTGCCCTCGTGATCCATAATTTCAGTCACGATCGTACACGCTGCCGACTCTTCATATTGATTGATCACCTGTGTTCTTACGAAGACAGTCGCGGCTTCAGCAGAAATAACCGGTGTCGTGATATAGGTTCCCCACTCTGCAATATGAAGCGGGTCCGTTGTGATGAGCCAAACATTACGATAGATCCCCGAACCAGAGTACCAGCGATCCGGCGGCATCACGGTATTATCTACCTTTACCGCCAGCACATTCTCACCTTCCCGGTTCAAATATGGGCTCAAATCGTATTGAAAGCTCACATACCCATAGGGACGCCTCCCGAGGAAATGACCGTTAAGCCAAACTTCGCTGTTATGATGAATACCGTCAAATTGGATAAAGTATTTTTGCTCCTTATCGTTCGCCTCTACAGTAAACCGTTTGCGGTACCAGCCTACCGTCCATCTTGGCAAATACGCTTGAGTGCCCCCGTATACCATCTGGGGATCAAACGATTCCTCTATCGTCCAGTCATGAGGCAGATTGACTGAGCTCCATCCATCCTCATTAAAGCTAGATTCATGAGCCCCGGCATAGTTCCCTTTAATAAATAACCAGTTTGCGTTAAAAAGCTCCGTTTTTCTGCCTTTCAAACCGTGATTCAAGCTGCTTTTCATTGCTTCCTGCATGAACATAGCGTGTCAGCCTCCCATGTATGATTTTACTTTTTCACCTTCGCAGCAGCGGCTGCATACTCTTCCGCAACCTTGTCGCCTCCGGCTTTTTTATACTTCTCGATTTCCTGCATCCAACCGTTTTCATCGATTTTTCCCATAATAAATTTGACCTTGGCATCGATCAAAATTTGCTGCAGCTCCGCCCCTTTTGTCGCCCACGTGTTAGAGATCAGCACCATCGTCGGATCCTTTACAGCAAAAGCTTCATTTTCCTTCTCAACATCAAGCGCTTTTTTTGAAAGAGGGTCTAAATCCCCTTGAGTTCGAATCCCCGACAGCGGGGCCGTGACTAACGGCTTGTTGTAAGGAAAACCAACTTCGTTATCATACAGCTCTTGGTTGCTGCGAACCGCCTTACCGTCTTTTATCTCATAATGTTTACCTTGAATCCCCCATTCAAGTAAGTCCACCATATCCTTTTGTGCCAGCTTGTCAAAAAACGAGAGCAATCTTTTTAACTCTGCCTCCGTCTTCACAGCGGATTTAGGAAACATTAAGATCCCGTTCGAGCCGCGATCCGCTTGCACCCTTTTACCGACGGGACCTTCCACCGCACTGAAGAAATCGAGTCTTGCCTTGGGATTCGCTGCCTGCAGGCGAGTCTGGAACGCAAGCACATTATTGGTGGTAGCACTCATCATGCCCGCTTTTCCACTATTGAAATCGCCTTCATATTTTCCCCGGTCAACCGAGGCAAAGTCCTTATTGATTAAGCCTTCGCTATATAACTTTCGTAGAAACTTCAAGCTCTCCAGATATTGCGGCGTTTCCTCCGCCTTCACAAACTTCCCGTTCTGTTCCCCCCAGTTGTTCGGCGCACCGAACATCAGTCCGAAATCGGGACTGAGCGAGCCGTTGTTAATCATAGACGTAAACCCGATCGTATCCTTCTGACCGTTCTGGTCCGGATCCTTCTCAGCGAAAGCTTTAAGCACGTTGTATAAATCATCGGCAGTCTTCGGTTCCTTCAGATTCAAATTTTGCAGCCAATCGTGCCGGTAGACGAAGGTGTAGCGGGAAACCGGGCGGAATCTCGGGATCCCATACAATTTTCCGTCAATCGATACATTTTCATATACTAAGGAAGGCATCGAGGACAGATTTTTATATTCCTTGACCAACGATGTAATATCCCAGAAGGCGCCTCCCTGTGCAGCACCAATCAGATACGATTGATTTGGCGTCCCGCAGCTGGCAACAACCTGAGGCATTTCGCCGGAGGCAATCATCACAGGCAGCTTGCTGCAAAAATCGTTACTGGAAATCAGAGTCAAATCCAGATTCGTGTTCGTATACTTCTCAATCGCCTTCTCGACTTCGTTATCCTTCTTCGGTACTTCTTTCCCGTCAAAGTTCAGCATCATCTTGATGTTCAGCGGTTGCCCGGCATCTTTGGACTCGGCTGGAACCTCGTTTGGTTTGGAATTGCATGCAGCAAGCAGAGAGCCGGCGAGGGTAACGATTGCAATACTGGCTCCGACGGTTTTCATTGTTTTGATATCCATAGCATAGCCTCCTAATGAAATGAGTTAGTCATTGATCACGTAACAATTCTAGCCTTTAACCGAGCCGAGAAGCGCACCTTTGGCAAAATGCTTCTGCAGGAACGGATATACGATCATAATAGGAATCGTAGAGACGACGATGACCGCCATTTTGACACCTTGGCCGTAATACGCAACACTTTCCCCCGCATTCCCGGAATCGCCCAGTCCTCCTGAAGCCAATACGACAATTTGCCTCAAGATCACCTGTACCGGCCATAATTCCGGCTTGTTCACATACAGAATGGCACTGAAATATTGATTCCAGATGCCTACGGCGTAAAATAACCCGAAGGCAGCCAGTGCCGGGAGTGATAACGGGAGTACAATGCGAATCAGGACGATCATATCGTGTGCTCCATCCATTTTGGCGGATTCGATAAGTTCATGTGGTACACTTGTAAAAAAGTCCCGCAGCACAATGAGATAGAAAGCGCTGATTAATCCGGGAATGATAAGCGACCAGGTCGTATCCAGCATGTTCAGAGCCTTTACTACAAAGTAAGTCGGGATCAAGCCCCCCTGAAACAGCATCGTAAACAGGACCATGAGCAGAACGCCGCTGCGCCCCGGCAAGTATTTATAGGATAAGGAATAGGCCATTAAAGCCGTTGCCAGCAGGCTGAGCGCGGTACCGATCAGGGTGATATAGACCGAAACCCCGATGCTGCGGATCAATGTGCTAGTTGAGAAAATATACTTATAGGTATCCAAAGTAAATTGTGTCGGCCACACGGTATTTTGCGCAGAGAATGAAGTTACAACCACATACACGAACGGTAAAAACATGGACAGACCCACAAGTCCCAGAACTATTCCATTCAAGACGTCGAATAACCGGTTTAACGGTGTCGTATGGGTAGGCATCGAGACCTTCTCCTTTCTTAATAAATTCCTTCTTCACCAAACAGCTTTGCCAGCTTATTGGCCAGCATAACGAGGATGAGGCCCACAATTGATTTGAACAATCCCACTGCAGTACTGTAGCTGAACTGTCCTTGCTGCAAACCGACGCGATATACGTACGTATCGAAGACTTCACCTGCTTCCCGGTTCACAGCGTTCAGCATAAGAAAGATTTGCTCAAAGCCAAGATCCAAGAAGCTGCCGATCCGTAAAATAAACAAGATGACGATGACACTACGGATTGAGGGGAGCGTAATATGCCAAAGCTGCTGGAACCGATTAGCTCCGTCCATGCGTGCCGCCTCATACAGCTGTACATTAACCCCGGCTAATGCAGCCAGAAAAATAATCGTTCCCCAGCCAGCGTCCTTCCAGATTAACTGTAGCACCAGCAATGGCCGCAGCCACTCCACACTGGTTAGAAATTCGATCGGCTCCCCGCCCGTTACCCGGGTGATAAGCTCATTCATGAGCCCGCCTTCGGTTGTCAAAAGCACGTAGCTGATCCCCGCAATAACGACCCAGGACAAAAAATGCGGTACATATACGAGCGTCTGCACGAGTCGCTTATACGCCTCACTTCGAATTTCATTCAACACCAGCGCGAGCACGATTGTAATCGGGAAAAAAATAACGGTATTGTACAATCCAATCAGCAGGGTGTTGCGGAACAGCTGCCAAAACTCGGGCATTCCGAAGAAGCGCTCGAAATGCTCTAATCAGACCCATGGACTCTTCATCAGTCCCAAATAGGGCTGATAATTTTTGAAAGCCATCATCAGTCCCCACAGTGGGACATATTTGAACAGGATGAAATAGAGCAAGCCCGGCAGCATGAAAGCATACAGCCAGCGATATTTCCACAAGCCTTTGATCCTGCGGCAGGTTTCCACCTTAGCAGAGGTGCTGCTGGTATAAACATTGACGGAGCTCATCAGGCGTAACCTCCTCACGCAACTTAGTTTAATATTTGAACTTTGTGTTTAAAAAAAGGGGGACACCATCGAATCTCTATAAGGATTGGGAGGTTCGATAGCTCCCTGGCGTTTGGCCAACGTATTTTTTAAACATTTTATAAAAATGACGCGGACTGTCAAAACCTACAGTCTTGGATATTTGCTCCATCGGCATGAAAGGCATATGAATGAGCAGCGACTTGGCTTTCTCAATCCGGATCGTTTGTAAGAAATGAATAAAGGTCATGCCCGTTTCCCGCTTCAGCAGGCTGCAAACATAATTGGGATGGAGCTCCAGGTGGGCAGCGACCTCTTCAAGGGACACGTCACGCATAAAATTGTTTTGGACAAAATTTTTGAATTTTTTAATATTCTCATTGATATCCTCAGGTACATCGGCTTTGGAAGCCCTTGCAGGAAGCACCTGGTTTCCCTGGTGCTCTTCGATGATTTCGAGTGTCAGCTTGGATAATAATGCAGACAGCTCCTGCGGATCAATCGGCTTTAATAAATATTCCGCCACATTCAATCGCAGCGCTTGCCGGGCATACTCGAACAAATCGTAGCCAGTCAGAATCGCAAACCGCCGCACCTGCTTCAGCTGCGCCTCGCGAATGAGCTCAAGCCCGTTCATTCCAGGCATTTGGATGTCAGTGATCAGCAGGTCAGGCCGAAACGTATCCATCAGAGAGAGTGCTTCTATCGAATCGGATACCCCGATGATTTCAGTAAACAGAGTATCCTCCCTACGGACCAGATGCTCAATTCCTTTTAAGATGACAGCTTCATCGTCAACAATCATCAGCTTAAGCACTCTGCTCCCCCCTTCTCTTTACCAGCTTGATCTCAATGACTGTACCTTGTCCTTCATGGCTTGTAATCATCATACCGGAATGTCCGCCGAAAAAAGCCTTGATACGTTCATTCACATTGTACAGTCCGATGCCTCCGGAGAACGGAATTTGCTCCTGTGGAAGCTTGCCGGCAAGTACGTCTTGGATAATGGTAAGCCGTTGTTCATCCATACCGGCTCCATTATCAGACAACCGGATGACGACCTCATGAGCATGGTCCCACAAATCCAGGCTGATCTTGCCCTTGCCCCTTATTTTCTCGATGCCGTGCAATAGGCTATTCTCCACGAGCGGCTGCAAAATAAACCGTGGACAGCGCAGCTCCATCGCATGGGCACCGTGAACGTTCATGACCATCTCAAGACGCTCTCCCATTCTGGAAAGATGAATATCCACGTAGTCCTGGACATGCTCCAGCTCTTCAAACAGCGTCGTTTCATCCTTCGTTTTCGACAAGCTGTACCTTAACAGCTTCCCTAGTTTAAGCCCGATATCCGCGACCTCATCGTCACCCTTCATTAAGGCCAGCATGCGCATGGTTTCAAGCGTATTATATAAAAAGTGAGGCTTAATTTGAGCCTGCAGCATTTTGATCTCCGCTTCCTGTTTCAGCTGCTCTGTTTGAGTCACCGCATGGGTTAGCTCTTCTACACGATGCATCATGGCATTGTAATTCGTGATGAGAAACCCGATTTCATCAGACTCGCTCGTGTCCGGATAATAGGCATGCCTGGGATCGACCACCCGCTTCATATGTCTGGAAAAGCGGATAATCCGCATGGCAAAAGAGGACGCCATCATGAAATAAAGAGCTGACAGAAGAAGCAGCAGCAATAACCCGACTGCGACGGACCATCCGATTTCTTTTCGAATATTAAGTGCCTCATCCGTTGGACTGATCTCCAGCATGACCAAATTCCAATGCTTAATCTTTGCAGCGTTGACAAGATACGAGTGCTTCTTCATATAAAAGGTCTTGACGCCCGAATCCGGGACGGCCGCAAAAATCAGTTCCAAATCCGTATCATTCAGAATCGGCTCGGTATCTTGAAATATAACCCGTTTATTATCGTCGAGCACAATATGCCATACGTCGCCCTTGCTTTGCAGCGTTTGAAAAAACTGTTTTATTAACCCGTCATTTAACGTTAATTGAAACAGACCCAATTCTCTAGTAAAGCTGTCGTTATACATTTTGTGGATATAACGGATCGTTGGAAGCTTGGTTACGGCAGTGCCGGGCTCAAAGGTCCACATTCCCTTACTGGGCGGCAGCTTTTTGACATCATCCTCGTGCCCCGGATCTGCATAATGATCGATATCCTCTATTTCGGCGGATACAATAGGCACCTCGGGGTTATTCTTATACACAGTAATCTTGTCCAGAAGCTGGTTTCCAATATAGGCATACGTGAAGGTAGGACTGATTTCTTTCTTGTAGTTGTACGCCATCTCCAAATCGTTAGCGTATAACCCGCTCAAATACTCCGTCAGCTTCACATTGTTCTGAAACAGCGCGTAAAGCGATTCCATCTTGGTCAGCTCAATTTCCAAATTACGGTACGATCGCTCCATCATTTGGTTGGTGCCTACCCGGTATTGTTCCAGGACGTTGGTAAAAGCTGATTTATAAATATAGAGCCTAGCAGCGCAAACGGAACACAAATTAAGAGGACATAGCCGACAATTAATTTGGGTACGATCCGCATGCTGCGGAGCCGGAGTACGAGACGGTTTCCTATTTTTCCCATGGCAAACCCCTTCACCTGCAAGTATAGTTTGCTCTCATTATATCACGTCCTTTGTATTCGGTTTCATGGATCGTCCCGCTAGAAGTGAGCGCTTTCTTGCTGTCATGCCTTCATTATAAAACCGCTTTCTTTTTTTCGATACGGATCATATGTAAGCTGTCATGTGACCATTCTTAAGATCCAAATGCAGCTTGGGAGCAGCATACAAAAAAACCTGTGGAACTCAAAGTCCCACAGGCTTGTGTAAAGAAATGCTTCGTTTTGTGCGTGGCGCGGATCAAAGGATCAGCCCGCTGCTGCCGCCTTTACTCGAACTTGCCATAAAATGCTTTGCGGTACAACTCCGCAAGCTCCGTTACCAGCGGCATTCTTGGATTGGCTGTCGTACATTGGTCTTCAAAGGCCCGGTCGGCCAGCTCGTCGACACGGCTCTCAAACTGCTTCGGATCGATTCCGAGCTCCGAGAACGATGCGGGAATCTGAAGGGCTTGATTCAGCTTGCGAATCGCCTCAATCAAGCTGTTCACGCCTTCCTCCGTCGTCCTCGCAGGGAGTCCCAGGATGCGGGCGATCTCAGCGTAACGCTGGTCCGCCACAAAGTGGCCGTATTTCGGAAATGAAGCGAACTTGGTCGGCTTCTGTGCGTTATAACGGATAACGTGCGGCATCAGAATCGCATTCGTCCGACCGTGCGCGGTGTGATATTCGCCTCCCCACTTATGTGCCAGGCTGTGGTTAATGCCCAGAAATGCATTGGCGAAGGCCATGCCTGCGATGGTCGATGCATTGTGAATTTTTTCCCTAGCTAACGGGTCGCCCGTAGCCCATGATTTTTCGAGATATTGAAACACCAGCTGAATCGCTTTGATGGCTAAGCCATCCGTGTAATCGTTCGCCATGACGGACACGTAAGCTTCGATCGCATGGGTCAATACATCCATCCCGGTATCGGCTACCGCTGTTTTCGGTAAGCTGTATACATAATCCGGGTCGATGATTGCGACATCCGGAGTCAGCTCATAATCCGCAAGCGGATACTTCGTATTGCCCTCCCTCTTATCTGTAATGACGGCAAAGGAGGTCACCTCCGAGCCGGTACCGGAAGTTGTCGGAATCGCAACAAATTTCGCTTTACGTCCTAGACGCGGATATTTGTAAACCCGCTTCCGGATATCCATAAACTTCTGCTTCAAGGACTGGAAGCTCGTCTCCGGATATTCGTAGAACAACCACATCGCCTTGGCCGCGTCCATTGGGGAACCGCCACCCAAAGCAATGATGCAGTCCGGCTGAAAGCTATCCATGAGCTGCGTGCCGCGTTCCACCGTATCGACGGACGGATCGGGCTCTACATCCGAGAACACCTCGATATAAACAGGCGTTTGACGTTTACGCAAGTAATATTCAATGCGCTCGACATAGCCAAGCTTCACCATCATGGGGTCCGTAATAATCAGCACGCGGGAAATATCCGGCATTTTCTCAAGATATTGCGTTGAGCCTTTCTCGAAATATACTTTCGGCGGAATCTTGAACCACTGCATATTCACAGTGCGGTAAGCGACGCGTTTGATGTTCAGCAGGTTCACCGCCGTTACATTGGATGTGGTGGAATTATGTCCGTAGGAGCCGCAGCCCAATGTCAATGAAGGCAAATTCGTATTATAAATATCTCCAATCGCTCCATGCGTCGAAGGGGCATTGACGATGACCCGACCGGTTTGAAGCGCAGCCGCAAACTCCGCAATGACTTGATCGTCCTTGGAATGAATGACCGAGGAATGCCCCATCCCGCCATAAGCTGTCACTTCCGCAGCGCGGCTGATACCTTGTGCCGCATTTTTCACTTTATAGCAGGCCAGCACCGGACTCAGCTTCTCGGCTGACAGCGGGTAGGCCTCACCTACGCCTGCTAGCTCTGCTACGAGAATCTTCGTATCCTTCGGTACCTGAAGGCCGGCCATCTCGGCAATCTTCGAAGCGGGCTGACCCACGATCACAGCATTGACCGCACACTTCTCAGGGTTAATGACCAATTTGGACACCGCTTCGGTTTCTTCTTTATTAAGGAAATAGCAGCCCATTTCACTCATCAGCTGCTTGGTCTGAGCATAGACCGGCTCTTCGATGATAACCGCCTGTTCGGAAGCGCAAATCATGCCGTTATCGAAGGTTTTGGATAAGATCAAATCCGTGACAGCTTGCTGCAGGTCCGCTGTTTTCTCGATAAAGCAAGGAACATTGCCCGGTCCCACACCCAAAGCTGGCTTGCCGGTGCTGTACGCAGCCTTTACCATCGAAGAGCCGCCGGTTGCAAGAACTAAGGCTACGTCCGGGTGGTTCATCAGCAAAGCGGTTGCTTCCAGAGATGGATGCTCAATCCATTGAATGCAGCCTTCGGGCGCACCTGCCTTTACAGCTGCCTCCATGACTGTACGCGCGGCGGCTTCGCTGCATCGCTGAGCGGAGGGGTGGAAAGCGAAAATAATCGGATTCCGGGTCTTCATGGCGATCAAGGCCTTGAACATCGTCGTAGAGGTCGGATTTGTGACCGGCGTCACACCGGCAACGATCCCTACAGGCTCCGCTACCTTCTGATAATTTTCATACACGTTATTTTCAATGACGCCAACCGTCTTGTCGTATTTAATGCTGTGGTAAATGTATTCGGAAGCGAACAAATTTTTCGTAATTTTATCCTCATATACTCCGCGTCCCGTCTCCTCGACGGCCAGCTTGGCAAGAGGCATATGCCGGTCTAATCCCGCCAATGCCATCTGCTGAACAATAGCGTCCACCTGTTCCTGGTTCAGCTGCATGAATGCCTGCAATGCCTTTTTTGCCTTATCCACCAACCGGTTAACTTCTTCCTGTGCGGGCGTCCCACCCGCAGTTTCCAATTTCACTTCTTTGACAGCCATATTGTCCGCCTCCATATCTCCGATTCTTTTTGTTACTGGTAAACAATTCTTTATTTGGAATAAGAAGCATTCCTTTATGAGTTCAGATTACACTTTCCACTGCCGGGTGTAAGTGCGGTTTATCACACCTTGATGTCATTTTTCTCCAGAGCAGGGCTTAGTGAAGCTCCTTACGGTAAGCAAGCCGGTAGATGCCTGCGACAAACATACTGCCGCCAACGGCATTGCCCAGAAAAACGGGGATAAAATTGGTTGCGTATTGTGCCCAAGTCGCTTGTCCCGCAAAAATCGCTGCAGGGATCAGAAACATGTTGGCCACCACGTGCTGAAAGCCGAGGGCCACAAACGCCATCGTGGGAAACCAGACAGCCAGGACTAGCCCGCCGCCATCCTCCGAGCCGTATGCCATCCACACTGCCAACGATACAAGCCAATTGCAGCCTATCCCCGAGATGAAGGCTTCCACAAAATCTTCTCCCAGCTTCGCATGGGTTAAAGCAAGCATCTGGGTCAAATAAGGCTCATGCTCCGTCATACCGCCCAAGTGGCCGAACACGTAAGCGACAAACAGCGCCCCGGCAAAATTGCTTATCGTGATGACAATCCAGTTTAATGCGATTCGCCAATAAGGCGCCCTGCCGGCAAAGCAAGCGAAAGGTACGGCCATCATGTTGCCGGTTAGCAGCTCTCCCCCTGCAACGAGGCAGAGGATTAAGCCTAAAGGAAACACGGCTGCGCCCATAAATCCTCTAAAGCCCGCCCATTCGGGAGGCAATCCACCGCTGATGCGGATGGATAATAGAAAGCCTAAAGCGATAAACGCTCCGGCAGCAAACCCTAGCGGAAGCTGGGTAGCAAGCGGCATGCCGGCTTTTTTCAGTCCTGCTTGCAGAGTACGGCGGGCAATTTCGTTCGGTTTGGCAAAGCCCATGGGGCCTCCCCCCTTTTTTCTCAACTTGTCAGCTTCTCCCTTAATCTGCAAAGCAGCTTAATAACCATAGGCATTTGAGCGATCTGCCATCGCAGTAATAATTTCCTGCTCCTTGCGGAAATGATGGTTCAGAATAGGATAGGCTTGAAGCAAATAGGATGCCATCAGCCGGGCTTCCTCACGAAATACAGGCTTCACGATCCCGTCAACCGCTTCGAGGAAGGCATGAATAAATTGCTCGGCCAGCTCATGCTCTTGCTCCATCAAGGTAAATTGCTCCAGCTCCTCATTGAAGTACCAGGCAATCATCGGAAACATGATCTCCTCCTCCCATGTCGAATGGGCTTCCAGCTCTTTTTGAAACGATGCCGCCTTCCGTTTTACTTCCCGAAGCGCCTCCACCCAATTCACAATATCCTCATCCCGGCCGATGGCTTCCGCGGCCTCGTATAATTCGGTCAAGCCCTCCTGCAGCAAAGTGTGTTCGTCTTCAAGCTTTTGAACCGCTTCATTCAATTCATACAAAGGGTGACCGATCGATTTAAACAGTGTGTTCATAGGAATGTGTTGGTTCATAGGGGATCCCTCCAGTTGGATAAGGCTTGCTGCCTCTCTATGATGCAAGTATAAAGGATCATGCACCACTTTCATGTGAAATTAATCACAATCGAAGAAAAAAAACGAGACGCTCCTTCCAGAGTCGTCCCGCTCTTCACTATTCCCTTCTGCTACAGCTTAAAGGCGACATCAATTTCCTTAATCTTCGTTGCATCCATCGAAACAATATCCCCCAGCGATCTGGTGGAAATTACGGCCTTGGCGCTATATTCCGCTACCTCCAGCCGGTCAAAGGCGTTTAGCAGGCTGTTGCCTGTAGCAATCACACAATCGTTCTCCACAATGGCGATAGGTGTCTCTTTGGTAAATCCTTCGGCTGTTGTTTCCGGTGTCAGAACGGCTGCACCATAAGGCAGCTTCGGTATATTTCTTAATAAAATATAGCTTTCCGGAATCGTTTTGGAATCAAACGAGCATTCGGTCACCGCAAACGCCATAATGTTGGGTGGGTGGGCAATAATAATGGATTCGACATGCGGCTGCTTGGCATAGATGAATTCGTGCAAGCGGACAGAACGGCTCGGTGTCTTGCCCGCTTCCTTACGACCATGCTCGATCCGGACCAGATCCTCCGGCGATATATATTTCCGGTCCTTATCAAATGGGGTAATTACGAAAGAGTCCTTATCGATTCTTTGGGAGAACGTGCCTTGGGTGCTCGTAAACAGCTTCTGGTCATAAGCCCGCTGGATGAATTTGCACATCTCCGCCCGGATGCCTCTCTCCTTCGTGCTGTACCCTTCTGGAATGAACTCGTCCATCAGGGCATTGGGCTTCGCGGTGAGCCTCTCCGGAGTGAGCGATACCGGATGGCCGATTCGCTTCGCTTTGATTTCCAGCCTCGCACAAAACTCAAGCGTTTCGAATGCTTTGAAGGCTTCGAATAAATCGGTTCCCCCGATAACTACCCCATGGTTTTCCAGCATGACCGTTGTCGCGCCCTGCTCGAATACGGACGCAATATTTTCACCCAGCTGTGTACTGCCAGGGAGCGCATATTCCGCCATTCCCACTTCGCCGCAGATGAGATGATCATTTGGAAGCAAGTGCAGATTCGGTATTTTTCTTACAATGCTGAAGGCTACAAGCGCAGGCGGATGGGCATGAACTACAGCCTTGATGTCCGGTCGTTTTCGATAAATCAGCTCGTGGAAAGGGTATTCGCTCGATGGCTTGTGATTGCCTATAATTTGCCCGTCCGGCTTGACGCAAACCATATCGTTCCGGTTTAGCGACCCCTTATCGACTCCGGCAGGCGTGATCCAAATATCTCCGTTCTCGTCCAAAATAGAGAGATTCCCTCCGGAAGTCGTGGTCATGCCATACCCATAAATTCGTTCCATGATCATCAAGATTTGATCGGCAGGATGTACAAGCTCAAATTGCATAACGACACCTCCTGATTTGGTTAGCCTTCGCTATTCACTATAAATTCCATTACGTACGAAATACGGTCGTCTTCTCCATCAATACATCGGACTGATGCTGCAGCATTTCGGAGGAGGATGCGATCTCCTGCATGACAGCACTTTGCTCCTGCGTTGAATCAGCTGCCTGACGTGCAGATTGTAAAATATCGTGCGAAATGTTATCAATAATCCGCTGCTTCTGTTCGGCCTGCTGAATAATCTCTGTTTGCTGCTCAATGGTTTGAACGATTCGCCAGACCGCCCCTTCCGTCTCACGAGCGCTGCTGCTTATCGCTTGAAGAGCTTGTTCCGTCTGCTCCCCCTTGGACGCCTCGCGGTGCATGACCTCTCCTTGCTGCATCAGCCGTTCTACCACATCAGCCACTTTTCCTTGAACCTGCCCAATGAGCTGATCGATGTCCTGTACGGATCTCGAGCTTTGCTCGGCCAGCTTTCGGATTTCCAGGGCGACAACAGAGAACCCGCGCCCCTCTTCACCTGCTCTGGCCGCTTCGATGCTGGCATTCAACGCAAGCAGATGCGTTTGAGCGGCAATTTCACCTACCAACTGGGTAACCGTCCCAATTTCCTTTGCAAAAGCCTCCAGCTGGGCTGCGACCTCGATGGTCTCCCCGCCCGACTCGGATAATTTGAGCATGTTATGTACCAAGGAGCGGACAATTTGACTGCTTTCCTCAATGGTTCTGACCATTTGCGAGGAGCTCGAACGGGTTTGTTCCGCCTGTTCGCTTACCTCCGTCGCGGCCTGTGTGACTTGCTCCATCGCCTGGAAGGCTTCCAGCGACTCGGCCTTCTGACGTTCCGCGCCCGAGGCTATCTGTCCTGCCAGCATAGAAATCCGCTCCGCTTGATTCGTTGCCTGAAAGATCGCATCGCTTAGAGCGGCAGAGCTTTGGCTCGCCGCGGCTGCATTCTGGGTAATGTCCTGTATGATTTTCTTCAGCTGCTCCACCATAAATCGAAACGATTTGTTCAAAATGCCGAGTTCATCCTTGGAACGGTGCTCGGAAATCGCCAGCTTCAAATTGCCGGCGGCAGCTTCATTCGCAACCGCCGTAATCAGCAGCAGCGGCTTCACGATCCAGCGTGCCATAAGCCAACCAAGCAATCCCGTCCAGAAGATCCCCATACCCAGCGTAACCGTAATAAACAACCAGTCCGGCAGGAAGCCCGCGAAGGTATCCTTGAGGACAAAAATGAAAAAGGCACTGGTGCCATAAGTTATTGCCGATACACCCGTTACGCCGATGACCATTTTCTTAATTAAACCTAACGACATTTCATAACCCCCACGCTGACAATGTACATTAAAGCGAAGCCGGACAGCTACATCCGGCAAATTTCCTTCGGACAATTTTCACAATGGCAAATATCCCGCAAATAATTCAAATCCTTCACGACAATATGGCCGTCCTGATAGTCGATAATGTCATCCTTCCTTAAGTCGCTAAGCATCCGGTTGACACTTTCCCTTGTGGCTCCGATCATATCCGCCATTTCGGAATTGTTTATTTTGAGATCGACATACGTATGCCCCTCTTTAACCTGACCGTACGAATTGCAAAGGCGAATAATCAGCGAGCAGAGCGCTCCCGGTTTGCCGTACATCATTAAATCCCGAAATTTGGTTTGCGTCAGACGGTGCATAAGCCCCATCCACTTCATAAATTCAACGGCCAGGTCGCCATGCTGCCAGAGCAGGGCTTCCAGATCTTTGCGTTGGATGATGCCGATTTTACAGTCCTCCGAAACTTCCGCACTGAACGTATGGACAGAATCCTGAAACGGATCCATCTGCCCGATCAAATCCCCCTTTTGATGGAGATACATCGTCAGACTTCTTCCGCTGTCCGAGGATTTGGTCGTCCGAACTCTTCCGCTCATGATGTAGTACAGTTTGTCAGCCGCATCCCCCTCCCAAAATAAATAAGATCCTTTTTCCGCATGCTTTATATACATGATGCTTTGCAGCTTTTCGAAGCTTTCCATAGAAATAATATTCAATATCCCGCCTGATACTTGAACCGCAGCCGCCATGTCCGCGTCCCCCTTCAAAATCAATTTCGTTATATTCATCATAGGATGAATTGGTTTTTTTTACTATCGGGAGTTACACTGATCTTTGGAGGGGGAAACTCCCTACGCCGGTGTGATCGAAACCGCAAAT
The DNA here is from genome assembly GCF_002234615.1 of Paenibacillus rigui. Classification (GTDB taxonomy): domain Bacteria; phylum Bacillota; class Bacilli; order Paenibacillales; family NBRC-103111; genus Paenibacillus_S; species Paenibacillus_S rigui. The sequence continues at coordinate 120,082 of NZ_NMQW01000020.1, read as the reverse complement.
AGCCTGATCAACGTACGAAAAAAGCCCAGTATCCATGGATGAAAGCAGCAACCGGATACCAAGCCTTTTCCAATCAGATGACACCGATCATTGTAATGCCACACCCTGGTCTGTCCTCGTCAAGAGCTCGGCCTCCAAAGGGAGCACGGTCTCTTCCTCGGTCTGAAGATGCTCTTTCACCAAGCGGCAAGCCTGCAGCAGCTGGTCGGTCAAGCTTGAGCAGGAAGCGCGTTTTTGCTGGGTGAGGCAGGCGTCCGCTTCGTTCAGGAAATACCCGAAGAACAGGTCAGCCAGTTCATGCTCATGCTCCAGCATCCAGAGTGAAGTGGTGACATCCGGCCGATCCGGCAGCTGGAAATAAACGGATAGCTGAGGGAACAGCTCGTTATCTTCCCAATGGGCATGATGCTCGAGCTTCCGTGTCAGGCTTAACGCTTCTGTGCGGAGCTCGGACAGCTGACCGAGATATTCCGTTAACTGCGTCATCTTATTCAAGCTCTTAGCCCTGGCCTCGACTTGATGGATTGCGTCATATAAACAGTGGTGCTCACTCTTTAAACGATGGAAGGCACGGATGAGATTCGCAGCTTGAGCTTGTTTTGAGTTTATGTCGTCCATTGATCTCTTCAACTCCTGACTCACGTTAATTCGATTGATTTATGCGGATATCACGGCCGCGGGAAGAAGCGGCTATACCCGTTTGCACGATGGTCCAGGCTCGTTCCACCTCGTGCTCGGACGGTACAGGCACTCCCTCCAACGGGTACTTTTTATTCAGCTGCTGCCATTTGTAAACCCCCATGCGGTGATATGGCAGCAGCTCTACCTTTTGCACATTCTGCAGCTTGCCTATGAAGGCTCCCAGCGCATATAAATCTTCAAAGCTGTCCGTCAGGCCAGGAATCAGCACATGGCGTATCCAGACCGGCTTTCCAAGCTCAGACAATTCGTTCGCAAAGCGGTGAATCCGCTCGTTAGGCTGGCTGGTTAATGCTTCATGCTTTGCATTGTTCATCTGCTTCAAGTCCAGCAATACAAGATCGGTGGCGTCGATGAGCTCAGCCACATGCTCCGGGTCGCAAAACCCGGAGGTGTCCAGCGTCGTATGCAGCCCATAGCGCCGCTTGCATTCCTGGAACAGCTGGGCTACGAAGCCTGCTTGAAGGGTGGGCTCCCCGCCTGTGACCGTGATCCCGCCTCCGGATCTGCGGTAATATTCGAGATAAGGCTCCAGCTCCTTGACGATCTCGTCTACTGTGACCTGCTTTCCTCCAGCTGTATCCCATGTATCGGGGTTATGGCAAAATTGGCATTGCAGCGCGCAGCCCTGCATAAACAGAACGAAGCGGATGCCCGGTCCGTCCACCGTTCCGAACGTTTCTAATGAATGAATCCGGCCTTTCATGCGGGCCACGCCCCTCTCTTGTGTGTCGGTCTAGATGGCTCCGTGGAACGTGCGGTTGATCACATCAAGCTGCTGTTCCCGGGTCAATTTGATAAAGTTGACAGCGTAACCCGATACACGAATCGTCAGCTGAGGATAGTTTTCCGGATGCTCCATTGCATCCAGCAACTGCTCCCGCTCGAACACATTGACGTTCAGATGATGTCCTCCGCTCACCGAGTAGCCGTCCAGCAAGGAAACGAGGTTGTTGATTCTTACCTGCTGTTCTTTGCCCAGCGCCTTCGGAACCATCGTAAAGGTGTTGGAGATCCCATCCAGACTGTGCTCGTATGGAATTTTCGCTACCGATGCGAGCGATGCAAGTGCGCCTTTGCGGTCTCTGCCGTGCATCGGATTGGCTCCCGGTGCGAAGGGCTCCCCGGCTTTACGGCCGTCCGGCGTACTGCCGGTTTTTTTGCCGTAGACCACATTGGACGTGATGGTCAGAACCGACATCGTCGGCAGCGCTCCCCGGTAGGCTTTGTGCTTGCGCAGCTTGTTCATGAACGATTCCGCAAGCTCCACTGCCAAGCTATCGACAAGGTCATCGTTGTTGCCGTACTGCGGGTATTCTCCTTCGATCTCGAAGTCGACGGCAATCCCTTTCGCATTGCGGATCGGGCGTACTTTCGCGTATTTAATGGCGCTCAAGCTATCGGCAACGACGGACAAACCGGCGATACCGCAAGCCATCGTACGCAAAATGTCGCGGTCATGCAATGCCATCTCGATACGCTCGTAGCTGTATTTATCATGCATATAATGAATGACGTTGAGGGTGTTCATGTAGAGACGCGCGAGCCAATCCTGGACTTGCTCGAATTTCCCCTTCACCTCGGCATAATCCAGCACCTCTGAAGTGATCGGAGATAGCTGAGGCCCCACCTGAATGCCCAGCTTCTCATCCACGCCTCCGTTAATCGCATATAACAAGGCCTTGGCCAGGTTGGCCCGGGCACCGAAAAATTGCATCTGCTTTCCGATCCGCATCGCGGATACGCAGCAGGCAATGCCGTAATCATCACCGAAGTAAGGACGCATCAAATCGTCGTTCTCGTATTGAATCGAGCTGGTTTCAATGGACACCTTTGCACAATATTTCTTGAACGGCTCCGGCAGCGCCGTAGACCAAAGAATCGTTAAATTCGGCTCCGGTGCCGGACCGAGGTTGTATAGCGTATGCAGGAACCGCATGGAGCTGCGCGTAACGCGTGTTTGTCCATTCAATCCCATACCGCCGACCGATTCCGTCACCCATGTCGGATCTCCGCTGAACAGCTCGTTGTAATCCGGTGTCCGCAAAAACTTCACGATCCGCAGCTTCATCACAAAGTGGTCAATAATTTCCTGTGCTTCAGACTCCGTTAAGGTTCCTTCAGCCAAGTCACGCTCAATATAAATATCTAGGAAGCTTGAAACGCGTCCCAAGCTCATCGCCGCGCCGTTCTGCTCTTTGATCGCCGCGAGGTAAGCGAAGTACAGCCATTGAACCGCCTGCTTTGCATTGACGGCCGGTTCGGATAGATCAAAGCCGTACGATAACGCCATCCGTTTCAATTCCTCGAGACTGCGGATTTGCTCCGAGGCTTCCTCGCGTGCGCGAATCACCTCTTCGGTCATGGAATCCACTTCAAGCTGAAGAAGATCCCGCTTTTTATCCGCTATTAAACGGTTAACTCCGTAAAGAGCAACCCGCCGGTAGTCCCCGATAATCCGCCCGCGGCCATAAGCATCGGGAAGTCCGGTAATAATACCGGCCTTACGGGCTAACCGCATTTCAGTGGTGTAAGCGTCAAACACACCTTGGTTATGTGTTTTGCGGATTTCCGTAAACAGCCGCTCCATGTCGGGTGGCAGCTTGTAGCCGTAAGCCTCGCAAGCATCAACGGCCATTCGGATTCCGCCGAACGGTTGAATGGAGCGTTTCAAAGGCGCATCCGTCTGCAATCCGAAAATGGCTTCCTTCGATGCATCGATGTATCCGGGACCATGAGAATTAATAGTGGACACCGAGTTTACATCAACATCTAGAACGCCGCCTTTCTCTCTCTCTTCGCGAAGCAATGCGCTCACCTGCTGCCAAAGCTCCTTCGTCGCTTCCGTTGGTCCCGCCAGGAAAGCTTCATTCCCTTCATACGGAGAAATATTACGCTCAATAAATGAGTTCAAGTCGATTCGTTTCTGCCAGGCACCCGGTTTAAATGTACGCCAGGCATCTGTGACCTCCGGCTTGTTCCGAATATCCGATTCTTTCATAACCATAGGTAAGCACCTCCAGAAAGTGGTTGATAAGCATATATTGGTTCCACAAGCACATGTTACCTTTTTCACAAGCCAGCTGCTATGATCCACATCACACTACATGCCGTTCATATAATTCATTTTCAACGATTCATGCCAGGCGAGCAGCGCCTCATAGTCCTCCTTTGTTTTGATTGCCTTGACAAACCGGCTATCGATGCCTTTTTCCTCAAAGACCGATTCCGGGAGCTTCACCCACGACAATTGCTCCAACAAGGCCGGGAAGCTGGCTTTACCCTGCTCCACCATGCTTCCAATGACCGCCGCGCAGCTCCGATCGTATACACCGTGTAGCGGATGAGCCCTCTCCTCTATCCAAGGAATGACCGCATCCAAGCCTTCCTTCTTGCTATCCAACAGCAGCTTCGCGGCTTTGGCTGATATAAAGGGCATGCCGCAATCAGCAACCCACACATTTGTTTGCTTTGCTAATGTCAGACCTGCATGCATACCGCTAAGCGCTCCGCCTCCGGGGAAATAGTCCGTAATGACCCGTACTGCGCGATCTACCGCTTTCAAAAAAGGCATCGGGTCATTCGTAACGATAGTTATATCGCTGCAGCATTTTCTCATCTCACTGATTTGCCGTTCGATGAACGTGACATGGTCAAGAACAAGAAAGGCTTTATGAACCCCATTCATCCCCCGGTTTCGTCCCCCTGCCAAAATCAGACCGGACATCATATAAATCCCTTCCTTTCTGGTTTCTGTCGTTCAGCTGTGTCCCTTATAAATCAAGCTTGTGGTTATGTATTCATTTCACCATAATCCGTAAGCGCAGACAGTGATATGTGTCACTATCGACATAAGGAAGAAACCCATCGTTAACCGGCGGAAGCCAATCCATAAGCGACCTTTGTCTAAAATGGCAAAAAATCCTTCCTCCGGTTCCCTTAGGAGAACAGAAGAAGGATTTTTGTTGACGCTATGTACACCGGCTTAATCTTTAAAATAATCTTTGAGTCCATCCACGATAGCCGCGGCAGCTTTCATCTGATAATTTGCGGTACGAATCAATGATTCGTCTCTCGCATTCGTCAAAAACCCCAATTCTACCAAGACGGAAGGTCTATTATTCTCGCGAAGCACATGGTAATCCCCGTACGAGATTCCGTTGCTTTTTAAGTCCAGATTTTTCCGAAGCTGCGCTTCAATTTTATAAGCTAGCCCCATATCCTTGCTCTTGGAATAAAAAAAGGTCAACGTCCCGCTCACAGGCTTTGGAGAAGCATTGTAGTGAATACTTACAAAGGCATCAGCCTTTTGGGATTCGCTTATCCTTACCCGGGTAGATAGCTCAAGATTGGTACGATCATCGATTCGGGTTAAGATCACTTGAGCTCCCTCCTCCTTTAGTTTATCCATGACATAACGCGAAGTGGCTAAATTGACGGTTTTCTCGTAAGTTCCATATTTTTTGCCGATCCCCCCGGTGTCCGATCCTCCGTGCCCCGGATCAATGACGATCACTTTTCCTGCGAGAGGCCTTTCGGATTTGGAGGCGGCTGACTTGGCTGGCTTGTCCGCAGACTTCTTGTCTGTCTGAAGGGGCGCCTGACGGTCCTGAGTATCAGTGTCTGTACCTAATGTTTCTAAATAATGACCGGCCACCCAACCCGTCGTGCGGCCAGATGCAATTTTGACCCACCCATACGATTCTTCGGAAGCCGATACAATGGTGTTCCTTTTCAAGGAGCCCAGTACGGGGGAATTCAGATTGGCATCGGAGCGAATTGTCAATGAAGATGCCAAAACCCGGGCCTGTCTCGTTTCTGCCGCGTGAGCTTGCAGGGATGGGAGCCCCGGAAGGCCGGATACCACGAGAATAAGAAGGAAGAGAAGCATCATGCTTGCTTTCATGGAGTCACCTCTTGTTTCGATCTACTGGATGGGAATGGCTCCCAATCAATATATCAGGAATCCTCTAACGAAAACAGGGCATATTCTCTTAATCTATCATGTCGAAAACAGGTCATTTGTCCGAGACAAAAAACGACACGAATGGCATTTCGCGCACCCGTATCGTCCCGAAATCAGGATTTTATAATTAATCTTATTAATTATTATCCACATTAATAGAATTTACGGTCTCTATACTTGCCTTTGAATCGGAATCTTCACGCGACCCATCGCTTCAATGAGCTGTTTATTCGAAACATGCGTATAAATCTGCGTCGTTTCAATGCTTTTATGCCCAAGCAGCTCCTGGAGCGTGCGTAAATCCGTCCCGTTCCGGATCTGGTTCGTGCCGAACGAATGGCGAAGCTTATGGCTGGAAAATTTGCGGATTGCCATGTCCGGGGCGTTTCGCTTCATTTTATCAAAGGTCCGATTGGCAATATGCTGAATCATGCGGCGGGATAGCCTTCGACCGAATTGGGATACGAATAGAGCCTTCTCTTTATTCGACTTTGGAGAAATACGCTGCTCCATTACCTGCTTTACCACTTCCAGCAATTCCTCCTGAAGCGGGATGACCCTCCACTTGCGCCCCTTCCCCAGCACATTCAAATGGCCGTTCATATGAATATCCTCCACATTCAACCTATGCACTTCGCCGACCCTCAGCCCGGCATAGCCCATCAGCATCAGGATAGCCAGGTTGCGATGATAGTACTTGCCATCCGTTTCATGAATATATTGCTCCAGCTCCGATTCCTCCAAATACACGGGAATCCGGTTTTTTTCTTCCTTGGATTTCTTAACCTCGGAAGCGGGATTGCGATCCAGCAGCTGCATGTCGATCAGCGCACGGTAAAAAGCCCGGATCGCAGCCAAGGACCTGTTGCGCGCCCGGTCGCCGACGCCTCTCTGCATCATTTCGGCGATATGCTTTAAAATATCCGGCCTAGCGATCATTTCCACCTTTTTCGGATGGACGGTTGCCAAAAAGCTTTGTACATCGTCCCGGTAAGCCTGCTGTGTAGAAGCAGTCATCCCACTGGTCTTCATGGAAATCATAAACAAGTCCAGTTCCTTCTCGTATGTATCCTGAACCAGATGCTTCATCTCTGTACCCTGCATCGTATGTTTAGACATGCTTGCTCGTCCTCCTGTGTCTTTCCTAGACGTCCAACTGATTGTATCCTTGTTCATTTGACGATTATAACACAAATTGCATTAAATATTGATTTAGTGCAATTTTTTTGGCGAAGTTTGAATAGTTTCTGAACGATTTCGACAGAGCCTGTTCGAAGCTTTATTTTCCTATATAATATAGTAGAGATTGCCATTATAAAAAGGATGTGTTCCTCACCATGTTCAGAACGCCTATAGGCCGCTTGCGTGCTATCGGTATTTATGAAGGGATTTCCTTCCTCGTGCTTCTTCTCATCGCCATGCCGCTCAAATATTATGCCGACCTCCCCCAGATGGTCAAATGGGTCGGATCGCTGCATGGATTTTTGTTCGTCCTGTACCTGCTCGCCGTAGCGCATGTGACAATCGTACATCGTTGGTCCATTCTCCGGGTGCTCGCGGCTGTTGTGGCTTCGCTGCTCCCGTTCGGCACATTCGTTCTCGACTCCAGACTGCGCCGCGAGCAGAGATAACGACGATGAGAAAAAAAGGACTTCGAATGGCTCGGCCCCTTATTGGCCAAACCCTTCAAGTCCTTTTTTTGTACGTTCAGTTAAGTCACAATCGGATCAAGCTCCTCGATCGACTGCTTCCAGACGACATCGGCCGGAAGTACCTCTTTCACTTTACTGCGAATCGTGTCATGAGTATGCACACGCGAGTCCAGAATGGCAACAATCCCGCTGTCATCCTTAGACCGAATAAGCCGCCCCATCCCCTGCCGCAGCCGCAGCAGCATATACGGTAAATCCACCTGCTCGAATGGATGCTCCGCATCCTGGCGCATGGCTGAGAACACAGGGTCGTTCGGCGGGAAAGGCAGCGACCAGATAATCACGTTCATCAAAGCAGGGCCTGGTACATCCAACCCTTCCCATAAGGTATAAGCACACAGAATGCTCTGTACATCGTTCTGAAACGAGGAGATCAGATGACTGATTTCCCGATCCCCTTCATATTCCATCCGCATACCTGCATAGGCCGGATGGATAGCGGCCGCTTGCCGGAAACGAAGCATCTCTTCCCGGGAAGGGAACAATAAGAGTGCGCTCCCCTCCGTCGCACGCAATAAGCGCAGAGCCGCATCCATTTTTCCCGCGAAATCATGGTCTGCTGAAGCCTGATGGGGAACCACAACCTGCATCTGATTCGCATAGTCATAGGGGGAAGCAACGGAGAACGATAAATACGACAGGATGCCTAAATTATCTGCAATATAATCAAATGAGCCATGAACCGCTAACGTAGCTGAGGAGAATACGATAGGCATCCGCTGAGAGAACACACGTTCGGAAAGCAATTCTTTCACTTTACGCGGCATAATGACCAGCATGATCCCATCCGCTTCCTCCAGCACCCACGACACAACCTGGCTCGATTGCATAAAAATACCTAACGCGAGCTGAATCATCTCGATATGCTCTTCAACAATACGCAGCTGGTACTCATCCAGTGTGTGCAGCCCGCTCTCGAATACGAGCTCCTCTTCAATCGAAGCTAAGATAGCCTTAAACCGGAGGACGGCATGAAGCAGCTCCTCATGATGATGGATCTCTTTCCGATTCGAGCCTGGAACCGAGCGGCTGTGCCGTTCCAGCAGCAGGAATAGCAGGTCACTCTGCTCTATCACTTCCTCGATCAGGACAGCCAGCTTTTCACGAATTTCGCCTTGGAGTAATCGCGTCATAATAGATTCGAACACGTCATGCTTCAGCTTGTAGGTCAAAGCCTTCTGCGCGGCAGCTTCCAGCAAGTGCCCTTCGTCAAAAACAACGGAGCTGTGCTCCGGCAGCAAAGGCAGCTGTCCTTCACGCTTTCGCGCCTCATAGGTCCATACATGCTCCATATAAAAGTCATGGGAGCAAATGATGAGATCCGCTGATTTGCGGTAATGATCTCTCGACAAGGTCTGTCCGCAGCGATGCCGCTTGTCGCATACCAGGCAATCCTGGAATGAATCCCAGCTCACCTTGCTCCACTGCTCATCGTTCAGATGCGCATATTGGCGCCGGTCCCCGTAAGGATAGAATGACTGTAGTGCTTCCGGTAAATTCACGAACCCGGGCAGCTCGGCATAGATGTCCTGAAATAAATCCGAATCATCCTCTTGAATACGGGACGCCTCCAGCTTGTTCAAGCACAAATATTGGTCCGGAGATTTGCCTAGTCTGGCGTCAATGGTAAGTCCCAAATGCCGCGCAAGCTTCGCTACATCGCCCTCCGGCTTGACCAGCTGCTCGATTAAAGACTCATCCGCACAGGCAATAATGGCTGGTTTACGGGTATACCTCGCATAGCAAATCGCATACAGCAGATAGACCAAGGTTTTCCCCGTACCGACACCGGCCTCGGCAAAAATGGTCTGCTTGTCGGCATAAGCCCGCTCCAGCTGAAAAGCCATATAAATCTGTTCATCACGAACCTCGAACCCCGACTCGGGTAAAATCTCATAAAATACATCTGCAACCCAATCGCTTACCTGCTGAACAAAGGATTGCTTCGGTTCATATGCAAAGGGATAACGCTGCACGCCCATCCTGCCTCCTGTAATTGAACATCTCTATACTATCGTTTTCACGCCAAAACATAATTATACCATTATCACCCTCACCAATCTATCTAAATATTAATATATTAAATTGTTAATCCTATTTAATAATAATAGAAAGGAAGGAGAAATCGCTATGTGTATTGTTATCTACCCTCCAACAATTAACTGGAATTATATGAAGCAAAGACCGCAGCAGCTGATGGAGCAATTCGGTAAGCACGGTCATACGGTCTACTATTATGATAAGCATAACACGGAGGGGCCGGTCCTGGAAGAAACCGCACCCCATGTATTTGTCATTCGCCATGCGGCCTATTTCCAGCATCAGTTATACCCTCAAGTTAGCGCCGGGCACAAAAAACTGTTATGGTCTACGTGGAGTCGTAAAATTGCCTTTGCCGCGCAAGTACAGGCGGATTATATCGTATATGATTGTGTAGATGATTTCCCGGAATGGGAACAGGAAGAGCAGAGCTTGGCAGGTAAAGCAGACGTTATTTTTTGCACCGCGGATCATTTATTTACGAAAATGCGGCAGCTTGTTAAGGATAAGCCGGTCGTATCAGTGCCGAATGGATGTGATTGGGAGCATTTCGCCCCTGTTGCACTCTCCACCTACTGTCGAGCTCAACGATTGTACGATTTGCCTCCAACCAAAGGACCGAAGCTTGGCTATATTGGCGCCTGGGCCCCTTGGGTGGATGAGGAATGGATCCGTTATACGGCCAAGCATATGCCTGACGCGCAAATCGTTATTGTAGGCCCCCTTCTTCGGGAGGATACGGGACCGCTCGGCCCGAACGTACACCTGCTGGGCTATAAGGACTATGAGGAGCTGCCCTACATTTTGTCGTACTTCGATGTGTGTATCATCCCATTCCGGCTGAACCGTATTACTGTCAGTACGAACCCGATTAAAGTGTACGAATTTCTAGCGGCTGGCAAGCCTGTCGTGTCCACCCTGCTGCCGGAGCTGCAAAAGCTGCTGCCTCACGTCAAAACCACCGGTACGCCGGAAGCGTTCGTTGCGTCCATTCGGGAAGCATTAACGGAGAACGCCAAGGATCGTCTGCATGCATACAAAGCAAGCCGCAGCTCGTTTGCCCGGCAATTCAGCTGGCAGGCCCGATATGAAGTGATAGCAAGGACGCTGAATGCGCACATCAAGAGCTTTTCCCCCGCTTCCCCCCAAGCCCCGGAAATCCAGTCGCTGCCTGTATCCATACCTTACAGCACCTCCTTCGAGCTTCAACATTGTACGATGAACTCTTATTACCCTGAGCTGAATTTAAAAAATGACCCTGTATTGGTCGGCAAGCTGGAAGCCGGGCAATATCAGTGCATGCTGAAGCCTCCGGCTGAGGCGCTTCCGGAGGATATCGGGCGAATGTATCTGGAGTTCGACGGATATAGCAGCAGTCTGCCGCATGCGGAGGTCACCTTATCTATCGTGAAGGAGACATGGGCGTTAAACCGGTTAACGTTTGCAAACCAACCGCCAAGTCAAATAGTTCACACGTTTCGTCTGGACCGGCAGCAAATCAATGAGACCGTATCGTTAGATATTACGGAGCTGATTCCCGCTTTTGGCCGAAAGAGCGAAGGAAATATGTCCATTCATTTGAGCGGCTCCAACGGTTTGGTACGTTTAACGAACCCCAAGCTGACTGTGATCACGACATCAGAGATTAGGAAACGGAAAGGATGACATAGGATGAACATTGGTGTATGCGGGTATTATGGCATGGGCAATTTTGGAGATGAGTTATTCCTCAAGACATTGCAGCAGGTATTTCATAAACATCAAGTATTTCCCCATTCGTCACGTGTGGATGCCAGTCAAATCGATGCCGTCATTGTTGGCGGAGGCGACCTTATCATTCCATATCACTATAATTCGAACTATTTCCCCCCACGACTGCTTCAGCATCCTGCATGGATTTACGGTGTAGGCGTTGTTGATAATTATCCGGAAGCTACTTGGCCGGAGGCCGAAATCGCCAAACACCGCAGTTGGATGGCTCACGCCCAAATGCTGTATTCCCGGGATGAGAACTCCACTGAAATTTGCCGGAGACTCCAGCTCCACTCCAAGATCGCAACCGTTCCCGATATGGTATTTGCTTATGAGGAGCCGAAATATCCGATCCAGCGCGTTTCCGGGAAAAAGACCCTGGGCGTATGTATTCACACCTATAAAGATTTTCCTTTCGACATCATGGCTTCGATTCTAGCCGATTACGCCTCGCAAGGGTACCGTATCCTGCTGATTCCCGTATTGAATCATTCGAACAATCCTTATTCCGATATGAGTGCTTGCAAGAAGCTTCAAGCCCGGATTATTGAGCTGCAGCCCCAAGCCCATGTGGACGCGCCGCATCCGGAATATGAGCTGGAGCTTGTGTACAGCTTCATTCAGTCCGTAGATTATTTAATAACCTTCAAGCTGCATCCGGCTATCGCGGCAATTCGCGGGGGTGTTCCGGTCTTTTGCATCAGCAAGATGAGCAAGGTGTACCATTTGCTCGCTCAATTCGGACTTGAAGCCAATTACTGTGATGCGGGCTCTTCCGAAGACATCATCCGGCAAGGACTGGCTCGTTTCATCAAGCAAGGTCCGGCGGAGATGCGCAGTGTTGCCCACCGAGTCAAAGCGATGGAACACGCAAGCCGCCATTCTCTCCATCAATTAAAAGAAGACATTGAACGCAAGCTTCGGCATCGTATATGAAGAGCATAACGAAGGCAGTCCCTCAACGTTTTTCAGTGTTGATGAACTGCCTTATTTGTTGTTCCTAGGATTTTCACAATTTTCCTGTCAATTCTTAGCTTCTATCAGACAATTGCAGTTGTTCGAGCACGATTTCCACCTGAGAAGCCCGGTGCTCCCAAGTATGCTGGAGTGCGAGCGCTCTTCGGGAAGAACGGCTGCCCGGATCCCGTAATCTGTGAAGTACTTTCGTGATGAAAGCCTGATGGGTTAGTGCAACATCGACTTCCGGAACGAGCTGCATAGCTTCGGGAAGCGCCGTCGACACGACCGGCTTGCCTGTCGCAAGATATTCGTACAGCTTTACCGGATTCGTGCTTAAAGTGATCGGCTCGATCCGGAACGGCAGCAGCAGCACGGACAAATGCTCGAGATAGGAAGGCAATTCCCCATGATACTTCAGTCCGAGAAAGCGGAGGCGTCCGTTATTGACATGGCGAGGATAAGGCTTCCCGAAGGAGGGGCCAATGATAATAAGCTCCGCCTCGGGGATGGCATCAGCTAGTTTTCGGAGCAGCGCATCATCGACCCATGGTGCCCACGCACCTATATAGCCGATACGCTTCAGACCGTTTTCCGGCAAGTCGGGAGGCAGCGGAGCCATGCCTGGCAAGCCATACTTATTTTTCACAGCCGCCTCTACATGAAGTCCCATATCGGTATCATAGGCGTTCCGAATGAGGTGGATTTTCTGATCCGGGCAGCTTCTTTTCATGCGATAGAACAAACGTTCGGACGCACAAACAACAGCATCTGCCAGCCGCAACATCATGGGCTCATAAAGCTGCCACTGCGCAAATTCATCGACACAATCGTATACGATAAAATCAGGCTTGCAGGCCTGCAGACTTGCTGCCAGCTTCGGGAAGGAGCACCACACCACAACCTTGGTATGGCTTCCTGCGTTCCTGCGGTACTCCGGCCAAGGGCCGGCCAGCCACTGCTCGTATTGATGAACTACATATAAATTGGGCTCGATCCGCTCGATCGGCCGGTCCGCCCGCGTCGGATTGCAGAAAAAAACCGTATGGCCGTTTCTCGCCAAACGGGTCATCAATTGTTGGGGACGCTGCTTCATCCATCCCCAATCAATCGTGGGAGGGTAAATGATAATCAAGCGTCTCATCCTTTCGTCCACTGATTAAGGAGCTTCGTATCTAGCTGACCTGAACCAGCCCCTTTTGCTTCCTCTTCCTGTAAATGAGACATAAGCTGTAATACAGCAACTTAATGATTGCGCAAGGGGGCATGAAGCCTGATGCACGCATTTATATTAGGATCGCATCAACCAACAGCCTCACTCCGTCTTAAGCAGGAAGGCTGGCACGTGATTGAAATCACGAACGATTATGCAAAACAAATAAATGCTTATTTGGACGGTCTGCAGGATACGTATTTTTGTGTATTTCCACCGGCCACCCTATCCCGTAATAGAATCCAACCGTCCGCTGCTTTACTGGAACAGCTGGACCGAATAGCGGCCATGCTCCTTAGCGACAGAACAGGCGTTCTGTTCGAGCTCATTCATCCCTCTCCACCGAGCTATAAGCCTCTACTCCGAATCCCGCTCCTATGGAACCGCGAAGCTGTACTCCGCAGCGGATGGACGGCTGGATTTGCCGATACAGGCCTGCTGCCATTTGAAAGCTATGTGCTGGAGGATAAATATGAGCAGCTGTCTGCTTTTTCCCCTACCCGTTGGGCATTACTGAGACAGTCCGGGCGCAGGTTTAGTTATTCGGATACAAGCGAAGCCAGTTCTCCAGAGCTTGTTCATGCTGCTCGTGGGCCGGCATCTGTATATAGACACATTCAACCGTTAGTAAAGGCAGCAGCTCTCCCCTTGCAGGCACCAGCTCTACCTGCTTCAACTGAGCCACTCTTCTCCATCGTCATGTGCTGTTATAATGATGCCGAATATATCCCTTGGGCATTACGAAGTCTGCTGTCGCAAACAGAGCTTAACTGGGAGCTTCTCCTTCTTGATGACGGCTCAACTCCTCCCCTGCGCGCGTCTCAATTGTACCCTTTCGCAAAGGATCCCCGCATCCAGCTCATCCCCGGCAGCGGAAATAAAGGCAAGGCAGTGCGGCTGAACCAGGCTTTAACCCTTGCCCGCGGAGCATGGCTGGTCGAGCTGGATGCCGACGATTGGCTGCCTTCGAATTGCTTGGAGCTGTTGCGGCAGCAAATCGCACTCCATCCCGATGCATCCATCCTCTATGGAGATTATGAGCTGTGGACTTCGCCTTCCAGGTCAAGAGTACAAGATTTGCACTACAAAGGAACGGTGCATGCTGCTCACACCTTGTCCGACTGGCCGGAATTCGTGGTGAAAGGGCTGCCTGTCGCCCCCCGTTGTTATCGTACCGAAGCTTTACGGCATATCGGTGGATGGTGGACGGACGATCCGCTGGAAGGGCGATTCTATGAAGATATTCAAATGCTCGCACGTCTGATCCATGATAATCCTCACTCCGCCGCTGTGCACGCCGGTGCCTCTTTATACCACCGCCGGTACCGAGTCCAAAGCACATCGCAACGAAACAAAGAGAACTACCGATCATGGAGGGAATGGCTGCTTTTTCGGCTTCAACGCAGCTAACCCTTACAACACCTCGGATTTATTCGGACAATATTCGAATATAGCCTATCTTGGTGCTCACGACATGAGCGATTTGCGGTTCTGGAGCATAGCCTGTCGATTCGGTTTTAACGAATAACACACTGCTGTTCGCCCCGACCAGCTGCCCTTCAATAAAATGATTGCCACTGAATATTTCGACATGGTCTCCTATGAATTGGGCGCATTTTTTTGCGAATCTCATACGAATAGCCTCCTTCCCTCTATGAAAATGATTCCAGACTGTCCAGCGGCACCAGGACCCGATCCCCGTTCGGTTCGAGCAATTCAATATAATCGGAACCAATGGCAACTAAGGTGCCGACGACCATACCGCCACTAGTGACCACGGTTATGATCTCCATCAAATAACGGTGCAGCAGCCACTTTATTGACCATCTCTTGCAACGGCTTTGAAGCTTATGCAAGTAACGTGACGTTGAATCTATCATCTCATCCACCTCCTTTTTGCAATCTTTATAATTTATGATAGTTTACACACAAGGGTGATAGAGTTAAGAGAAAATATGCATCCAACACCAGAGTTTTATTTGTAGACATAATAATTGTTATGTATACATTAAATTATTCAAACTATGCAATCGTCATAAAACAACGGGCCGCACATAAACTACATGGACCGGAATTGTGGGAGATGGAGGTGATTTGACTTGCAATATTTTTACGGAGATAAAATGCCGCTGCGCATATTGGATGAAGGGGAATTTTGGAAGCATCAAGAAGCGGAGCATACCGATGTGATCCGGGCACTGGTTCCGAATCTGGAGGAGCCTTTCGTTCAATCGTTGAAAGAATGGGAACAAGTATTGTCGCAAACGCAGGCGCTATTTGTTCGATATATTGAAACGGTATCCCGGATGGACCATGTTAGCCCGGAGGTTTATCAGCAAATCATGAATCTGGTTCAGTATGCTTTAAAGCAGAGCGAACAATTCATAAAGTTGCTCGATCACCTGGCTGCGTCCAGTCCTGCGCTGAAAAGCAATCCTACAGCCATCACGGTACTGAATCATATCCGACGGGAATCGGAGTATTTCGTTGGTATCGCACAAGCACTCCTGTATCAATCAAGTAGTTAATGCTATTAACATTTATTAATATTAACAAAAAAACACCTCGCGGCGCCATTGGGTGAGCCCTATACCTATAGGTTTGTGTGGGGGGGGAGAAAAGGGATGAAGACTTTTACAGTGGTCTAGAATACGAGCTTCCAGCTGGACGTTTTCTCTCCTCCCTTCCCTTCTACTCCATACTCCTTCTGTTTAAAAAAGGCTGCAAGGCAGCCTTTTTCCTGTTCCCTCTTCATCTGAACCCAGCCTCTGCAAAAGAAACATCGAGATCGTACTGGTGGCCGAAAAATCCACGTGCTTCATACTCCCCTCATTAAGGCGGCGTTAGCGCCCTCTCATTATATTTACATAATAAATATTATGTTAACATAATATTGTTTAAGATGTGCTCATCGTATAGCTCACTTATCGTTCTTCAATTGATCGATGATTTCTAAAGGCTCCATTCGCTTCATGAAATCGGGATTAACATAGGCGTAGCGGATGATTCCATCTTTATTGATAATATACGTGGCCGGAATCGGCAAAATCCAGCGGTCGGTTTGATTGAACTCGCTGAGATCCCGCTTAAGCGTATTTTTAAACGTATTTTGAAGGTAATCGGGTAATTGAAACAAAATGTTGTAGCTTTCGGCGGCACGACCGTCCGGATCGCTTAGCACCTGGAAGGTCAGCTGCTCTTTCTCCTTTTGGGTCAGCGTGTTGTCGGGGCTTTGCGGGGAAACGGCAATCAGCTGGGCACCCAGCCTTTGTATATCTGACAAAATTTGCTGGTAGCCCCTAAGCTGGATATTGCAAAACGGACACCAGCTGCCGCGGTAAAAGGTCAGGACAACCGAGCTTTTGGCAAGCTCGTCATACAGCGTGACTTGCTCCCCCAGCGGGTTGGTTAGCGTAAAATTCGGGGCTTTGTCCCCTTCTTTCAAGCCAAATGCTGTACCGGATTGCTGCTGCTCCTGGATATGGAGAAAAATACTCTCCTGTGCCTCTGCAGGCACTTTAGCGATAAAGCCTTCTTTTGCTTGTTCCAATAGCTCGTGAACCGTCATGGGACAACACTCCTTTTCAATAACATTTTTGGGAGTAACTCATTTCAGCAACAAAAGATACCATTCGGTATCTTTTGTTCATTGTAACATATATCCAGTGAATGGCAAGAGTACAATCGTAAAAATTCGAATGATGAACTTACTTTTTCCCCTAGTAAAGGAAGGACGGTTCTTTCTAATCCAACCATTGATCCCACAAACAAATTGATCAGTACGAGTAATATGGAATAGGATGTAAACATCATCATCCTTAATGTTTACTTGCTTTTCGTTCCAATACATAACAATAAAAAATTAGCACATGACACAATCGGCTTAGATAACTCGACACTATTTATCGAATTAGTTTACATATTAAATATTATGTAACTATCTTAACTTCCATTTGAATTCGAATTAGGTTCGACGATAAGGGTTCACCTCACGAAACGGTAAAAATCATTACACTAAGAGTTACTCTGGGCGTAACGGCTGTACTTGCTAGGTGCCACCTGATTGCTCTGTTGCCATGTGCAATCGCCAGTCAGGTTGATGTGCTCCCATCCGGAATTGACGTGGCATCAATGCGTCAAAATCAAGTGGCCGCTGAAGAGCTTTTGCAAGCTTGTTTCTGTTGTGGACGGAACCATGAGGATGCAAGAGCCAGTAGAGAAGTCCCTATTAATACGATGATGACCCAGCGGTAACCGTGAATGATAAATGCAAAATCAACGGCCGAAATCACATTGTTCTTTCCGGAATACAGCACGTTCTTCAGGTGGACTGGCAGCGCTGCGCCGACGATGGTTAAAGAAAGGGCCGTACTCAGTACCTGGCCCAAGTTATATAGCATGGATCGCAGTCCATTCGCCATCCCACGGCTTTGCTCTGGAACGCATGACATGATCTCCGTCGTATTGGGGGTAAGAAATAAACCGGTCCCGATCCCGATTAACAGCATGCCGCAAGCGGTCACCCCGTAAGGGAAATGGCCCCCGACTACGAATAGGAGTAATAGCAGTCCGGCTATAGAAATGAGAATTCCAAGTGAGGCCAGAACTCGAATGGCTGCCTTCTTAGTCAACATGCCGGCGATCGGAGAAATGACCAACATCCCTATCGTAATTGGAAGGATCCTGAGACCGGCATCAAGCGCATTTTGATGGAAGGCAAATTGGTAGTAGAGAGCGAAGAGCAGAGCAACCGCCGTTCGTGCAAAGGAATTAAAGAATGTAGCGATGTTCCCCATACTGAACGTCCAGCTTTCAAAAAGGCTTAAATCCAGTAAAGGTGATGTTGAACGATGCTCATGCCATAAAAATAAAGGAGTAAATATGGCGAATACGGCAAAACCTCCGATCACCTGCTTGTCTCCCCAGCCCTGCTCTCCCCCTTCGGATAAAGCAATGATTAGACCCGCTAGAGCGACAAATATCATGATGCCTCCATATCCGTCCACTTTTGTATGGCGCTGAGTTAGGGGCTTCTCCTTTAGAATCCAGAGCCCCCAGATGAGAGCAATGATTCCAAAGGGGACATTAAACCAGAACACCCACCTCCAGCCCCAAGCGGTCGTGACCATGCCGCCGACGACCGGGCCAAGCACCTGCGCGACGGAAGCGGACAATATATTCAGACCGAGTCCGGTACCGAGCTGCGATTGGGGAAATGCATCGGTGATCAGCGGTGTAGTGTTTGTCACCACGAGTGCACCTCCGGCAGCCTGTACGATCCGAAGAAGAATTAGTATCTCTACATTAGGCGCATAACCAAGTAGTAGACTGGATACGGTAAAGACGGCCATTCCTAGTAAATACATCCGGACTCTTCCGAAAATATCCGAAATTTGCCCAAAGATTAAAATCAGGATAGTATTTACCAGCATATAAGAAAGCAAAATCCAGCTGGAAGCTGAGGCATTGGCATGAAAATGCTGACTTAATTCTGGCAATGCGACATTTAGCGTTCCGATATTGATCAGAACCAGGAACGCGCCGAGACTGGTTACAGATAAAACAAACCAGGGGTACATCTTATTGGACTTGGGACTTCTCCTTTGGGAAATAGAGATCAACCCCTCACTATGAAGTAATGTTTTCACCGGCTTTCTGGCTATCCTCATGATTTCAACTTTGTCATGAACTGGCGAGGAGCGTTTTTAGCCCCACTCTGGCCGCAACGCATCCTTCTGTGAATCCGATGGAAACCGCTGCAGCTGCACAGAGCGATTCTGACCGCTTGATTCCCACACCGCGTTTCATCTCCCTCCGTCTTCCAATGGCCAGGGCGTTTTGGTGCCCTTGGATGTCAGCTTAGCTGATAAATCCAAGGGCACATCTCATTTAGATTCAAGCTTCAGCAAATTCGGAGATGATTTCCTGCGTTGTCCGAGAACGCCCGATGCGTGGAAAAATGAAATTGGTCACGTGATCGTGCTCGGTTTGGGAAAATCCGGTCATGGCATCGGTCGCCAAAATCAGCTGATACCCGTGCATAAACGCTTCCCGCGCGGTCGTATCCACGCCAAGCCCGGTAGCGATGCCGCATAAGACGATGGTGTCGATTCCCCGGCGGCGCAACTGAAGGTCGAGCTCCGTTCCGTAAAAAGCTCCCCATTGCTTCTTAGTGATGATATGGTCTGTCTCGGCGACCCGCATTTCCGGGACGATTTGATCCCATCCCTCAGGTAGATTCAGTGGTGGTGCGGGCGAATCCAACTTCGGTCTCGGGATATCCTTCAGATCTTTGCTAGATACCCGGACCAGTGCAACCATAGAGCCTTGCTCACGGAAAGCATCTGCTAAGGCGGCGGCGTTAGTTACCACCTGCTCAGCGGAATAAGGGGCGTATTGATTGCCTAACCATTTTTGCAAATCAATTACAACCAATGCTGTTTTTTGTGGATCTAATAATTTTTCCATTCGAATGTTCTCCCCACCGTTTAAATTTGACCGTATGTTTTAAATAATAAACATAGGGTCATTTGACTTGATGTTTATTATTTTGTACCATAATTCATAAATAGTCAAGTCGAGGGGATTTTGTTTATGAGTGTGACAAGGGAAGAGGTTTTAAAATCGGCGACGAAGCTTTTTAAAGAACGGGGGTTTCTTTCGACGACGATACAGGATATTGCCGAGGATTGTGGTATTGCCAAAGGATCCGTCTATAAATATTTCCCTTCCAAGGAAGACCTCTTCAGCGAGGTGTTTGATCAATGCCATAACGCCTATTTCGATCAAGTCGATGAGCTGACGCGCTCCCCCGGACTCTCGTCGGAAGAGCAGTTTCTACAGCAGATCATTCTGCGATTCCGTTTTTTTATGGAGTACAAGCATATTCTGGTCGAATTTTCGGAGCTCCCCATCCAACAGGATCCCAAGTTCCGACCGCTTAGACACAAGATTAGGGGGCGGCTCATCCGATGGCATAGCGAGTGCTTGCTGCATATGTACGGTGAAGATATCCAACCATACTTGTGGGATTTGGTTTCCATCTATCGAGCGATTCTGAAGGAGTATCTATTTTGGATCGTTTATGAGGAAAAGTCGTTATCGCTCGAGGAAACGGCAAAGTTCATTTTGGATAAGCTCAATGTGCTCATTAAGCATATGATAGCCTCCGGTCTGAAGCCTCTGCTGAAACAAGCTTCGTTCGAAAGGTATTTAAGCTGGGGGCTGGAGGACCGCCAAGGGGAGAGGGAGCAATTCCTTACCGAGCTATTCCGGGAGATGGATTCAGCCCTTAACGCTCTTCCGTCCGGCGCCGAACATCGTTCGGAGCTTAAAGAGGTTTACCATTTTATCCAGTCGGAGGTTAGAAAAGCGAAACCAAATTTTCCGTTACTGCAAGCTTCGCTATACTATTTGGAAAGAGAGAAGGAGCTTAAAAGTCTTGTCATCCAGCTTAGGAATATTATTTATTCGGGTATTTAGAACGATTCGGAGTCCAAACCGAGGTACCTTCACGAAATAATCGGCACAGGTTCAGAGCGACGGTATTCCTGTAATTTTATCCATATTTTGCACAAAGGAGGCCCTATGCCCAAATTAGTATTTTTCCTAGGTCCGGCAGGCGCCGGAAAAACTACCCTCGCCAAAGCCTTAGCAAAAAAACGCCGCGCGGCTTTTATTGATATGGACACGCTGCTCCGCCCCGCCGCAGAGGTGATCATGACAATTTCAGGATTGGATCCGAATGATCGCGATTCCCCATTATACAAAACCAGGTGCAGAGATTTAGGCTATCGCCTCAGCATGGATGCAGCCTTGGAAAATGTGGAGCTCGGGGTCGATGCTTATGTCGTTGGACCGTTCACTCAAGAAATTAACAACCCCCATTGGGTTGAATCCGAGCTCTCGTCAAAAGGACTGTCCTCGAAAGAGATTGATGTTCGGGTAGCTTATGTGTTTCTGCCTGATCCGGAGCAATATCGTGAGCGGATTCAACAGAGAACGTTGGCTTCCGATGCTTGGAAATTGGACAACTGGGATCAATTCAAACCATCGTTACTGCGCCGTCATATTCATTGGGACCTCCCTGCTTCATCCATTCTTTACTTCGATAATTCAAAGCCCTATTCCGAGGAGCAGCTTGATATTATCGATCGGTTCATTTATAGCCAATAGCAGATGCCGTAACAAAAAAAGCCTGATAGCTCAGGCTTTTCTTCATTCTCTTGCTCATTGTATGCTTATTTCTTGATCAAACCTTGAGACTTCAAGAAATCCATCGCTACTGTCTCTTCCTTCAATCCTTCGGAATCAACCTTCGCATTCAGCTCCTGCATCACCTGCTCCGTCAGCTTTCCTTCGAGCGTATGGAGTGCTTTCTCGACCTCGGGGTACTTGGTCAAAGTGTCTTGGCGTACCAGGGGTCCGGCATGATATGGGGGGAAGAATGATTTGTCATCCTGAAGGATGACCAGGTTGTTAATTTTGATCTGACCATCGGTCGAAAAAGCATCGACGACATCGACATTTTTGTCGGTTAATGAACGATACATGATTCCGTGATCCATCCCTTTGACTTCTTTAAAGGTCATGCCATAGGTCTTGTTCAACCCCGGATAACCGTCCGGCCGATCCTTGAACTCGAACTCGCAGCCAAGAATAAGATTCGGGGATACTTTCACGAGATCGCTGAACGTTTTGAGCTTATATTTTGCAGCGGTGTCCTGCGTAACAGCCAACGTGTACGTATTGTTGAAGCCGAACGGCTCGGTAAATACGACATTGTCCTTTTTGACTAGCTCCCGCGTTTTTTTGAGCGTTTCGTCCGCTGTTCCCGTTTTCTCCTGATAGTAGTTAGCCACTATAGTTCCCGTGTAGTCCGGGTATAGCTGGATATCGTTATTCAGCAGTGCCTTCCAAGCCACATTGGAGCCGCCCAGGTTTACTTTGCGCTCGACCTTCAAATCAGTCTGATCCTCAATCACATCCGCCATCATATGGGCCAGCAATATATTTTCTGTAAAATTTTTGGAGCCGATCGTGAGGGTCCCCTTGCTCCCTTGAGCCGAACTGCATCCGGCCAAGGCCGCGGCCAACACCGTTGATGCCATGCCTATCATAAGTCCTTTTTTCAATCTCATAGGTTCACAATCCCCTTTCCTATACAAATAAAATTATATTTTCAACCCTCTCGGTGTCGTTACCCGTTCCATCACGCCAAGCAAAAAGTCCAGCAGCAAAGCAAGGATGGCGGCAGGCAGCGCACCGATAAGGATCAGAGCGTCAATATTCCGCTGAATCCCGATAAAAATAAAGTCCCCCAGCCCTCCGGCTCCGATAAAAGCAGCCAAAGTCGCGGTGCCTACATTGATGACGGTCGCCGTGCGAATCCCCGCCATGATTACGTTCAAAGCGAGCGGCAGCTGAATTTTAAACAGGATTTGGCCGTCCTTCATGCCCATCCCCTTTGCCGCTTCCAAGGTTGATTTGTCCACATCCTGTATGCCCGTAAATGTATTGCGAATAATCGGCAGCAAAGAATATAAGAATAAGGCCGCGATCGCCGTGTTGATCCCAATTCCGAACAAAGGAATCATAAAGCCAAGCAGTGCGAGACTAGGAATTGTTTGTAAAATACTTGCGGTGCCGAGCACCCAGCCTTTGATCGATGGCATCCGGGTAATAAGAATCCCCAGAGGAACACCGATCAGAATGGCCAACAGCATGGATAGCACAACCAGCTCCATATGCTGCAGGCTTGCTTTCAGCAAATCTTCCCAACGCATACTGAATTGCTGACCTAGCTGCTCCCATAATGATGATTTCATATGTCTACTCCTTTCTTCCTGCCCAATGATCGGCGAAGGCCGTCAGTAGGCTGGCTCTGGTAATCACGCCCGTTATTTTATGATTGTGATTCACAACCGGGATAATCCCGAATTTAGCGTCGGATATGGCAATGAGCGCGTCTTGGGCCGTTGCATTCTCTTCGAGGAACGGCTCGGCCGGCTGCATGATTTCCTCCACAGTCTCGATAGCTTCGAGCTTGGTTTGCAGATCATAGGCTGACACGATGCCCAGCAATCTTCCGTTATCGTCTCCAACCAGCAAAGTGTCTGTACGCCGCTGCCGCATATAAGACAGCGCCCGTGCAGGAGAGCGGGATGGAAGGACCGTGGCCGGGTTATCGCGCATAATCTCTTGAACCGAAATAAATTCGGGATTTTGGTAAATCCTGTTTTTCCCGATAAAGGTCTCTACGAAGCCATGCGCAGGCGCCTTCAGCAGCTTCTCCGGCGTATCCAGCTGAAGCAGCTCACCCTCCTTGATAACAGCGATACGATCCCCCAGCTTCAATGCTTCATCCATATCATGAGTAACGAATACGATTGTTTTCTGTACTGACTTTTGCAGCCGGATCAGTTCATCCTGAAGCTGTTCTCGAGTGATGGGATCCAATGCCCCGAAGGGTTCATCCATCAGCACAATTTCAGGATCAGCCGCCAGCGCCCGGGCAACGCCAACCCTTTGCTGCTGTCCGCCGGACAGCTCCCGCGGATAACGTTTGGCAAATTGACCAGGCTCAAGCCCAATCAGGTGGAGCATCTCGTGCACGCGCTGCTTTTTCCTTGCTTCGGTCCAGCCTTTCAAGTGAGGGATAAGAGCAATGTTGTCCTCAATGGTGTAATGAGGGAATAACCCCACCTGCTGGATGACATACCCAATGCTTCTTCTCAGCTCAACGGGATCTTCCTTCATGATGTCTTTGCCGTGAATCGTAATGGTCCCTTCGGTGTGAGGAACAAGCCGATTGATCATTTTCATCGTTGTTGTTTTCCCACAGCCGCTCGGACCGATTAAAGCGATCATTTCCCCTGCAGCAATCTCGAAATTCATCGACTTTACAGCTTGATATCCGTTCGGATACGTCTTTCCCACATGTTCAAATTTAAGCATGGTTGACCTCCTTCGGCATGCTGGCACTGTGTTCAGTAGTGTACTGCCAGTGCTTTTGAGTAGTAACTATACCAAAGATCACTGTAACTGACAACCCTTATTGTTATTTAGGGTTGTTAGTTAAATGGCATTTGGATGCCCGCAGCAAGGATAACAGGCTCTCTTAGTTTTTACGGACGGATGGCGTTTAGCCGCGTAGAACAAACAAAAAACACAGCCTGCCGCGGCTGTGTTTTACGATCCGTCTTTATGGATTTAATTGGTCATGATCAAGCCCATTAATAAAATGATTCGTACGCTGGTATACTTGTCCGTCCCCTACCAAAACGAGGATGTCATCTTCAATAATGACGACATGGGGACCTGGAGAAATCGTCACATTCGTCCCCCGTCTAAGTGCAATCACCGTAGCACCGGTTTTCTGCCAAAATTCAAGCGCCGCTATCGTCTTCCCGACCGCATGCGAGCGTTTGTCCACTTGAATCTCTACGGGATTATATGGCTTCAAATTTTGCAGCCGGTCTGAGAAATTTATAATATCACGCAGGATGAGTTCGAACTTATCATCAATTTTTTTCTTCTCGTGGAGTAAAATTTCCAGATCCTGCTTTAACGAATAAACCGATTTCATGTACTTATGCTTCGTAATATAATCGTATGCCGGACGATCCGATAGAACAATAATTTCTTTGCCTTGTGAGACGGAAACAATCCCCTCATCCTTTAATAACCCGATGGCTTTCCGAATCGTTTCGGGAGATACGTGATATTGGCTCGCCAGCAGCGTTCTCCCGGAAAATTTACTGTTCACCGGAAACTCTCCGCTCACGATTCTTTGAGCAATATCCAGCGCTATCGATTGATAGACCGACATTTCTTGCACTTTGATTCCTCCTACGTCAGGTTGCGCTTAGCTAAAGTATTGATTTCCCCTACATCATACCACAAAAGCGATTTGTTCAAACGCAACTTCTTGTCCGGTTTGGCGAAGATAGTCATGATCTGTACATCGAGGGCATACAATAGGCTGAATTTCTATCCTAAGCATACGCAACACCCAAAGCTCCTCTGAAAGGCAGGTTGCACAATGATGTCGAATACAATGAATCCAACGGGAAAGCAGTCGATGGAAGCGCCAAATCTGTTTTATGATTTGAAACAAAATGATGTTCAGTCTGGTGACCCTCCGTCTCCTCGATCTCAACAGGTTACCGCCGCTCAATTACCGATACTTCAAGGGGTGTCCTTGACCCGTCTGCACATGACAAGGGCGTACGTTCAGAGCCCTCATTGGCATCCGAATGCAGGAGAATTAGCCTATGTCATCTCAGGAGAAGTAACGATTTCTGTGCTCGATCCGCTTACGTCCAGACGGCTTACATATCAAGTGAAGCCGGATCAGGGGGTCTTCCTACCGACAGGCTGGTGGCATTGGATCACCTGTTCCTCCGAGGAAGCGCATCTTCTCATGATCTATAACCATGACTCCCCCATTTCCGCGCAGAGTACCGATGCACTTCGCTTGACCCCGTCCGATGTGCTGCAGCAAGCATATCGGATGAACCGGAACCGCAATGAATGGGCTGAGAGTGGGCAGTCGATAACTGAAACGAATGCTCCGGTTCCCGCCGCAGATCGTGTATTTGCATTGAACGAACATCGTCGATCAGAGCGCCCGTCCGTTATCCCGACGGAAGCCATGCAACAAAGGCAGCCCGCATCCTCCTACGCGTCTGCTGCTCAAGCCACCGCAGGTAAAAGGCAGGCTGTGCCTCCCAAAAAAGCAACGAGCATCCGAAACAGCTCTTCCTCATCCCCAACTGCTGCCGCCCCGGAGCCTGCAGTTTGGCGGCCTGCCGTTCCTGGTCTTCAGGTTCGGATTGGATCGATGATACATAATTCATGAAGCATGGGGTCGATATAAAAAGACCCGTTCCCCCAACTTACGGATATCAGGGACGGGTCGGTATTTTTTCACAGCAACAAAATGTTTACATAATTATTGTTATGTATCCTTTGATTCACTTGGGGTATTATCCCATTTTTTTGATCAGAAAGCATATCCTGAAAACCTCTCCAAAGTCTTTGCAATCAATCGCTTTAAATCTTGTATCCGGTTCGGCATTGACTTTGTAGATCGACTCAACATATCACAAAGGGCAACGAGATCTTCCAGCTTCATACGAAGCCTCCAGTGCGGCGGCAGAGGCTGACCGTACTGCTGCTCGTAAGCGCGGATCAACCTTGTCTCGACAAAGGAGCCTTCCTCCTCGTACCTGAGCATATTGCCTATGTCGACAAGCCGGCTCCCGGCAAAGGCAAATTCCCAATCCAGCACCGCTGAAACCTTGCATTCCGGCGTCTCCGTAACCAGGATGTTCAAACCGTTGAAATCGGAATGCACGAGCACCGGCACATCCTCTTGTGCGGATAAAATCGGTGCATAGGTTTGACAAAATGCCCATACGGATGAGGCAAGCTCTTCCCCCAGCCATACACTGGCTCCCCTCACTAGCAAGCAATCCTCTATGAAAGCAAGAAAGCGAGTATTATCCATGATAAAGGGCTGCGTCACCTCAAGCGATTTCCCGAGAAATCCTGCAGCTGCAAACGTATGCTCATGGATTTGGGCCAAAACACGGCCAACCGAATCGGCTGCTGAAGCGATAAGAGGCTGTTTCCTGCTCTGCAACACATCTCTAAGAAGAACCCCCTCTTTCCACTCCATCACAGCCCATGGGCTCACATAGGAAGCACGACTCCAATCCATATGCAACATTCTCGGAACTGGCAGGCTCCCGCTAAGCTGAAGAGATATAGCCTGCTCCTTCTCTGCGATCCCTTCCTCCTCACGGTACAAACGGAGTACATACGGCTCCTGATACCCTTCAACTTCCAGCTTGTAGTTGGAATTACTTAATCCTGTGCCGATACGGTAAGCGGCCGTCACGTTCCTCCCCCCGAATACGGGACGTACCAGCGCATTGACCTCCTCCACGCTTAGTGAAGCGGGTGGCTCCGCCCGTTCCCAGTCCTCCTTCATGCTGATTCTCCTTTCCTTCAAAAAATACCTGCGGATCGAGGCCACTGAAAAAGCCGCTTCTTCTTAGGCTATGCTTGAGGAAATAATGAGGCACAGCTGCAATATTTCCTGGGTAAGCGCAAATAGCGTCATATTAAGCTATGAGCAGACATTTGCGATATGTTTTTGTTGATTTTTGATACATGGAGCCGAAGCTTGATGCGTCCTCGCCACCCTACTCCACATGTAACGCTTGAGCTAATGCGCCCAGCTTGCTCATGGTATTCCAATTCCGCGTCGTTATCTTGTCTCCTAGCTTCTGGATATTACTGGCCAGCTTGGAATCCAGGACACTTTGACGGAACAAGTAGTAGATCTCGCGGCCGCGGATCTGGAATTCATCGGTGCTTCCAGAGCCGTTTTCCAAGATCCCACCGATTTCCTGGGGAGGTTGTTCAATCAGCACAGAAATTTGTATGCTCTCACCTGGCTTCAAGGCCTCTGAATCGTAAGGACAAGCAGCCAGAAGCTGCTCCCATTCCTCTGCTGTTCTCAGCACAACGGTTAGTGAAATGCCGAAGCCGCGCTTGATTTCCTCTTCAATTCGACCGCGGAGCACATCGGGTAGCTCCTCAGAAACGAACACAACGTTTCCGCTTTGTAAATAGGTCTGAACACGGCCTAATCCGATCGCTTCCAGCGTTTGTTTCAATTCTGCCATTTTGATTTTATTATTTCCCCCGACGTTAATACCGCGCAGCAGGCCAATATAAACCGTCAATCAGGCAACCCCCTTTTACGAATATCAGAAGCAATATAACAAGGTGCGTACATATGTTCCATTCTAACTCCGGATGGAAATTTTTTCAACATACTTATGCACTATCCGCAAAAGAAAAAGGACTCCTTCTGCCATACCGCAAGAAGAAGTCCTGTCTATTCGGGTTTATAGCTGTTTATAGCTGTTTATCGTCGATTTGATTCAACCAGCCCTGAATATCTCCGATAATCGCGGACACACAGCCATCCTCGAAGGGGGAACGTAAGCCTGCGAGCTCAACAAGCTCGGTGAAGGATTGGCTTCCACCTGCACGGCATAAGTTCAAATAGCTCGACCATGCCGCAGCCTGGCTGTCCTTGGCAAGCTTCCAATATTGAAGCGCACAAATTTGCGCAAGGGTGTAATCGATGTAATAAAACGGGCTTTTGAAAATGTGCTGCTGCTGATGCCAAAAGCCTCCGCGTTCCAAAAAAGGCATATCCTCATAGTGACGCGCCGGTAAATATTTACGTTCGATGTCGCGCCATACTTGCTTTCGTTCAGCCGGAGACAGATCAGGCTCTTCGTACATCCGGTGCTGAAATTCATCAACCGCCGCACCATAAGGAATGAACGTGATCGCCCCGCTAAGGTGGGAGAACTTATATTTGTCCGTATCCTCCTCGAAGAAGGACTCCATCCACGGCCAAGCGAGAAATTCCATACTCATCGAATGAATCTCGCAAGCATCCAATGTCGGATGAATGTACTCCGGTATCGCAAAACCACGGCTCATATAGGCCTGAAAGGCGTGTCCCGCCTCGTGAGTGAGAACGTCGACATCATGCGACGTCCCATTGAAGTTCGAGAATATGAAGGGGGCTTTGTAAGCTGAAATATACGAGCAGTACCCTCCTACCCGTTTGCCCGGCTTACTCTCCAAGTCCATCAGGCCGTTATCGAGCATAAACCGGAAAAATTCATCCGTCTCGGGTGACATTTCGGCATACATTTTCTTCGCCTTCTCCACAATCCAGTCGGCATCCCCCTTCGGTGTCGGGTTGCCAGTCAGATAGGAGATGCCGTCATAATACCTCAGAGAGTCCAGCCCAAGACGTACACGACGGCGTTCGCTCAGCTCCGTGGCTGCCGGAACAATATACTCGATGACCTGTCTTCGGAATTCGGCAACCTGTTCTGGGCCGTAATCGGTCCGATCCATCCGGTCATACGCCAGCTCTACGAAGCTACGGTACCCCAGCTTGCGGGCGATACGGGTCCGAAGCTGCACAAGTTGGTCGTATATTTCGTCTATAGCCTGTTCATTCGCTTCAAAAAAAGAATATCTGGCATCCGCCGCCCGCTTTCGTACGTCCCTGTCTGTCGATTGCATATACGGGGCCAGCTGGGACAACGTCCTTTCCTGTCCATCGAACTCAATTTTAGCGGAAGCGACAAGCTTGATGTATTCGCTTGTTTTTTTATTCTCTTCCTTAAGGTCATTAACAATCTCTTGTGAGAATGTTTTGACCGATAGCTCCGCTGCAGCAAATAATTGCCGTCCCCATTTGGCTTCCAGCTGTTGACGGAATGGGGAGGCGGCAAGCGCCTTGTAAAAGTCAGTAATGAGCCCCTGATAGACAGGGGATTGCTCATCAATATAATCCTGCTCCTCCTTATAGGCGGCATTGCCCGTGTTGATAGAGTAACGGATTCGTGCGATGGCAAACATCGATGAGACTTGGATCCGGGCCGCATTCATGGCTTCCATCACGGCATCCTGCTCTTCCGCGGTTCCGGCGGCAGTAAACCGCTTCAGCAGGGCTGTAAATTCGTTGCGGAATAATTCCATGTCCGGTCGCTTGTATATATAATCTTGAAATTTCATCGGCAGCCTTCTCTCCATTGGTTTATGTAACGGACCGGGCAGCGTCCTTAAGTACATGATATTTTTCGATAATCCGAGATATGATATGAATACTGACGGGCTTGCTTACATATTCATCCATGCCGGAGGCCAAATATTTCTCGCGGTCGCCCTTTATCGCATGTGCGGTAACTGCCACGATAAATGGCTTTTTCGTCAATAATGTATCGCTTTTGATCCGTCTGGTTGCTTCTACCCCATCCATCAAAGGCATTTGAATATCCATGAAAATAATGTCATAGGCCTGATGCTGAACGGTTTCCAAGACTTCCAAGCCGTTTTCAACGATTGCCGAGGCATAACCGAGCTTGTCGAGCATCTTTTTTAAAACGATTTGATTTACGGTATTATCCTCGGCAATCAATATTCTCAATGAATTGGCGTTCGAGTTGTCCTCAGGCACAGTACTATCGGCATGAATCGCTTTTCGTTCAGGCTGGATTCCGAAGCTTGCCGTGAAAATAAAGGCGGAGCCTCTCCGGTCTTGGCGGGGTTCGTACCAGATTTCGCCGTCCAATAGCTGTACGAGCTTTTTACAAATGGCCAGCCCCAGACCGGTTCCTTCCGTCTTGCGTGTCATATAGTGATCGACCTGATAAAACGGTTCAAACAGACGGAATATTTTCTCCTGAGGGACACCGATGCCTGTATCCCGGATTGTAAATTGCAGCCGGACCTGATCCTGCTCCTTCGCGATGCAGTCGACCGAAACGGAAATCGTTCCTTCCGGGGTAAATTTCACGGCATTGCTGAGTAAATTGAGCAGCACCTGCCGTAACTTCGTATCATCGCCTATCACGGTTCCAGGCACTTGAGGGCAGATCGCAGTGGAAATCTCCAGACTCTTCTCCAGCGCATTCGGCATTATAATACTTAATGTTTCCGCAACAGTAGAGCTTACATTGAACGGCTCTTCCAGCATCTCGGTCATGCCCGATTCAATCTTGGAAAAGTCCAATATATCGTTAATAATACTTAGAAGGGTCGTACCGCTTTTTTTAATAATATGAATATATTCACGCTGCTCGGAATCGAGATTCGTTTCCATAAGCAGATCCGTCATACCAATGACACCATTCATCGGGGTGCGAATCTCATGACTCATCATGGCTAAAAACTCGCTTTTGGCATGGCTTGTCTTCTCCGCGGCTTCCTTCTCGATCACGAGTCTATTATACTCCGTCATATCTTTGGCAATGAGATAAAACCCGGTATTCTTGTTATGTATGATAATTGGGGCCAATGTGGCCAGGACTTCAATCCATTTTCCGTCCTTATGATGAATATAATTAATATTTTTTTCGATCGTGGAACGATCACGCGAAGCCGTAAGAATATCTCTAAGATTGGGGGTACCGATCAATTTGGAAATGCTTACATCCACCAACTCAGAAATTTTATAGCCTGTCAGCTGCTCGGCCATTTGATTCCCGTTCATAATACGACCTTCCAAGCTAAAAGAAATGATCGCGTCGTGGTTATATTTTTTTAACGAGGTATACCGTTCAATACTTTCTTGCAGCTTCTGCTCCACTAGCTTGCTTTTCGTATTGTCAATGATTTGACAAACGAAGTAACGCGGTGTATCGGCTGTCTCATCCCGTACCAGTGAAACATGCAGCGAGGCCCATATGATCGTACCGTTTTTATGCGTATACCTTTTCTCCACTTCGTAAAATGTAATGACACCATTCAACAAATCCTGAACGAAAGCCTCACTATTGTATAGATCATCCTCATGTATCAGCTCCGCTGGCCTGAGCCGCATGAGCTCATCTTCATTGTAACCAAAAATTTTGCATAACGCCGGGTTTACATGCAACCATTTTCGTTCCATGGTGACCAAGGCTATCCCGATCGGAGCACTTTTATAAACATGCTCGAATAATACTTGGTGATCGTGTACATCAAGCTTCTGCATACTTAGCCCTCCTCTTCTGTTATTAATTATACATCAGCAGCAAGGATGAACCTATTCTTTTCAATCACGCCCCCCTGAATTGCCTTATACAGCGGAGTAAGCTATAATTAACATTTTAATGGCAAAGCACAGGCAGAGATTCTGTAGAAGACTAAAAACCGCGTAGGAGACAACTATGATCGAAATTAAGACTTCCCCCCTTAGCAACGGAGAGTTCAACAGGGGCGTATTCGCAACACGTGATATAGCAAAAGGTGAGCTGATCCACGAGGCCCCTGTCATTACTTACCCAAATGAAGAGCATGATCACATCGAAAAAACAATTCTTGCAGATTATGTTTTCAATTTCGGCGCCAACCATTCGGCCATCCTCTTGGGATTCGGGAGCTTATTTAACCATTCCTATGAACCCAATGCCACTTATGACCTCAATTTCGAGCAGCTTACCGTAGACTTTTATGCTTATAAGGACATCACAGCCGGAGAAGAAATTCTTATCAATTATAATGGAGAAGTCGATTGCGACGATCCGTTATGGTTTTATGAGGAAAACCAATAAACTTTGGCTTCATCCAGCCAGGTACGGATGGACTCACATTCCTGCAGCAGTGCCTGCAAATAAAGAACCGTGGTGCCTCCGGATCAGCCGGACACCACGGTTCTTTTATAGTTTGCAAGAGCTTATTCATCCTCAGACGGAGAATGGGTGGACGTATCCGACATCAAATCTTCCCTGATGGCAGCTTCCCGTTTGGAAACGGTAAAAGCAGCTCTCGATTTGACCTCCGGCGGCTCAGGACGGGTATGACCGTATAATTGCACATAAATTTCTTCGATTTCCTCACCTGTTAAATCCCCACGCTTCAACAATTCCTCAGCGATAGCATGGACGAAGTCTGCATGCTCGTTGACCAGCTTCTTCACTTGCTCCATCTGATCCAGGAGCAGCTCGTTAATTTGGGGCCGGAGCGCCTTGAGTGCATCTGTCCGGTTGCCTGTAGCCAGCCAACTGAACAACTCATTGCCCATCCCTACCATACCGAGGTAGAATCCAGCCAATTGTGTCGCTTGCTGAAAATCGGAGGTCACCCCGTTTAATTTTTTGTTCAGAAACTCCTCTTCTACGGCTCTCGCAGCCAGACAAACCTGAATTTCCCCCAGAATCTCACTATCACTGCGATTATAGCGTTCCTGCGTCGGTTTGGTGGCTGCAAGGCCAAGGGCACCGCCCCGACGGATGATCGTTACCTTCCATACCCGCTCATGAGGCTTAAGCAGGTATTGTGCCACCGCATGGCCGGCTTCATGGTAAGCGACATTGCGTTTCTCGTCCTCGCTCATGGAACGAAGCGGCTGCTTAAGTCCCCATTCGTACGTCTCCATAGCTGCGCGGAAGTCCTCGTAGCTCGCCAATTGAGCGTCACGCTGATGGGCGATAATGACGGACTCGTTCACAATATGCTTAATCTGGGCTGGACTGTAGCCGATCGTATCGAGCGATGCCCGATGAGGGGTCAATGTGGAATCTCGCTTCACCTTTTGCAAATAATATTCAAATATGTCGACTCGTCCATCATAGTCAGGCACATCGACCCACAGCTGCCGGTCGAAGCGTCCGGGACGCAAGAGGGCCGGATCCAGAACATCGGGCAGGTTGGTTGCAGCAACCGTAAGGACGACCGGTCTTTCCGCCTTCTTGCGGCGAAGACCTAGTGAACGAAGCAGCTTGCCGATCCGGGAATTGTCAAGGTTCGGCGGGTCCATCTGCAGCAGCAGCTCATTAAGCAAGCCCGAGCCTCCGCCCATACCGAACATACCGGCTGCACCGCCGCCGCCTGCCTGCCGATTCATCCCTATCGCATCCACCTCGTCGATGAATATAATACAAGCGCCATAAACCTTGGCCAGCTTCCTGGCCTTCTTATACAGGCTCATAACCTTCAGATTGCCTACACCGAAAAACATATTCTGAAAGCTCGGAGCCGAAGCATAAGCGAAGGGAACCTCAGCTTCATTGGCAATGACTTGGGCCAAATACGATTTGCCGGTGCCCGGCGGGCCGCAGAGCAGAAATCCCCGAATCGCTTCCCCGCCCATCTCTTTAAACTCCTTGACACCTTTTAACAGCGTAACGATTCGCTTCGCATTCTCTACGATTTCGGGGTTTCCCCGGTAATCCTCCCAGGTCGCCCCCGTCTCACCGGGCAAAATCCAGTAGGTGCGCCCCCGGGCCAGAAACCAGAACAGGGCTACGAATTGAATGATGACGAACAGGATCCCGAAAAGCAGCTGAAGCACAAGCCCGCCGATCCCTAACGCAACCGCCCATGCATCCGGGCCTCCTGCCCACAACAACACGCCGATGATGACGAGAGCTGCGAACCATAGGAGGAATTTACGCCATTTGATCCATCGATATTTTCTCATGGATTCACTCCCTTAGGTTCGATTTTTAATGTGGATTTGTTGTAACGCGGGAAACATAGGCTATTCCAATGCTCCTATTATTTTAATAAGTATTCCTGCCGGCAGATAAACATTCAACGTTTCGGCATCACCTCGCAACAGCGTTACATTTTTTACGGAGTCTCCTGCTGCTCCGGCAATTTGTCCGTCAACCAAGAGTCAAGAGGTTGAAGCGTTCGATGCAGATTCGAGTCGCCTTCCTCATCGACATAGGGAGCATAAGACCGGAAATAGTCAGGATGTCCACCAATAAGCGGAATCACCACTTGAGTACCCGGAGCATTCGCGTTCCGTTTCCACTGAGGGAATTTCCAGGGACCGCGCCTCCAGCCGCGCCAATGCCCCAAACGGGCCACAGGATCCTTCCTTTTGGTTTCCAACCCCTCTGCAGACAGGAACAACACCCGATCCTGCAGCTCTCTGCGAATAGGACATCTTGGCGAACCGATCTGTATGACCAGCGGCGGAGCAAAGCCCGCCTTGATCATTTGTCCTGCTAGCTGCACAGCTGTAAGCCCTCCCCCGCTATGCCCGACAAGCAGCACATGATCTGACTGTGCCGCAGCATGGAAAATTCGCTCACGGGTTGCTCGTACGCCGATTGAATTCAAGAACCGTTCGTGCACATCAATCAGATCGCGGAATATTTCGTACAGCTGCGGAACAAGCCGCCGGGACCAATCCCCGTAAGGATAGAGCGAATCCGCCTCTACGGTATAGCCCCGGGCTCGCAGCAGGAAGGACAATTCATCTCGGATCGTGTCCAGAAATCCCGGAGCCGTTGCAATGCCGGCTAATGTGAACAATGCTATGGTCTCGTTGCTTCGTTTCAAATCGGATCTGCTCCCCCCGTCCCTAGGTTTATTTTTAACAGGATGTGTTCGCGCTCTAGGTAATGGAGACTGAAGATGATGTGCATGGTATACTATGGAAAAAGGATCTTCGTTGATAATGTGGTTACCAATTGAACTCATTGCCAAGATCGGATGGTGTAAAGACGTTGCGCTCTCAACAGATCGAACATATTGTCTCCAAATTTCCCAGCCTATCTTCGATATCGCGGGAGGACTGGGAAGGAAACGGCATAGCTGTATTGTCTCTGCCGCCCAATGAGGTGCTGCATGAGGGACATTTGCTCGAGCATGCCGCTCTCATTTTAGATGGCACCGTTCGGGTATATAAAGTAAGCGGAACCGGCAGAGAAGTCACCTTGTATCGGATAAGCGGCGGAGAATGCTGCCCGCTGATGATTTCCAGTATTTTGGGAGAAACAGAGTACGAAGCATCGGCCTGTATCGAGGTTCCTTCATCAGTCTTAATACTGCCTATCGCCGTTTTCCGGGATTGGATTGACAAAGACAAAAGCTTCAGACAATACATATTCAAAGTGTTTGCCCGCCGACTTCTCGTCATGTCCAACCTGCTGGACAGCATTCATTTTAAGTCTATTCGGGCCAGAATCGCGGAATACCTGCTTGTCCAAACAGCAGTACATCACAATAGCGTGGTCATTACCCATGAGCAGCTAGCCGTTGAACTCGGTTCCGCTCGTGAGGTCATAAGCCGCACATTGAAATCTCTGGAGCAGGAAGGCTGGATCCGTTTATCGAGAGGCCAAATCACGGTTATTCATAAGGATCCGCTGCTGCTTATCACACAGAATGAATGAGGGCTCTATGACCTAAAAAAAGGAGCCCGCTTCATCATCATTTCTTCGATCTTAGCCACGATCGGGCCGCTTTGCTCCGACTTGCGCTTGACTTCGATCCATTCCGGGTCTTGCCGGAAAGCATCCCACTGGCGATCGCGTTCTTCCCTGTTCTTATATTGCATCACGTAATACAGCTTCGGAAGACCTGTCTCATCCACCCAGAAATCGTACACTTGCATCCCCAGCCGTTCAAAAATACCAAGTGTGTGCTGCTCAAATCGCTTCTGTATCGCTTCCATTTTCCCTTCATGTATCGTATAAATACGCAGTTCGAATATCATATCCATTTCCTTCTCCCTTTCTCTTGGTCGCAAGTGAACCGTTCCGGTAGTCTAACGGCTCTCTTCCTATATTACTTCCAATGTATTCCTACGGTTACTGCTTGTCAATGGATGCCTATTATTCTGCATCGATTGCCTGCTGCATGAAAAAAAAGACCGTCCGCAATTGTCGGACCGTCCATTGTACATGCTCTCAAGTTCAGGAGAAAAGCAGCCGTACTCTTGCGTCTCGCAGCCAAATGCCGCCCCAGGCCAGAATCGCAATGTATACCGGAAATAAAATATGAGTAAATAACGGGGCATCCATGCGAACATGGGTAGCGATGACACCGCCAAAATAACCCGTCAGCAGCACCGCGCCCAAAGCAGAAGTTCGTGGAACAGCATAAAGAACGGTAGCAATCAGCCCCAGAATTCCGATGACAATAACGTGGTGCTCGGCATACCCCAGTGAGACGGTTCCTTCGACAACGGCTGCAGGTTTGAACAGCTTGGATACGCTATCAACCAGCATAAACAGAGTGACTAGTCCACTCATGATTCTCGCTGTCCAGAGCCTGCCCTTAGAAATAGTTGAACTCATAATGAACACACCTTTCGCAAATGGATGATATATACGATCATAGCATAAGCAGCGGTGCCGCATTTCTTATGAATTGCTAATTCTGCTTCTTGATTGGAAACCGCTGGAACCCGCCTGGGCATCCGCACATATACTGTGTGTATTCCATCTTCTGTCACTGGGAGGTTATTCATTCATGTACTGGGTAAATCCATATTGGAGCCGGGCCATGTTCAAGCCCGTCTGGTCCACATCGCCTCAGCAAGCGCTGAATTTAATGAAGGAAGCGGTTCAGGGAGAACGAAACGACGAATTATTTTATGACGAATTGATCAAGCTTGCACCGAACCAAGAGCAAGCCTCAATGATTGCTTCGATTCGTGATGATGAGCGCGGCCACAATCAAATGTATCGCGCCATGTACCGGGAGCTGACCGGTCAAGAAATAACAGGAATCAGCAGCGAGCAATACCAACGGGTAACCTCTTATACTGAGGGACTGCAGCGCGCGCTGCTAGGTGAACTGGGTGCGGTCGAAAAATATCGTTTGATCTGGTTCGGGCTACCAGCAGGCATTTATCGTGACACTGTATACGGCATCATTTTGGATGAATTGAAGCATGCAAGCAAATACAATTATTTGTTTACCCTGAATCGTACTTCATCTTAATTCGACAAAAAAAAGCCAAGCAGCATGCTTTATTTTAAAAAGCAAAGCTGACTAGGTTTTTTTTCATCCAACATCAGACCGTTATTCGGCTCGAGCTCGGCTTCTTATTTCTGTCGGCTGCGTAGAGCAGAATATGAAGCAAATTGGTGCATAGCAGACCAACCAGAAGAAAGGAGGTGCCTCCATAGTAAAAATTCCAAGCAATACTGAAGAGGGCCGCAAGCATACCGAACCAAATTTGGCCGGACACTTTGGGAGGAGAGGTCGGCGGATCAGTAACCATAATAAAGCTCAGGAAGAGAATGGCATTGACGAACGGCGCTTGATACAACTCTATGATTTGGCCTGTGTGCAATAAACCGAGCACAAGCAATATCGCGAAATAAGTGCCCAGGAAGGAAAAGACCTGCGGAAATTTGTTCGTCTTGCGCGCGATCCAATATCCCCCGATACCAACGATAGCCAGACACCACAGAGGCATGTCTGCCAGACTCCCCCACCAGTCTTCCCCGCTGCCGAATATGAGGATCGTGAGCAGCAGTCCGAAGGCTGCCGGATTAAAGAAAGGCTTGCGGCTTACCCGCAGCAGATGCTTGGAAGCGATAGCGAATACCGAAGTGATTGCTTCAATGTACCACGGCTCCGAATAGCTTAACACCAGCGCAACGATCAGGCCGGTAATGATGGCTCCGTCGGGAAATCTTGATTTGATCCTCTGTATCCGTCCCGCAGCTAAGTCAACAATTACAGCGGCAGCGACGGATACAGTGGTACTCAGCAGGCCTCGGTACGTCCCGGAATAAGCTGCAGCAATGCCCATAAGCAATACTAGAAAAAGGATGACGGTCATTTTAGGTGTTTTCCATACATTCACCTTTTTGACTGTCGTTTTTGGTTTAGCTTGACGCTCCGTTTGGATCATGCTTGTCTCCCCCTCTCTTAGGCTTGTGCCTTCTGAAGGGCTTGTCGGACCGCCTCAATAAAATCTTCTGAGCTTCGGGTAGCACCGCTAACCGTGCTGATTCGAGCACTTTGTTTCTCGACAACTTGGGCAGGCAGCGAATCAATATAATGCTGCGGATAACGCGTATGGCTGGCCGTAATCAGGACATTCGTAATTTTATCCTGCATAATGGACACACTGACCTCCACCGTACCGAAGCTATTCGTTCCTGAGCCGGTAAAGGTGCCGTCTTTATACTTTGATGCAGGCTTCGGAACAACAGTATTGGTGCGAGTACTATTCGTGGAAGGAGCGGGAGAAGCTGCCGGAGCTGGATCTTTTACAGCTGGTGCCGTGCTCTTCGTTGGCGTTGCAGTCTCCTGCACCGGCGCTGCAGCAGGTTTCGGAGCTTGCTGTGTTTGCTGCGAATTGTCGATGGTCGTTGACGGTTGCTGCGCCGGTTCAGGTGCAGATTTCGTTTCTTGCGACTTTTGCGTTGTCGTCCCGGTTTGCGTTGATGCTTCCTGCGAAAGCACAGGAGCAGACTTGGTTTCTTGCGGCTTTTGCTGCCCATTTTTTAATGACGTTGACGTTTCCTGCGTCGGCACAGGAGCAGCTTTCGTTTCTTGCGGCAAGCTTGCCAATGGGGCAGATGCTCCATCCGTTGGTGCAAGGGCAGATTTCGTTTCTTGCGACTCCAGTGGCGTAATCTTCATCGACGTTGATGCTTCCCCTGTCGGCGCAGGGGCAGAATAATTTTCATGAGCCGAAGCCTCCTGCAGCAATGCAGGCTGATTGTTCACGGCATATCCTGCTCCATACACAATGCTAATCGCCGTTGTACATAAAGCAATCCATTTGTTTCCCATGCGGGCCATCTCTCAACACTCCTCTATCTTGTCTTGGCCATTCCTACAATACAGCAGGTACATGAAAACAAACTGAAATACGCTTATGATTTTGAATCCGCATGAAAAACCACCTCGAAGCAGCTTCCCTTCCCTTCCTCACTCGTCACATGAATATGGGCCTGCAGCTGTTTAACAATATCCGCGGCAATCGATAATCCCAGGCCTGCTCCCCCCAGCTCGCGTGAGCGCGCCTTGTCCACCCGATAAAACCGGTCGAAAATATTCGGCAGCTCCTCCATTGGAATTCCGATTCCGGTATCTATGACCTGGAGTGAAACCCCCGAAGGCTTCACTGCTTTGCACACCACCGTTACTTCTCCCCCCGCCGGCGTATATTTCAGCGCATTATCCAACAAGATGGTAAGCAGTTGATGTAACTGGTCTGAATTGCCTTGTATAAGAGGCAAAGCCTCATTACTTTGCCGATTCAACAGAAGCTGAATTCCGTTTTGGGCCGCCAATGGCTGCATGGAACCGACAACCTGATAAGCAAGTGCGCTTAAATCCACCTGCTCCATGTGGCCACCCCGCTTCTTGGCATCGCCGCGAGCCAAAGTTAACAATGACTCCACCAGCCGAACCATCCGTTTCACTTCATCCTTTAATCCTTCCAAAATATGCTGTTCAAACTTTGGCAGCAGCTCTTTGCACTCTTCCAGCAGTTCCACCGAGGAATGAATCACACTTAATGGCGTTCTAAGCTCGTGGGAGGCATTCGTTGTAAAATCAACCTGCTGTTGATATGACTTCTTGACAGGAATCATGGCTTTCCCTGCAAAATAGTACCCTAATCCGCTGGCAATGGATATAAGTACGGCGGTAAGTGCAAACAAGGCAACCTTGATTTCTCTTAGCAATTTGATGTCCTCTGTAATATCGGCTGCCATCCAATAAGTCCCGCCAGAGCGGCTCAATGTACCTGTCCCTACCAGGAACGTCTCTCGTTTCCCCTCCATATTGATTTCATAGGTGCTAGGGGAAATTTTCATTTCCTTGCTTTGCGCCCATTGCATTAATTGATTAGACATGAGTGTATAAGGTGAAGGAGATGCGTAAATCCTCTCTGCAGAGTTAACCAAGACGACCAATTCATCGGATTCTAAAAAGGTCCACTCCAGGTTCTTTTGATCACGATCCGAGTCCTGCTCCCTGCGCTCCCGCTTTACTTCCTCCAGCCTATGCTCCCATTGACGGTTCATTTTTTCCTGCATGTTCTCTAATTCTTGAACTTCGTTTTTTTGCAGCGAATGCTGAAGAATAAGATAATACGTCACGGTCACGAGAATAAGGATGACAGCAAGAATGGTTCCAAAGAAGAAGGTCAGCCGTTTTCTTGTTTTTTCAAACACGCTGTTCCTCCTTTACATCCAGCCGGTAGCCAAGCCCGCGTACATTTTGGATGATTTTATCGTGGAACGGATCATCCAGCTTTTTCCGAAGCAATTTGATCGTCGCATCCACCGCATTCAGAGTAATATCGGCATCCAATCCCCATACCCGGTCCAGCAACTGCTCTCTGCTCATGACTTGCTTGGGATGATTGGACAGAAAAGCAAGCACCTGGAACTCGCGGCGGGAAAGCGACACGGGCACCCCATTTCGGAACACCTCATACGTCGTGTGATTAATGACCAGGGTTTCCCCGAACGACTTCGTCTCGCCCTCCCAATTCATCGCTTTCCTGCGGTACAACGCATTCAATCGTGCGATCATTTCCTCGAAATCAAACGGCTTGACCAAATAATCGTCTGCTCCCGCATTCAGTCCCTGAACCCTGTCCGTTATGGTGTCACGGGCGGTTAGCATCAGAATCGGCGTCTGGTCCTTCTTCATACGAAGCTCCTTGCACAATTCAATCCCCGACTTATGCGGAATCATCCAGTCCAGAATATATACGTCGAAGGGGGATCTAGCCATAAATTCCATTGCCGTGTCCGCTTCCAATGCCCACTCAACCTGGTAAAGCTGCTTTTTTAATTTATATTGGATCAGCTCACCGAGCTTTTGGTCATCTTCCACAAGTAAAATATGCAACTTTCTCACACCTCGCCATTTTATTTCATTTTATTTTCAGATTATTTGCGTACCATGGAAAGTGCCAACAATCTTTTCAAGGAGGTTTTATCCATGACGGTTAGGAAACTCATATCAAGACAAGCCCTTGCCATGGGAACTTCCGTTACCATCCAAATCGTTACGGCACAGTCCGAAATACTGGCTTCGCAAAAAATAGATCGTGTGCTCGCTTTATTTCATCATATGGAAGCCGTATGCAGCCGTTTTGACGAGGATAGCGAATTAAGCCGATTATGCCGGCAAACGGGAGTTCCGGTGCAGGTAAGCGACATTTTATTTGAGCTCGTTCGATTTGCATTAGAGCTTTCCTCATTAACGAATGGCATGTTCGATCCGACCGTCGGCAGCCGGATGGCATCGCTGGGGTTCAAATCTCACTATCTGACCGGGGCCACAATGACTAATGAACTTGCATATGATCAAAATGCAACCTATCAAAACATTCTGCTTGATGAGCGCACAAGATCGATTGAATTGACTAAACCGCTTCTTCTCGATCTGGGAGCGATCGCCAAAGGCTTCGCCATTGACCTCGCTGCCAAGGAGCTTCAAGGCTTTGAGGGCTATCTTGTCGAGGCGGGAGGAGATTTGTATGCCGGTGGGTCCAATGAAGAAGACGAGCCTTGGCAGGTCGGCATCCAGCACCCTCAATATTCCGATCAAATCATCGGAACCGTGAGGCTATCGCATGCGGCAATCTGCACCTCCGGTGGCTATGAGAGGCGCCACGCCAAGCTTGCGGATCAGCACCATTTAATTGTACCGCAAACCGGGCACAGTCCCAATGAATTATTAAGCTGCACGGCTATCGCTCCTCATGCGATGCTGGCGGATGCCTTCTCTACCGCCGCTTTCATCCTTGGGCCCAAAGCGGGATATCGACTTCTTCACGACAACGGGCTGGAAGGCTTGTTCATACTTCCCGGCCTGCAGCTGCAGTCGACACCTCAGTTTCATTTAGCATGAGTGGCATAATGAAATCATGGGGAAAGTAAAAAATGCAAGCTTGCCGTACGATCAGCAAGCCTGCATTTTTTACTCTCATAAGAACGCATGGATCAAAAACAAGACCGTGAAGGCAAGTCCGGAACGCAGGTGCCATTTCCGGTCCAGTTTTTTGTATCTGAATAATCCCGATACAGGGACAGGAAGCAAGACCAACAAAGCTAGCAGCCCGGTAATATTGCTGAAATCCAATTTAAAGCCATACATAAAGACTGCGACCGCATGTAGGACAATAAAGGCAATGGCGATAAGAGCAATCGGGGTATGCCATCTGCGGACGAACCGGAGCAGTTGAGCAAGCCATTTTTTCAGACCGCCGAATCGATCAGCCAAACGCCGTTTAAGCACATAAGCAAGTACATAGTTCGCCAGTACGAAAAATAAAGCGATTCTTGCATTGGAGCCAAAGTCCTTGAACGTATGCTCGAAACGGCGGTTGTGCACGGTTTCAGACGGTAGATGGAATAAGCTCCATAATTCCCACACCACGAGCAGCACGGATATGATAATTGCAATGACAACCCCTATACGTTCTTTAGGAGGAATCCATGTCTGTTTCATTGGACTAGCTTCCCGTGAATGCATGTCTACTTCCCCTTTCCATTAGATACGTTATAATATAACCTTTTTTTCTGAAAATTAAATGAAAAAATGAGTTTAGCAGAAGGACCGCCTGCTTGTTTTCCTCATACAATTACGTTTCTTGGCACAAAAACAAGGCCGCAGGCTTTGTTGCACCCACGGCCAATTGAGATGGTTTTTCTGGATTAACGAATGGATTGCAGATGCTCGGCAAGACGATCCCAAGTTTCCTTAATGCCTTGCTCCATGCCCATTTCCATGACGGATTTGAGTGCTTCAGCTGATGCGTATTGCGCCCGGCTAACAAGCTTCGTTTTCCCATCCTGCTCTATGAAAGTCATGGTTATGTGAGATGACGGCATGCCTTCGACTTGGTTGCCTTCGGCATCGGAGAAGAAGTCAACGTAGACGATCTTCTCTCCCTCAATAATTTCCTCATAAACCGCTTTGCCCCACGACTCGAATCCAAAAAAGCTCCCTTGGTTCTCGTCGATGCACTTCATACAGTAATGCCATATTCCACCTGGGCGGAAATCAACATTGCATACCGTTAGAGTCCAACCGCGGGGTCCCCACCAATGTTTCAGATGCTCAGCCTCCGAGAACGCTTGGAATACAAGCTCGCGAGGTGCATCAAAAACACGCTCCAAAATAAGTTCATTTCCTTCTACCCTTGTCAGCATTGGATTCGCCATAGTTCTTATTCCTCCCATAAATTAATCAGATGGTTTATTATGATCTTTCGCTTGAAGCTTCTGTAAGTAAAGCTCCAGTGCGTCAAAGCGTTCATTCCATATTCTGCGGTAGCTGTCCAGCCAAGTATCCATAGCTTGAAACGGCTCTAAGCGAAGCTTGTAATGCCGGCGGTTGGCATCTGCCTGAACCTCTACCAGTCCGGCTTCCAGCAGGACACGCAAATGCTTCGAGGCTTGAGGCTGGCGAAGCTGCAGCCGGTCAGCGATATCTCCGACGGTCAACGGACCGTGAAGCAGCAATTCTACGATTCGCAACCGATTAGGTTCAGAAAGCGCACTAAATGTATTTATGTCCATATCTCAGATGATTGTTATTGAATTGAAAGATTACATAGGTTACGGTAAAAGCGCTTCTTTCAATTCCGCTCAAATCAGGCCACCTCCGTTTCGTTTTCGACTTACCGCAGCCACATCCATAATATACCCTTAACGGAATATTCCTGTCAAGGAATATTGAAAAATAATTTGCAATTCGCAAGGACAGACTAACTGCCACAGCATCTGCCCCTTGCGAATTGGCTATTTTTTTATGGTGCTTCCGAAATGACATCAATAATTTTACACAGGTCCAATATGAGGCCAAGCCAGCTCAATACCATGAGTCGTGAGCACCGACTGCAGCTCTTTGAGCAGGTTTGCATCTTCGCGAACCTCGATTGGCTTCCTTCCTTTATCCAGACAAAATGCAGCGGTGTAACCGGCTGATTCACCGATATTCCATTCAACCGGGTGAAGTCTGTAGCATCCGTTCGTAATATGGGTCGTTC
The DNA here is from genome assembly GCF_002234615.1 of Paenibacillus rigui. GTDB lineage: Bacteria > Bacillota > Bacilli > Paenibacillales > NBRC-103111 > Paenibacillus_S > Paenibacillus_S rigui. The sequence continues at coordinate 75,428 of NZ_NMQW01000020.1, read as the reverse complement.
CAATGTTTTTGCATGCCGCCAACAGGTTGGTAACCCGCTCTGGAATCAGACTGCCGAGCGGAATTTGAAATGGAACTGAAGAAATATCCAAAAAATTGCGCCCGCTCATGCTCGGATGCAGATCAATCCGGTAGCATCCGATCCCAACGCTATCCGGAAACACCTCCGATCCCTGTTCTCCCCGCACAGCCGCGCTTACATGCTGTTCAAGAACAGTGAACACAGCCTTGATTCGGCGCGACTCCCGAATATAAGGCGCTTGGGCCATGCCATCCTCTGTCCCCACTACATCCGGCCGCAACCTCAATCCCGGGTAGCCTGTTCCCCCATCCGGCCTGGGCGCTTCCGTTTGCAGCCAATACAGCAGCGAAAAACTCAGCTGCTTGGCTTGGCTGCGATGTTTCTCTGCTGTGGAATTGGGTACATCATATATATTACCTAGAAAGTAATCATTCTGCGCCCAGTTCACGAGCGAGATATCGGACGGATACGTTCCAGCTCTAAAATTAGCTTTATCCACGATCCTCCGGTAAATAAACAAGGGATATTTATCTGTACCCGGGAAAAGGGTTTCTTCCGTCGGCTCCAACGTTTTGGGATCAGGCGATACCCAATTCAATTGAGGATTCGGCCAGAAAGGCGCTTGAAAGGCTCTCCAGAAATCATAATCCTTCGGCTTGTCGATCACATGCTTCTCTCTCTCGAAGTAATCCATGGCAAAGCAATACGTAAATGCCTGAATATCCTGCGGATCGGCTGGCCCGTCCAAGGCATGGGGTTCACCCGTATCCAGCTTTGATTCCGCCCCGGTCACATAAGCCACATCCGCCAATGGCAGCAGATCACCGCATTCCGTAGCATCAAGAAAATAGTCTGCGTGTATCGTCAGCTTCATCCCATGCTCTCGTTTCAACGTAACCGCGCGAATCTCATCCCGCTCCCTTTCAGCGTAGATTGCTTTACTGCGTGTAAGGATGGTTAGCTTCCCACTGTTAACATAGGGGGCCAACATTTGCTGCAGCACTGCATGCATGACCCGCGGCTCCGCACAAAGCCTGCTTACGCCTCCGTTGCCCGGGTTGAAATAATATGCGGACCTGCCATAGTCAGATAGAGCATAATTTTGACGATAATAGCTTCTGACTTCATTCCGGAACTCACGGTAGCTGCGCGTGCAGCCGAACTGTTCAATCCACTTATGTTCATCCGGCGGCACCGCCTGACTCGTGAGCTGACCGCCGATCCAATCGTACTCGTCACTCATCACGACTTGTTTCCCTAGGCTGCATGCAGCTATCGCTGCTGCACAGCCGCCTATCCCGCCACCGATAATGGCAATATCCGCTTTCAGCTCCTTATGCATGTGACCAGTCACCTCTTTATCCAATATATGGTTATTACCCCATATACCCAAGACGTAAACGTTCATCATGAAGTTGCAGATTCAACAAAAAGAGTCATGGACATGTCCATGACTCACATTAATGCCTTCTTCTTCTCGCTTCCAATTCCCGCTTCAGCGCGTTCTCAACGGATTCGGCGAGCATATCGAACTTCTGGGCGATCGTATGCTTTATGACCGCTCCGCAGTAGGCGCATTCTTTTTGATGAATCTCAATCAGTTTGTAGCATCTGGGACATTTCATCATTATGTAAAATCAGCCCTTTGATTTGATAGTATACATAGTATATCGACCAAAGACTGCAGAGATATTACTACTTTTTGTCAATCGCACGAATCATACAGACAAATACGCGTGTATGCTTGATGCGAGCATTATCAATACAGATCTGGGTTAGAGGGCTAGCTTTTCCCCTTGAATAACAGCGCACGTATTGCAAAACGAGGCAATATCAACTGTCTGCGCCATCTGGAGGGTTGTTTCATTAGCCGGAAAAGCCACTCCAAATTTAATTTTCGGATAGCGGCCGGTGCTCTTTTTACTTTTCCCGCGATCACATCCAGACTTCCGCCCACGCCTACTGCGACTCTGGCGTTGAGCTGATGTTTATATTTGTAAATCAAACGCTCTGCTTTGGGAGCCCCTAGAGCCACGACGACAACATCCGGATTTAATGCCTGAATATGCTCTACAATTGCCGGTTCTTCAGACGGTTTGAAAAAACCATGATGCCTCCCAACGATCCTGGCGTTCGGATATTTACTCCGTATCACTTCGTCCGCCTTGTTATTTGTAAATTCATCTGCGCCGAGCAAATAGAACGACCAATGCTCACGATGACCTGTCTCTAATAGCTTTAATAGCAGGTCGCATCCTGTCACGCGCTCCGGAAGCGGGTTTCCCTTTAAGCGGGATACCATCACGATTCCAATCCCATCAGCCGTAAGGAGATCCGCCTCATCGATTATAGAACGCAGCTGCGGGTCCTGCTGGCTGGCCATCGTGATTTCCGGGTTGAGTGTCACAACGTGGAACAAGGCAGGTCTCTTCTCTTCTATGATCCTGCTGATCCGATCTACTGTAGCATCCATCGTTATTTTGGGAACCGGAATTCCCATAATGCTCGAATAATTGTCCATTAGCAGCAGCCGCCTTTGCCCAATTGGTTCTTATACAATCCGCATTATTTTACGCTGCGGATATCTCCCTCATTATGGTTGCTAAGCCTAAGATGCTCGAAGCTTACCTGGCACCCTTCGCCTATCGGGGATTGAGCAACGACACCCACCTTAAGCTCCGCGCCGCATTCCATGCCAAAGTACCTTATTAAGTGCCACCTCAGCCCGTCCAACGAATAATGAAATGCGAAGCTGTTGCCGGACCTTGCGATTCTCAAGAACGGATTGACGATGTCCAAATCCCCGCCGATGCAATCATCCGAAGTATTTTTCGTGACCACGCTAAGAATTGATTTTCTTCCCTCAAAAAACTCGTAGCACAATTTAGCCCAGTTCTGAGAATCAGACATGATCATTAAGCACCCGGAATCATACTGGTGCTTCATCTCCACATGGACCCTTGTCGATATATTAAAGTCCCCTTGTACCTTTGTAAAAAGGAACGGCGCTGAAGCTTTCACCTGCGTTCCTGCCGGATCAATGAAATAATCCGCGTTCTCCGGTGCCGAGACGAGCAGCCCCTTATCCTCATCGAATGTCCAGCGATTCGGTTCATGAATCCAGCTTAATTCAGCGCTTAAGGAATTTCCGGAACATCGGTCAAATAAATTCATTGCATTCACTCCCATATCATGGATATTTTTCATCTGTAAGAGTCCCAACCTTACTTTACCATATTTAGGAGGTTGATGCGCTCTGCTCTTGTGTTGAAGGAGGAGATAACGATCAACTATTACCCTCCTCTCCCGCTTCATGAACTAGACGCAGGAGATGACCGGAAGGTTACACTTTTATCCAAGCATCTCCCGCCCAGGAATGAATGTGAAACCATCCGTTTCCTTTTTCGAATACCGCTACTTTTTGTGGGGTGATTTGACCTAGCTTATACGCTTCATTCCAGGGGTATTTGTTTAGGTCAGTCACTTTCTTTACTTCCACCCATTCGCTCACAGAATGCAGGTCCGAAGGCAGAGCATAGCTCGTCTGTACCCATTTGGGTCCCACTACGGTCTCAATTTGATAGTACCACTCATTTTTCCAATAGGGATAACCGTGCCAGCGTGCCAATACTTTGACTTTTTGCGGAGAAAGCATATAGCCCTGATCTTTGCCTGTATTTGCGGAATACGGATCGTTAAATGCGTATGTAGGCGTCTCTAGTTGAAGGCTGTCACCCGGAGAGCTCGGTTGTACTTCCAGCGCCCCGCCTATCGGGTTGATCCATTTCTCACCCAGCCAGGTGTTCACCCGGTACATTCCACCCTGCTGAGCAACAACCTGAAGCATTTGCGGGGAAAGGGTCGCTATTGCCGCCGGTCGGTACGTGTCCGTGCTTGAAGGAACGGCGTCGAACAGCTTTTCCTCCTGCAAAATGGCAATCGTTTTATTCACCCGGCTTTCCCGCGTGTATGATTGTATTTGTACTTCATGATTGGACACCGTTAACCCGGTTATTCGATCAGCAATAGCATCCGCAATAGCCCTGTATCCATCGGCATTCGGGTGTAATATATCATTCATCAGCGGGTGAACCGGCATTGCCTTGCGCCCAAATACCAGGTTCGGAATATCCAGTAGATCAACGCGTTCACTGTAACCCTCAAAGTTTTGGTACACCTCCCACAGTTGATCCGAATACAGCTGAGCGTTTTCAATCGGAGTCATGACAATGGACTTGGAGTCATTTCTAGAAAGAAAAGGATTCGGTATCCGCAGTAGAACAGCTCCGTTCGTTTCCTTCAACAGTCGATCCACCGTGAGCTTAAGATCGGCTTTGATCTGATCCGGGCGGCTTCCCCCGGCAGCCTCGCTCCCTCTAATATCATTAATTCCATAAGAAACAATATATAAATCAGCCTGGTCCTGAATGACTTGATTCAGTGTATTTCCGTTAGGAGCTATGTTATTTACAAAATGATGCAGCGTGTTCCCACTCGCTCCACGGTTCTGCATAACAGCTCCCTCCAGCGGCCCGCCTTTTCCTGCGTAATCTTGGCGCAACCGGTCATACATCGCTGCAGCTGCCTCCGTTGTACTGTCCCCCACGAAATCAATAACCTTACCTGACTTAGCTCCTTTATAGAAAGCACTCACAGGCGGCGCCGCAGCGGTGTTCGTCGTCATACTAGCAGCTGTACTTGCGAATGGAAACCCTGCCGCCATAGCAGCGGCAACGGAAAAGCAAAGGATGTTCCTGAACCACATCTTCATCTGACGAATTCACTCGCTTCCTCATGAACTTGACTTCACTTCATCATATTACCCAAAACTACCCTCCCGATTTCATTTTAGCAGCAAAAAAAACAGGTTGCCACGAGGGCACCTGCCCATTTAATGCTTATGATATGATGGGTCTCTCAATAACCGTAATACGGATTTTCATTGCCGAGCAAGTAATTCACCAAGAAGTACGCTAGAGGACACAAAATAATAAAACTAAAAATACCGATGACCCAGCCCAGCCCGCTGTTTGCTTGGTTAGCCCGTTTCGTTGCGATTTCCATTTTCATTTCCATGTGATCTTCCCCTTTACTTTTTCATTTGCATGTTTCTTTTGCGTTAGCTCAAGTATAGAGGAAGAGATGGCAGAAAATATGTGATTCTTGTCACAGGCGCAGCCTCATTTAGAATAATAACAAATGGTTACACTGAACTGCATAACGACATACAGGGAGAGAGCGCATGGGATGATATTATTTACGAACTTTGCATTCTTAGCTGCTGTTCTACTAACGGGAGCAGGCAGGCAATGGAAAACCTATTATGTAACGTACACATTTGTCTCTCTTTGCAACCTTCTATATAACCTGCTCTGTCAAAATCACTTGACCTGGTCGTTTCATCCGGAGCTATTGATAAATCACAAAATAGCCGACCTGCTCAATACCTTCGTACTGCTTCCCTCTATAACGATCCTATACTTATATTATTACCCGTCCCGAAAGCTCACGAAGTTCTTCTATTACTTCGGCTGGGTCATCGGATTAACCCTTCTGGAATCTATCTGGTTTATGTATGGCCGTATCACTTACGATCGGGGATGGAGCATCCTTTGGTCCTTCGGATTTTATTTAGTCATGTTCTATGTCATCAAGCTCCATCAGACGAATCTCAAGAAAGCTTTGCTCCTCTCACTCGGGTCTGTTATATTCTTGATCCTTGTTTTCAAAATCCCGCTTTGGGATTAGAACGGTTTCCCTTTCCACATTCTTTCTACCCGCTCCAATTGGGAATGGTGAAATGTCATTTTATAAATATCCGGCTTGGAGGTACGGTTCCAGAAGTCAAAGCCGTAGCTTTTATTATAGTAATGCATGATGATCGTCATGATATTCCCATGGGTTCCGATAACAACATGCTTTCCGGCATAGTCCTGAAGCAATTGTTCAATGAGCGGAATAGCCCTTTGCTGCGCCTCCCTCGTCGATTCTCCCCCTTCGAGCGCATAGTCCAGGTCCACGAAGGACACTTCTATCGCCTTTAACAAATCCTCCCATGGCGCCTTATAATCTAACCCTTTTATTGCTCTTTCCCTCAGTGCTTCGAATCGGTTTATAGGTAAGCCTTTACGCTCTGCAATAGATTGAACCGTTTGCACAGCCCTTTCATAATGGCTTGAAGCAATGTAACTGATGTCAACCCCTTCGAGTACATCCGCAACCTTTACCGCGTCGGCAGTACCTTCTTCAGATAACCCTCTCGTCCTCTCTTCGCCAAAAACAAATGGCGATTCTGCGTGCCTCACCATATATAACGTCGTTTTCATAAAAAGCCTCCTCCAATCGATTCAACCTAAATCCTTATAAACGACCGGCTCCTGAAGAAGCCCCACAGCATTCGGAAATCTAATTTCTACAAATTTGCAAATAATTCCTGCACGATCCGTTTATACTAACGCATGAAAATAGTTCCAGCCCTCCGCTCAAACCGGAGGGACAGGAAAGGATGCGTTTATCATGACGACTGTTGAATTAGCTCGTGCCTTATTCGGAACCTCGATGGCCTTTCACATTATTTTCGCCACCCTTGGTGTCGGACTGCCGTTTATGGTCGTATTTGCCGAGCTGCTCTATCATCTTAGGAAAGAAAAGCATTACGCCATCATGGCCAAGCGCTGGACGAAGGGCTTTGCTATCATTCTAGGGGTAGCCATACCATCGGGCACCATCGTCGGTGTCATGCTCTCCCTGCTGTTCCCGGGATTTATGGCCATTGTAGGACAGGTGATTGCCGTGCCCTTTCAGGTAGAAATCTGGGCGTTCCTTCTAGAAGCCTTGTTTATGTCGATCTATGTGTATGCGGCAGACCGTCTCTCTCCACTTTTGCGCATGGTTAGTGTGTTTTTCGTAGCCCTCGGAGCCAGTGCCTCGGCTGTGCTCATTACCGATGCCCATGCCTGGATGAACACGCCTAAGGGCTTTGATCTCGTGAACGGCGAGGTGACGAATGTAGATCCGATCGCCGCTATATTCAGCCCGAGTCTGCTAACGACTTCGCTTCACGTGTTGTTCTCCGCCTACATGACGGGCGCGTTCATCATCGTGTCTTTAGCAGCTGCCAAATTGCTTAGACGAAGTCTTTCGCAGGAGGAGCGGAATTATCACACCCGCAGCCTGGTGCTCGGTCTGGTGATCGGCGGCGGACTTTCGCTGCTTACCGCACTGAATGGACATGCTACGGCACAAATGCTGCACAACTATCAGCCGGAGAAGCTTGCCGCTGCAGAAGGGCTATTCAAGACAATGGATCACGCACCGCTTGCGGTCTTCGGTGTGGCCGACCCTGTAGCACAGGAAGTACGAGGAGGAATTGAAATCCCTTGGCTGCTCAGTTTTTTGGCGGGAAACCGCTTCGATACCGTTGTCAAGGGCTTGAACGAATATCCCGAGGAGCTGCGTCCTCCCTTATACATCCATACGCTCTTCAATCTGATGGTCGTCATCGGAATGCTGCTTATTGTGTTCTCCGCGGGAACACTGCTTTGGCGCTATTTGTTCAAACGCAGTCTGAGCCGCTGGATGCTGTTCGCGCTGAGCGCATCTGGAGCCCTTTCTATCATCGGCGTAGAGACAGGGTGGATCTTCAGCTGCACCGGACGTCAGCCTTGGACGATTTATCATATTCAGCTGACCAAGGACGCAGCGACGCAGAATGAAAATCTCGGTTTCCTGTTCGTCACCTTTGTCAGCATCTATGTGGTGCTGCTGTTTGTAACGATGTTCGTGCTGCGTTTTTACTTCAAGCGTCATCCTGTGGCAAAGGATCTGACCGATACTTTCTCTTCCACAGACGAGGAGCGTGTTCCTAATTATGCTTGAATCGACAATTGCCATCGTGCTGGTGTGGTTTCTGGTGTTTATCTATTCCATTCTGGGATCCATTGATTTCGGCTCGGGCTTCTGGGGGATGCTGCTGGGCCGGGGCCGCCAAACCAATGCGGGTCATTTGGCCAACCGGTATTTATCTCCGACTTGGGAGGTTACGAACACATTTCTGGTGCTGTTGGTTGTAGCCCTGGTTGGTTTTTTTCCCAAAGCGGTTGCGATTCTGGGCACAGCCTTAATTTTGCCTGTCAGTCTCGTGCTGTTCCTCCTGCTGATCCGCAGCAGCTTTATGGTGTATGCATACTCCTCCGATAAATATGACAAGCAGCTGCGTGTTGTTTCCGGGATCACCGGGCTGTTAATCCCCGGCCTGCTCGTCTCCATTCTTCCCATATCGCTTGGGGGATTTATTGACTTTCCCAACGGCGTACCTACACTGCATTTTGGCAGCCTGATGCTCAGCCCCACATTGTGGGCCCATCTTGGCTTTGGCCTAACGACGGAATTGTTCCTGTCGGCCTTGTTTTTGTCGGATTACGCCAAGGAATCGAATGATGAATCGGCTTATCTTCTTTACCGCAAAGCGGCGATCGGGCTGGGACCTTTTACGCTATGCTTTGCCATTATCACTATCTATACGCTGCATCCGGAAGCCGCCTGGTTGAAAACAGGGATCGAACAGAACATCATCTGGTTCATCTTGTCCATTCTCGCCTTTGTCATCGGTTATTGCGCCTTACTGTCCTTCCGTGGGAGCGGGCCGTCACTCGTGCCTCGCGTAGCCTTTACGGCCATTATCCTGCAATATGTTTTTGCCAGCATCGGCTATGGGCTTGCCCATTTGCCCTACATGATCCAGCCGCATCTCACGGTGGAGCAGGGCTTTACCAATTCAGTCACCTTCCACGCGCTGCTGGTTGCCTATGCCATTGGCATTTTAATTCTGGGGCCAGCCTTCTACTTGTTCTGGAAGCTTTTTCTTAAGGACAGACGGTATTTGCGTCAGGACTAGCCTCTACAAGCCACCCATGCTGTGAAAAAAAGAACAGCCTAAGCTATCTTCATCCATCAGAAGACTTAGGCTGCTTATAACTTTTGTGGGCCTAATTTATAGTTATGCGAACGCTTTTCTTAAATACCGCAGCCTCCTTTATTCATGTCACATATTCATCAAATGTCCTCCTTCCGTTTCCCATCATACCGCTAGCCATATAGATCAACAAGGAACGAAAACCAGTAATCCATAGAACAAAATCATGGATTTGTATGCGTTTCCATTTTGAGTTAGAACAAATTCTTCCACAGTTTATAAAAGAATTCCGGAGCCCTGTTTGGGCCCCACATTGACGACATTCATCTTGTCAACTAGAAGGCAACCGTCTCTTTCATTATGCTCCATTGAATTTGTGAATATTGTTCTTTATTTCGTGTCGTAGTTCCGACTACAATATCTTTAATAAACGGATGTTCCAAATAATGTATCCAAGTATAATTAATTATTTTAGACGTATGTAGGCTTGTAATTTCATTTCGGGGTATCCAATATAGCTCCCCTTCATCAGAAGGTGCAAAGTTCCTATGTTTCGTTTCCCCAAAATAGACGTATTGCTGGCGAATTTCTCCATCGTTATTTTCGATTAGTATGTATTTCAATTTGAAATTATTTATTTCCTTTCTCTTAAAACCAGTCTCCTCTTCAATCTCTCTATAGCTGGCCAGCATTGGATTATTCAGTTCTTCATATTCCAGATGGCCTCCAATACCACCCCAAAACTCAAATTGAAACAGCTTGCTTCCAGCTTTTTTCATCATCAATACGTCATCTTGGTTTGTTAAAAATGCAGTTGCCATTTGCCTTATTTCCATATATACCACCTCTATACATTGACTTCAAAAATGGATTCTACAATAATCGGCAGATTATCCCGAACCGAGACCGCACCGAATACCGATCTCGCGTGCACCCCTTTTTCCTGAAATACCTCAGCCATCAAATCGGAGAAACCGTTAAGAACCTTATGATGCTCTTCAAAAGATGGCTCGGCGTTCACAAACCCTTGAACTTTCACCACTCTTTTCACTTTATCCAAAGTGCCCAGCGCATCCTTGACAACTGCGAGAACCTCGATCCCTGCCTCTCTTGCAAATTGATAACCCTCATCTGTCGTATAATCGCTTCCCAGCTTCCCCTTGCAGCTGCTTGTCGGACCTTTGCCAGACACAAACATCAGTCCATTGACAATAACACAATTCGTATAACTTGCGGCAGGATGACTGGCCTTCGGTAAAATGATACCCCTTTGGTGCAAACGATTCTCAATGGAATGTTCCATACAAATTCCCTACCCTTCGATGAATTACTCATTGATCATTTTTTCTGGACCGCCCAAGTTACAACATCGCTTTCAAGGAGAACTCTCCTGCCGTTTCTAGTAATTTCTACACGATACGGTTTTATTGTTTGTTTAATCCAGGTCCAATCTTGATAAAAGGCTTCGAATTTAGAAATCAAATACGGCGTCTCAAATAACAGCTCAAACATGGGTTCAAGTGATTCGCCGGTATCCATGAAAGTTTCTTTAATCCCAGTACCAATGATGATGCAATTGACGCCTTGGTCCTTGGTTCCCTTTGGGAGCCATTCGGTAACCCGCAATATCGGAGAGCACACCTTCGATCTTACTCATCATATGATATTGTTTGCTATACTCTTCCAACTTGGAAATAGCGGACTCTAATAAATCAATGCAGACCACTTTACCCTCTTTTTTGAGAATTTGTTGAGCGACGGGAATACTATTCCTGCCTACCCCGCAGCCTAAATCCAAAACATTCACCTCAGATTTAGATTCAAAAGCACTCATAAGCTCCATAATGGTCTTCACAGGCTTGTGCAACCAGGAGCCAGGTTCGAAAAGCTCATGGGTTTCATAGCATACATCATGGTAATCTTTCTCATATTGTCTTATGAGGGGGAGCCGATTCATCTGGTTTATACCTTTCCTCTCCTTTCTGTATTCTGCCAAACTTTAATCACATTTTGGTCCACTCTCTACATCGACACTCCTGGTTTCATATACTTAACTTCTGAATTATTTACCATGATTAACCTCTCATGAACAACGGTATGATCTTCCTTGCTTAGTTCCAATCGCCATATTTCATTGGTTCGATACCAACGACCTTCTTTTTCATAAAACTGATGGTTTCTCTCTTCGATTTTGTAAATAAACTCCAAATCATCACTGCATTGTATCGAGCCTTCCAAAAAATCGTCTGACAAAAAAAGATGAAATTGAAACTTGCAGCTTGTCGGATTATAAAATTGTAAATCGATGTAATTATAAAATATGCTCGTCCCGGTCCCGAAGGGGATTACTCTTCTGTCATCAGGAAATAGATCGAAGCTATGATGATGTCGTTCTTTAATTTCAAGAGGGGTATGAAGAGCTAACCAAAAAAGCATATTGGCTAATTGGCATAAGCCTCCCCCCGGACCTGTCCGGACTTCACCATTCGATAACATTAATCCGTCGATATATCCTTTAGCCCTTGTTGTTTTTCCAACCAAGCGCCAGAATGAAAAGGTTTCTCCCGGATTTATAACGATTCCATCCAAGTGGCCTAGCGCAAGGTTAAGATTTTTTATTTTATTCTCTTGCAGGATAGGGTCTGAATTTTGAAGGACTCTTCTTAGTACCGATTTATGCCGTTTACAAATATTACCGATAAGATTCGTTTGTCTTTCGCGTGCATAAACAATTTTGGGATTGAAATTGATTATGTGCCTTTTGAGAATAAGCTGCTGGACTCTCCATTTGTACAAAAAAGGGAAGCATCTCAATACCAATTTTTTCATTCTTTAATCCCCCCACTAAGACGCCTGCACCAGGTAATTCACTCAGATGGCAACCGCTTCCATCTATAACAACCCCTTAAGATATTCATGGTTCGAACTTGAAACGGCTGTCCTTAACAACTTCTCATTATAACCCCTTGCCTTAAGTACGTTTATGATTTCTTGAATTCGATCCTGTCTTTGTCGTCTCAAATTAGACTCCAATTGAATTTCAAGGGGGACCAATGGAATGTCGAAGCTTTGAAAATCAACATATTGCTTTTTGTCCCAGATGTACTTGCCACCTTCCCAGATCCCTTCACCGTCTTCAGAATCCGGAATTCCAGCAGAATCTGAGATATGTACGACTTCGAGAGGGAAGGAGTGCATTTTCCATCTGCCCTTGGTCCAAGTAAAACCCGATGGGAATGATTGGGTAAAATAGGGTTCTTCCTTGGATGAAAGCCAGTTTGAATCGTGGTAAGGAAATGGACTCTTTTCTTCTAACTGAAAAGATTTCAGGAGTTCGCTAATCTCCCCCACTCCCTCAAGCTTTTTAGTATAAATATCAATATCATTAGGACTCATGCCGGCCCCTTGCAAAGCAGATCCAGCGGATCCAACAAGAATCCAATCTATTTGCTTACCGGAATTGAAATATAGATTACAAAATGTGCTTAACGCTTCCTTCCAGTGGCTCAACGTGTCCACCTTCCTTCCATGTTCACAGCTCAAAAATCCCGTCTCAAATCTCAGATCCTTTAATAAAAACAATTTTCACCGCTATAATTTGATTCTGCTCGTTCATGGCCATGTAAGCCCCATATGCACCGTCGCCAAACCCTGTTCGTGAAACAGCTCCCCCGTCTAAAACCCCTGCTTCATTTGCACTCTCTGTAATATCACAGCAAGTCAAATACCAATCACTATCTGTAGGATCGGAATCCCCCTCTGCAACCGAGTCAGCAATTCTAAACATATTCATGTCAAAAATCCCTGCTTGTCCGCTGTCCACTCCTACTATAAAGCTGCACTTCACCCAGTGCAGTTCCTCCACCTGATCTTCATATAATTGATGGTAAGCATATAGCTTGGAGCATGCTTCGCCCCAGTCATTTACTTCAAGCCTCTCTACATTCGCAATCCATGAACCGTTCAGTACATGATCTAGAACGCCCATAATAATGGTCTCCGTATTAAGCTCGTAACAAGGATCCGCTACAACGAATCTGCCGGAAGTTACTTCAAAATGCCCTAATTTAATAACCATGAATGAAATCTCCTCTACTTATGTTCCCTCCCATTATACCAACAAATGGTAGTATTGGAATACGAAAATGAGGCCCATCCGGCCTCTCAATGTCATTAAGTTAAGGCGTTGGGCCAGAATTTCGAAAAGAGCAGGTTATCGAAAAGATAGCCCGCTCTTTTTTCGTGCAAAAAAAGAGCACAAAGACTTGACAAGTAGTATTCGGAAGCGTCGATATTTTGTTTACACCACTAACCGAGATTCCATCGCCCGAGCTCTTCCAGATCAATTAGCCGTACCATCGACCTCAACTATTCATTCACCGGCAAATGGAGTTGGAGTAGCCTTGGGCCGCTTCCTTCAGTTCTTCGTGCAGCTCGTAAGCTTTCTTGACGATGCCTTCGTCCGTCGGAGCCGCACCCGACTGGGAGCGTTTGAAAATAACCACATTCCATTCCGCCTCTTATTTAAACCAGTGCTAGAATGAAATCAAGGCAATTTGCGAACCCTAGCAAAGTTGGGATGTCAAAAGTTCTGTAAAGTATTACACAATCGGAGTAAGGGAGCATTCAGCTATGAGATTCGAATCGAAAGTTGCGATTGTCACAGGCGGTGCCAGCGGAATCGGGGAAGCGACCGTTCGCTTGTTTGCGGAAGAAGGGGCCAGGGTGGTTATTGCGGATTTTTCGGATCGGGGGCAAGAGGTTTCGGATCAGTTGAACAAGGCGGGGTTCGATACTTTATTTGTGAAGACGGATGTGACCCAAGAGGATCAAGTCATTCGTATGGTTACGGAGACCGTGAAGAAGTATGGCAAGCTGGATATCCTCTTCGCCAACGCCGGAATCGCCAAAGACGCGCCTGCGGACGTTCTAAGCTCGGATGCCTGGCAAAGAACGATCGATATCAATTTGACGGGCGTATTTCTCTGCGATAAGTATGCGATCAAACAGATGCTGGAGCAAGGAACCGGTGGCTCTATCGTAAACTGCGGCTCCATTCACAGCCATGTTGGCAAAGCGCAAGTCACCGCATACGCTTCGGCCAAAGGTGGCGTGAAGCTCCTGACCCAATCGGTCTCGGCGGATTATGCCGCCAGAGGGATTCGGGTCAACGCCGTATGTCCAGGATATATCGACACGCCGCTTATCGAAGGAAGGACGGAGGAATTGAATCAGCACCTTATCGGACTGCACCCGATGGGCCGTCTGGGCAAGCCGGAGGAAGTCGCCAAAGCCGTGCTGTTCCTGGCCAGCGACGACGCTTCCTTCGTAACGGGAGCGAGCCTGCTTGTGGATGGCGGATACACGGCCGTCTGATTGAACGTTCAGGTGAGGCGTGTCGGGTTACCTATACAACAACAGGCAGGGAGCTTAAACCATGAGACTTGAAGGCAAAATGGCGCTCATTACGGGCGCAGGCGCAGGGATTGGGAAAACGACTTCTCTTCGGTTCGCGAAGGAAGGGGCAAAGGTCGTCGTGACGGATATCAACTTGGACAATGCCAATCAGACCGCTGCCGAGATCAAGCATGCCGGCGGCGAAGCCGTTGCGTTCCGTCACGATGTAAGCAATGAGGATAACTGGAAGCAGGTTGTAAGCGAGTCCGTATCTGCGTACGGACGGATTGACGTTCTATTCAACAATGCGGGGATTTACTTCATTAAACCTCTCGCGGAAATTTCCGTTGAGGAATGGAACCGCCTGATGAGCATCAACGTCACGGGAGTCTTCCTCGGGATGAAGCATGTGATGCCGCTGATGGCCCGGAATAAGGGCGGGTCGGTCATCAACGCTTCGTCCATCGCGGGAATCAAAGGGGCGGCGGGGCATCTCGCTTACGGCGCCAGCAAGGGCGCGGTACGCACGATGACTAAGGATGCTGCGGTCGAATATGCGGATTATAATGTCCGCGTCAACTCAATCCATCCGGCTTACATCAATACGGCGATGGGAAGCTATGCGGTCGACACGGCCCAAATACCGGAAGCCGAACTCGCCAAGATTGTAGCGCCGATCGGACGCTTTGGCACGGTCGAGGAAGTCGCCGGCTTGGTGGTGTATCTCGCGTCCGACGAAGCCTCCTTCTCGACTGGCGCGGAGTTTGTCATTGACGGCGGCGCTACGGCAAGATAAGGCGTGCCGGGTGTTCCTCATTTGGCTGGAGACTGCAAAAAACTGATTACAATGGCGATTTGGATTAAAGAATCATGACCGCAAAAGACACCTATTCGCAGCAATGTCATTAAGTTTAGGCGTTGGGCAAGAATTACGAAAAGAGCAGGTTATCGAAAAGATAGCCCGCTCTTTTTTGTACAAATTTCCTTGTCTGCACGAAAAAACAAACGGCACAGGGATTCTTCCCTTGCTGTTCGCAATCGTTTTTTCCCCTTTTTCCTCACACGGCCCAATGTGTAGCGGAACGCCACCCATGACACGCCTCCAATTCCTATATCCAATCGCTGCGCACTTGCCTTATCCGAATTTCGTAAGGGAGCCCTATGTTATCCATAAGACATTGGTTTAATATGAGATGCGGTCTAATACATCGGTTTGTTCCCCCTATATTTTTCCATGTGACGCCATGATACCATTTAGTTGCGTTTCACAGGGAAGAAAGGAGGAACGACACCCGTCTTTCTTATTTAAAACCAAACCATTGTTGAAGGGATGATTTTAAAAATGAAAATGAAAAACAAAAAATGGTTTTCCACACTTCTAATTGCAGCTTCGGTTTTTTTGACCGCGCTTCCCGTTCAAGCCGCCTCCTCCCAATATCTTGAGATGTATGAGAATGGTCCAAGCACGGTAGAATCGTACCATCATCATGGAAATCATGTGTATATAACTGTCAACAACTCCGCTCCTACCGGAAATTGGGGTGATATTAACTGGGAGCTGATTGACGGCTATTCCCAAACAATTGCAAGCGGTACGGTAACCAATCCTTTGACAGTGTTTGGCTATCCTAACTCAGGCGACCATAATATTAGTCTTGATTTTCCGTTGGATGGCTCCAATCAGAATGATGCGAGACTGGTTCTTACCTGCACAAGCGGAAGATGCCAGGGAGACGCGTATATCGAGACAACGAATTAATATAGAACCCAGTAATGCTTGAATACGGTGGAGGCTGTCACGCGGCAGCCTCCCTTTTTACTGCCGTTGCTTTTCGATCAGACATTGAACCCAAAGCACAGCCATACAATTAAGTGTAAATACTTTCAGGCAAGGGGTGTAAAGGAATGAATCAGATCGAAGTTACAGGCGAGGGCACCGTCTCCGCGTCTCCCAATCAATCGATGGTAACGCTTGGCGCGATTACAGAAAATCCGACTTTAACCACGGCCCAGTTGGAAAATAATACGATTGTTACTAGCATTATTGACTCCCTTACCAGGCTCAATATCCCCAAGGACCATATTCAAACCGTCGATTACAGGATTGATATGCAGTATACCTTCGATGAAGGCAAGCAGCATTTCAAAGGGTATCAAGTTACCCATCTGCTGCAGGTTACGATTGAACCCATCGAGAAGACGGGACTTGTCGTGGATACGGCTGTGAATCATGGAGCGAACTCGATCTCAACCATTCGATTTATGAATACACACCCTGAAATTTATTATAATCATGCCCTTACCTTAGCCATTCATAATGCTCAAACGAAAGCTTCAACTATAGCAAATACCCTGCAAGTAAAGCTAAGCCCTTATCCATTCAACGTTCAAGAGGAGACTCGCTCCCAAACCCCTATCCCCTATTCGGCTGCTCAGTTTGCGGAAAGCAAGACAGCTCCGATCCAGACTGGAGCTTTACAAATCACAGCTGCCATTAAAGCGAAATTCGCCTATTCTTCACCAACCGGGAAATTAGACGGATTCGCCTAAGCCAAATTCCACGCCTCATGAATTTTGGGCACATCCGAGATGAGCTGGCGGGTATAAGGGTGCTTCGGTCGCAGGATGACCTCCTCCGCCTGCCCATGTTCAACGATGCAGCCTTTCTCCATAATATAAATCGTGTCGCTAACGTAATAAGCCAGCCCGACATCGTGGGTAATGAAAATAATTGTCATGTTGTTCTCTTCCCTTAATTTGAGCAGCATATCAAGAATCGTAGACCGGGAGCATGCATCCACCATCGAGGTTGGCTCATCGGCAATAAGCACTTTGGGATGCAGCATGAAAATACGGGCGATCATCAACCGCTGCATTTGTCCGCCGGACAGCTCAAACGGGTACTTGTTATACAGCTCCTCGAATTTTAAATTCACGAAGGAGCAAGCATCCTTCATTTTTTGAAGCTGCTGCTCCTTTGTTAGCTTCAGTCCCTGCAGCTTGATGCAATCGGTCAGCAGCTTATCCACTTTATGGAATATATTGAAGGATGAAAAGGGATCCTGGAAGATCGCCTGAATATCCTTCCAATATTCTTTTCTATCCTTATGGCTCCTCAGCTTCCGAGGCTTTCCTTTATATTCTATTGCACCGCCGGTTTCATTCAGCAGGCCCATGATGATTTTGGCCAACGTCGTTTTGCCGCTGCCGCTTTCGCCGACAATGGAAATAATTTCACCCTCATGAAATTGAAAGCTCACTTCATTCACAGCCGTCGTTTTGTTGAGCCCATAGCCGAACACCTTGGTTAACTGTCTGCCGCTAATAAGCACCTTACCTCGATTCATTGTGCGACCACCCCTCCGTCCCCCTGCTCTTTGCGATACCATTCCCTCAAGGTTTGCGTATCGAATATACACCGGTACAACCGCCCCTCCGCCGTCCTGCTCTCCACCTTCCCTTCCTTGCAATCCTTGGTAGCATACGAGCAGCGGTCGGCAAAACGGCAGCCTGGCGGCACCTTCTTCAGGTTAGGCGGCGCTCCCGGAATCGCTTCAAGCTTGTGGCCCTTCATGCCCTCCTCAGGGACGATGATGGAACCCATCAGCTTTTTGGTGTACGGATGGATAGGGTCAAAAATCATTTGGTGCGCTGTGCCTCTCTCCACGATTTCACCGGCATACATCACCACAATCTCATCCGTGACATGGTACAGCAGCGGCAGCTCATGTGTGATGAAGACGAGCGAGCGAATGAATTGTTTGTCCAGCAGATCCTTCATCAGCTTGATGACCGCCTTCTGCGACGTTACATCGAGTGCGGAGGTCGGCTCGTCGGCAATAAGCACCTTCGGATTCAGGATGGTAGAGATTGCGATTACCGTTCTTTGCTTCATCCCTCCGGACAATTCGTTCGGATAAGACGTCAATACTTTCGTGGACAAATTCAATGTTTGGAAGCGTTCAGCCGCCATGTCCCATACTTGTTTTTTGCTCAGCTCAGGCTTGTGCACCTTCATAATATCCTCGATGAACCGGATAATTTTGAGGGTCGGGTTCAGCGCATTCATCGCGGCCTGCGGAATATAAGCAATTTCTCTCCCAAGAATTTGGGATCTCAGCTGGTTTTTGCTCAGCTTCATGATATCGGTTCCGTTAATATGGATGGAGCCGCTCTTGTAATGCAGCGGTGGAAAATAGAACCCCATTAAACTTAAGGCCAGCGTCGATTTGCCGCTCCCCGATTCCCCTGCAATGCCGAGCGTCTTGCCGTCCTCCAGCACGAAGTCCACACCGTCCACCGCATACACATTCTCCTTGAGGCGGGTCCGGTAGTAGGTTTTGAGTCCCTTCACTTCCAGAATATTTGTGCTCATAGCGATTAGCTCCTTATTTTGGGATTGAAGATCTCGTCCATTCCCGTATTCATCAAATACAACGAAAAGGTGATGACCGCAATGGAGAACGCCGCAGGAATGAAAGCCCACCAGGCCCCGGCCACCGGCGCTTCAAAGATCAAAGCCCAATTCATGATGATCCCGAGCGATATCGTGTTGTAGGGGCCCAAGCCAAGCATTGAGATGGAAGCTTCGGACAAAATACCGGAGGCCGTCTGCAGCACGAATGCCATCACAACATACGATGCGATATAAGGAAGAATTTCAAATACGATAATTCGCGGTGTGCTGTGACCCGAAATTTTGGCGATATTCACATGATCCCGGTTGCGGAGCGAGGTCGTCTGCGCACGAACAGCCCGGGCCGTCCAGGGCCAGCTCGTAATCCCGATGATCAGGGCGGTGACGAGCGAGCTTCGTGAATTGATGCTGACGGAGATCAGGATAAGAATGATGAAGGATGGGATTACAATGAAAATATTTGTCACCGCGGTCAGCAGGTTATCGACCAGCCCCCCAATATAGCCTGCTGTCAGCCCAATAACCAAACCAATCACCGTGGCGCAGACACCGGCAATCAAGCCTACCTTCATCGAGGTTCGGATCCCGTACATCAGCTCCAGGAACAAGTCCCGGCCAAAATTGTCCGATCCGAGCAGCAGCTTGCCATCCGGCGGCTGAAAGGCCATCGCCATCATCTCTAACGGATCATTGCGGTTCATTAACGGATAAATGAGAACCAGAGCCAGCATGAACAGCAGTGCTATCGTCCCAAACATGAACTTCGGAGACCTTAATAAGATGGTAACGGAATGATTCATATCAGCTTTCCTCCATTTGAGCCGCCTTGATTCTCGGGTCGACAATGCCATATATAATCTCAATCGTAAAGTTCGCCAGCAGCACCGTAAAAGCGATAAGCAGCGTACACCCGGAGATGAGCGGATAATCCAGCTGGCGAATGGCGGTGAACAACCAGGTGCCAATTCCCGGATAACTGAACACAATCTCGCATATCAATGAACCGCCGACCATCGTTCCGATGGAAAGCGCCAGTCCGGTAATTTGAGGCAGCATCGCATTTTTGAACACATATTTGGCAATAGTGGCATCGCGGATGCCTAATAATTTGCTGTACAAAACATAGTCCGCATTCAATTCATAAATGGACATTTCCCGCATACCTATTGCTTGACCACCAATCGTAACCAACACAATGGACAGGAACGGCAGTGTATGGTGCCGGAGTACGGAGGCAATGAAGTCCCAGCTTAACTGCGGAATCATCTGAAAATCATACCCTCCCGACAACGGGAACCATTTCAAGTTCAGGGCAAACAGGTACAGCATAATGATCGCCAATGTAAAAAAAGGAATCGAGTTGACGAACAACGCGATGGGAAACAATGCTTTATCAAACACGCCCTTCTTATAGGCGGCTACAGCCCCAAGAATGTTGCCCAGGATCCAGCCCGTCAGAATGGCCGGGAGCTGAAGGGCTAGTGTCCAGGGGATTGCGGAAGCCAATATATCCGTCACTTTTTTCGGATAAAGCCCGAATGAGGTCCCCAGATTGCCCGTGAATAAATTTTTGACATAAATAAGGAACTGCGTGCCCAGCGGCTTGTCAATCCCGAATTCCTTGGTAAACGTTTCGTATACTTTCTTGATGGTATCGCTGTCCGTCATGCCCTGGGTCATCTGAGACACAATAACGCTGATCGGATTTCCTTGCACCAGCCGCGGCAATATAAAATTCAACCCGATGGCAACGATTAGCGTCACCAGATACCATACCGATTTTTTCATAAAATACCTTGTATAGGCGTTCAATGTATACACCCTCCCAACGGTTCCGCTCGAAGCGAACCCGACCTCGATAACCTAACCTTCCGCTGAGCAAGAAAAGCGCAGCTTATAGAAAAAAGCCTATATTAAGGTTGGGCTTGCAATTCACCAAAATATAGGCTTCTTTTCTACGTCCCTAGGCTGCAAAATTAGTTATGAATTTGATATAACGTCTTGACCCCTGAGCCATCGATGGCGATTTGCGGAGGAATGTTGGAGCCGTCGCCCTGCGTCGGGAACCCTTTCCAGACCGTTTCATTCACGGTGTGGAATACCCAAGGTCTGTACATTAACGGCACCGAAGGAATATCGGTCAGCCACATTTTGGTTAGCTCCGTGTACATGGACTTCAGTTGCGCCTCATCGGAAACGGATGGGATTTTATCGATAATTTCGTCGGCCTTCGCATTTTTGTAGCGCCCCCAGTTCCAGAACGCCATTTCGCCTGCCGGAGCCACACCTTTCGAATACATGATCGTTCTGGCACGGTTCCACGGCTGACTAGGACTAACCCCGCCTGCCGGCGTGTTCATGATAATGTCGAACTTCCCGGTTTGCAGGTCGTTGTTCCATACCGGCTGTTCAGGGAACTTCGTACGAATTTCAATACCGATCGCTTTGGCATTCTGGGCGACGATTTCAAGTGAAGCATTCCAGTCCGACCAACCGTAAGGACATTCGATCTCAAAAGGTCCGAGGCGGGTGCCATTCAGCACACGGATGCCGTCCTGGCCTTTCTTCGCGCCAATCTTATCCAGCAGCGCATTCGCTCCCTCGACATCGGTCGTCCATTGCAGCGACTTGATCGCATCCTGATCAACATACTTTTTCTCCGCATCCGAGTCCAGCGTTAAGGACGGCTTCATCGCAGCCGAATAGCCGCTCATCGCCAGGTCGGAAATCTTTTTGTAATCGATCGCCATCGCTATCGCTCTGCGGACATCGGCATTATCGAGCCCTTTCTTCGACATATTGAAGAAAATCGAGGGCATGGACCCCGGCAGGTAATACGGCGCATCCTTCATATAAGTTTTGACTGGAGCGCCGCCCTTCCACATGTTCCACACCTGCGGGATAAATTGTTGGGAGACATCCACCTGATTGCTTTTGAAGGCCAGATCACCTGCGGCATTATCCTTATAAATCACGTGGGTAATATATTTGGGAGCCGGCAGCTTGCCGCCGAACAACGTTTTGCCCCAATAATTGTCGTCACGTACGACGGTAATCTTTTGATCGTTATAGAAGAACATTTTATAAGGGCCGGTGCCTACCGGGGCGGCGTTCACCTCTTTGCGCAGCGCAGCCAGCTCGTTGTTTGCTTTCTTCTCCAGCTCCTCCCATACATGCTTCGGCAGCATAGGAATCAGCTCGATACTGTCCAGAACGGTCAGCTTGTTCGGATTTTCTTTTTTCAGCTTAATTGTCACCGCGTTCGGTCCGTCGGCAACGACATCCTCGATGTACGTCCAGAAGCTGCTCCAGTTCACCTCATACTTCTTACCAAGCTTGTAAGTATAAACGACATCATCGGCCGTGAATGGCTTGCCGTCATTCCACTTGGCGTCCTTGTTCAAATCGATTTTCAAGGTAACGTCATCCGCCCACGTATATTTCGTTCCCAGCAGAGGCTCCAGCTTACCGTCCAGCATGTTAATCATGAACAGTGTTTCATAGATCAGCTCTCGGGAGTTGCCATAGTTGATCGGGAAGGCAGGGTTACCGCTCAGGAGGTTGAAGTTCGTGGGAGCCCCCCACTGAAGCCCGTTAATGTACAGCGTCTCATTGCGTGCCGTTTCTTTGTTATCTCCGGTTGCTGCCGCCGGTGCTGGCTGGGTGACAGCCGGTTTATCGGCCTCCTTGGCCGGTGGGGTCGTCGCTGATGGGGGTGATACCGATTCACAAGCTGACAATAGCGTTGGTGCCAGTACTAATGCACAGATCAGGCCGGACATTTTTTTGAACCTCATAGTTAACCCCTCCGCATTTGAGAATGGTATGGAGAATATGCAAACGCTTCATTTCCGCGTCTTAAGCTCATTGTAAGCGAATACATTGGGGTGTTGTAGTACAGAAACTTAAGATGTTAGGGTTATATTTTCAATGTTTTTATAGGGGCTGTGCATAGGAAAAAACCTCCGCTCATCAACGCGAACGGAGGACGGTACATTCAATGGCTAGCTTAACTCCAAGCGATAATCCGATGGCGTCACTTGGAACTTTTTACGGAACACCTGGGTAAAATGCCGCAGGTCGTCGTAGCCTACCAGCTTCGCAACATCCGTAATCCTCAGCGCCCGGTTAGCCAGCAGCTCTTGAGCCCGCTCCATGCGCAGCTGGGTCACATATTCCTTGTACCCGATCCCGAGCTTGTGCTTGAACAGTTGGCTGAAATAAACCGGGTTCAAATAAACAATGGAAGCGATCTTCTCGAGCGAGAGATTCTCTTGAAAATGAGCGGCGATATATTGCAGAGCAATTTCGACCGCATCGTCATTTTTCCTTGCGGGGAGCTCCTGCTGGACGAGAGCCGCGCCGCCATGCAGCAGTGCGTTGACTTCTTGAGGTATGGCATGGAAATCGGTGAGACGTCTGCTCATCACAAATTGATACGGTTCGTTCAAGCATCGTTCCAGATGCGCCCTCGCTCCCCGCTCGAAATCAGCGCAAGCGGCCTCCACTTCTTCACGTAGGGTCACCACACCCAACACCCGGTTCCCCTCCAGGCTTACAATAAATCCTTGGCCGTTCATCGCGAACCATTCGGTCAGTACATTTTCCACCACAAAATGATGGAGCGAAATATCCTGCTTCCCCTCAAGCTGAACGAATACGAGATGAAAATAAGGATGCTTCTCCGCCAGCCGGGACACATCGAACCTTCCGATGTCCAGCCCCTGTACCCAACGCCGGAAAACCGCTTCGCGCAAGTAGTTCAGATTAAGATGAATCCAATCCTTCTCTGACAGCTGCTGCATGTCATCGGCCCATTCTTGCTCCAATAAGCTCATGGTTCGGATGAGCTGCTCTTTGCCCACAGGCTTCACCAAATAGTCCTTGACCCCCAGCCGGAGCGCTTCCTGTGCATAAGCAAACTTCGAGTGAGCGGATATGATCACGACCTTGGTTCCGCGATGCGACCGCTGAAGAGCGGCCAGCAGCTCTAAGCCGTTCATCCCCGGCATCCGGATATCCAGCAGCAGCACGTGAATTCGTTCATTCAACAGCAGCAGAATCGCGTCTTGGCAGGAATGTACTGTCATCACCTGAAAGTGTGGAAATGTCTGGTTGAGTGTCCGTTTCATTCCTTCCCGAATCGATTTCTCATCGTCCACAACGAGAATATTCATCCTCAGCCCCTCCTGCAATGTGATATTCGAAATGGCATGCATCCGTTGGCTTGGGCAGCGAAATGAGGACCGTGGTCCCTCCCCCATCCTCACTGTCGATCCGCAGACCGTACTGTGCTCCGAATTTCAGAACCAATCGTCGGTGGACATTGATCAGTCCGATCCCCGCCCCTTCGGTCCCGATCGGCATTTCCTCGAGCCGTCGGATCGGCTTCTCCTCCTCTTCATATAGAATCCCCTCCAGCTGTACGACTTTGTCCAGCATCCGCTGCAGCTCAAGCAGCTTCGCAGGCTGGATTCCGCCGCCGTTATCATGAATTTGGATTTGCAAACAATCCTTCGCTGCAGCCAGACGCAGGTGAATCAGCCCTTGCTGATTCTTTTGGGACAACCCATGAACGACCGCATTCTCAATCAATGGCTGCAGTGTCATCTTGGGGATTCGAACCTGATGCCACGTCTCCGGAATTTCGTTTCGGATGTCCAGATGATGCTCGGCTCGTGCCTGGATAATAACCAAGTAGTGGTGCATCTGCTTCAGCTCTTCTTCCAGGGTAACATCCGTCTGCTCCCATTCACTGCTGTAACGGAACATCCGGGATAGCGACAGGATGATGTTCTCCAATCTTTCGTTCTTCATCTCTTCCAATTCCCAGTAGATCAGATCCAGCGTGTTGTACAGAAAATGGGGATTCACCTGCGATTGCAGCGCGTACAGCTGCGCATTTTTTTCACTGGACGTAACCGTACGCACCCGGTCAATCAATTCCCGGATTCGAAGAATCATCACATTGTAGTTATGCATCAAATAATTCATTTCCTCAAAAGAACGTACTTCTTCCATCAAGTTCAGGTTGCCGCGTTCGATCGCTTTCATCTCGCGAACAAGCCTGATCATCGGAGCCGAAATGGACCGTGACATGACCGTTGCAAGAGCGATCGCCGCGAGCACGGACAATCCAAGCACCATAATAAAAAAACGGTTCGCTTGCTCCAGCTGCACCTGAAAATTCGATTTAGGCGTTATGCTCACGACGGACCAGTTTAACACCGGCTGATTGCCGATGACAACCAAATCTCCATGCTCATCCCGGGTTACGATGCGAGCCTTGTCCTTGACACCCAGCATCGGCTCTATGGCGGACCATGGCGTCAGACCAGACCCTGCATCCGTTCCCGATTCGGCTAGAAGCTCATACGCTTCAGAAGCATCCTGTCTCCCTGTTCCACGGGGGAAAGCCGCGATATAGGCTTGACTGTCCGGACCCACTTGTAAATTGGCAAGCGTCGTCAGGATCGGAAGCGGATTCGCTTCGATAAGCAGGACGCCGATCGGCTCGCGGGAATACAGGTCATAGATTACCCTGCCGAAGGAAACAACCGGTTGATCCTGCACCGTCAATGTAGTTGTGTGCGTACCGAACCAAACCATCTCTCCCTGCGAACGCAGGATATCCGCATACCAGGAGCTTTGCATAAAGTGGGGAGCATAGGGGTGAACGGACGCTTCATGACTATACACCTTCCCTGTGCTGGAGATCACATGGATGGCCATAAGATCGTTGCGGCTGTAGAACACGGCTTCCAGCAAATTAATAATCGTTCGTTCATTGATTAGAGCTAGTGAGGGAGTCACATCATGGTCCGTCAAAATCCGCTGCACATCGGAGTTGGTCGAAATCGTTTTGGACAGACTGTTATATCCCTCTGCAAGCAGACCGAAGTTATCCAGCGCCTGTGACACATTTTTCCTGGCAATCTCTCCAAACCGATGATTCATTTGCTCCGTACTGTATTGGTAAAAGATGCCCGACAACAATGAGAGAAGCAGCAGTACCGATAAGAGGAACCAGACAAACAAACGAGTGCTGATCGTATTCCATCGCAGCTTGTTGAAACGCATTGCCCTCTCCCCGTTCCCTTTTATTTGCGCTTCATATTGGTTTCCCAGGAAAGCTGATGCTCTTTGGCCACATCCTCGGGGTTCATCGGCTGAACGAACAAATTTTGAAGCAAATCCAGGTGTGTTTGGGTAATAGCCGGAGGGATTACATTATCGAAATTCATATCACTGCCTTGAATATCCTTGAATAAATGCATCGTATCCAATTGCAGCGGTGTGTAGCCAGTCGCGACAAAATCGTCATCCACCTTCTGACTGAGGCCGATCGCTGCATTCATTTCCATCGCGGCTTGAGGGTAATGCATAGTAACATATCGCAGAAACAGCTTGCTTTCCTGCAGATGCTTGCCATTTGCCGCCAAAGCGTAAGCCGTGCCCGGTGCGATCATGAAATCATTGGGGCTGCCTTTTCCGTCTACTGTCGGAAACTTCATTAGAGCAACCTTTCCTTTGACCGCAGGGGAAATTTCGATCTTTGGAATTTCCCAAGTTCCAATGTAGTACATCGCCGCTTGGCCGGAACGGAACGAGCTCGAAGCAGCCAAAGAATCGACAGAGACCGCTCCTTCTTCAAAAGCCCCTGCTTGGATCAACCGCTGCAGCTCCGCAATCGCTCGAACGAACACCGGGTCGGTAAAGGTTCGCTTGCCTTGAAGCACCTCTTGTAAAAAACCCGGCCCGCCATGAAGCCGTTGTAAAATATTCATAAACAGAAATGAAGTCGTCCAACGATCCTTGGCACCGATCGCAACCGGAGTGATACCTTTGCTCCTCAGAAGCCGCGCGGCTTCAATTAACTCTTCGAATGTCTGCGGGAAGGTCAGACCCGCTTGTTCAAACAATGACTTATTAACAAAAATGCCGGCCAAATTCAAATTATATGGAAGCGCATACAATTTTCCGTCAAAAGTATAATAGCTCAGCACCCCGCTCACGAACGTATTTCTCAGTTCTTCATTCATGATGTCATTCAGAGGAGCCAGCACTCCGCTGTCCACATAAGGCTTCATCTGTGCTCCCGGGTTTACCATCGTAATATCTGCTACCTCCCCGGAGGCTGCCTGCGTTTTCAGCTTTATTTTTTGCTGCTCGGTGTTCAACCGGTCGAATTGGATGCGGATATGCGGGTGAAGCTTCATGAAGTCATTAACGAGTTTCTCCTCTATTTTATAGGCGGGGGAGCTTTTATCCGACTGAAGAGTTTGGAGGGTCAAGGTGATGACCTTGGGCTCCTCCTTGTAGCCGCCAAGGGCTGCACCGGTAAACATTCCTTCCGGTTTATTCGAGCAAGCCAGAAGACTGCCCAGTTGGGCCGCTGCCCATAACATGGCTAAAGCTTGGGTACTCCGCATCTTTCGACTCCCCCTCTAATCGCTCCGCTGGAATTTCCTCAGCTTCATTATACAAGGTTAATTTCCAAAAAACACCACTTATTGCTGAAACATCTCAATGAAATGCTGTGCGTTTTTCGATAAATACCGGTCCTTCAACCACACAATTCCGACATCGGAATAAAAATCGGCATTCCTCATATCCAGCATCTTGATATTTGTTAGAGGAAAAGAAGACATGACCGATTTGGGTAAAATCGTCGCGCCGATCCCGGCGGCCACCATGGCAAGAATAATCGCAACGCTGGAGCATTCACATAAAATTTGCGGTTCCATTCCCGCTTTCCGGAACTCATTCAGCACTCTTTCGTGCATCCCCGTCGTATAGTCGGTTTTGAGGGTGAGGAAAGGAAAGGCAGCCAGCTCCTGCATGGTAACAGTGTGCTGGTTCACCGCCTTGCTCCACTGAGCAGGAATGATGGCAACGAACGGATCCGAAGGCAGACGGAGAATCGAATAATTCCCCTCATCCGTAGAAGCTTCGAATGGAAGCCTGGCAACAACGAGCTCGACATAGCGTTTATCCATTAGCCTGCTGAGCAAAAAATGATCCCCTTCCTGAATTTTGAAGGTGACCTTCGGATAGATCTCCCTGAACTTCTGAATTTGCTTAGGCAGCAAAGAAATACAGGAAACCACCGCGCCGATGGCAAGCATGCCCTGGATTCCCTCATCCAGCTCCTTCACCTCCTGCAGCGTTTCCTCGAACTGCAGCAGCAGAGCCTCCGCCCTCTCCCTTAGCACTTCCCCGGCAGGCGTGAGCTTCCAGCGCTTGTCACTGCGGTCGAACAGCGTCACCTGGAGCTCTTGCTCCATCTGCTTGATCTGCCGGCTTAATGGCGGCTGTTCCATATTGAGCAGCTTGGCCGCCCCTGTCACTTGCCCGACTTGCGCAACCGCCAAAAAATAACGCAGCTGTCGTAGATCCAAATGCAACCTCTCCTTTCCATACCTAAAAGGTATGATAAACGTACAAAACGGATATTTTAAATATACGTAAAGAACTGGTATCATTCAACTAATAAATATACCTTCAAGGGGATGAATTTCATGGCACATTCCATCTCGATAGAACGGACTGTTCATCCGAAGCAAAAGCCTGCGGCGGATCAGCTCGGCTTCGGCAAATATTTTACCGATCACATGTTTATTATGGATTACGATGCAGCCAAAGGCTGGTATGATCCGCGCATCGTTCCTTATCAGCCTATCGTTATGGACCCGGCTGCCAAGGTGTTCCACTACGGACAAACCGTGTTTGAGGGCTTGAAAGCCTACCGGACCGCTGACGAGCGGATTTTGTTGTTCCGCCCGCACCGTAATTTTCAAAGATTGAACCAGTCGAACGACCGTCTGAGCATTCCTCCTATTGATGAAGACTTGGCTTTGGAAGCGCTGCAGCAGCTGGTGCTGGCCGATCAGGATTGGATTCCGTCAGCGGAAGGAACCTCTCTATATATCCGTCCCTTCGTGATTGCAACCGAGGCTGCGCTTGGCGTCAACCCCTCGCAGCAATACCAGTTCATCATCATTCTCTCGCCCGTCGGATCCTACTACAAAGAAGGCATCAAGCCAGTGCCTATTCATGTGGAGTCACATTACGTACGTGCCGTGGCCGGTGGCGTAGGTACGGCAAAAACCGCAGGCAATTATGCGGCAGGGCTGAAAGCGCAGGAGCATGCCTCCGCTAACGGTTATTCTCAAGTGCTGTGGCTGGACGGCGTTCACCGCAAATATATCGAGGAAGTCGGCAGCATGAACGTGTTTTTCCGTATTGGCGATACCGTAGTCACTCCTGCGTTGAACGGCAGCTTCCTGGCCGGCATCACAAGAGAGTCGGTGCTGCAGCTATTGCGGCATTGGAATATCCCAGTGGAGGAACGGACCCTCTCCATCGATGAGATTGTCGAGGCTCATGCCAATGGCACGCTGAAGGAAGCCTTCGGTACGGGAACCGCCGCAGTCATCTCCCCTATCGGCGAGCTGTTCTGGCAAGGACAGGCTCTTCGCATCGGCGAAGGGCAGACCGGCGAGCTGTCGGCCAAGCTGTACCATACGGTAACCGGTATCCAGAAGGGCACGTTGGAAGACCCGCTCGAATGGATGGTTGATATGACGAAGCAAGCATCTGTCCTGAAATAAGACATACAACAAGCCGATCCGTCTTCATCTTGAAGAGGATCGGCTATTTTTTTACTGTGAAGATCTAATCAGGCTTACATTTTGTTGGCATGGATCAGGTCCATCTTCAGCTGCCATGCCTGCGGGCTCAAATCAACCAGGTAAGCGGCCGGGTTCAGCTTGCGCAAATACTCGGGCCAGAACATCTTGAGCTGCTTCGCATGATATGCCCGAATCTGATCCAGCTCCGGCAGCTCATACACCTGCTCTCCCCCGATGAAAATCGGCTTTAACAGCGGAACCGCCTCATAATCCTCCACGTATTTGTACAAATACGGATGCAGCTTGTCGAACAGCTTCAGCTTGCGGCCCTCCAACGCTTCGGTATCCCCGCTCAGCACGATATAATCGGCCTCCGCCATCCCGTTACGACGGTTCATCAGACGGTATACCTCTTTCAGCCCGGGGGTGGTTACTTTCTCCGGATTGCCGGAAATTTTGATCACGGGAACGTATTCCCCGTCCTTCTCCCTTGCAACCAGCTTATAGACACCGCCCAGCGCCGGCTGATCCGCCGCAGTGATGAGCTGTGTGCCAACACCCCAGCTGTCGATTTGGCAATCCTGTGCCTTCAGGTTGAAAATAATGTTCTCATCCAGGTCATTGGATGCGACGATTTTCACATATGGCAATCCGGCTTCATCAAGCATGGCCCGCGCCGTCTTCGACAGGTAGGCCAAGTCTCCGCTATCGAGACGGATGCCGCTCATCCGTTTACCCTGCGCTTCCATCGCCTTCGCGACTTTGATCGCGTGGGGCACACCGCTTTTCAGAGTGTCGTACGTATCCACCAGCAGTGTAACCTGATTCGGCAGCGCCGCGGCGTACCGGAAGAAGGCTTCTTCCTCCGAATCATGGTCCTGAACCCAGGCATGGGCATGCGTTCCTTTGGTCGGGATGCCGAACAGCATCCCCGCCCGCATGTTCGAAGTCGAGTCGAAGCCCGCAATGTATGCGGCCCGGGCTCCCCAGATGGCTGCATCCGCTTCCTGCGCCCGCCGGGTGCCGAATTCCATCAGAATGTCTTTGGGTGCCACCTGACGAATCCGGGATGCTTTGGTTGCAATCAGCGTTTGGAAGTTCATGAAATTCAGGATCGCCGTTTCCAGCAGCTGAGCCTCGAATACACTGGCCTCTACACGGATCAAAGGCTCATTCGGGAATACAATGGTGCCCTCCTCCACCGAGCAGAGGTTGCCGGTAAACCGGAAGCTTTGCAGCTTCTCGAGAAAGGCCGGGGCATAATCCTCCTCCTGCTCCCGCAGGTATTCGATGACCTCCTCGTTGAAGCTCAGGCTGCGGACATACTCGACAATGCGCTGAAGTCCAGCAAAAACAGCATATCCGTTGCCGAACGGCAGCTTGCGGAAAAACACCTCGAATACCGCTTTATTGTCCGTCGTGCCATGAATCCAGTGAGCGTACATCATATTAATCTGATATTTATCGGTATGAAGCGTTAAATTATCGTAGGTTGCCATATTCATCAGGAATCACTCCGTCCACCAGGTGTCATAAACCGTTACCGGACCTTGTCTTTTGTGCTCGGTCGCCAAGTAACGGCGTTCAATAATAGCCGCTGCCGCCGGGGCGACAGGCTTGCCTTCCAGGTAATCGTCTATTTGCTCGTATGTGACGCCAAGTGCGGCTTCATCCGGAAGCCCGGGCTTCAAATCTTCGAGATCAGCCGTCGGCTGTTTGAGGTACAAGGCTTCAGGGCAGCCGAGCTGCTTCAGCAGGGCACGGCCCTGTCTTTTGTTCAAGCCATAGATCGGTGCTACATCACAAGCCCCATCCCCGAATTTGGTGAAAAATCCGCTGATCGCCTCCGCCGCATGATCCGTGCCAAGCACCAGCAGTCCATAGTGAGCGCCCAAATCGTACTGTGCCTTCATGCGCTCTCTAGCCTTGACATTTCCCTTCAGAAAATCGCTAAGCGATTCGCCTGTTGCCTGCATGAATTCATGCACCGAGGCGTCTACCGCAGCCTTAATATGGATCGTGACCACACGGGTCGGCCCGATAAACCGGATCGCCTCCTGCGCATCCGCCTCATCCTGCTGTACACCGTAGGGCAGACGAACTGCGATGAATTGATAGCGATCCTCTCCGGCTTCCTCGTTCAGCTCATTCACTGCCAGCTGCGCGAGCTTACCGGTCAGCGTCGAGTCCTGGCCACCCGATAGACCGAGCACATACCCTTTGGATTTGGCCTTCAATGCATACTGCTTCAGGAAATCCACACGGCGCCGAATTTCGGCCGCAGCATCGATATGCGGTTCAACACGCAGAGCCGCTTGAACTTTGCTTTGCAGTGCGGAGGAGTTATTAGGATTCGTATGAGTCATGATAAAATCGCTCCTTTGTCTTAAGGCTAATGTATAATAGTTGTTTCTCCGTTTGTTCTGATTCGAACCAGTTTCCCCTGCCCTTACGAAATAACCGTCGCTCCAAGCACATTGCGAAAATGGTCCAAGGCCCACGCATGCCCGGCGGGATTGAAGCTCGCCACCGCGTCCTCGTGTACGGTCACTTGAAAGCCCTTATGATAGGCGTCCACTGCCGTATGAAGCACGCATATGTCGGTGCATACACCGACAAGATGAAGCTCCGTAATGCCTCTGGCTCGGAGCTGCAGCTCCAGGTCGGTTCCGCAAAATGCGCTGTACCTCGTTTTGTCCATCCAGTATACCCGATCCCGGTTCACCTCATAAGCAGCCTGGAGCCTGCCGTACAAGTTTCTGCCCTCGGTGCCCCGAATATTGTGCGGCGGGAACAGCCGGTGCTCCGGGTGAAGCGTATCGGCTTCATCATGCAGATCCACAGCCATAACGACCCAATGCCCTTGCTGGATGAAGGCCTCTGTCAGCTCAGTAAGCCTCTCCTCAATGTCAATCGCCGGCTGACCGCAAGGAAGCTTTCCGTCCACGAAATCAACCGTATAATCAATAACAATCAATGCTTTCGTCGTATGCGCCCCTGTCATGCCCAACACCATCCTTTAAATAGTATTGTTAATTATATTATTATGACAATATCAAACCACTCAAGATAACAGGCTTTGCTGCCATTGAAGACGGCATGCGTTGTCCGAAAGGGAACAGACCACGAGAACTTATCCCCCTCTAGCCAGCTAATAAAATGGTGCCTTAGCTGTAAATAGACAATGTCGGCACAACATCAGTAAACCGGTACAGCTGCGCGGCACGCTGAGAATATTGATTGGAGAGCTTCGGCTGACCGTTACGGTCCTTCACCTCTTCAATGATCCCTTTGCGGCTTTGCGTGGACGTGATCTTACGTATAAAATTTTTGTCCTCGAACTCAGGTACAACCGTCTGGATCACTTGATACAGCTCGCTCATTGTGAACTCATCCGGCAGAAATTCCTTGGCGATGGTTGTCGTCATCATCTGCTGACGGACACGCTGCAGGGCGTCCGTCAATATTTGCCGGTGATCGAACGCGAGCTCCATCCGCAGTGCTTTCTCTACCGGGAACAGCCTCACATCGGCTGCATCATCATCGGCCCGCCGCCGGGCCAAATCGTCCTCATGCACCAGTGCAAAAAATGCATGGGAGATCATCCAGCCCCGCGGGTCGCGATTCGGTGCGCTGTACACATTGAAATATTCAATGTGTACATCATCCACACCCGTCTCTTCCCATAGCTCCCGCTTCGCGCTCTCCAGAATTGTCTCCGTTTCCTTCGAGAAGCCTCCCGGCAGAGCCCACTGGCCGGTGAAGGGCCATTGCTTCCGTTCGATGAGCAGCACCTGCAGCTCCCGGTTGGGTAATGACTTCTTCGCCGTAGGCTTCTCGGTAGAGGTAATCGTGAAGATAACAATATCTGCAGGCGCGCCATCCGGAGTTCGATATTTACTTGCGCTGTAATTCGTTTCATTCTCTGGGGTTTGCATTGGCGGCTCACCTACTTTAATTCAGTTCAATAACTTCGTTTTGATATTATCATTATGACATATTAAAATCATTTGTCAAGCGACAAATCAAAAAAGACCGAAGCCCGTTTTCGAGGACCTCGGTCATTTCCAATAGATTGGATGCAGCATCCATTTATTGCAGTGCTTCCAGCCCATGCCTGTCATAGAACAAGGGTCCCCGCGACCAAATGCAGGCCAGATGCATCAGCAGCTCTGCTGTCATTCGCTCGCGGATCGCCGCATAACTTCCATCGGCATAGAGATTATTCCATTCCTCCGGGTCTGTAGCAAGATCATACAGCTCACCCTGAAGCTTGCTTATGTTGCCGATTGCATCGCCTATCGTCCCCGGCGTATAGAGGATCAGCTTCCAATCCTGCTTCCTCCACATCAATGCAGGCGCAGCATGATGCGGTGTCGAGCCCTTGCCGTGAAATTCGCAAAACGTGCCTAGCCGCCTCTGCTCCCCGAGCAGATCAAGCCCGGGCAGCTGCACGTTGCGCGGCAGTCCCGCTATGCGCGATAGCGTCGGTACGAGATCTACAAGCTCCGCAGGCCGATCATCCACCGTGCCGTGAAGCGATGCCGGCAGAAAGGTACCCGAGAGAATCATCGGGACCCGTACACTGCTATCGTACAAGCAGTATTTGCTAAATCGGTAGCGGCGCTCTCCCAGCATCTCGCCATGATCCGAGACGAAGACAATCAGCGTATTGTCAAGCCTTCCCTTCTCCTCCAGCTTTTCCAGCGCCTGCCCAAAGTAATGATCCAGCCAAGAGCAATTCGCCCAATAACGAAGCGTCGTTCGTTTGCGTTGCTCGGGAGTCATGCTTTCCCACACCAGCCGCTTGTCCATATAATTGTGACGGTTGCTTTCAATTAACTCGTCGGTCGCCGCCAGATGCGTGTCCTGCTCCGCCTCCCATGGCGGCTGGGGGATGTCCGGAATGTCACGGATATCGTACAGATCCTCAAACTCCTTCGGTACATTAAAGCCCGCATGCGGCTTCAGGAACGATAAGTACAAGAACAATGGACGTGTAGAATCCAGCCCTTCGTCGATAAATTTCAGACATTGCTCCGCTACCCAGCCGTCCCTATGCAAATGCATTGGAACTTGACTGGTGCAGCCAATGTAGCCATTCGCGTTCTCTTCCCCGCCGCCATAGTCTTTCGTTTCTTCATGATAGGCAGCAAGACCATCCGGCTCGACATCCCCCATCATTACAGCCCCGTCTTCATAATGTCCGCTGTCTCGTGCCAAACCTACGGAACGAACCTCGAAGCCCCGCGTGGATGGAGCCGGATTCTTCACCCCG
The DNA here is from genome assembly GCF_002234615.1 of Paenibacillus rigui. Taxonomy (GTDB): domain Bacteria; phylum Bacillota; class Bacilli; order Paenibacillales; family NBRC-103111; genus Paenibacillus_S; species Paenibacillus_S rigui. Next base: position 40,767 of record NZ_NMQW01000020.1, on the reverse strand, counting down.
TGATTCCAGTGGGTTTTGCCGAAGCCCGCCGTCTGGTAGCCTGCCTTACGCATTAACTCCGGAAGCGGGTCACTCGGCAGCCGATCCTCGTCATACAGCCCGCCATGATTCGTCCGTACGCCCAACTGAGAGGGGTAGTAGCCGAACATCATAGAACTGCGGCTCGGCACGCACATCGGAGCTTGACATACTGCCTGGCTGTATACGATACCTTGATCTGCCAGCTTGTCAATCGTCGGGGTATGAATATGGCGGTTGTACCGCCCGATACAATCCCATCTCTGCTGATCCGTCATAAAGAAAATAATGTTCGGTCTGGTCGGTACCATTTCCGTTTTATTCAGCATCTTCTTCTTACTTCCCTTCCCGTTTATGGTAGGCTTGTGTCATTTCCTCGGTCATCTTAATCAAGTCAGGATCAGTTTTCAGTTTCGCTACGAAATCATCCCAAGCTGTAATCGGTTCACGCCCAATAATAATTTTGGATTTCAAATCCTGAATTTTTTTGTCCAGCTGTGGTGAGATTTTCTGGGCAGTCGGGGAATTCAAGCCTACGCTGATATCCGCTTTACTAATTTTACTCCGTTCCGCCTGCACCTTCTTCTTCTGCTCATCCGCCGCTTTCAAATCCTCCGTAGCAGGGATCTGATCCAGGCTCGGATCGATTGAATTCACGATTTGGTTAAAATCAGAGGCATTGTCCGCATTCAGCTTATCGGGATTCACGATCTTCAAGCCGTTCTCCAATTTGTAGTGTACGCCTTCGAATCCAAACCGTTGAATGCCGGATACCTCGGGGGACGTCCATTGATCAACCAATTGCAATATCCGCTTCATTTTTGCTTCCGGCACGCTTTTCGGGATTGCGAGAATGCCGTTGAAACCGGTACCTTTAGGCGTGTAGCCATTGAGAGACGTCAGCGGGAAAAACTGCGTATCCTTGAAATCCGGAACCAGCTTTCTCAGGTCCGTTGTGTACACACGGTTGCCCGTCCCCGTCTTATCAACGACGATGCCCGCTTTGTTTCCTTTGAACAAATCGCGGATCTGCGTCGTTTTGAGCGACAGCAAATCTTCGGGCAGCAGCTTCTCCTTATAGGCCCTGGCATTATACTCCAAAGCGTTGCGGACTTCCGGCAATAATGCGGTATAGACCAGCTTATCGCCATCCAGTTTCCACTTCCCGTTAACACCAGTAAACGCGCTCTCAATCGTCCCCAATACCGGTCCAATCCCGCCCCAGTTCGAAGCATCATCAGGAGTAATGCTGGCGGCCAGGGCAACTGTATCGTTCTTCCCGTTTCCATCCGGGTCTTTCTCGACAAATGCTTTCATCACCTGGTACAGCTCGTCGGTTGTTGTCGGCGGCTTCAGTCCCAGCTTATCCAGCCAGTCCTTGCGCACAATAAAGAACGACTCGTCATTCTCGTCACGGGCACGGGGGATTCCGTAATTTTTCCCGTCGTCCAGCTTCGTCAGCTCCCATGCGATGCTTGGAATGCCTTTTTGCAGATTCGGATAATCTTTGATGTAAGGCGAAATGTCCCAGAACACCCCCTGGGTAACCAGGGATCGGAACGAGCTGCTGAACGGATCGCTAATAAAGGTCAAGTCCGGGATTTGACCGGAGGCCAGCGTCAAGTTCAATTTGTCCTTGTAAATGTTGTTGGATACCCATTGAATATTCAACTTGCTGTTTGTCGCCTTCTCAATCGCCCGCTTAATGACATTATCATCGGCAGCCGGAGGCGCACTCGGAGTAATCGTCATAATAGAAATATTCAGGGGCGTTTGATCCACGGCCGTTTGAACACTCTTACCGGTCTGCTGCGCTTGCTGTCCTCCACCGCACGCTGTCAGTAGTACAGGGAATACGAGCAGAGCAGCCCCTGCTTTTCCCTTCCTATACCGCTTCTTCAACGTCTCCTGCTTGCTTGGCAAAAAACTGTCTTTCTCTCTCTTGTTTCCTCCACTCATCCCGAATTCTCCTTTTCCATATTTGTTTATCTATTTATGGGTTAATCTAGTTTCTCCGCGGGTTGGATGCGCCGGTATTTTGCCTTCTTGCGAAAGCTGCCGGGTGTTTCCCCCGCCAAACGGCTGAACAACCTGGTAAAAAACGATGTGTCTCCAAACCCGACAGCCGTGGCGATCGCCTCAATACTGCGTTCTGTCTCCCCGAGCATCTGCTTCGCCCGTTCAATTCGAATGTACTGAAGCATCGCCGTTACACTTCTTCCAGTCTCCTGCTTCATAATCCGGTTCAAATGGCGCTCACTAAGATTGAACTCGCGGGCGATTTCCGATACCGTTAATTTATGCTGGTAATTCGTTTCCATATAGTACTTCACCCGACGGACCAGAATCTCATGTCCGCTTGATGAGGGCTGCTGCGACCCCGGATTCCTATCTCCCTGCATAGCGAACCGGGATAACCGGACCAGCATATCCATCAGCTTAAGGCGGTTTACCGCACTGAATCCCTGCTTTCGGTCGTACCCCTCCTGAATCATTTCTTCCAGCAGGACGACAATTTCTGTCGATTGCACTGAAGTCAGATGCAGCCTTCTTGGCAGCTCAGACAGGTTGCCATAGAAAGGGGCAATATACGGCAAGGCCATGAAGGAATCTGTCAAGTGAGGCAGCAATATTCGAACCGATTCCGGTACAAACAGGCAGTTTATGATTTCCAGGTCCGCTTCCTGTACATCAGGATACGAATGCAGTTCCCCTGGGAGAACCACGTATACATCGCCTGTGCGGATATCATACTGTTCGCTGCCGATTTGATGCCGTCCCTCCCCATGAACAACATAGACAAGCTCGATATAATCGTGCCGGTGCTCGGGCAGCAGATTATGCAGCCCATGAGAGGAACGCTGTACCCAAATCCAGTGACCGGCCGCCTGATAGCCGGCAAAGCTTTTCATTAACATAAGGAGGCGCCTCCTAACTTGGTAAAAGGATCTTTTTTATAATACCAAGTATATCACTAGTCTTTGTAAGATTTATGATTATTTTTATCATAAACGATTTTGAAGCACAGCGTTATGGCTGATCAGGCCACATACTTGGCTTATTCAGACATGCAAGAAAGATAAGCAGAGTCAACGGGAGACGGTCCCCTCTATACTACGGCCTGATCCAAACAGAAAAAAAGCCGGGATCGCTCCCGGCTCCTAGCTAACTTTTATTCTGAATCAAGCTGATTGGATGCTTCTTCATTCCACACACACGGCGCCAATAAACGCCGAAGTCTCTGCAATGACGTCTTGCCTTAATCCTTTGTTCGTACGATGTCCTGTTTTTTATGATTAACGACCAGCTGGAATATGTCCGGTCTGCTGTAATGCCCAACCACATCAAAATCAAACCGGCTTTGGGTTACCTGGGAAAGATCCAGTGTGGCGACCAAGATTCCTTCCTGGTTGTACAGCGGCTCAACAATATAATCGCCAAGAGGCCCTATAATGGCACTGCCGCCTCTGCTTAAAATAAAATCATCCCCTTTGATCTCGTCGCCCCCGTCAAGATCAGCGGGATAAGACGCCTTGGTTGCAAACTGATTGCTGGAAATGACATAACAGCGGCCTTCGCATGCAATATGACGGATCGTCGACTGCCATGTATCGCGGGCATCCGCAGTCGGTGCGATATAAATGTCGATGCCTTGAGCATACATAGCGGTACGTGCCAAAGGCATATAATTTTCCCAGCAAATCAAGCCGCCGATTGTCCCGAAAGGGGTATCGATGACCGTAAGCGTGCTGCCGTCGCCTTGGCCCCATAATAAGCGTTCCGAGCCGGTAGGAACCAGCTTTCGGTGTTTCCCCAGCAGAAGCCCGTCCGGTCCGATGTATACCATAGAGTTATATAAGGTACCTTTGCTGTACTCCGTGTCCCGCTCTACCACGCCAATCACGAGGTATACCCCTAATTCCTTCGCCAGCTCGCCCCACAGCTCCGTTTCATGACCAGGTATGTCTATCGAGCTCTGCCAGTAACGCTCCCAGCTTCTTCTCCCATCGGCCGTACGGCTCCCAACGCGGGCCCCGAAGCTCAACCCTCTTGGGTAACCGGGCAAGAATACCTCGGGAAATACGATCAATCTTGCTCCCTGGCCTGCCGCTTCCCTTGACATATCTGCAATCTTATCCATCGCGGACTGCTTATCGAACAAGACGGGTGCGGACTGAACAACGGCTACCTTCACGTGACGGTGCTTCATTTGGCTATCTCCCAATTTACCTCTTCCTCCTTCTTCCGTACCTCTGCCGTAACCATGGCCAACCGTTAATGGCGATAAACCGGTCCGTAACATGAGCCTAGGGAGCTTAATTCCCTCCGCCTTCCACTCCTGCAGCCCGGAGCCCAAGCACATCTCCCATGTTCCTGCAGCATGCAGCCCATGTGGATTACGATCTCGAATATATCAGTTAAACACGCTAGCGTAACCATCCATTCTTCCTTTTTCCGCACCAGCCGGTTATGGTTTTCAGCCGTTTCCCCATATGTCATCACAACTGCCCCTATTCAATACATCGATATACTTTCGTCATTTTTCTGATTAAAAAAAGAACCCAATGAATGGTATGATGAATGAATACTCCCCTATGTAACGTACACATTTTGCAAGGAGGGCTGCCCATGTGGCCACTGGATCGCGGCAGTAAAAAGCCTTTATTCGAACAAATCGTTGATGAAATCGAACGCAGAATTTCCTATGGCGAGTTTCCGCCGGGAAGCCTGCTGCCTTCCGAACGAAAATTAGCCGAGCAATTGGGTGTGAATCGCAGCACGGTCGTGCTTGCCTATGCGGAGCTTCGCGCGCTTGGAATGATCGAGAGCCAGACCGGAAGCGGAACACGGGTCACCAAGCACAAATGGGGAATCACGCCCAAGCATACCCCGAATTGGCACCGGTATGTCGAAGGAGGAAGCTTTTTGCCCAACCTCCCCTTTCTTCGCCGGATTCGGGAGGCTCTTCAAAAAAATAAAGCTTTAATTGACTTTGCCAGCGGCGAGCTCGGGGCAGACCTCTCTCCAGTGAAAGAGATTAACACGCTCATGGATGAGAACCACTATACAGAATATCTTGGATACGACAATCCGCAGGGCTTCGTTCCGCTCAGACAAGCCCTTGTTGCATATTTAGAACATTATCGCGGCATTCAAACGACCGAGTCTTCCATCCTCATCACTTCCGGCTCACAACAATCCTTATATTTAATTACGCAGTGCTTGCTGGCTCCGGGAGATGCAGTGGCTATTGAAGATCCTTCCTACTGTTATTCCTTGCCCATGTTTCAGTCAGCCGGTCTTCGCTTATTCCGTCTTCCCGTCGATGATAAAGGGGTTCGGCCTGAGGAGATTCGCTCTCTTTATAAAAAGCATCGGATCAAAATGGTATTCTTAAATCCGAACTATCAGAACCCCACAGGTACCGTTCTTGATCCTGAACGTCGCGTTGAATTACTCCATATTGCCAGTGAACTGGGACTCCCGATTGTGGAGGACGATCCCTTTAGTCTGACTGATTACCATGGAACGCCGCCGCAGCCATTGAAATCTGCGGATTCGATCGGCTCGATCCTCTACATCGGCTCTTTCTCCAAGATTGCAGCATCCGGTCTGCGGGTCGGATGGATGGTAGCTCCTCATTCAGTGGTCGAGAGGCTGGCCGATGCCAGACAGCAGATGGATTTCGGTCTCAGCGTTGTTCCTCAAAAGGTTGCGGCGCAATTTTTGAACTCCTTCTATTTCCGGCCCCACCTGGATCGGCTGCGCATGGATTTGCTTTACAAGAGGGATTTGCTGATAGAGGCTCTGCAAAAAGAACTGCCCGATCTGGTCAGCTTCTCGGTTCCTCAAGGCGGCCTGCATCTGTGGTGTAAGATTGGAACCGAGGTCAACGATCATAAATTACTTGAAGAAGCCATCCGCAACGGAATGATTTATGTTCCCGGCAGCGTCTATGGTTCGGATTCGGGATATGTCCGATTTACGTTTGCAAGACCTAAGGCTGCCGACATCCCTCTAGGTGTTTCCAAATTTGCCGCCGCACTGCGGACAGTGCTTGGGTAATATAGCTCCAATAAGTCAGGGATATCCATCTACGTGCTCGGTAATCGTCGGTCCACAGCATTGTACAAATCACCCCGCGAGAGCGTTTCCGGTTTAGAAGCCGCTAATGACAACACCGACAATGCCTATAGACCGATGATTTGATTCGGAAGTCCATACTCCAATCCTTTACGGACTGTGATTCCCCATGCCATGATTTTGCCTGCCGGTTTGTAATTAGCATAGCGGTAATCCGCTAGTATAGCTCCTGTATATTGGTCAATGTGGATCGTTGCTTCGTCTTTTGCTTTTGGCGGAAAAACAGATATCGCAGGATGACGAGCGCGGCTGGGCAGACACAGCAAAAAAGCCCGCGGACAGCGAGAGGCCACTGAAAAAGCTAAGGCTGCATGGACGGATCATTCTTCCGATCGCTGTTGTCCCCGGATTTTATCTGTTTCAACCCGCTTATAGCGGTCAAAACCCGGGGACAAAGGCGAACGCTTACGCTTCAACAGAATGATTCCGTCCACTCCGCCAGTTTTTCAGTGGCCTCGGCAGCGAGCTTTTCATGTGAGAACCTATAATTTTTCTATGACGAGGAAACAAGTGCTGTCCGGTAATGAAGCCGGGTTGCTGCGGTCATCCATGAAGTCAATGCGGGAAGATAACGCTTCTGTATAGCCGTCCTGCAAATAATGCCTGCTCTCGATAATTTGCGCATCCGCTCCCAAGGTCTCTTGAATGAACGAATGGAATTCCGTCGGCGTAAAGTAGCCGAACTGCTCCTGAACCTCGTGTACGTAAGCTTGCTCCCCCCATGTGTAGGTAAACAGAAACTCCATCGCATCATTGATCGGCAGCATCGCTTCATTCGGACCGAGACGCTCAAACTGGATCCTTCTGCCCGCAAAATCTTGAGCATACCGTTCCAGCCAAGCCATCCCGTCAGGCTCCTTGAACCGGATCCTGCGTCTTTGCTCTGCAGGTTCACTCATGATCCCGTCACGGATAATAATCCTTCCACCCGACGATAACACGTCAAAAGCACTGCGAAGTGCGGCGGCAACGGTCTTGTGGTTAAACCGGCTTCCTTCATATTCGATATAGGAGTACAGCTCATGAAGAATGGAAGAAAAAATAACCGTTCCGATCCGGCCTGCCTCAACGTAAGTCTTCAATTGAAGCGCGTCACCTTTCAAGACGGTCCACCGGCGCTGCTCAAGCTGCTTTTTACGTTCCAAGGCTTCTATGACATTTTGTGATATATCGATTCCGATAGCATGCTTGTCCGGCAGCCGTTCCTCCATCAGATCAAGAAGCACGCCTCCTCCCGGACCGATATCCACAACCTGATCTCCGACGACATAGTCCAGGATGACCTGCTTGTAATCGGAGGTCTGATTCATGGTTGCCAAATATTCCTCTTCGTTATGGAAACGGTCGTAAGCATCACGGCGCAGACCGAACAAATCATACAGCATGAGGACAGCCTTTTCGTACAATGGCGATTTCTCCGCTTCCACACAAAACTCGATCAATTTCTGTGCCGCCGGGGAAAAAACAAAATCAACGTAAACCGTCCGCACCTGTGATCCGGATGCTTCGACTCGGCAGGTCAAATGAGTGTTGGCAGGCCACTGTTTACGCAGCAGCTGATCAAAGGTCAATTCGTTCAAATACGCTTCGATCATCCGCTTCTTGTACACATTCATCTTCTTCTGCCCTTTGTAATCATAATACATTGTATTCATCAGCCGTTCGAAGCTGATATGCTCGGCCGAAGCGTTGCCTGCCTGCGCACCAATAACCGCTAAGCCAATAATCTGAATAAACTGCTCGAACGAAAACTCGCTTAGAGCGGCCTCCACATACCACAGAGTGGCATGGTTCATCACCTGTAAAGCATCCAGTATGGCAGGATGCTGCTCCTGGAGGCGGGCATATGCGTTCTCAAAGCTTTCCCCCCGCTCGATCGAAGTGGTACGCAGCCTTCGGAGCCTTTCCTTAAGCGGCATAGGCGAAGTAAGGTCCCCCTGAACAATACGGTCGATAACCTGTTCCGCTTCTTGCCGCAGTTGTTCCCATAGTTCGCCGGATACCGCTGCGATAATACATTCATTTAACGGCATTAATAATTGCCGTAATTCGGTTCCTGTCACCAAGCCCTCCTCCACCAGCCTGACGAGGGGCTCATGCTCCGACAAAGACACTTCGCCTCGAATCGTCTGGCCGACAAGTCCGTGTGTGGCGATTAACGTATGGATCACCCGATGGCGTTCTTTAGGGGCAGCAGCAGCCTTACCTTTCAAGTCCGCATCGCGCAAATATAACTCGGCAGAGCCGATGTTATGGGCCATCAAGTGAATTCCCTGCTCCTGCCAGGCCAAACGCTGCCGCAAAGTTCCTCCTTTTGCCGCCTCAGACCAGGACAAGACCTCCTCCAGCACCTCTCGAATCCAGAACGAAAGCTTCAGCGAGTCGAGCCTTTGCAGCGATCTTTCAACATAATCCAATACCGGATTGGACTGAGCCAGCTCCTTCAGCGATTTCACATGCTCCAAATTGACAATTCTTTCCTCCGCAGAGACGATATAGTCAAGCCACCTGAATGAATGGACTATGTCCGTCCGCCCTTCCTTATAGGCCCGGATCGCTTCCTGTGAATTCAGCATCCATGATCCCTCCTGCCTCCATTTTTCTCATCATTATACCATGCCCTTGCTTTGGCTGCTCTTCCGAAGCACACTTCGTCCATTCAACCCGATGACCTATCAGAAACCAACTTCACATGATATGGAAAAACAGGTTTTTCTTGCTGCCAAATGGGGTAAATTAAATTAGTAACTGGATATAACGAGAGGAGATAACGAGCATGGAAACGGAGAAATCCGAACGCTACGCGAATATTATTCCTATGGCCGAACTGGATACGAAGGAAAAAAGATTGCAGCCTTTTGCCGTTTATAATCAACTGCGGGCATCCCATCCCATTCGTTACGATGAGAGCCGCGGCTGCTGGGATGTGTTTTGCTACGAAGACGTGCACCGAATTCTCAAGGATCCCGCAACCTTTTCTTCCGTCAGGAAGCTGGCGGAACGGGAGACGATTCTGACCATGGATCCGCCGCGGCACTCCCAGATGAGAGCGATTGTGAACAAAGCCTTCACGCCTAAAGTTGTGAACGATCTGGGACCGCACATTAAGTCGATCACGGATGAGCTTCTGGACGCTGTCGTTAACAACGGAAGTATGGACATCGTACATGATCTGGCCGTCCCGCTTCCCGTCATCGTCATTGCAGAGCTGCTCGGAGTTCCGGCAGAGGACCGGCACTTGTTCAAGGAATGGTCGGATATCCTTGTCAAAGGACCGGAAGTCAATACAGATGAAGCCTTCCATCGGGTCATGACCGAGAAAACGCAGGCAATGAAGGAATTAAACGGTTACTTCGCCACGATCGTGGAGCAACGGCGCAAAGAGCCGAAGGAAGACCTGATCTCCCTGCTCCTGGCGGCCGAAATCGACGGACAAAAGCTCAATGAGGAGGAATTACTGGGGTTTTGTATTCTTCTGTTGGCTGCCGGTAACGAAACAACAACGAATTTGATCACCAATGCGGTACGCGTGTTAACGGAAGATTCTGCGCTTCAGAGCAAGCTGAACGGGCAGCCTGAGCTGGTGCCCTCTTTTATCGAAGAGGTGCTGCGCTACTACCCGCCTATTCAGGCTATCGGCCGTGTAGCTACTCAGGATGTGGACATTCATGGTACACGGATCCAGGCGGGGCAGCAGGTCGTCTCCTGGGTAGCCTCTGCTAATCGGGATGAAGCCAAATTTCCAGAGCCCGATCAATTTAATGCGGAACGCAAACCGAACGCCCACCTGTCCTTTGGTTTCGGGACTCACTTTTGCCTTGGGGCGCCGTTGGCCCGCCTGGAGGGACATATCGTGATCCAGCGCTTGCTGGAAAGGCTGAAGGACATTCGGTTTGTTGAGGACTCGGAGCTGTCAACGATCCAAAGCCCTTTCGTCTACGGCGTGAAACAATTTCACGTTCGCTTCAATAAATAACCATGTCACAGTACTATTCGCGCTTCCCCATAGGGGACGCAAATAAGCTATCCGAACCCGATCGGGAAAGGATAGCTTTTTGTCTTTTTCTGTGGTCAGAATGTCGGTCCAATGCGCCAAATGCCGAAATCATGCTGCTTCAAAATCTCCGACTTCGTTAATTTGCCCGAGCAAACCTCGATCAGTTCCTCAAATATCCGGTTGCCCACCGTATCGATAGTCTCGGTACCATCAATGATTGTTCCAGCATTCATGTCAATATTATCATCCATCTTCTCGAAGATAGCCGTGTTCGTCGCAATCTTGATGACCGGCGCGATAGGGGAACCGGTGGGTGTACCGCGCCCCGTCGTGAACAGCACAATCTGCGAGCCGCCTGCCACCATCCCCGTCAGCTGCTCAATATCATGACCCGGTGTATCCATCCAGACAAGGCCCTTGGCCGTTGGCTTGACAGCATAATCGACCAGCTCCTGCAGCGGGCGGGAGCCCGACTTGTTCGCGGCACCAAGCGACTTCTCCTCCAACGAGCTGATTCCCCCTTTAATATTGCCCGGACTGGGGTTCCCTGTACGAATATCTACGTTCATGGAAAAAGCCCGCTGCTCCATCGCTTCGATCACCTGATATATACGCTTGGCCACCTGATCGTTCACGGCGCGCCTCGCCAGCAGATGCTCCGCTCCAATCAATTCGGTCGTCTCAGCCAGAATGGATGTACCTCCATGGTCGACGATCCTATCGCTGCAAAAGCCGACCGCCGGATTCGCCGACAGTCCGGAACAGGCGTCTGAGCCCCCGCACTCGGTCCCGACGATCAGTTCTCCGAAGTCGCATTCCACCCTGCGTTCACGGGAAGCCTCCTGCACCATCCGCGCCGCCGCTTTAGCCGCCTCTGCAATGGTGTACAGCGTGCCCCCATGATCCTGGATAGACACGACCTCAACGGGCTTGCCGGTCTTCCTGACCTCGGACGCGACACTGCGGGCTTGATGCGTCTCACACCCGAGCCCGAGGATGATAACACCATACACATTCGGATTGGAAGCCATCCCTGCATAGGTCCGAAAGGTCTGATCATAATCGGCGCCGACCTGGGCGCAGCCGTGCTGGTGGATGAAAGTAACCGTACCGTGTACAAGCTCGGTCACGCGCTGCGCCGTTTGCGTAGCACAGACAATGGTTGGCAGGATGAGCACATGATTTCGGACCCCAACACTGCCGTCCGGCCTTCGGTAACCCCAAAACGTGCGTTTACCTTGATTGTGTGTCAAGCTGATCCCCTCTTCCCCGTTTTCCTTCGAGATTATGGACATGGACATGCTCTCCGGTCCGAATGGAACGGACTGCGGCACCGATCACTTCACCGTATTTCACAATGTCATCACCCGGCTCCATCGGCTTCACAGCGAACTTATGACCGAACTCGATAGGCTCGAGCAGGATCACTTCAAGCCTGTGCTCCTGGCATGCCACTTGAAGCTTCGTGCCTGCCGGTATATTCGTCAATGCGACGGCCACGGTATCCTGCGGTTTCATCATTACGGTTGTATACGCTTCCATAATTACACAATCTCCTTTCATCCATCTATCCCTATTGTAGTGGAAGAGAAAGCGTTTGGGAATCGGGTTTTGGCCGAGTTCCTCCCCTGCAAACAAGGATAAACGGCTTCGCCATCTTTCCGGATGGCATGCGTTTGTCAAGGTAGCCGAAAGTTGGGAAACTTATACTTATTCATCTACGGCCAAAAACGTTCCCTCAGCCGCGCTATGCCGGAATGGGAACGCTTTAGGAAACGCATGCTGATGCAGGAAGCTATTCTCCTATCGGAATGCACATATTCCACGTTCTCGTCGCCTGCTGGAAGCCACCGGGTCCATCGGCTACCGCTGCAAACAAATGTGTCGGCTTCCCGTTCTGGAACAAAAGAAAGGGACGTTCAAGGCTTCCCATCGTTTGAACGGTGCCGTCCTCCCAGCGAACGGTTCGGGAGTAGGCTTTGGGTGTGGCGCTAAAAATCCAGCTGCTGCCGTCCCTGGAATGTGCATGCACGCCTCCATGCTTCTCCCCGCCAATCCTACCGTCCATATCCTTCGCGATCAACTCGTACCCGTCGGGTGTTTTCCAAATAAACGGGTCCTCGATATGAACCTGCTCCGGCGGAAATACCGGGTCCTCGGTTAGGGTCCGGTACGGCCCTTCAAAATGGTCGGCTGCAGCTGCGCCGATCGTCATTTTGCCATGCACATTTCCTTCGTATCTTCTTGCTTTGTAAATAAGGAGTACCGATCCGTCTTCGTTCACGCACGGCGCCGGATTCGAGGTCAAGAAGCTGTCGAACTTGCCGGGGCGCGTCGGCAGAATCGGATTGTCCTTACGTTCCCAAGGGCCAAACACGCTTGGGGAAACGGCGATCCCTATCCGTTTGTTTGCCCGCGCAACGATAACACGCGGGTCATCCAAGGCTATCGTATCTCCTGGCTCCGCTTCCGGAAGCGGGTGTGTTGAACCCATGTAATAGAGCACGTAAGTATCGCCGATTTTCTTGATATGCGGATTATGGGTGCTCCGGCCGTCCCAGAATTGGGCTCCGCGTGCAGGAAGTACGACCTCTTGAAACACATAGGGCCCCTCCGGTGTGTCTGACACCGCACGAACCACCTCGGAAGCAACGAGCCAGCCCGGGTGCATTGGAAGCCATTTCGGCCAGCGGGAGGCAAACATATGGAATCGGCCGTCTTCGCCCTGAACGACGGAGCCGCACCACACCCAATAATCCTCCATCTGAAAGCCCCCGTTCAACGGTGCAGGCTTGAGCTTGTCATAAAGCTGTTCAACGGATAATGTCATCTGAGTCTCCCTTCCCTTCGTGACATAATCGATTCTACGAAGGTTCCTTTATCGTAGCTTCATTGAACCACAAACCAGAGGGAAAGCCTATGGAAAATACCGAACAAGTTAAGCACAAAATCAGTTAACCAGTTTCCTCCAACAGCTTGATTTGAAATCAAAAATGTGCGTACAATAAAGATGAAGCAGCACAATTATGCGCTTACATCTATCGAGATGAAATGAAGTATCCATCTTTTAGGGAGGGAATACGATGATCGAATGTCTGGAGCTTGCTCTGCCCCCCACTCCGTTTCTTATGACCGTTGGCCGTTATAGACCGGTTCAGGGAACCCGACATTACGAGCGCACTTTTCCGCTATATGACATCATTCTCGTCAAACAAGGTGCCTATTATATGGTGGAAGACGGTGTGCGTTATGATATCAAGGAAAACGGTTTATTGGTGCTGGAGCCGGATAAATTGCATGCAGGCAGTGCTCCGTGTCCGGAAGGGACAGAGCTGTATTATGTCCACCTTAAGCACCCGCGGCCTCTGCGTACACTGAGAGCCGACGAAATCTCCTGGTCTGCCCTCCTCTCCCCCTCACCGTCCTATCACGATCTCGACGCCGGAAGCCAGCGGATGTATCTTCCCAAGTTCGCTCATTTGGATTTGTCTGAGGTGTTCCCGCTGCTTGATCGGATGATGGAGCTGAAAAGTCAATTCTCCCTGGAGAACCAGCTTCCACTTCAAGCTTTGGCCGCGTCATTATGTGTGCAGCTGCAGCGCGCTCTTCGAGCCCATACATTATCCCCGGGTCAAAAGCTGAGCGAGCAGCTTATCGCCTATCTGTATGCTTGCAGCGACCGTCCGTTTCGATTGGACGATTTGTCTGAGCAGTTTCATTTCCATGTGGATTACTTGTCCAAATGCTTGAAAAAGCATACCGGCCTCACGCCGTTACAGTATTCGAACCGAATCAAGATCGAGAAGGCCAAATCCATGCTGCAGCAGACCGATCTGCCACTGAAAGAAATCGTCAACCAGCTCGGCATCGCGGACTATAACTATTTTCTGCGTCTATTCCGCAAGCATACCGGTGTTTCCCCCGGTAAATACAGATACAGCTTTCAGCAGTAGGATTGACGATAATAAGACCCGCGTGATCCGGGAGGCCACTGAAGCAGCAATGGCTGCGTGGATCGATCATGGTTCCGATCGCTTTTGTCCCCGAATTTCCTAAATTTCAACCCGTTTACAGTGGTCAAAATTCGGGGACAAAGGCGAACGCTACGCTTCTACAGAACGATTCCGTCCACTCCGGCCGTTTCAGTGGCATCGTGATCTGGCTGATGCTTTTGACCGCTAGATTAAAAAAAACGCTCAGCCCTAAGTGATATAAGCATCACCAAGGCCAAGCGTCGATTACTCCCTATCCTAACACTACGCGGTCGTCCGCCAATTTCTCGCCGCGGATCCGTTCAAATTGCTGCAGCAGGCGCTCTACCGTCAAGCCCTGCTTCTCCGACTCCGGTACATCCAGAATGATACGGCCCTTATCCATCATGATCAATCGGTTCCCGAGGCGGATCGCCTGCTCCATGTTATGCGTAACCATCAGCGTAGTAAGCCTCATGTCCTTCACGATTTGCTCGGTCAGTCCCGTAATGAGATCCGCACGAGCCGGATCGAGCGCCGCGGTATGCTCGTCCAGAAGCAAAATGCGCGGCTCCGTGAACGTCGCCATCAGCAAACTCAACGCTTGCCGTTCGCCTCCCGACAGTAAACCGACCTTCGCATTCATGCGATGCTCCAGACCAAGCCCGAGCCGGCTCAGCTCTTGAGCGAACATTGCGCGCTTTTTGGCCGTTACGCCGAAGCTTAACCCGCGGCGTTTGTTGCGGTTATAGGCAATCGACATATTTTCTTGAATCGTCATCGTCGGTGCCGTGCCGGCCATCGGGTCCTGGAACACCCGGCCGATCCATTGGCTGCGCTTATGCTCGGCAATCGTTTCAACGGGCGTACCGGCGATGCGGACCGAGCCGCTGTCCGGTGTCATCACACCGGAAATAATGTTCATGAGCGTCGATTTCCCCGCCCCGTTACTCCCGATGACCGTAACGAAATCCCCTTCCTTCAGGTGAAGCTGGATTCCGGCCAAGGCCACCTTCTCATCCGGCGTACCAGGGTTAAATAGCTTCGATATTTGCTTCATTTCCAGCATTATCGTTTGCCGCCTCCCTTCGTTTCCGCCAGACCATTCAATTCCTTCAGCTGGCTCGTTCTTTTGCGAATGACTGCCTTTTGCTTCAGCCGGCTTCGTACCATCGGCAGCGACAAGGCTACGATAACAATGAGTGCCGTCATCAGCTTCATGTCCGTTGCCTCCAGACCGATGCGAAGTGCAAGAGCAACGACAAGCCGATATACGATGGCTCCAAGCACGACCGCCAGCGTTGCACGAATGACAGTGCGGGCACCGAAAATGGCCTCACCGATAATGACGGAAGCCAGGCCGATCACAATCATCCCTACCCCCATCGTAATCTCTGCAAAAGCGGAATATTGCGCGATCAGCGCGCCCGAGAGCGCCACCATCCCGTTAGACAAGCTTACGCCTACAATGATGGTGTTATCCGTATTGACGCCGAAGCTGCGGATCATCCGTTTATTATCTCCGGTAGCACGGAGCGCCAGGCCTAGATCCGTATGAAAAAACCAATCCATCGCCACTTTAATCGCAATGACGACAAAAGGCATCACCCCCAGCACGGAAATATTCGTAATGAGCGTATCCACACCCAACAGCGGAATATTCGCTTTACCCATAATGCGAAGATTGATCGAATACAGAGCAATCATCATTAAGATACCGGCCAGAAGCGAATTAATTTTCGCTTTCGTATGCAGCAGCCCGGTACAGGCCCCTGCAACCAAGCCTCCGATAAATGCGCATACCGTTGCCAACAGCGGTGAAGTACCGTGCGCAATCATGACCGCCGCTATGGCGCCTCCGGTTGTAAAGCTGCCATCGACCGTCAAATCCGGAAAATCCAGAATCCGGAACGTGATATAAACGCCGAGCGCCATAATGGCATAAAATAATCCAAGCTCCAATGAGCCTAGTACTGCATCACCCATAATTGTACAGCCTCCATAAAAGAATGAAGAGCGACCCCGCATGCGCGAAGGTCACTCCGTCAAGCTCTATTATTTCTTCGTGGTAGTACCGGTCAACAAGTTGTTTTTGTCCTGCATTTTGCTTTTCATGGAATCGGTAATTTCAACGCCTTGCGCTTTCGCTGCATCCTGGTTAATAATCAGATCCAGTTTGTCCGGGAAGCTGACCTTCATATCGGCAGGCTTGGCACCGTTTTTCAAAATTTCCACGGCCATTTTACCGGCTTGGTAACCATGGTCATAATATTTGAACCCGTAAGTCGCAACCGCGCCCTTCTCTACCGTATCCCGATCACTCGAGAAGAATGGGATCTTTTTGTCGTTCGCCACTTTAATAATGCTTTCCACCGCGCTAACAACGGTGTTGTCCAAGGTGATGTAGAAAGCATCCACACGGCCAACAAGAGATTCCGCCGCTTGCTTCACCTCGGAGCTGTTGGCAACGGCCGCTTTGACCACCTTAATATTGTGCTTGGCCAGCAAAGTCTCCGCATTCTTAAGCATAACCGCTGCATTCGGCTCGCCTTCGTTGGCGATAATTCCAACCGTTTTCACTTTCGGGAACTCCGATGCGATAAAATCAGTCAGCTTTGCCGCAGCCTCAGGATGCGTATCTGCCGCACCGGTAATGTTGGCGCCCGGCTTATCCAGCGATTTAACTAGCTTCGCTCCTACCGGATCTGTAATCGCCGCGAAGACGACCGGCGTATCCTTCACATTTTGAGCTACTGCCTGCGCCGACGGCGTTGCAATGGCAAGCACCAGATCTTTTTTATCGGCAGCAAATTTTTGAGCAATGGTCAAATTATTTGTCGAATCGCCCTGTGCATTCTGATAATCGATCTGCACATTTTTTTTGTCCTCATAGCCCGCATCCTTCAAGGCTGCAATAAATCCTTCCCTTGTAGCATTCAAGGATGGGTGCTCAACGATTTGCGTAATGCCGATCTTGACAACTTTGGAAGCGGGTACATTTCCAGCATTTTCGCTATTTTTCGCTGTTCCTGTGTCTTTGGACCCACACCCTGCCATAAGTACCAAAGGAACGGCAACCAGCAAGGATAATAGTTTTGCAGATTTCATTCGATAGACCTCCCAGTATAATTGAAAAGCTTTAACGCGCTAATGCTATCTTATTACGCTTGGACGGGTACGTCAATGACTGAGATTTTTTTACCAATTGATTACATTTTGAAAAAAAGAAAAACCGCTATAAGAGGGAATATCTCATAGCGGTTTCTATCACGCATCATCCGTCCAATCCCAACTGTACTCAGTTCACACCATAGAGCGAGGCCATACAATCCACGAACATTTTATTGTATTCCTTGCGGGTCAAGTCTTTAGTGCAGCTGATGTCTCTCCCCAAAAAACGGTACCAGCTAATTTCTACGTTCTCCTTCTTATACACGAACAGCTCGTGCTTTAACAGGAACGTTTCGTTCTCGAAGGCCGGGACTTGATTGTAATCCAGCTCCTCATTGTTGTGCTCGGCTACCAATGTTGCGAGAAGAATGAGCATCTTGTACGGGTCATCAAACATTTCGAATTGGTCAGTCACACGAATCCCCCTCTCCATTCTTATTGCAATCAAACACATCTTACTTGAAGGCGATGAGCATGAGAAGGTCGATTCGCGAACTCATGAGAAATTCAAAGAAACCCGTGAGAATTTTCAAGAAAAGTTAGTGAAATGACCTCCAAAAGCTCTTATCGACCGCAATAATATTCATGATTTCACGGAATGGTATGGTGAAGGTCGGGAAGCCGGCCACATAAGGAGCGATCTCGTAGGGCTCGAAATACAGATGCAGCGCGTTCTCGGTCACATAAAAAGGCTGATCGGCGCGAATGCCTTTATACGTGTCTGGGAATACATAGGAATACTGCGGATCCTCCTTGATTTGTCTACCGACGATTTCGCTCAGCACAGCAACATAGTTGCTTCCGGTCTTGAACAAATCGCCCAGCGTATACATTTCTCCAGTTATAAGGTTAATGTGCGCATAATGCTTCGTTGGCATACCGTGCGCAGCGCCGAACGGGAAATTGTAGCCGCTGAGCTCCAGCACGAGCAGGTCCTTTTTGAAGAAGGTGACCTGGAAATCCCCTGTGTAGGAATAGCTTAGCTGCTCATTCTCAGGAATCGGCTTCACCTGCGACATGACCATCAGCTTTCTGTTGACTTCCTGTTGGGCGCCCGGGTTAGCCATCCCTTCCACCTGCGGATAATAGACCAAATAGTCTTTGTTCGGTTTATATTTCTCTTCCTTCACTTTATAGGGCGGCGCCAGCGGGATAACTGTATTTTGCCTCCAAATGACCCGTCCGTTCCGATCCAGATAAGATAAGCGCAAATCGACATTCGCCTGAATGATAGGTTCGACCAAGGTAAGGGTACCGCTGCCGTTGACCCTCGGATACCCTTGAGCCCCCCTGCCGCTCCGATCGATAAAATACGTTTGCTTCCGGTCGCTTACCGACGCTAACCCCTTGTGATAGTCCTCCACCTCTTGAAACCGGAATTCAGTCAAAATTTTCCCGTTGTCATCAGCGATAGCCATCATAGAACCGATAAAAGGCTGCT
This sequence comes from Paenibacillus rigui, assembly GCF_002234615.1. Classification (GTDB taxonomy): domain Bacteria; phylum Bacillota; class Bacilli; order Paenibacillales; family NBRC-103111; genus Paenibacillus_S; species Paenibacillus_S rigui. Next base: position 22,025 of record NZ_NMQW01000020.1, on the reverse strand, counting down.
CGGGATCAATGGCTTTCCCCAAAGCCACGCGATGCTCGCCTAGCTGGCGAATCTCATTATAGCCCGGTTGGACCACATAGCCCCCTGTCCGATTAATCAGTCCGTAACGGGATTTGTAATCTTCCGCAATATTGACGACTGCCCTTCCTTCCTGAAATGGCAAGGCGACCGTGTAAACCGGTGCAATCACAACCTTGCCGCTCTCATCAATGTAGCCGTACTTCCCGTTCGTTTCCTTTTGGAATGAAAGCAACCCGTCCCCAAGCGGTCCAACATAAGCCAAAGGATAGGTGGCCAGACGACGGCCGTTCAGACCAATTAAGCCATATTCCCCATCCTTCACTTTCACGACAGCTTTGTTTTGCTTGAAGTCGGTCGCCTCCAGATATTGCGGCGGAATAACCTCATTCCCTTGATTGTCCAAATACCCGTACAGACTGGTTCCTCCCTCCGGCATAACATAGAACATCGCTCTGCCATTGGTCAGTGTCGAGATATACGCATAAGGCTTGCGCGTAACGATGCGTCCCGATTCATCCATCAGCTTAAATCCTTGACTATCTATTACAACAGCCCGGCCTTCCGAGAACGAGCTAATAGAATCGTAAATGGGCTGCACGACGAAGTTCCCTTTGGCATCGATCAATCCGTATCGCCCATGTACCTGTACGACAGCCATGCCGTTGTCCTGAAAGCCGTATGCATATTCATACTGAGGCGGAAGCACCATTTGGCCGCGGCTGTTAATAAATCCCCACTTCACGTCATTTGACGTTTTGACCGAGGCGGGGAACAGGTCCGGTCTCCTTCGCCAACGAGGCTGATGGAGCTCTTCCTCGATCTGCTTCTGAAGCGCGAGCAGCGTCTCCTTCGAAGGATACGGCTTCTCTAATCGGATCGCTTGCTGGATCGAGTTTAATGCTTCAGTGGGCATGCCCGATTTCAGCTGTGCATCTGCGAGGTAATACCAGTAAAAAGTATAGTCCGGGTGCAGGCGGGTTAAACGCTCATAGTACCGGACGACTTTTGGAAAATAATATCGGTAGACGTCTGATGCAGGGGCGAAAGTGCCGTTCTGCCACCGAACCACCTCCACCCGGAACGCTTCTCCCGTATCATGTATCCAGAGGGCTAGCTCCACCTGCCCATCTTTTCCCGCAGTGCCGGGCATATCCTCGATTTCCAAATAACTGTACAGCATGTTGTCCGGCGCAGCATCTCTTATGCCCGCTTGTGTCCATTCATAAACGGACAGCCTTGACCAGATAGCTCCGACCCGCCAACCAACTACCAGATTTTTCTGAGCTGCATTAAGCACGGGTGCGGCAGTCAGCAAACTCACCTCGTAACCGGGTCCGATTTCGTCATACACCGTGACCCACTCAGCCCCTTTTCTTTGCATTACACGAAAATGCAGCTTTCCATCTACTGATTTGTACACCGCCGCCACAATCCAGGTGCCCTGCCCGTTTAGATCAACTGCAATAACGGCCGGATGAGGAGCAGGCTTGTCGATGATCACAAGCTCAGCGCCTTGCGGCAAGTAGGCTTTTACCATATCTGAGAGCTGTGTTTGGTTTGTTATCATTCCATAACCCCCTTACGTCTTTGCATCTGCAAAAACCTGACTACAGGCGTAAGTAAAAGTTTGCAGACTTTCCTTCCCGCCTACAGTATATGGATGGGGTGTGGGCTTTGTGCCAGAGGCCTGACGTAAAAGCGGTTAATTTCTGAGGGGGACAAAGAATAAGGTATAACGACCGTTTTTGTTTAATTGCTAAATATTAGTATAATAATGAAAGAAGGTCATTTGAACCCGAAAGGATGGTTACTTCATGTTCTCAACAATTATAGTGGCATATGACGGCTCGGATTTATCCAAGAAAGCTCTAAGCAAAGCGATTGGCATTGCACAAAACTGCTCCTCGCGACTGGAAGTCGTCCATTCCCTCCACAATCGCGCAGCCATGTTCGGCGAGCTCATCTTCACGCCGTCAGAGGATTACGAGAAGGAATATTTGAACCGAACCCAAGCCTTGGTGGACAAGCTGAATATCGAATTGTCGGCTATCCCGAATGCCAGAGCAACTTTACTGATCGGCAACCCTGCTTCAACCATTCTGAATTACGCCCGTGAAATCAGTGCCGATTTGATCATCGTTGGAAGCAAAGGCCAATCAGAAACGAAGGAGTTATTTCTAGGAAGCGTGAGCCACAATATCGTACAGCATGCCGACATCCCGGTCTTGATCATTAAATAGGTGTGAAAACGGCATCGGCAAAAAAACACCCAGGCCAAGAACCTCCATGCAATGTTCTTTAGAGGCCACTTAAAAGTTACAGCTGCATGGACAGATCATTCTTCCAGTCGCTGTTGTCCCCGGATTGTTTCAATTTCAACCCGCGTATAGCAGTCAAAATCCGGGGACAAAGGCGAACGCTTACGCTTCTACAGAACGATTCCGTCATCTCCGCCAGTTCTTAGTGGCCCTTGTTTCCCTGGGTCGCTTTATTATAATTAATGTAATTAATAATTAATGCTGATAATTATATTTCATCAGCAGCTACTCTCCCTAGCCCAGCGTACTTCGGATCGCTTGCAGCCCGTCCGTTTTCAACTGATGGCTCTGAAGCACGAGGGCGGAACCCGTTTCTTTAAAAGAATCAGCCAAAGCTTCATCCTTCAGCCCGGGCAAATTCATTTCGACGGTAATCCATGCCGATTGGACCGCAGCCTCCAGCATAATCAAGGCAATAGCCAGATCCGAGATGACGTTCTTATTCACTCGCTCTGTAATGCCGGCGAGCATTCGCATACACTCGACACACTGGCGCATCAAGCTCATCGGAACTTCCGCCGATCGCTTGGCCGCAGCTTGCATCGCATTGGAGCGCACCGCTTTCTCTTCGCCCGAAGATTTAGGCAGTCCTAACGCTGCCATATACTGCCCGAACGCAAGCATATCCTGCTCCACAATGGACTCAAAGCCGCGGATGGCCTTCTGCATCTGTGCCACAGCCTCCGACATCCGCTCCTGAACGGCTTCATATTTGGCCCCAATCGACAAATTCGCTACCATTGAGCCCATCGACGCGCCAAGGGCCGCGGACAAGCCTGCTACGCTGCCGCCCCCCGGTGTAGGAGCCTTCGAGCTCGCTTCATCCAGAAAGGAACGAATCGTCTTGTCAAATATGCTCATGCGGCTCACCTCCGGTGATATGCTGCAGCTCCATCGCTTTCAAGACATTTTCGAATAATAAGACGGTCGTCAGCGTACCTACGCCTCCCGGTACCGGCGTGACAGCCTCGACGGCCTCGAATACATCCCGATCCACGTCACCGGTAATTCCATCCTCCGTTTCATTGATGCCGGCATCAATGACAACCAGGCTCGGATGCACCATCGCTGGAGAGATCAGCCCTTTACGCCCTGCTGCCGTAATCAGAATATCGGCTTTAGCGATATGCCCTGCCAAATCGGTCGTATGGGAATGACATACGGTCACTGTCGCATTCTCCCGCAGCAGCAGCTGCATGAGAGGCCGTCCCACCGTCTCTCCGCGGCCCACGAGCACGACATGCTTCCCTTGGAGCGGATAACCGTAATGCTGCAGGATACGGACGCAGGATTGCGGCGTAGCCGGATACAGCCCTGTCTCACCAGTCAGGCAAGCTAATTTGTTCACTGCCGAGATGCCGTCCACATCTTTTACCGGAGAGATCGTGTTCGACAGCTTGTTGACGCTGATATGCTTAGGCATAGGCAGCTCCAGCATGATCCCGTGAATGTTCTTATCATTATTCAACACCTCAACGATCTCCATCAGCTGCTCCTCGCTAATTTCCGCGGGAAACACCATAAGATGGTATTGGACGCCAAGCTTACGCGCCAGCTTTTCTTTGGCCTTCGCATAATACTCCGATGCCGGGTCCCCTTGTACGAGGATGGTGGCGATCGCCGGCTGAACGCCCTGATGCTTCCATTCATTCACACGCCGAATAATCGTTTCCGAGATGTGATCCGCCAATTCGCGGCTCTTGAGCCATGTTCCCATACTTTTCGCCTCCTGATAGATGATAAAAACAAAAAAAGTATCCGGTCATGAGAAGACCAAATACTTTGCCCAGGCGTACGGCGGTAATATGCATGTGCTCCCTCGTGGTGTCCCACGTTACGCCAGTCACACATGAAGTGCATTTGTTATGTAGAGTATAGCACAAAGGAAGGACGATTTCATGGCAAGAAAACGACGCATCCCTTCATTATTCATCCACGCGTCATTAGGGCAGATCCAGCCGCAAAATTTTTAAAAAGAAAAGAAGGAGAAAACGGTTCCACGTATAATACTATGAATATCACATCACGTTTAGGAGACACCCCAGATGCACAAATTCCTGCTTGCCCTCACGCTTCTCCTTGCCGCTAACGCCGCTGCCGTGAACGAAACGGCTACCTCCATCGCCACACCTGCCATAGATCATTCCAAGTACAATAGCAATCTGGTTACCGCCCACCGCGGCAGCTCGTCATCCGCGCCCGAGAATACCTTAAGCTCCATTCGCAGAGCCATTGAAGATGGTGCAGGGTATGCCGAGCTGGATGTGCAGGAAACCTCCGACGGGATTCCAATACTGATGCATGACATCTCAGCCAAGCGAACGACCGGCATTGACAAGCCTGTCTGGCAAATCTCCTACAACGAGCTGCAGCAGGCAAGTGCAGGAGCGTGGTTCCATCAGCAATTCGAAAATGAGCGTGTACCTACGTTGGAGCAAGTCATTGAGACAGCATCCGACCGGATCAAGCTGAACATTGAGCTGAAAAATAACGGCCACCAGCAGCGTCTGGCTGAGGCTACCGTCGAATTACTGGAGAAGCATCATTTTGAAAAGAACTGTACCGTCACTTCGTTCGACAAAGCCCTGCTCCGGAAAGTGAAGCAACAAAACCCGAATATAAAAACCGGACTCATTGCAGATAAAAAGCCGTCTTCGGCTGCATCACTGGAAGAGTTTATGTCGAGTCCTGATTATGATGTGATTAGTGCAGCCTATCCTATGGTAGATCAACAATTTGTCTCCTCCGCCTCTGCTCATCATAAGCAGGTCTATGTATGGACCGTGAATGATCCCAAGCTGATGGAGACCATGAGAGACCTGAATGTCGACAGCATCATCACGAACCAGCCCGAGCAATTGATTCAGCTGCTGAGTCAGAAACCTAAGCAATCCCTATAAAACATTCATTACAATCCCCTCCCGGTACGGCAGCTTGCAGCATCGGGAGCGGGATTTTTTTGTTGAATTCGGCTCCATTAACGGAGTAATGTGCTCCAAATACCCTTCGGGTGCATGCAGAATCACGATACGTTGACCGCTTTGCATCCATTACGCTACTTATTCACCTTACTTTAATCTTTGGGAGTATAGCGCGTTCAGAAGACGGCTAACCGACGGCCCTTTCGTTTCGCGCTTTCCCCTCGGCAGGTACGCAGAAAGACTGATACGCCAAAGGCTCGCGGATTTGCAAAGCATTTAGCTGATACCCGTACGCACAGCCTCCGTCCAGCCCGATTTTATCGCCACCGAACCAAATATTGCTTTGATCATGAAGCTCCATCGTTTGCGTATGCCCGAAGACGACAACCTTGGATACAACGGTCGGTTGGTTATAGAAAGGCGCCCGAATCCACATGAAATCCCGCTCCGGCTGCTCTTGCCATTGAGGGTAAGCCGGATTCAAGCCCGCATGAACATAAATATGATGCTCATCCTCGTAATAAAGGGGCAGCCGACTCAGCAGGTCCAGATGCGCTGCATAACGGCTTTGAATCCACTCCTTCAGCAATGAGACCTTTTCATCATCCCAGCGGATTGACGACCACTCCTCACCGCAATAGCTTTGAATCGTAGCCAAACCCCCATGTTCAACAAATTTTGCTTGAGTTAAAGGATCATCATTCGACATCCAGTCGATAAACCGTTGGTCGTGATTGCCGCGAAGCATGACAACGTTCCCATGACAAGCCATGGCTGTCAGCTGATCAAGCACTTCCCTGCTATTCGGGCCGCGGTCAACATAATCTCCAAGCAGGATAAGCCGATCTTCATCAGGGGTATAGCTCAGCGACTGCAAAAGCCGGTTAAACTCCGCATAACATCCATGAATATCACTAATAGCAATGGTTCTTTGCACCATATGACCCCGCCTTTCATCCGGCTTATTTTATAGAAATGATACCGCATATCAGACTCCTTTGGATTAAAATAACCTAAAAATCATTGTACGCCTTGATTCCGGTGAATATATAATCGCAACCAAAATTCCATTATTTGGTATATCATAGAGGAAATGAGCTTCCGATTGGTTTCGCAATTTGCATACAGAAACAATGACACGCAATGACAAATTGCTACTTTCCGCAAAATTTGTCAGTCTTTTTGTAGTTAATCTCATTAATTATAAATCACATGAATTATACTAAAAATCCTTTTATCATGGAGATTTCACTCCATATCGAGCGGAATTTATTTTGTTTGAGGGATGGATATTTGCCTTTTAATGTGATACATTATGTACCATATAAACCAAGAAACGGGTGACCTATATGAAGCATCGGATCCAATGGACACCTTTGAAGGCCATTGTCCTCTTCGTCATTACCGCTTGTTTTATTGGAGGCTTATTCTGCTATCCGGGCTCCTTTTTTTACAATCACCGCGAGTTTGTGCCGGTCCAGCCTCAAGCCACCGATCGGAACATTCCGAACGATGGCTCCAGCTTCAGCTTACTGTATCATAAAGAGCAAGGAACCGGATGGACGCCATCCGTTACAGAAGCATTACAACCGTCTCCAGCAGCCAAGACCTCTCCCTCAGCAGATCCGACCGCTTCATCGCCGGCCGTTGCTCTGTCTCAACGCTAGATTGCTTGCCCCTGAAGGAGATGAGACTATTTGCCGAATAAGGTGCAGATGAGCTCTACGCCGGCCTTTCCTGTCCGATTGCGCAAATCAAGCACCGGATTCAGCTCCACGAAATCTGCACTCCGCAAACTCCCGTTTTCGTAAATAAATTTCATCGCCAGCATCGCTTCGTCCAGCCGGACTCCATGGGCTACCGGTGTCCCTACGCCAGGCGCATCCGCCGGATCAAGTGCATCAAGATCGAAGCTGAGATGCAATCCGGCTGTATCCCTCGTCGAGATCGCCAGCGCTTGCTGCATCACCTCCTGCATTCCGATCCGGTCAATCTCCCGGATGGTAAACACCCGGATTCCGGTTTGCTGAATCAACTTCAGCTCACCAGGATCCAGCGATCTTGCACCGATTAACACTACATGCTCGGGACGTACTTTCGGCCGAAGCCCGCTCAGCTTCGTTAGTATGGGATGGCCATAACCGAGAGACGCAGCCAAAGACATGCCGTGAATATTTCCCGAAGGCGTGGTCTTGAATGTGTTCAGGTCCCCATGCGCATCAAACCATATGACACCCAACGGCCCCTCTAATTGGCTCGCCGTTCCGGCAACGGAGCCTATTGCAAGGCTGTGGTCTCCACCGAGAACGAGAGGAATCCGCTGATTGTGATGAGAACCGGAAACCGCACGGAACAGCCGTTTGTTCAAACTTACAATTTCGGGCAAATGCCTGGCTTTAGGGCTGCCCGAAACTGATTCTTCTCCGGTACGGCTCCACCCATACGGCTCACCGGCTGCAGGAAGCTTGACGTCCCCCCGGTCCAAGACATCACAACCAAGCTCCCGTAACCTCGTTACGAGACCTGCACAACGAAATGCATCCGGTCCCATCCTCCCCCCTTTGCAGGAGGCTCCCAAATCATAGGGTACTCCAATGATATCAATCATCTGTTCCCTTATGCTCATAGACCTATGACCTCCCCCCATGATGCACGTCGATGTTGGCGGCACACCTGCCCCTGCACCAAGGTCGAGCTATTTCCTAAGCAAGCCTCGAAGAACGAACCCTAAATTTGCCGGTCTTTCCGCTATTCTGCGGGTGAAATAAGGGTACCACTGTCTGCCGAAAGGCGTGTATACCCTCACACGGTACCCTTCCTGCACCAGTTGCAGCTGCATCGCAGTACCGATGCCATATAACATTTGAAATTCAAATTGACTGCGGGAAATACCGTACAATGATGTGTAGGCCTTCACCTCCGCAATCAGCTCATCGTCATGTGTCGCCACGGCAGTATAATGGCCACCGGCCAGATGAAGCTTTACCAGCTCCATAAACTGACGATCCACATCGCGCTTGCGGGGAAAAGCAATGTGTGCGGGCTCGCGGTACGCTCCCTTCACGATTCTCACATTCGCATCCAAGCCTCCGAGAAGCTTCATATCCTGAGGCGAGCGGTACAAATAAGCTTGGATGACCGTACCTACATGCTGCTTACCACAACGCTCCAGCAAGGAGTGGAACAGCTCCAAAGTCGCGTCCGTTAAGGTGGAGTCTTCCATATCGATTCGTACGAAATTGTTATAGTACTGGGCCGCTGCCACGATTCGTTCCATTCGTTTTAGGCAGTTCAAAGGATCACCTTGAAACCCAAGCTGCGTTAGCTTGATGGAGATATGGGCGTTGAGGTCATGCTCGGCGATCGTCCCCAGCATTCGAATGATTTGATCTGAAGCCGCATCGGCCAATGCAGGATCCACAATGCTTTCACCCAAATAATCAAGAGTTACTGCCAATCCTTGGCGGTTTAAGGTTCTCACCTGCGGAACAACCTCTTCCAACGTATCCGCTGCAATGAAACGCCTTACGCCTATACGCGGCCCGTATCGCTCAAACCGGGATTTGACAGCCTCCATGGCTGCAATCTTGAGGAACACTCGCCGGAATAAGGAACCTGTTTTCATGAATCAGCCTCCTTCTCAGAGAAGCTCCGAGCACAACTTCGGCTGCGTGAACAGCAATAAGTAATCCGGTCCTCCCGCCTTGGAATCCGTACCGGACATGTTGAATCCGCCGAACGGATGTACTCCGACCATAGCCCCCGTACATTTGCGGTTAAAATATAAGTTGCCTACGTGAAACTCGGCCTTGGCTTTTTCGATAAGACTCCGGTTACGGGTATATACCGATCCTGTCAGTCCGTATTCGGTGTTATTGGCAATCTCCAAACCCTCCTCAAATGTAGCGCAGCGGGTAAACGCCAGCACGGGTCCGAAAATTTCCTCCTGCATGACCCTTGCCCCCGGAGCTACGTCCGCTACAATCGTCGGCTCGATGAAAAAACCCGGCAAGTCGATCGGCTTCCTGCCTGTAACGACCCGCCCTTCTTGATGGGCAATTTGGATGTAATTCAATATTTTCTGGTAAGACGATGCATCGATAACCGGCCCCATATCACTGCTAAATTCTGAGGCATCGCCCACCTTCAATCGGTCCGTCAGTTCAATACAACGGGAAAGTACTTCGTCATACACATCTTGATGTGCGATGACACGGGAGCAGGCCGAACACTTTTGGCCGGAGAAGCCGAAGGCTGACGCAACAATCCCTTTGGCCGCCGCCTCCAGGTCAGCATCCTTATCAACGACAATCGCATCCTTGCCCCCCAGCTCGCCGACAAAGCGCTTCAGCCAAAGCTGTCCCTCTCCCACCTGGGAGGCCAGCTGTTGAATATGCACGCCAACTTCGCGGGAGCCCGTGAACGACACAAACCTGGTGAGCGGGTGCGCCACCAAGGTATCCCCGATCTCGCTGCCGCTTCCCGGCACGAAGCTAACGACTTCCTGCGGGAATCCGCAGTCGTATAGTAACGATACAAACTTCGCAGCAATGACCGGCGTCTGGCTCGAAGGCTTCAATACGACCGTATTGCCCGTGACGAGAGCAGCCACCGTCATTCCAGCGAGAATAGCCAGCGGGAAATTCCATGGCGGAATGATCACCCCTACGCCCAAAGGCACATAGTGGAGCTCGTTGCGTTCCCCGGGAAGCGGGATCAGCTCCTTGCGTCCACGTTCTCGAAGCTCCAGCATTTGTCTTGCGTAATACTCCAGGAAGTCGATCGCTTCCGCAGTCTCTACATCGGCCTCCACACGGTTTTTACCCGCTTCAAGCATCAGCCATGCATTGAACTCATGCTTGCGGCGCCGCAGGGACGCAGCGGCCTTCCACACCAGCTCGCACCGATGCTCGGCTGTTGTCCTTGACCACGGCTTGAACGCTTCAGCCGCCGACTTTACCGCTGCCGCTGCCATGTCGCGATTGGCCTTGCTTACGATACCGACCGTCTCGCTTTTATTAGACGGATTTAAAGAAACGATCCCTTCCTCGGTATCGATAGCATTGCCTCCGATGCGTATCGGGTAGGTTAGCCCAAGCTGGGCCCGAGCCGCGATTAATGCTTCGGCCAGCTCTCGGCTGTTCGCCGGGCTGCTGAAATCTGTGAAAGGCTCCGGACGATAAGGCATCATATACATCAGTCCCCTTTGTTGTTAATGCAGCACCGCTTTGATTTTACTTACGGCACATTCCATCTCGTCTTGAGTAATGATCAGCGGAGGAGCAAGCCGGATCAAAGTATGATGGGTCTCCTTCGTAAGCAATCCCAGCTGCATCAGCCGCTCGCAATAAGGACGCGCCTCTTGGTTCAGCTCGATGCCGATAAAAAGTCCCTTTCCACGGATCTCCTTGACAACAGGGGAATGGAGCTCCTCCTTCAAGCGCCTCAGGAAATATTCACCTTGCTCCTGAGAACGTTTCACGAGCCCCTCCTCCTGCAGCACCTTCAAGGACGCGATGGCTACCGCACAAGCAAGCGGATTTCCCCCGAATGTGGAGCCATGTGTCCCCGGCTCGAACACATCGAGAATTTTACGGTCCGCCGCAACCATCGAGATAGGCAGAACGCCCCCGCCAAGCGCCTTACCTAATATATAAGCGTCCGGGTTCACCTGCTCCCAGTCAGCGGCAAACCATTGGCCGGTCCGGCCAAGACCCGTCTGAATTTCGTCCATCAGCAGCAGCACGTTATGCTGTCTGCAAATATCGGCGGCATCGCGCAAATAACCTTCCCTCGGGATGACAATTCCTGCTTCCCCCTGGATTGGCTCCACGAGAAAAGCAGCGGTATGTGGCCCAATCGCCTGCAACAGAGCGTCGGAATCTCCGTAGGGAATCGATTTGAAGCCCGGAGTAAAAGGCCCGAATTGATGCTTGTATTCCTGTGAGCTGGAGAAGGAGGTGATCGTTACCGTTCTGCCGTGAAAATTACCGTCACACACGATGATCTCGGCCTGCTCCTCCGGCACCTTTTTGACCTTGTAAGCCCAGCGGCGCGCCATCTTGATGGCTGTTTCGACCGCCTCGGCCCCCGTATTCATCGGAAGAAAGGCTTCTTTCCCAGTAAGTCCGGCCAGAAGCTCCAGCAAATCACCCAATCGTTCATTATGAAAAGCTCTTGAGGTTAGCGTGACTTTATCCGCCTGGTCCTTCAAGGCCTGAATAATTTTAGGATGGCGGTGTCCCTGATTCAAGGACGAATAGCCGCTCAGCATATCCATATACCGTTTACCTGAAACATCACGAACCCATATGCCTTCGGCTTGCGCGACAACGATGGGAAGAGGATAGTAGTTGTTTGCCCCATATTTCTCCATTTTTCGAATCATTTCTTGGCTTCTTTTCATCAGGTCTCACCCCGCTTGTGGGATCCGCAGTCACGCCACGGTACGAGCGTTAGGCAGGATGTTGCTTGAGTTGATCGGGCTCGAAACCAGCAGCGTTTCCGAACGGTCTGGAAATGATTGAATTTTCAGATAATAATAACTAGGCAGTGGTCACATATCCATCTTATGATTACCATATGCAGTTGGGTCGGGCACATGCCTAGTTCCTGCAAAATCGTCACCGTATGCTTTTTCACAGGTACAAGCTTGCCCGAACCCTACAGACGTAGTATCATACTACCAACGACTACTTTTATGTCCCCAAAGGAGCTTTTATCGATGAGCGTTCACGAAGCTATTACCGCGCATACCCGCAAAATGCACTCCCATCTGGAAGTGTTCCAGGCATTGGATGCCGAGCGCGAGCATGCAATTGAAGAAGCAGTTCAAGCCTGCAAAGCAGGACAACCGTTCTCCATTACAGCAATCAATCAGGCTGCAGCACGTATCAACGAGCATGCCAAGCACGGCATTTCCCCGACCCGTCCCTACGTTACGGAGCAAATGGTATTGGATTACGTTAACCAATTAAACCGATAGTCTTTGGCATGCACGCCCCGCGTCCATATCAACTAAAAAAGCTTTGAACTTGACAGGCGATTGCCCGCAGTTCAAAGCTTTTTGAAATGACCTCTCTGCTTACAGATCCTTCGAATAGACGAAGAACCCGCTCCGTTTTTTCCAGCCAACCGCCGTCCAGAACTGACCTCCAAGCTCATTGTCTTCCAATACAAACAGATGGCATTTATCGATTCCCTCTGCTTTGAGCCTCTGCAAGCTGCGTTCAACCAGCTGGTTGCCGATTTTGCGTCCACGGTACGCAGGGCTTACGGCTACGTGATAAATAAACCCTCTTCGGCCGTCATGCCCGCACAGGATCGTTGCAATCACAGTATCCCCGTCCATCCCGACAAAGCTCAGCCCTTCGTTTCTGGTTAAATACGAAGCAATCTGCTCTTGCGAATCGGCTTCGCTTAGCACCAGGCCATCAATCCCTGCCCACAATTCCGATACTTGCTCATAATCTTCAATCGACATCTTTCTATAAGTGATCGTTGACATATATCCATTCCTCTTCTCCACTTTTTAAATAAGGGCACCCTGTGCCAGCATCTTAGCGCCGCCCATATAAGGCCGCAGTGCCTCTGGAATACGTATCGAGCCATCTTCCTGCTGGTGATTTTCCAGTAGAGGAATCAGTATTCTCGGCGTCGCCACAGCCGTGTTATTCAACGTGTGGCAGTATACCGGCTTTCCGTCGGCATTCCAGTAACGAATATGGGCGCGGCGCGCTTGAAAATCCAACAGCAGCGACGACGAATGTGTCTCCCCGTATGCCTGTCTGCTGGGCATCCAGGTTTCGATATCGTACTGCTTATAGGTTTTCTGCGACATGTCCCCCGTACAAACCGCCATCACACGATACGGCAGCTCCAGCAGCTCCAGAATATGCTCCGCGTTCTGCGTCAGCTCCTGCAGCAGCTGCTCCGACAGCTCGGCATCATTCTGACAAAGAATAACCTGCTCCACCTTGGCAAACTGATGAACCCTGTACAGTCCCCGCACGTCTTTGCCTGCCGACCCGACTTCACTGCGAAAGCAGGTTGTGGCTGCAGCCAGACGCATCGGCTCCTTCAAATCAAGGATTTCACCGCTAAAGCACGAAATCAAAGGAACCTCCGAGGTGCCTACAAGCCAGCGCTTCTCCTTTTCCAGCTCATAGATTTGATCCTGCCCCAGAGGGAAAAAGCCCGTATGCTGCAAGGCATCCCGCCGTACCATAAGGGGAACCTCCAACGGAGTATACCCCCGCTTCATAAGCTCATCCAGCGCAAGCTGCTGGACAGCCCGATGGAGCGTCACGCCGGCCCCTTTTAACACGTAGCTGCGAGTTCCCGCCACTTTAACCCCGCGCGCCATATCCAGAATGTCATGCATCTCTCCGAGGCTTACATGGTCACGGCCGCCGTATTCGAACGCCGGGACCGTCCCCGCACGTTTAATCTCAACATTGTCCGCATCGCTTCTGCCCACAGGTGTATCCTCCGACACCCGATTGGGCATCAGCAGCATCAGCCCTTGAAATTGCTGCTCTGCATGCTGCAGCTCTGCTTCTTTGTCGGCTAGTGTCAGCTTCAGCTGCTTCACCTGATGGGTGATGCCTCTTGCTTCTTCGTCCTTCCCCTGCTCCAGCAACAAACGGACACTGCGCGACGCCTCATGATTTGCTGCTCTCAACGCTTCCGTCTCCCGAAGCAGCTGCCGCTTTCGCTCATCCCAGTCCAGCAGTTCTCGAACCGAAACGTTGATCTTCTTCTGATCGGCAACCAGCTGTACCTCTTCCGCATGTTCTCTGATCCAATGAATATCCAACATCCTACCGCGCTCCTTTGTTAAAAAATACAAAAAACGCCCTGGTCCGTATGGGACGAGGAGCGTTTTCTCGCGGTGCCACCCTACTTGACCGAACATCATTAGATGATCGATCCTCTTGGTTCCGCAATAACGGGCGGGCCCGGTTAACTTAGGAGTACACGGCAGCCGGATCAGCTGCATGAAGGACTCTTGACGAAAACGCCTCCGAGTTGGATTCTCATCATTGGCCTGATGCTGAAATGATACAATTTTGAATGATTATAGCCGATATTCAGGCTGAAATCAATATGCCTTTTGCTAAGCTATGACCTATTCTTTAAAAAAAAGCCGTTCAGCGCCTTTTAGAACCAGCTCATAGTAGCTTGGCGCATGAGGTACAAAATCCGCTTGGCCAAATGTTCGCCTGACAGGAACCAGCTTCCCTTCGGCATCAGTCTCGACACCTTCCGCCACAATGTGTTCCGCTTTTCCTTGCGCCAGCAGGCGTACATCAGCCAAACCGATTCGATAAAGTCCAGTTACTTCATCCTCTTGAAGCCTGTAATCCTTCAACGCCTGCTCCCTGGGAAGTATAAAGACATGGCAGAGCTCCCGGTCTATCAGATTCGGCGAAATGTACTGTTCCTCCCGGTAGCTCCCGCAAGGCAGCAGCTGCTCGAAGACCACCTCAACCCCAAGCTCCTCAACCAGCTCCCGAAGCCCATCCTCCACCTGTTCTCCTGCGAGCAAATGCCCTGCACAGGAAATATCAAGCAAGCCGGGAAACGTATCCTTATCCGGATGCCGCATCTGAAACAACAGTGCCGGTTTACTTGAGTCCGGACCGATAGCAGTCTCATCTGCAAATGAGCTTACAATCCAGCATTGAAACGTTTGGTGCCAATAGCCTTTCCGATGAACCTCATGACGCGGCGCAATTCCGATCGGGTTCATCTGCGCATCGAAAATATCGAACAGTTCCTGCTGTTTATTCATTTTCCTACTATGCTCCTTGTCTATCCGAATGATAAGCTTATTTTACCAAATCATTCGGGTCGACGGTTAACTTATTTAGGCCCGATCATTTGTTCGGGACGGACGTAAGCATCAAACTGCTCTTCGGTCAAAAATCCGCTGCGCACCGCCGCTTCCTTAAGCGAAAGCCCTTCTTTATGGGCTTGCTTGGCAATTTTAGCAGCTTTCTCGTAGCCAATATGCGGGTTTAAGGCTGTGACCAGCATCAGGGATTGCTGTAAGTAACGGGCAATAACTTCCCGGTTCGGTTCAATGCCTATGGCGCAGTGATCATGGAACGAATGAATCGCATCCGACAACAGCCTGCACGATTGAAGGAAATTATGAATAAGCACCGGCTTGAAGACGTTCAGCTCAAAATTGCCTTGGCTTGCCGCAAAACCGATGACGGCGTCATTCCCCATCACCTGACAGACGACCATGGTCATGGCCTCGCTTTGCGTCGGATTCACTTTCCCCGGCATGATCGAGCTGCCCGGCTCATTCTCCGGAATCGTGAGCTCGCCAATTCCGCAACGGGGCCCGCTGGCCAGCCACCGGACATCGTTGGCTATCTTCATTAAATCCGCTGCCAAAGCCTTCAGCGCCCCGTGCACGAATACCAATTGGTCGTGGCTCGTCAGTGCATGGAATTTGTTCGCAGCAGAGATGAAGGTTTTACCAGTTTCCCGGCTGATTTCTTCAGCGACCAAGTCTCCGAAGCGCGGATCGGCATTCAGCCCGGTTCCTACAGCGGTGCCGCCGATAGCCAGCTCTTTCATCGTATGTACGCTGTTCTCAATCATTTTCTGTGTATGCTCAAGCATTGCCCACCAGCCGCTAATTTCTTGCCCCAGCGTAAGCGGCGTCGCATCCTGAAGGTGCGTTCGGCCGATTTTGACAATGTCCGCAAAATCTTCCATTTTCCGCTTCAATGTCTCTTTCAGCTTGGTTATCGCCGGAAGCAGTTGATTCTCCACAGCCAGCACGCCGGCAATATGTAAAGCAGTTGGGAACGTATCATTCGAGCTTTGCGAGTGATTCACATCATCATTGGGATGAATACGGGCAGTACTTCCCCGCTGCTCCAGCAGCTGGTTTCCCCGATGGGCAATCACTTCGTTTACGTTCATATTCGATTGCGTCCCGGAACCCGTCTGCCATACGACCAACGGAAAATGGTCATCCCAGCGCCCTTCCAGAATCTCGTCTGCTGCCAGAACGATCGCCTCCGCCTTCTCTCTGTCCAGCTTGCCCAGCTTGCTGTTCACAAGAGCGGCCGATTTTTTCAATGTCGCAAACGTACGAATGACCTCCAGCGGCATCCGTTCACCGCCGATTTTGAAATTTTCGCTGCTGCGTTGGGTTTGCGCCCCCCACAGCTTATCGGCTGGAACCTGAATCTCCCCCATAGTGTCCCTTTCAATTCTATAACTCACGCCAAGCACCTCCCTTTTCAAGTCCAACGTATTTTACCCATTTGATGCAATTATCAAAACACGATAGAAGTCTCAACCATACAAATTATATATCTGTTCGGTGCATCAGCTTGAGGAGCGTATCCTTTCATTGCTCTGACTGGGAAGATAACCTGAAAACCGCTCCCTGCCCCATACGCATGACGCCGGCAGCACCCAGCTCCTTGAGCGCTTTATCGTCAATGGCCTGGTCATCCTTCACTACAAGACGCAATCTTGTAATGCAGGCATCTATACCATGCACATTACCGGAGCCTCCGATCGACTCCAACACCTTTTCCGCTTTGCTTCTACAGAAACGGGTTACTAATCTCCATCCTGTTTTTCAAGCGATGAATCGCAAACTGAGTATGGCTCGGCAGAACAAAATACGCCTTGTTATTTATCGGCGCCGTAAAGCCACTGCGGATTTGCTCAATAATCTGTTCGGGAATATGAATGACTTGCGGATCAATATCCTCCAGTATCGATTGATAATGACTCATCTGGTCCCGGTCGTCCAATCGGAACCGCTTTTCGATTCTCGGATCTTTAGCATCGATGAGACCGGTCGCTTTGGAGGTAAAGCCAATCCCTTTGCCCAACAGAACATACTCTTTTTCCTAGCCCTGCTCCTTCACTAACACAACGTTGTTACTGATTACTCTTTCGATACGAAGGCCAGCTTCCTGCATCGGATTCACCTCAATCATGTACTAAGTATAGTATATACAAAAAAGAGCCAAGAAAAGAGCTCTATTTGTTATAAATAGAGTCCCTTCTCTTGGCTCATGCTCTATTGAAAGATAACACGCAACCTCAGTTCAATTAAATTTATCATAGCTTATACGAAACGGTTTGATCAAACAACATTGTTCCCATAACCACGACGAATACTATTGCATCCTTCACTTATTTATGGTATGATGATTTAATGTATCAAAGGAACTTTTGCAAGCAACCTCATTCATGTGTTGCCCCGGTTTACTTTATAAACTCCTCCATCCATTGAGAACTACTCAAATTCCCATGAACCCAAAAGAATTTGTTGTCGTGTTTACTGATTCACACTGGCGCGGTCATCGGAGCCGCAAGGATGAAAGAGAGGTAGGGCTTTCATTGTTTTAGAACACATTTAGTTTGATTAAGGCAGCAAGGTTGCAAGTAGAAATGATACTCTATAAATAGATGAGAAGAGCTCTGAAGTCAGCTCGATATTCACCAACTCCACATTTTCTCTCATATGTTGGATCCCAAGACCCTACGATAGCTGTGCTGTGGTTAACGCCGGCTTGTGCAGCAGCCAACCTATAGGACCTGGGATAACGTGTTGCCCTTGGCATCCATGATTGCTTTTAGCTGGGCATTGAGCTCTTCCTCTATTTTTTAAAAGTCGTAATCCCCCTATTTCCCCACAACCAATAAAGTCATCCTGTAGACATTCAACCCAGATTTTCCTCGTGATTTATGCTTCATCATATGGATTCACACTTCTACATAGCAGTTATTTTACTTCACAATAAAAGGCAGGATAATATCCACAGTAGTTCC
Source organism: Paenibacillus rigui (assembly GCF_002234615.1). GTDB lineage: Bacteria > Bacillota > Bacilli > Paenibacillales > NBRC-103111 > Paenibacillus_S > Paenibacillus_S rigui. The sequence continues at coordinate 3,943 of NZ_NMQW01000020.1, read as the reverse complement.
TTCATGCAGCCTGCTTCTGATTTCGATCTTGCCTTGATGCGATTCAATGATTTTATAACACATCATCAGACCGAGCCCCGTCCCCTTCTCTTTCGTTGTGTAAAAAGGCTCCCCTAAATGCGTAAGACGTTCCTCCGGTATGCCTGTCCCGGTATCAACTATACGAATCGTAACGTCTGTTGGACCTTTTAACACCTCGATTTGGACAAACCCGCCGTGAGGCATAGCTTCAATTGCATTTTTCAACAGATTGATGAACACTTGCTTCATCTGGATTTCTGAACAGCTTACAACGATGGGTTCCAAGCTCATACAGACCTTCATTTGAACGTTTTTCATATTGGCCTCAGGTTCAATCAATTGAATGACCGTATCCAGAATCTTATGCAAAGATTTTTCTTCATAATGGGTAACTTGAGGCTTGGCAATGATCAGAAATTCACTCACAATAAAGTTAATGCGATCCAGCTCTGAGATCATGATTTCATAATATCGTTCCTGTGAAGGCACTCCCGCTTGCATTAATTGTAAAAAGCCCTTAAGAGACGTTAAAGGATTTCTGATTTCATGCGCCAAACCTGCGGCTAACTGGCCAACAACCGAAAGTCTGTCCGATTTACGCAGCAATTCTTCCGTCTTTTTCCGCTCAGTAATATCCTTCGTGATTGCGGCAAATGCAATGATGTCACCCACTGCATCTTTGATGGGGGATAATGTCATTGAAATGTACAGGATACTGCCATCTTTTTTAATTCGAGTCGTTTCATAGTTTTCAATGATTATGCCCGCCCGTAGTCTTCGCAGCAAAAATTCTCTTTCATCCATCTTGTCTTCCGGTGTGGTCAACAGCGGATTTACCATAACCTCCTGTTCAGAGTATCCGTATATTTTCTCAAAAGCACGGTTGACCCGCAGCAAATGCCCATCCATATCCACAACATCTATTGCATCCGGAATGTTATTGATAAAGGACTCCAGCATTTCCTTGGTCGCTCTAAGGGCTTCTTCAGTTCTCTTTCTTTCGGAGATATCTACGCATGATGAAATGACCTCAACGACTTCCCCATTCCTTTTGACAGGCTTCATATAAATAAGATAGGTAATATCCCCTTTTTGCCCTTCATAGGTTACAGTTTCGTCTCCTTGCCATGCTTTTTCATAACAAGCCTCAATCGCTTCCATAATCTCCAAATCCTTTGTGATTTCTTTTAAGTGCTTACCTACAATTTGCTCAGGATTATAGCCCAAACGATAGACCAATTCCCCGTCACATAACGTATGAATGAACTGGTCACCCACTTTTTTGAACTTATACGTCATTCCTTGCTGCTTCGACACGACGTCCCGTAGGTCTTGTTGAATGATTCCGAGCTTTTCCTGCGTCTTCTTCTGCTCCGTAATATCTCTAGCTATAATATAGAACCCAACAATAATACCGTCTACAATAATAGGAACATCCTTGGCTCCCAGCTGAATCAGATGTCCTTCCTTGTGAACCACGGTGATATCATGGTTGTACTGCTCTTTGTCATCCGTTGCATGCTGAAATATATGAAGGTGCTCCGGTTCACCTGCAATAATCGTTTTCAAGGGCCGCTGCATCAGTTCAGTAGACTTGTATCCGATGATTTGCTCCATCGCCTCATTCAGCCCATTTATCTTGCCATTCATGTCAAGTGAAATGATACCTGCAGGGTTATATTCGATCAAAGAACTGAATTTTTGTTCTAACTGCTTCCGCTCACTAATATCTTGAATTTGAGCGACGATGATGGGAGGTGCTCCCTGATCATCCCTTACAATAGATACGGAGATCAAGGTCCATACGATATGCCCCTGCTTATGGTAGCATCGTATTTCTTTATTATACATATCACAACGGCTGCTTATCAGCTTGCTTTGAGTTCTTCTTAAGTATAGTAAATCCTGTCGATGAATTAATTTGTTTAATGGTGTATTGACTAACTCACACTCTGTATAACCGACTATACGGCATAAAGCGGAATTCACCTTGATCCAAGCACCCTCCAAATCGATGAGGGCCATACCTACAGCAGCATATTCAAACGCATTCTGATATAACTTCTCCATTTGCCCCGTAGATGCGCTTGACATAAATGCTTCATTACCAGGGGAACTATTGTGAAAGTCGGTTCTTGGCTCAACCATGATTGTCCCTCGCATCCATATTTTCTATATAAATAATTATCTTCTTCACGAGGATGGGTTTTCCTCCTTCTCTTAGCAATGAATCCCATATATTGTCCTATAAAGCTTACAAACCCACAAGGAGTTTAATAAACATAAACATTTAAATTGAAATTAGAAAAGAGGTGAAAGGCATAACCATGGAGCAGACCTATTCCTCCATACGAGGACCGGAAGGTACGAATCAAGCCCCTGTCCTCACTGTAAAGCAGTGGATTGTAACTCTGATTGTCCTTGCCATTCCACTTGTGAATTTGATTATGCTGTTTGTCTGGGCCTTCGGGGACGGAACCAACCCAAACAAAAAAAATTACGCTCAGGCTTCGTTACTTCTCGCCGCGATATTTATTGTCTTGTATATTGTATTTCTCATTCTTATTTTTGCTGTATTTGGGCTTAGCGGCATCTCCCAATATTCATTTGATTAACTGATCATTGTACTTATCTTGAGCCCGGCCATCCTGCATGGCTGGGTTTTTTGTTTGTTCCGTTACGTATTTCCGAGGTGAATAAAGCAGGAAGTTTGTGAGATATTAGAAGAGCAAAGAAGCGCTATGCCGCTCTATATTTCATTGGTCACAGAGGAGGGCGTTGAATGACATCACCAACTAACGACAAAAAAGCCCGTAACCCTATAGAAACCAGCGTAAGGAACAGCACGACAAAACAAGGACAAGACATTACGCGCGAACAACTAAGTGACGTAATACGCCGCTGGCACTTCGGACGGGGTGGTTCTACTAGAGAACGGAACGGTGCAGATTCCGAATACAGGTTATGTAGAAAAAACAAGTGAAAATGAATAAACAAATCCCTTCCAATTTAGTGCCATTTTCTGCAAAAATGCATGTACCTGCTCATTGAGAGGAATACTTATGTATAGAGGGATAAGAGGAGGTGATTTCCATGGCAAACAATGAACAAAATGTTGTAGAACACGCGCTGAATGCCGCGCAAGCCAATGCAGAAACGGCTGATGAAAAACAGCAGGTTGAACAGCTGTCTTCTTTGCTGGAAGGCAATGAGGACCAGGCTGCAACGAACGAGCTTAGCGAATAACACCTACTCCGTCCTAAGAGCTTGCGTCAGCAAGCTCCTTAGGACGCTGCCGTTTATCTAGGATGCAACTAATTCAATACGTTGCAGAACGGTTACGATCTTCGGTAACCGAGCATACCGTGACTCCTTTGAAAGTTATACATGAAGCTGCATAGAAGAATGTACAACACATGGTAGCCATCTCAGGCATCAGTTAGTCGTGCAAGGTTGCCCATGCTTCATTTGACGAATCAGAAAAAGCCTGCGATCCGTTATCGCAGGCTTTGCTTATGTAATTCAAGAAAGTGAGAAAGAAAGTGGCGTTCCCTGAGAGATTCGAACTCCCGGCCTTTTGATTCGTAGTCAAACGCTCTATCCAGCTGAGCTAAGGGAACAGATGGGTATGCAGTCGAGAGGACTCGAACCTCCACGGGGGGTTAGCCCACACGGACCTGAACCGTGCGCGTCTGCCAATTCCGCCACGACTGCAAATAAGGAATGGTGCGGTTGACAGGATTTGAACCTGCACGTCCATAGGACACCACCCCCTCAAGATGGCGTGTCTGCCGTTCCACCACAACCGCATATATTCAAGGTCACTTGTACCTTGAAAACTAGATACGAAACAAGCAAGAGTTGTATACCTGTCTCTTATACACATCTGCCGCTGCCGCCGAAATGACAGGGTCATATCTCG